>CAVRWY010000009.1:0-299628 GCA_963725045.1 uncultured Gemmatimonadales bacterium
GCTGCGCGCTGGAATAGTCATCGGTCTCACCCGTGTCGACGGCGCTTGACCTTCAACTGCGCAAGCGAGCGAGCCAGCGACGCATTGATCGTCGCCACTTCTTCGTCGGAGATCTTGTCTTGCAGGCGCGCGGCTGCACGCTGACGCGCTTCTTCGACCTTGGCTTCGTCGATGTGATCGGCCGGGATGGCCATGTCGGTGACGATCGCGACGCGATTGGCCGTGATCTCGACGACGCCTTCGCCGACGGCGAGGTAGGACTCGCGGCCCTCTTTCTTCACGATGATCTCGCCCGGGACGATCTGCGTCAGGAGGGGGACGTGCAGCGGGTAGACGCCGATCTGCCCTTCGATCGCCGGCAGCGTGACCATGTGGACGTCCTCGGAGTAGACGACCGCGTCCGGCGTGACGATTTCGAGTTTCAGCGTTGCCGGCCATGCGTTCAGCTCTGCCTGACTTCCTCGATGCCGCCCTTCATGTAGAAGTTGTCCTCCGCGACGTCATCGTGTTTGCCGTCGAGGATCTCCTTGAAGCCGCGCACGGTGTCGCCCACCGGCACCTGCCGGCCTTCGCGTCCCGTGAACACCTGCGCCGAGCTGAACGGCTGGCTGAGGAAGCGTTGAATCTTGCGGGCGCGGATACACCGTCTGCTTGTCTTCCGGCGACAGTTCGTCCATGCCGAGAATCGCGATGATGTCCTGGAGGTCCTTGAATCGCTGCAGGACCTTCTGCACGCCGCGCGCGACGTCGTAGTGTTCCTGGCCGACGATCTCGGGCGCCAGCGCACGTGAGGTGGACGCGAGCGGATCGACGGCCGGATAGATCCCGAGCTCCGCGATCGAGCGCTCGAGCACGATCGTCGCGTCGAGATGCGCGAACGTGGTGGCCGGCGCCGGGTCGGTCAGATCGTCTGCCGGGCACGTAGACCGCCTGGAACGACGTGATCGAGCCCTTCTTCGTCGATGTGATGCGTTCCTGCAGCGCGCCCATCTCGGCGGCCAGCGTCGGCTGATAGCCGACGGCGCTCGCCGTGCGACCGAGCAGGGCCGAGACCTCCGAGCCCGCTTGCGAGAAGCGGAAGATGTTGTCGATGAAGAGCAGCACGTCCTGATTCTTCTCGTCGCGGAAGTATTCGGTGATGGCAAGGCCTGAGAGCGCGACGCGAAGACGCGCGCCGGGCGGCTCGTTCATCTGTCCGTAGACGAGCGCGATCTTCGAGGCGCCAGGTCCTTCTCGTTGATGACACCTGCCGTCGCCATCTCGTGATAGAGGTCGTTGCCTTCGCGCGTGCGCTCGCCGACGCCGGCAAACACCGAGACGCCGCCGTGCAGCTTGGCGATGTTGTTGATCAACTCCATGATCACGACGGTCTTGCCCACGCCGGCACCGCCGAACGCGCCGATCTTGCCGCCCTTGAGGAAGGGGCAGATCAGATCGATGACCTTGATGCCGGTCGAGAGCACGTCGGGCGACGTGGATTGATCGACGAGCGAGGCGCCGGGCGATGAATCGGGTAGTACTTCTCCGCCGACCACGGGTCCGCGTTCGTCGACCGGGCGCGCCGGTCACGTTGAGCACACGGCCCATGACGCCCGGGCCGACCGGCATGTGGATGGGCCCACCCGCTGTCGTTGACCTCGAAGCCGCGCTTGAGTCCTTCGGTTGCCGACATCGAGATGGTGCGGACCCAGCGGTCGCCGAGGTGCTGCTGCACTTCGAGCGTCAGCGTCACGGGCTGATCCAGGACGGTGTACTCGACGGTCAGGGCATTCGTGATCGCGGGGAGCGAGTCGGGAACGCGACGTCCACCACGGGCACGACTTGCACGATGTCCATACTCCACGCTCGGGCCGAGTGACTTGCACGATCGTGCCTGTGCTCATACCGATACCTTCCAAGCGAGTCCGAGTAGTTCGCCTGGCCGCCGGCGATTTCCAGCAGCTCCTGCGTGATGGCTCCCTGGCGCAGCTTGTTGTAGTGCAGCGTCAGGTCTTTGATCATCGTGTTCGCGTTGTCGGTCGCACTCTTCATCGACACCATGCGCGCGCTCTGCTCGCTGGCCTTGGCGTTGAGCAGCACGGTGTAGAGCAGCACGTTCAGGTAGTGACCGAGCAGGTAGCTGAGGATGTGCTCCGGGCTCGGGTTCGAAGCGAAACTCGGTGGCGTCGGCGGCGAGCTCGTCCTCGGGGTCCGCTCCGGGCATCCGGATGCCTTTGATTTCGCCGATCGGCAGATACTCGAGCGCCATCGCCTGTTGCGTCAGTGTGTTGACGAATCTCGTGGCGACGAGGATGACTTCGTCCACTTCGCCCTTGACGAACAGGTCGCGCGCCATCGCCGCGATCGCCCGGGCCTCCGCGAATCGCGGCGTGTCGCCGTACGGAAAATCGGCGACGAGCTGCGCGGCGCGTGCGCGCGACGAACTGCGCGGCCTTGCGACCGGCGGTGATGAAGACCGTCGAGCGGTGGTCGTACCGGCCGACCAGTCGAAACAGATTGCTGTTGAGCGCGCCGCACAGACCCTTGTCCGATGCCACGAGGATGACGAGGCGCTTCTTGACGGGCGCACGTCGAGCAGCGGATGCGTGAAGTCGGCGACGCGCGTGACGGCCCGGCGCTGAATGCGATACACCATCCGGATGAACGGACGCACGTCGATCGCGGCCTGCTGCGCCTTGCGCATCTTCGACGCGGCGACCATCTGCATGGCCTTGGTGATCTGCGCCGTGCTCGAATCGACTTGATGCGCCGCCGTATCTCGCGTGTGCTGGCCATGGGTCAGCTCCAGAGCGGCTTGAATTCGGCGGCCGCCGCCTTCAGCGCGTTCGTGAGCTCGTCGCTCAGCGCCTTCTCGCGGCCGATCTTCTCGAGCAGGCTGGCCTTGGACGTGGTCAGGAACTCGGTTAGCCTGGTTCTGAAAGTCCTTGATGCGCTCCACTGGCACGTTCGTCCATGTGGCCGTTCTGCACCATCCAGAGCACGGCGACCTGAGTCTCGACCGGGATCGGGTTGTATTGCGGCTGGTTGAAGAGCTCGATGATGCGCTTGCCGCGGTCGATCTTGCCCTGCGTGGCGGCGTCGAGGTCCGAGCCAAATTGCGCGAACGCCGCCAGCTCGCGGAACTGCGCCAGATCGCCCTTGAGCCGTCCGGCCACCTGCTTCACGGCTTTCACCTGCGCAGCCGATCCGACGCGCGACACCGAGATGCCAACCGAGATGGCGGGCCGGATGCCCTGGTAGAACAGGTCTGTTTCCAGGATAGATCTGGCCGTCGGTAATCGAGATGACGTTGGTCGGGATGTACGCCGGAGACGTCGCCCGCCTGCGTCTCGATGATCGGCAGGGCCGTCAGCGATCCGTTGCCGAACTGCTCGCTCGACGCGTGCGGCCCGTTCGAGCAGGCGGCTGTGCAGATAGAACACGTCACCGGGGTAGGCCTCGCGCCCTGACGGCCGCTTCAGCACGAGTGACACCTGGCGATACGCGACCGCGTGCTTGGACAGGTCGTCGTAGACGATGAGCGCGTCCATGCCGTTGTCCATGAACCATTCGCCCATGGCAGCGCCGGCGAACGGCGCGAGGTACTGGTTCGTCGCCGAATCGGCCGCGGGCGACGCGATGATGATGGTGTACGGCATCGCGCCGGCTTCTTCGAGGACGGCGATGAGGCGCGCGATCGTTGACTGCTTCTGTCCGATCGCGACGTAGATGCAGTAGAGCGGACGGTAGTCCTTGTCGCCTCTGGCCTCTGCATCCCTGTTCAGTTGGCCTGGCTGATGATCGTGTCGATGCAGATCGTCGTCTTGCCGGTCGAGCGGTCGCCGATGATGAGCTCGCGCTGACCGCGGCCGATCGGGATCATCGCGTCGATGGCCATGATGCCGGTCTGCACCGGCTGGCTGACCGGTTTGCGCCGCATGATGCCGGGCGCGATCTTCTCAACGGGTATGCCACATCGCTGACGATGGGTCCCTTGCCGTCGATGGGTTCGCCGAGTGTGGTGACGACGCGACCGAGCAGACCCTTTGCCGACCGGCACCTGCAGCAGCTTGCCCGTCGCCCTGACTTCGTCACCCTCTTCGAGGCTGGTGTACTCGCCGAGGATGATGACGCCGACCTCGGTCTCTTCGAGGCTGAGCGCCAGGCCGGTGATGCCGTTGCCGAAGTCGAGCATCTCGTTCAGCATCACGTCGCCGAGGCCTTCGACCTTGGCGACGCCGTCGCCGATCTCACGGATGACACCGATGTTCTGCTTGACCGCTGTCGCTTTCGCGCCTGCGATCTGTGCCTCGATGTCCTGTATCAGGTTGGCCATAACTCGGTCCTCAGTCCTCAGTCTTCAGTCCTCGGTCCCGCTTCAGGCTCCGGGCTCACAACTCACGACTCATAACTCACGACTTCAAAATCGCTCCGAGAGCGCCGTGAGGCGTCCTTTCACACTGCCGTCATAGACATCGCTGCCCACCGTGATGCGCACGCCACCGAGCAGCGTCGGGTCGCTCGCGTAGGACATCAGCAGGCCGCGGCCGTACATGCGCGCCAGTTCCGATTCAATCTGTGCCTGTACTTCGCCGGCCAGCGGGGTTGGGCTCTCGACCTTCGCGCTGTGGGCCTCGCGCCTGAGTCTCACGAGACGCTGGAATCGCGAGAGGACCTTGAGACCGCCCGGTCTGCTGGCCGCGATGACCTTCTCGACGACCTGACGGACGCGGGCGTCATCGAGCGAGCCGCCGACCACGCACAGCCCGAAAAGCTGCTTCGCCTCGCGCTGTGTCTGTCTGTTGGTCTTCATTGGCCGTCTTCTTCCTAGTGGGCTGCCAGATGCCTGGCAGTTTCCTCGGCCAGACGCCGCTCATCATCCGGCGTGAGAACCTTGCCGACGACGGCCGTTGTGGTCTGGACGACGAGACGGCCGACCTCGCGACGCAACTCGGCGAACATGCGCGCGTGTTCCTGCTCGGCCGCGTCGCGCGCCTTGGCCATGATCTGCTCGGCCGTGACGATCGATCGCTGGGCTTCCTGTTCCTGGAGGCGCTTGGCGATATCGCGGGCTTCTGCGATCAGTCGCGTCGACTGCGCTTGTGCGTCCGCCATCACGCTCTGCCGCTGCGACTCGATGTTGGCGAGGGCGGCGTTGATTTTCTCGGCGTTGGCGAGGCCCAGTGCGATCTGCTGGCGTCGTGCCTCCAGCATGCGCAGCACCGGCTTGTAGGCCAGCCAATAGAGCGCAGCGCAGACGATCGCGAAGCTGACGAGTTGCGCCGTCAGGTGCGGCCAGTCCACGCCAAAGGTTCGCGCGATCTTCTCGACCGGCCCGCCAACGGCCTCCTGTTGCAGCATCAGTGCAAGCACGCTCATAGTGGCACCCTCGTTGACGAATGCTCGTGGACACCGTCTTCGGTCTTCGGTCTACGGTCCACGGTCCTGTCGAATGCGTGATGGCGCAGGCCTGAGTCATCGCGCGTCCGCAGCCATTCGATGTGTTTGCCAGGACTGGAGACTGGGGACTGAAGACTGGGGACCTTGGCCATCGCCATCCTCACTGCACGAGGAACAGGGCGTAGAACACGATGGCTTCCGCGAAGGCGATGGCCAGAATCGACTGAACGAGGATCGGCGTGGCCGCGCCGGGATTTCGCCCAACCGCCTCCGACGCTTTCATTCCGATGAGCCCAACGGCCAGGGCGGCGCCCAGAACCGCAAGAGCGACGTGAAAGTTGCCGGTCAACATGTTCTCTGTTCCTTCCTCGATGGTTCGCCGCGCGTACGAGGCAATCGAGCCTCGTGCATCACTCGTGCGCGGCGGATCCTTCCTCGTGATGCTGGCAAATCAGCAGCGTGAATACCGCCGTCAGCAGCATGAACACCAACGCCTGAACCAACCCGACGAGCAATTCCAGAAAGTAGAAGGGGATCTGTACGAGCCAGGCGATGTATGGCACCTGCGCCATCGTTTCGAGCATCGTTTCGCCGGCGAAGACGTTTCCGTAGAGTCGAAAGCTGAGCGAGACAGGTCGAAAGAGGATCGAGACGACCTCGAGCAGGCCTGCCGCAAAGAACACGACGAACATCAGGAGCTTCAGCACGCCGGTCGTCGAGCCCTTGGGAGCGAACAGTTCCTTGAAGAAGCCGAGCGGTCCAAGGGCCTGCAGGCCCCAGACGATCCACATGGCGAAGAACGTGAGCGCCATGGCCATCGTCAGGTTGACGTCCGCGTTGGCGCCACGGAAGAAGGGTTCCTCGAGCTGAAATCCCTCAGCCGTGTAGTGACCCCAGCCCATCGAGCCGACGCCGGGAATCAGCCCGAACCAGTTGGAGGCGAGGATGAAGATGAACACGCTGGCGAAGAACCAGAACGTCCGTTTCGCCAGGTGCGAGCCGAGGAGTCCTTCGAGGAATCCGTACAGGCTTTCGACCAGCCACTCGAGGAAGTTCTGCGCGCCGTCCGGCACCTCTTTCATGTGCCGCGTCGCCACCTGGGCGAAGATGATGAGCCCGATCGTGACGATCCAGGTGACGACCATCGAGTTGGTCACCGGGAAACCGAACGGGCGCGCGATCTCCACGGCGCTCTGCGAGAGGCCGTGCTCACCGGCCGCCGAGAGCGTGGTGGACGCGTCAGCGCGGTCACGAAGATCAGGGAAATCAGCGCTCTCATCCGCCCAGCGCGATCGTGATCGGCGACGAGTACCAATCCGAGGCAGACCATGACCAGCCCGGCCCGCCAGCCCGATCGGCCGGTGTGCGTGCCCAGCGTCCACCCCATCCCGAACAGCATCGCGATGGCGATCGCGTTCGAGGCCCGCATCGCAAACCCGGCCCCCGGAAACAGCAGGAACGGAAGCGAGATCGGAACCGTCGAGAGAAACACCAGCAGGAAGACGGCGAACGCGCCGGTAAGGTCCCTGCGATTCCACACCGAGTGCTCGCGGCGAGTCGGGTTGTCGCACCAGCCGTTCGCGAAGCTCTTCGACCTCCGAGGGTGTCAGCACCGCCGCGACCGGAGCGGGGAGCGCGTCCAGGATGAGGCGCTGGCTCAGACTCCGATCGCGGTTCTCGCGAATCGTCCGCAGGATCCGGAGTCCGCGTGCGTGCCCGATTACGCTCGACATCAGATAGAACGCCGCATCCACGATCCCCCAGGCGATATTGCATCCGAGCGCGGCCACCAGCACTTCCCGGGTCTCGGCGTGGCCGCCCTCCGCCACGCTGATCGAGCTGGTGAACGTGAGCACCATGATCACGCCGAACAGAATCTCCGAAATCCGCTCGAGAGGATCGAGAACGGGACCGGGCGGTAGGGCTGTCCATGTCACTCAAGACCGGTGCGTCGGTGAGCACGTCCTGTGCCACTGTCAGGTCAATTTGCAAACACGAACGATCGCCCGTTTGCCACGTCAAACCACGGTGCCCGAAACGTCAACGGCCTCCGTCAATCCGGAGTGCCTCCACTCCGTTGGAGCGTTCAGTGGGTGCCCACGAAGACCGGTTAGCGAAAATCTCCGCATATGGTGATCACCAAATCAGAGACAGGCCGTGGCACACGATGTGCTCGAACCGGCCCGCATGATGACAACAGAGACGTTGGTGTCGGTCGACGCCGTCAGCGGCCGCATCGATCGCCTGGCGGGTCACGTTGCGTCGTGCGGCGGTCGGCCTCGGGCCGGACATGATCGACGCCATCATCAGCGACGCGCTGCGGCAGATCTGCGAGGTACTCAAGGTTGAGAGCGCCACGCTCGAGGGGCTGTCTGAAGAGACACCGAACTCCGGGCCGCGCCGCACGTGGATACGCCACGGGACCACGACCTCGGAGCCGGCGCTGACGATTCCCGTGGCCGTTTCGGACGGTTCCAATTTCACGCTCTCTCTGGGCGGAGGCGAGCGCTCGCCGTGGCCCGCATCGGTCGCCGATGCCCTTCGGGACCTCGCGCACGTGATCGTGCTCATCGTGCTCCGCGCCCAGCAGATACAGGAACTCGAGCGGATCAGGTTTTCGCTTGCTCCGTCCGGCCCGTCAACGGCGGCTCGCGGGTTCGGCGAGAACTGGGACGACGATTTCGAGAACATCATCGGCGACAGCCCGGCGCTCCGATTCGCCATCGCGCGCGTCCAGGAAGTGGCACCGACCGACGCGTCGGTCATGCTCCTCGGCGAGACCGGCACGGGCAAGGAGCTCTTCGCGCGGGCGGTCCACAATCGCAGCACCCGTCGCGGCCGCGCCGTTCGTCAGCGTGAACTGCGCGGCGCTCCCGGCCACGCTGATCGAGACCGAGCTCTTCGGCCACGTGCGCGGCGCCTTCACGGGTGCGGTGGCGATGCGCCAGGGGCGTTTCGAGCTGGCCGACGGCGGCACGCTCTTTCTCGACGAGATCGGCGATCTCCCGCCCGACGTGCAGGCCAAGCTCCTGCGCGTGTTGCAGGAGGGGCAGTTCGAGCGCGTCGGCGCGTCTCAGTCACGCAAGGTTGACGTGCGCATCATCGCGGCGACCCACCACAACCTGGAGGCGGCCATGAAAGAGGGCCGTTTCCGCGCCGACCTGTATTACCGGCTCAACGTGTTTCCGATCATGTTGCCGCCGCTGCGCGAGCGCCTCGAGGATCTGCCGCGGCTGGTCTGGTACTTCGTCAACCGCCGGCAGCGCGCGCTCAATCGCAAGTTCACGAGCATCCCGGACAGCGTGTTTGCGGCGCTCGCAGAACGCTCGTGGCCCGGGAACGTTCGAGAACTGGCCAACGTGATCGAGCGCGCCATGATTCATTCCACCGGCAACACGCTGGTGCTCGACGAAGTGCCGTCACCGCAGCGGTCGTGCCCACTCGCGACTCCGGCACGCTCGAGGAAATGGAGCGTCAGTACGTCGAGGACGCGCTGAGACGATGCCGCTGGCGGATCAACGGGCGCGGCAACGCGGCGGAGGTCCTGGGGCTGCATCCGAACACGCTCCGCAATCGCATGAAGAAGTTCGGGATTCAGCGGCCGAAGGGGCCGGTCGCGTTCGACCCCGGACGGTTGTCGGCGTGAGGGAGTTGCGATCCTCCCTCGCGGAGAAGGTCTCACCGGCGATGGTGAGCGGCGTCATCGTTCATCGCGAATTGGCGGCGAACGGCGCGGTACTGCGATTGCGGTTCTGAGGCGAACACTGTGTGGTGCCGGATACAACTCCGACGCGAAAACGGACGTGTGGTGGTGCATCTGGCGGGACATCTGAGTGGGGCGCAAGTTCCCGAGCTTCTTGCGTCGTGTGCGGAAGCCGCCAATCCCATCGTCGAACTCGATGAACTCGTCTCGGCTGATGCCGTCGGCCTCGACGCGCTGCAGCGAGTCGAGCAACAGGGAGCGCAATTCGTGGGACTCCTCGAATATCTGCGGTTCGAACTGGACGCACTGAGACGCAAGCAGCGCACGTAAAACACGAGGACGAGAGCATGTGTAGGAACTTAAGAAGAGCGATGTTCGGCGCGGGCGTCGTCGCGATCGCAGCGAGCGTGGCGTGTGAGAAGCCCGCTCCGCCCGCACCGCCGCCGCCCGAGGTCTATGTCACGCGCCGTCGATGCAGAAGGACGTGCCGGTGTACCTCGAGCTGGTCGGACAGACTGAGGGCTTCCAGGATGTGGACATCCGCGCGCGCGTCGAGGGGTTTCTCGAGACGGTGAATTTCCAGGAGGGCTCCTTCGTCAAACAGGGCGACCTTCTTTACACGATCGATCGCAAGCCACTCGAAGCCATCGTCGCCGCAGGGGAAAGCGGACCAGGCCACCGCCGAGGCACGGCTCTCCAGGGCCAACAACGACGTCACCCGGTATACGCCACTCGTGGCCAAGCAGGCGGTCAGCAAGCAGGAGCTCGACAACGCGCTGGCCGATCAGGATGCATCGAGGTCGCAGGTCGAGGCCGCCAAGGCCGCCGTGGAGAAGGCCACGCTGGATCTGGGCTACACGCGCGTCACCTCGCCAATCAACGGCCTCGTCGGCACCACAAACGTGAAGCCGGGCAACCTCGTCGGACGCGGTGAGAGCACGCTCCTCACGACGATCTCGCAGATCGACCCGGTGCTGTTCAAGGTGGGCGTGACCGAGGCGGACTATCTGCGCGTCTCGCGACAGGTCACGGCCGCTGGCAAATCCTCCGGCGGCTCTCGAGAGGGAATCGAGTTGACCCTGGCTGACGGCAGTCGTTATCCGCAGACGGGCAAGATCAACACCATCGATCGCGCGGTTGACCCGACGACCGGTACTCTGGGAATCGAGCTCGTCTTCCCCAATCCGCAGCAGCTCCTCCGGCCGGGCCAATACGGTCGTGCGCGCATTCTTCTCGATACCAAGAGAGGCGCGCTCCTCGTGCCGCAACGGGCCGTGCAGGAACTGCAGAATCTGTACAGCGTTGCCCTGGTGCAGGACGGGAAAGTCGCTTTTCGCAACGTGAAGGTCGGCCAGCGAGTCGACTCGCTCTGGGTCATCGAGGACGGGCTCAAGGCAGGCGAAGAGGTCGTCGTCGAAGGCCTCCAGCGGATTCAGGACGGCATGACGGTCTCCGCCAAACCGGCGCCGCCAGCGCCGGCCGGCAGCGCGGCTGCACCAGCCGGAGAGGCCAAGTAGATCATGGCCCGCTTCTTCGTCAATCGTCCCATCGTCGCGATCGTCATCTCGATCATCACGGTGCTGCTCGGCGTCGTCGCCATGAGCGGCCTGCCGATTTCGCAGTATCCCGAGGTCGTGCCGCCGATGATCCAGGTCACCACGACCTTCGTCGGCGCCAGTGCCACCGACGTCGAGGCGTCGGTGGCGACGCCGCTCGAGCAGAAGATCAACGGCGTCGAGAACATGATCTACATGAAGTCAACGAATGCCAACGACGGCACGTTGACGCTGAAGGTCTCGTTCGAGGTCGGGTCGAACCTCGACATGAACAACGTGCTCACGCAGAACCGCGTGTCAGAGGGCATGCCCCAGATGCCGACAGTCGGTCAAGAACTACGGCGTCTCGGTGAAGAAGGCGCTGGCGTTTCCGCTGCTCGTCATCTCCATCAAGTCGCCGAAGGGCACGTACGACAGCGCGTTTCTCTCGAACTACACGACCATCAACATCAACGACGCCATCGCCCGCATCCAGGGTGTCGGGCAGATCAACCTGTTTGGCGGCAGCGACTACGCCATGCGCGTCTGGCTGCGTCCCGACGTGATCGGCCGCCTCGGGATCACGATTCCCGACATCGCGAATGCCATCTCACAGCAGAACCAGCTGACCCCGGCCGGTCAGATCGGCGGCCCACCTGCGCCCTCCGGCACCGAGTACACCTACACCGTCCGCACGCAGGGGCGTCTGCTCAACGAGGAAGAGTTCGCCAACATCATCGTGCGCACGAATCCGGATGGCTCTGAGGTTCGACTCAAGGACATCGCGCGTCTCGAGCTGGGGACGATGCTCTACAACGCGTTCGGCCGCCACGACGGCACACCGTCGGCGGTCATTGCCGTGTTCCAGATTCCCGGCACCAACGCACTCGACGTCGCCAACCGTATCAAGGCGACGATGGAAGATCTGAAGCAGCGCTTCCCGCGGGACATGGACTACCTGGTCTCGCTGGATACGACGCTGCCGATCACCGAGGGCATCACGGAAATCGAGCACACGCTGTTCGAGGCGGTGGCGCTCGTCATCATCGTCGTCTTCGTCTTCCTGCAGAACTGGCGTGCCACGCTCATCCCGCTGATGACCGTGCCGGTCTCGCTCGTCGGCGCGTTCATGTTCTTCCCGCTGCTCGGCTTCTCGATCAACGTGCTCTCGCTGCTCGGCCTGGTGCTGGCCATCGGCATCGTCGTCGACGATGCGATTGTCGTCGTCGAGGCGGTCATGCATCACATCGAGCACGGGATGGCGCCGAAGGAGGCGACGATCAAAGCGATGGAGGAGGTCTCCGGCCCGGTCGTGGCCATCGGCCTCATTTTGTCGGCGGTGTTCGTGCCCGTCGGCTTCATGGGCGGCATCACCGGTCTGCTCTACCAGCAGTTTGCGATCACGATTGCGATCTCCGTGCTGCTGTCGGTCGTCAACGCGCTCACACTGAGCCCGGCGCTCGCGGCGCTGCTGCTCAAACCGGCGACGGGCAAGAAATCATTCCTGACACCGTTCTACAACGGCTTCAACCGCGTGTTCGGCTGGTCGACGGACCGCTATGTCAGCTTCGCGGGCATCCTGGCTCGAAAGATGGTCCGGAGCCTCGCCTTCATCGGCATCCTGTGCTACGTCACCTTCATGCTGGTCCAGCGGATCCCGGGCGGTTTCGTGCCCGAAGAGGATCAGGGATACATCCTGGTGAACGCGCTGCTGCCGGATGCGGCCTCGCTCGAGCGCACTGACGCCGTCATGCGCAAGGCCGAAGCGATTCTGGAGAAGAACGAGGCGGTCGAAGGCTTCAACACGATTACCGGCTACTCGTTGCTCACCGGCGCCTACTCCTCGAACATGGGCTTCTTCTTCGTGCAGCTCAAGCCCTGGGAGGAGCGCACCACCGCGGAGTCGCATGCCAACGGCGTGCTCGCGGCGCTGAACCGCGCGTTCGCGCAAGAACATCCCGGAAGCGGGCGTCGTGGCCTTCGGACCTCCCGCCATCCCCGGACTGGGCACGGGCGCCGGGTTCACGATGGAGCTGCAGGATCGCAGCGGCGGAGCGCCGGACTACCTGGCGCAGCAGGCCGCGCGCTTCATGGAGGCCGCCAGGAAGCGGCCGGAGATCGCCCGGATCAACTCACTCTACCGGGCCAGCGTGCCGCAGATCTTCGCCGACATCGATCGGAGCAAGGTCCTCAAGTCGGGCGTGCCCTTGAACGACGTGAACACGACCCTCGGGGCGCTGCTCGGCAGCTCCTACGTGAATGACTTCAACCGGTTCGGCCGTGTGTACAAGGTGTATATGCAGGCCGAGCCGGAGTTCCGACAGGATCCGAAGCAACTCGGGCTGTTCTACGTGAAGAACGCGAAGGGCGGCATGGTCCCGCTCGACACGCTCCTCACGACCGGGCCGAGCAACGGACCTGAGTTCACCAATCGCTTCAATCTGTTCCGGACCGCCGAGCTCACGGGTGTGCCTGCCGAGGGGTTCTCGTCGGCGCAGGCGCTCGATGCCCTCGAGGAGACGGCGCGCGAAGTGCTGCCGCCGGACGTGACCTACGACTGGGCAGACCTGTCGTTCCAGGAACGGCGGGCCCCTGGCGTGGCCACGGTGTTCGCGCTGGCGATCTTCCTCGTGTTCCTCATCCTGGCCGCGCAGTACGAGAGCTGGGGCCTGCCGTTCAGCGTGCTGCTCGGAACTCCCTTCGCCGCCTTTGGCGCGTATCTCGGCCTCTACCTTGCGCGGCAGTTCCTCGGCCCGAGCTATGTGAACAACGTCTTCGCGCAGATCGGACTGATCATGCTCATCGGTCTGGCGGCGAAGAACGCGATCCTGATCGTCGAGTTCGCGAAGATGGAGCTCGAGGCGGGAAAGCCGCTCATGGAGGCGACGATGAACGCGGCGAAGCTGCGCTTCCGCCCGATCCTGATGACCGCCTTCGCGTTCATCCTCGGTGTCGTTCCGCTGCTGACCGCGTCCGGCGCAGGCGCCGAGGGCGCAAGGTGATGGGCATGACGGTCTTCGCGGGCATGCTCGTCGCGACGATTCTGGGCGTGTGCCTGATTCCGATGCTGTTCGTATTCGTCGAGAAGGTGACCGGTGGGTCGAAGAAGCATGCAGCGGCAACCCCGGCCGTGCCGCCTCAGTCGCTGGCGACCGAGCACGGGCAGGGGAGTCACTGAGATGCTCACCGCCGCGTCTGCACGGCTCATCGGACTCGTCACGGCTGCGAGTGTGTCGGCCGGATGTCTCCTCGGCCCCAACTACCAGCGGCCGGAGCTTGCGAGCCCGCAGCAGTTCCGCTTCGTTGAAGGCGCGCAGGCGGAGTCGCTGGCCGACGCGCCCTGGTTCAGTGTGTTCGACGATCCGGCGCTGCAGGACCTGATCAAGACCGCGATCTCGAACAACCTCGATCTCCGCGCTGCCGTCGCGCGTGTCGAGGAGATGCGCGCGCGTGCCGGCATCGCGAAGTCGTACCTATATCCGCAGGTCGACGGTGGCGCCAGCTATCGCGCTCGCGGAGCGACGAGCGCGGAGCCGGATGAGACCGACGACGAGGACACGTTCCACCAGAACACGAGTTACGGATTCCAGTTGGGGTGGGAACTCGATCTGTTCGGCAAGCTCCGGCGGCAGAACGAAGCCGCATTGGCCCTGGCGCTGGCAAGTGAGCAGGCGCGACGAGGCGTGATGGTCACGCTCGTCGGCGATGTCGCGTCAAGTTACTTCCTGCTGCGCGAGCTCGACATCCAGCTCGCCATCGCGCGACAGACGCTCGACATCAACGATCAGACGGTTACCTACTTCCAGAATCGACTGGACGGAGGCGTCTCGAACCGGCTGGAGGTCGATCGCATCCGCGCGTTGCGCGCGCGGACCGCCGCCGCGATTCCCCAACTCGAGCAACAGATCGCGACGGTCGAGAACGAGATCTCGCTGCTCCTCGGCCGACCGCCGAGTGCGATCGCGCGCGGGCCTGCTGCTCCTGATGCGCCGCTGCCGCCACCGGTTCCTCCAGGCCTTCCTACGTCGTTGCTGGAGCGCCGGCCGGATGTCACCGAGGCCGAGCAGTTCCTGGTGGCGGCGAACGCCGACATCGGCGTCGCCAAGGCGATGTTCTATCCAACGATCAGCCTGACCGGATTTCTGGGTGGCGTCAGCGGCGACCTCACAACCTTCCTCGGTGGCAGTGGCGGCATCTGGTCAGTGGGCGCTGGGCTTCTACAACCGATCTATCAAGGGGGTCGTCTGCGCCGGAACAGCGAGGTCGCACAGGCGCGATTCGACCAGGCACTCGCCATGTATCAGAAGGCCGCTCTCAACGGCTATCGAGAAGTGGCCGATGCGCTGGTCGACGATTCAGAAGCTGGCCGAGGAGCGCGTGCAGCACGAGGCTGGCGTGTCGTCCTGGTGGATGCCGCCGATCTCGCGCGCGCCCGCTACGATTCCGGGCTCGCCAGCTACATCGAGATCCTGACGGCCGACCAGGACCTGTTCGAGCAGCAGTTGCGCCTCGCGCAGACGCGTGGGGAGGAATTCCGGGCGCGCGCAGAACTCTATCGGGCGCTCGGCGGCGGATGGCAGCCACAACCGTAAACCGCGAGGACGAGACGATGGCGAAGCTGAAAGGCAAGGACTACGCGAAAGAACTCATCAAGCTGCAGGGCGAGCTTTGCGTGCTGCAGGAATGGGTCAAAGCCAAAGGCCTGCGGGTCATCGTCCTCTTCGAAGGGCGTGATGCGGCCGGGAAGGGCGGCACCATCAAGGCAATCACCGAGCGCGTCAGCCCGCGCGTGTTTCGACTCATCGCGCTGCCGGCGCCCTCCGATCGCGAGAAGAGCCAGATGTACATGCAACGGTACATGGCGCACTTTCCAGCGGCGGGAGAGATCGTCATCTTCGATCGCAGCTGGTACAACCGGGCCGGCGTCGAGCGTGTCATGGGTTTCTGTACCAAGGATCAGTACGAACGCTTTCTCGAGCTGTGTCCGGCGTTCGAGGAACAC
Source organism: uncultured Gemmatimonadales bacterium (assembly GCA_963725045.1). Classification (GTDB taxonomy): domain Bacteria; phylum ARS69; class ARS69; order ARS69; family ARS69; genus CAVRWY01. Next base: position 15,620 of record CAVRWY010000009.1, read on the forward strand.
ATGGTCAAGAACGCCGGAATCATCCTGATCAAGTTCTGGCTCGAGGTCGGCAACAAGGAACAGGAGCGCCGGTTCAAGGCGCGCATGACCGATCCGCTGCGGCAGTGGAAGTTGAGCAACATGGACCTGCCGTCACGCGCCAAGTGGTACGAGTATTCGATCGCGCCGTGATGCCATGCTCGAAGGCCACCGATACCAAGTCCGCCCCCTGGTACATCGTCAAGTCGGACGACAAGAAGCGCGCGCGCCTCAACGTCATCGCGCATCTGCTGAAGCAGATTCCGTACAAGAAGGTCGAGACGCGAGAAGGTCAAGCTGCCAAGCCGGTCGAAGAAGCACGCCTACGACGACGAGGCGACGCTGGCCAATCGCAAGTTCGTACCCGAGGTCTATTGAGCCGGATGGACCGCGCGAGCGACGGTGCGTGTCACCGCCACCCGATGTCTCCGGTCGGATCGCTGGCATTGGCTCCTGCTGCCTGTGCGCTCGATGCGGCCGATCGCCCAGGCGCCAGGCACCTCCGCGGCAGACGCCACCGTCGATCGCTGTCGCCGTTCTCGGCGCCGAGCGTTCCGGTGAGCCGTTCACCCTCGACCTACTTCAATCGGCCGATTGTCGTCCTCCGGGCGAGTGTGCTCGGTCGGCCTCCGGCCGAGCGGGCCGCCATTGCCGTTCGAGTGCTCGACGATCTCGTTGCAGCGAGAGTCGACCGACCCGGTCGAATCGCGTACGATCGAAGGCGGCGGCTCGCTGATCTTCGTCGGATCGCGAGTGGTGGTCGGATTGGCGCCACCCGACATCGACGAACTGGCCGGCGAGACGCTCGAAGGCGTCACCGAGCGGACCGTGTCGCGTCTGCGGCAGGCGTTTGCGGAAGCGGCCGAAGCGCACACGCCTGATCGAGCTCGCTCCGCGCGGCGAACCATCGCGACCGTCACGCTTGCCGTCGGCGTGCTGGTGCTGTGGGCCGTCGGCAGGGCCCGTCGTGTCGTAGCCGCGAAACTGGTTGCGGTGTCCGAATCCACGATGGCCAAGACCGGACTTGCCGATCTGGCCACTCTGCGGGCGTCGCGCGTGCTCGATTTCCAGCGCGGACTCGTGACTGTGGCGATGATCGGCCTGCAACTCGTCATCGTCTACGGCATCGTCGGTTTCGTCCTCGGACTGTTTCCCTACACCCGTCCGTGGGGCGAGTCGCTGAGCGGATTCCTGCTCAGCGACGATCGAGAATTTGGCGCTCAGGGCGGCGCATGCCATTCCCGGCCTGTTCACCGTCGCGCTCATTGTGCTGCTCGCACGCGTCGTGGTCCGGCTGATCGGCGTGTGGTTTCACTCGATCGAGCAGGGTCGCATCAAGCTCGACTGGATCTACCCGGAGACCGCTCAACCCACGCGCCGCATCCTGACAACCCTCGTGTGGGTGTTTGCCGTCATCGTGGCGTATCCGTACATGCCCGGAAGCGAGACAGATGCCTTCAAGGGCGTCAGCGTCTTCCTTGGACTCATGCTGACGCTGGGATCGAGTGGTCTCGTCAACCAGATCGTCAGTGGCTTCACCGTGACCTACTCACGCGCCCTGCGCCTCGGCGACTACGTGCGCATCGGTGACGTCGAGGGGACGGTGATCCATCTCGGCGTTCTCTCTACCAAGATCAAGACACTCCAGCAGGAGGAGACGACGATCCCCAACGCGGTCGTCGTCTCGCAGGTGACCACTGACTATTCGCGGTTTGCCGACACCGAAGGCGTGTACACCGCCACGTCGGTGACCATCGGCTACGACGTGCCATGGCGGCAGGTGCACTCGCTGCTGCTGCTCGCGGCAGAGCGAACGCTCTGGTCTTCGGCGCCACCCGAAACCGCGCGTGTTCCAGACAGCGCTGCAGGACTTCTACGTGCAGGTACACCCTGTGGGTGTCGCTCGAGCGCCAGGAGTCGCGGCTCGTCACGCTCGACGCGCTGCACGCCAACATTCAGGACCTGTTCAACGAGTACGGCGTCCAGATCATGTCGCCGAACTACATGCTCGATCCCGCCGCGCCGAAGGTGGTGGCGAAGAACGACTGGTTCGCAGCGCCGGCACCGGACACGCGACTGAGCCGCAGCGCGGCAAGCGTCACCAGCCCCGACTCGAATATCTCGAGCATCAGTACTCGTCGAAATATCGTTGAATCTGTTTCAGGTCCGTCGTCTTCGTCAGTGCCAGGCGAAGCAGGACGCGCGCTTTCTGTGGGTTGTGTTCGAGCGACGCGACGAACCCCAGTTCGTCGTCGTTCAGCTCCACGTTGCGACCGACTCGACCGGTAAGCACACGCGACGATCGCACGGAGACGATCCCTTTCTTCGATTGCGCGGCGAGCGCCTTCACAGCCGGCTCCGTCATGTTGCCGTTACCCACGCCCGCGATGACGAGCCCCTTGGCGCCGGCCGCCACCGCGGCGTCGATGAGCGCGCCGTCCATGTTCTCGTAGGCCATGATGATGTCGACACGCGGCAGGGTCGTGACACCGTCGAGCGAGAACTCCGAGTTCACGGTGTTCCGGCCCACGCCGCCGCGATAGAACTCGACTTCACCGTAGGCCACTGTGCCAATCAACCCTCGGACCGGCGACATGAACGTCTGCACGGCAGTCGTGCTGGTCTTGGTCAGCGAAGACGCGCCGTGGATCCAGTCGTTGACGACCACGAGCACGCCGCGCTCGGACGCGTCCTTGTTCGCGGCGACCGCGACCGCGTTGAAGAAGTTGAGCGGACCATCTGCCGACAACGCTGTCGATGGACGCATCGCCGCAGTCAGCACGACAGGCTTCCTCGACTTCACGACGAGGTTGAGGAAGTAGGCCGTCTCTTCGATCGTGTCAGTCCCGTGGGTGATGACGATGCCGGCCACATCGGACATCGCCGCGAGCTCATTGACGCGTCGGGCCAGCTTGAGCCAGACCTCGTCGTTCATGTCCTGCGATCCGATATTGGAGATCTGCTCCCCCCGGAGCGTGGCGACCTTCTTCGCCTGAGGCACCGCGGCGAGCAACTGATCGACGCCGACCTGGCCCGACTTGTAGGCCGCCTGAACGTCGCTACCCGCAGCGCCCGCGATCGTGCCGCCCGTGGCGAGCACGACGACGGTGGGAAGTGGCTGTTGCGCACTGGTCCCACCGCTCGTCGCCAGAACGACGATCAAGACCAGGACTCCAGGTATCGTTTGTCGCTTCAACATGACTTCCTCCTGCCTCTCTACCGAGTGAGCATGACAATGACGGGGCCCCAGGCCGTCAAGAGGATGTTCCCGATGGCGTAGGGCACTGTGTATCCCAGAACAGGAAGCTTGCTTTGTGATTCGTCCTGGATCGCTCGCAACGCGGCGGTTACGGTCCCCGCCCCGGCGCAGGCGCCGCACAGGATCACCGGGTTCATCTTCAGGACGTGATATCCGAACAGCAGTGCGGCGACGTGCGGCACGACCGCGACGATGAACCCGACGACCAGCAGGCTCGGTCCGGTCTCGCGAAGACCGGAAACAAACGTAGGCCCCGCCGTCAATCCGACCACGCCGATGAAGACGGCAAGGCCAACGGTGTCGAAGATCCAGAGCGCCGGTTCGGGAATCCTGCCGAACGTCGGATACACCGAGCGCAGCCAGCCGAAGACGAGGCCCATGATGAGCGCACCTCCGCTCGCCGTGAGCGAGAGGGGATCCCTCCGACCACAATCGTCAACAGCCCGAAGAGACCGCCGACGACGATGCCGAGACCGAGGAAGACGACATCCGACTCGCTGGATGGACGCTCGATGTAGCCCACTGCGCTTCCGGCGCGCTCCACGTCCCTTTGTACGCCGGTGAGCCGGAGCAGGTCGCCGCGGTTGATGATCGTCTCCGCATCGAAGGGAATCTCTTCGCCGCCGCGGATCAACTTAACGAGGACGACGCCTCGCCCGTGTCGTTCCGCCAGGACGCCGAGCGATTGTTCCGCTACATCTCGCTTCGTCACAACCGCGTCGAGCGTTGCCATCGGAAAGTCGAGGAGCGCACGGTCCTCGACTTCTTCCCGGAGGGGCAGATGTCCGCTGAGCAGGACTCGCCGCCGGGCCGCGATCGCCACGACGTCTCCTGCCTGGAGAACTGTTTCCGGCCTGGCATCGAGGAGCGCGGCCCCGCGTCGAATGCGTTCCACGAAGACCCGCTCCGGCCTCGCGGCGCGCTCGAAATCGTCTACGGTTCGACCCGCCGAGACATCGGCGAGGCGATAGGCACGAACGCTCCACTCCTTGTACGCCAGGTGCACACTTTGATCTGAGGTCCGATCCTGCCGACGACACTTGCGTCGCCAGCTTCCGGCTCTCGGCCTTCAGGTCCACCCGGAGCAGGCGGGGAGCCAGGACCGACAGAAACCAGACGATGAATCCCGTCCCAACCAGGTAGCTGACCGCGTAGGCCACGGGGATATTGTTCTTCAGCCTCGTCTTCTCCGCGTCCGGTAGATCGAGCCGATCGATCGTGTCGCTGGCCGTGCCGATGACGGTCGATTCGGTGAACGCCCCGGCCATGAGCCCCGCGGCCGTCCCGCTGTCATAGCCAAGCAGTCGCGCCGCTACGACAGTGGTGAGCAGACTCGTCACGCACAGCACGACCGTCAACGCGACCTGGGGTAGCGCACTTTTCCTCAGGCCCCGGAAAAATTGCGGTCCGACCTTATAGCCGGTGGCAAACAGGAAGAGCGCGAAGAAGACCGACTTGACCGTGGGATTAACGGTGATGTCGAGTTGTCCGATGAGCACACCCGCGATCAACGTGCCGACAACGTTCCCCAGTTTGAAAGACCCGACGCGGATCCGGCCAATCACGAAACCCGCGGCCAGCGTCAGGAAGATCGCCAGCTCCGGGTTGTTTCGCAAAGAGTTCAGCATGTAGACGACCATGGCTCACCCTCGCCCCGCGACCAGCATCAGCCAGGGCACGCCGACCACGAGGTACACGAGAAGACTGAACGCGGTGGAGATGGCACCGATCCGGTACAGCTCCCCCTGCGTCATGAAGCCGCTTCCCGCGAAGAGAAGGTTCGCGCTCGATCCCTGCGGAGTGATTCCGGAAAAGAAGTTGGTGGCGAACAGCAGCAGGAAGGCGAGAAGCGTCGCCGGCACACCGAGCCGTACGCCGACGTCGAGAAACACGCCGAAGAGCGCCAACAGATGAGCCGTCTGACTGACGAACAAATAGTGGAGCAGGACGTAGGCGACGACGAGAGTGAAGCCGGTCGCGACCGGTGACAATCCGCCGAGGGCGGTCGCCAGGTTCTGGCCCAGGAATCCCATGAAGCCGAGCTCGTTGAGCTGACTGCTCAACGTGAAGAGCACGGCGAACCACAGGTAGATCGCGAGAACGTCTCCCTGCTTCGCGATGTCGTCCAGCGTCAGCGTGCCGCTCAGAAGCAGGAGGCCAAGGCCGAGAAACGCCACCGCAGTCGGGTCGAGCCCGAGCGTGGCGGATGCGCCCCACAGCACCACCATCCCGACAAAGGTGCCCATCACGAGCTTCTCTTGAAGGCTCAGCGGCCCCAGCCGGGCGAGCTCTTTCCTTGCAGCGGCTGGCGCCTCCGGCGTGACGGTGACCTCCGGAGACATGAGCTTGTAGAGAAGCAGTGGCAGCAGAAGGATCGCCACCAGCGTGGGCAGCGAAGACGCCAGCAGCCACGAGCCGAAGCCAATCTCGACGCCGAACGGTCTGGCGATCTCGGCGCCGAGCGGGTTGGCAGCCATGGCCGTGAGCCACAGCGCAGACGAGACGCTCAGGCTTGCGATCCCCGAGAACATCAGAAAGCCACCGAGCCTTCGGCGAGACGGATCGCCTGGCCTGGCACCTGCTGCCTCGGCGAGCGAAAAAGCCAAGGGAACAGAACACCGGCGCGAGCGGTGTTGCTTGGGAATGCCGGCGCGATGACGCCATCGACGAGGAACACGCTGTAGGACAGCCCCAGTGTGGACCGTCCGCACAGACTCACGACCGCATAGCCGATGCGCTGCCCCAGACCGCAGGTGACGACGGCGCGGGCGACCAGGAATGCGAGCACGATCAGAAGAATCGTTCCGTTGGCAAATCCGGAGTAGGCCTTCGCCGGTGACAGCGTGCCGGTGAGCACCGCTGCCGCCACGGCGAAGACGGAGGCCGTGAGAATGGGAAACACATTGGTGACCACTGAGACGATCGTCGCAGCGAAGATTGCAAAGAGATGCCACGCTGGTGCGGTGAGGCCTTCGGGGACGGGGGAAAACCAAATCGCGACGGCGAGCGCCACGATCGCTGCTCGGCCGATCACAACCCGTCGTCGCGAAGGCCCGGTCGTCACGGCGACCCCGAGCCCAGGCGGAAGCGTCCCTTGAGATCCGCTGCCCGGCCCTGGAACACGCCATCCTCTGTGCGGATCACGTATTGCCAGGTCAGCTCGTACTCGCCCGACATGCGTGCGTAGGGGCCGGAACCACCGGTGATCGTCCCGATCCAGCGGCGCCCTTTTTCAAGCGGCTCTCCTCTGATCTCGCTGAAGATCCGATCGCCGCGATCGTCTGTCCACACCGAACGCACCAGACGAACTGCGGCTCCGTCGTCGAAGCCGATCGCCTCGCCGCGGAATCCCCGACTCAATCCGCTGCCACCCGTCAGCACGAGTGAACCCGACAGACGGACAATGGACGCTGCGCGAACGCCCTCAGTCGGGATCGTCTCCTGCTGTCCTGTGGCGGACCAGCTTCCGGAGAATGTGCGCTCGCCTTCGGTGGGCTGAGCACCCGTTGGCAAAGCCGGCCCGAGCAGTGCACGCAAAGGGCGACGGCGGCGCGGCTATGCAAAGCGGCCCTGTCCCGTCATGGCTGCGGGGTCGAGCACCTGGGCGATCTGCTCCTCGGTGAGGAGCTTCTTCGCGCGGATCAACTCCAGGATTCCGCTCCCGGTCAGCATGGCCTCCTTCGCAAGCTCGGTCGATCGGTCGTAGCCGATGACGGGATTCAATGCGGTGACCGTCCCGATGCTGTAGTCGACATAGTGGCGACAGATCTCGGGGTTGGCGGTGATGCCGTCCACGCAGTGGACCCTCAGCGTGCGCGCCGCGTTGATGAACATCGTCTGCGCCTCGAAGATGCAGGCGGCGATGACCGGTTCGAAGACGTTCAATTGCAGCTGGCCGCCTTCGGCGGCCATCGATATCGTCAGGTCGCTGCCGATCACGCGGAAGCAGACCATGTTCACGACCTCCGGGATGACCGGGTTGACCTTGCCCGGCATGATCGAAGAGCCCGGTTGCTTGGGAGGCAGATTGATCTCGCGCAGGCCGCAGCGCGGGCCCGACGACAGCAGCCGCAGATCGTTGCAGACCTTCGAGAGCTTGATCGCCAGGCTCTTCATGCACGATGAGTAGAGGACGAAGGCCTGCGTGTCCTGTGTCGCCTCGATCAGATTGGTCGCGAGTTGAATCGGCAGGCCGGTGATCGCTGCGAGCTGTTGCGTACACTTTTCCGCGTAGCCGACCGGGGCATTCAGTCCGGTGCCAATGGCCGTGGCTCCCATGTTGACCTCGCAGAGCACGGCCTGCTGGACTCGTTCGAGGGCGAGGATTTCGCCCGATAACGTCTCGGCGAACGCTTCGAACTCCTGGCCGAGCGTCATTGGCACGGCGTCCTGGAGCTGGGTCCGTCCCATCTTCAGGATTGAAGCGAACTCCTTCCCCTTCGCACGGAAGGCGGCGATGAGCTCCTTCATCGCGGCGACGAGACGAATGTTGCCCAGCGCCATGCCGACGTGGAGCGCCGTTGGGTACGCGTCATTCGTGGACTGTGACGCGTTGACGTGATCGTGCGGGTCGCAGAACGCGTACTCGCCTTTCTGGTGACCCATCAGCTCGAGCGCGCGATTGGCGATGACCTCGTTGATGTTCATGTTCGTCGACGTGCCCGCGCCACCCTGGAAGACATCGAGCTGGAACTGATCGTGAAGTTTCCCCTCGATCACTTCCTGACAGGCGCCCTCGATGCCTCGAAGGATGGTGCCGTCGAACTGTCCGCACGCGTGGTTCGCGCGCGCGGCCGCGAGCTTCACCATTGCGAGCGCTTTGATCAGATCGGGATAGAGGCGGAGCTGGACGCCAGAAATGTGGAAGTTCTCGAGGCCACGCGCGGTCTGCACGCCGTAGTAGGCGTCGGCTGGCACGTCCTTCTCTCCCAGCAGATCGTGTTCGCGACGTGTTGATTGACTGGCCATCGCAATAACTCCTCAAGTGAAACGCGTACTGGGTGGTGACGTGGAGGTGGGGTGCGATCCTCAGACCCGTCGCACCTCTTCAGCGTAGTCGAGGCCACGAGATCCCCCGGGAAGGGTGAACACCACGTCGGGATTTTCCGTGGCGTGCTCGATTAATTCCGCTAGAGCCGAGAAGCGATGCGATCGAACCTGGCGGCGTAGATCGGTTTCGTTCTTCCAGGTCTCGGCGTAGCGAATCACGACCAGCGCGCCCATCTCCGTAGACACAGAGCACCCTGCGCAGCCCGGTGCCGCACGTGTCTGGAGCATCAACGACTGTAGTGCTGCGGTGATTGACTGTGCCTCCCCTGCAGGCACACGCCACCTCACCGTCATACCGACGGGTACGGATTCCATCCTCGCTTCTCTGGCATCGCGGCGAAATTCAGGAGTCCGGGGCGCTGCGACTGCAGAGCGCGTGCCATGAACTGAAAGATCAGGTGATCTCGATTCGACACGAGCCAGGAAAAGGCCGGTCCCTTGAAGCGAGCGTGGCAGGGTGGGGCTCAGGCTCCGCCACGTTGGAGGGTCTCCATTATCTCGGAGTGCGCAGCCCGCGACGTCGTGCAACGTCCCACAGCGACAGGCGTGGCGAGCCCTCTGGTCGTCCCCGCCCAATGGCCTCCTGCCTATGATTCTGAAGCAAACGTAACGTGGCATGACCCGTGCTGAAGCGCTCGACATATGCCCGAGTCTGTCAGTGCGTCGAGCGAAGGACCGCGTGTGTGGCTTCGGCGCCATGCCTCGGTCGCTTTGAGCAGACTGCTCAATCGCCGGCGAATGGGCCTGCTGTCTGTTGTCGTGCTCGCCGTCGTGATGACGGCGTCGGGCGTGGCACAACAGCGACCCGATCCGCAGACCGCGGTGAACGACGCGTTCAACCAGTTCAGGACACTGAAGGAAGGCAAGAACGCGGACTACATTCCGGCGCTCGCCAAGGTCGATCCGAACTTGTTCGGCATTGCGCTCGTCACCGTGGACGGCAAGGTATTCACGGCCGGCGACGTGAAGACAGAGGTCTCGATCCAGTCGATCTCCAAGGTCTTCACGATGGCGCAGGTCATTGAGGAGCAGGGGCTCGAATCGATCGAGAAGCGAATCGGCGTGGATGCAACCGGCGCGCGGTTCAACTCGATCATCGCCGTAGAAGGCGTGCGCACGGTGGTCGGAACCGGCGCGCCGGAGATGAATCCGCTGGTGAACCCGGGCGCGATCTCGGCGACCAGCATGGTGACCGGCGCGAACGCCGATGCCGTATGGGCGAAGATCATCGGCTTCCACAACGACTCGGCCGGCCGCACGTTGAGCGTGCTGCAGGACGTCTACAAGTCGGAGTCCGATACCAACCAGCGCAATCAGGCCATCGGCGCGCTCATGCTCGCTTACGGCTACATCAAGACCAACTGGCAGCAGGCCGTCGATCTCTACACACGTCAGTGCTCGATTGGCGTGAACGCGAGAGACCTTGCGACGATGGCGGCGATGCTGGCAGCGGGTGGAAAAAATCCGGTGACTGGAAAGCAGGTGATGGACGCTGCGAAGGTCCCCGGAGTGCTCGCCGTCATGGCCACTGCTGGCCTCTATGACGATTCGGGCAAATGGCTGTATCACACGGGACTGCCCGCCAAGAGCGGCGTAGGCGGCGGCCTCATTGCGGTGTCACCCGGCAAGTTCGGCATCGCCGTCGTGTCTCCGCCGCTCGATGACGCGGGCAATAGCGTCCGCGCGCAGCGGGCAATCGCCGCTGTTTCAAACGCCCTTGGGGGCAATCCGTTGGCACCAACGGCACGTTAGTGGAGGTTTCAATGTTGAAGAGAGCCATCGTCATAGCAGGGTTACTTATCATGACCGGAGTCGTTCCGGCGTTTGCGCAGAGGGTGGAAGTCAGCGGGTTCGTGGGCTGGTCCATCACCGACGGCGTCGATAGCGACCCGATCCTCGCCGGCGACGGCAATATTTACGACACCGTTGCACCGAATGATTCCGCCATCTATGGATTCACGGTCGGCGCGCTCGTCGGCGAGGGCGGCGAAGTTGGCTTCAGGTGGGCACAGCAGCCAACGACTCTCATCATCAGTGGAACGGCGGAGCGGGAAATCGGTGATCTGAACATCACGTCGTACCACGGCTACTTCGCCTACAACTTTGGCGAAGTTGACGCTCCGGTGCGACCCTTCGTGATGATTGGCCTCGGCGCGACGAACTACGGCTCCGTGGAAGCGACAATCGGCGGAGTCAATCGAAGCCTCGGTGGCGAGACGCAGTTCTCGACCACGTGGGCCGCTGGTGTGAAGGTGCACGCTCGGGCCGTCGGGCTGAAATTCGCTATGGAATGGACGCCGACCTACATCAAGACGGATTCGGCCGGTTGGTGGTGCGATCCGTATTGGGGCTGCTACCTGGTGGGGAACTCCCAGTATTCGAGTCAGCTCCAGTTCAATGCCGGAGTGATGTTCCGCTTCTGACGACCCGACGCCGTGCACGACAGGACTGGCGGCTGGCGAGTCGTTCTTCCAGCCGCCATTGTGATTGTCGTGGTCCTCGACACGCCGGCACGCGCTCAGAAGACAGACGTGGTCACGCTCGCCAATGGCGATCGAATCACCGGCGAGGTGTCGACTCTCAGTCGTGGCCGGCTCGAGTACAAAACCGACGACGAAGGGACCCTCTATATCGAGTGGGACAAGGTCGCGACGGTCACGGCGGCGGGGCAGTTCGAGGTCGGCACGAGCGATGGCCGGCTCTTCGTCGGCAGCCTGCGGTCCGACACCCCTCGGACCCTCGTGGTGGTCGACAGCGACCGGGCCGTGTCATTGCCGATGCCGGAAGTGACCGTCATCGCGCAGATCGGCAGAAACTTCTGGAAGAAACTCGACGGCTCGGTCGATATCGGCTTCAGCTACACTCACTCGAGCGATATCGCCCAACTGAACGTCAACACGAGCACCGTGTACCGGAGCCCGTCGTTCGAGGCTCGGTTGACCGGATTCGGGCACCGGCACTACGACGGGCCGACGATGAGGAGCGCGACGACCGCGGGTCCGTCCAGGCCTCATATGTAAGATATCGCGGAGCACGGTTGTTCATCGGTGGCGGGGCCGGATTCGAAAGCAACGAGAGCCTCGGCATCGCGCTGCGGTCGCAGATCAGTGCCGCTGTCGGTCAGCGACTGGTCAATACCAACCGGGCGCAGTTGCTGGTCGGTGCCGGGCTGTCGGTCAACGACGAGCGAGGCGTGGACACGGAAGCAACGCAGAACGTCGAAGCGATCATGACGTTCAGGACGTCTGGACCTACGCGTACGACTGGCCTCGAACCAACGTGGACGTGTCTCTCCAGTACTTTCCGAGCATCAGTCACTTCGGCCGCCAGCGTCTGCAGTTCGACAGCAGCGTCAAGCGCGAGGTCTGGAAGGACGTGTTCCTCGCCGTGAATGCGTTCGACACGTTCGACAGCCAACCGCCCAGCGCCGACGCCGACAGGAACGACGTGGGCGTCGTGTTCTCGTTCGGATTGACCTACTAGGTTTTGGTGGTGACGAGTTCAGAAGAAAGGTAAGACTATGACAGCCATGACCCGGTTCCAGACAGCTCGGCAAGTCGTCGCACTGGCGACTGCGGTCAGCCTGATGCTCCCGTCAGTTGACGTCGTTCTGGTCGCGCAGTCCTCGACGGCAAAGCCGCCGGCGCGACGCAGTCCACGGCGAAACCACCCGGCGCCCTCGACAGCGAAACCTCCGGCCACGCCCTCGACGGCGAAGCCGCCAGCGACCCAGGCGTCAACGGCGAAGCCGCGCACCTGCGCCGAGTGATGCCGTCGTCGATGGTGGATGGCCGCGCGCGTATCTGACGGCCGCCGCTGGACAACTGCTGATTTACCAGCCGCAGGTCGCGACGTGGGAGGGGCAGAGAGACATGCTGGCTTACGCGGCGGTGTCGTACCAGATGAAAGGGGCGACCCGGCCGGAGCTGGGCACCGTCACGCTCGAGGCCGACACTAACGTGTCGCTCGATGACCGGCTCGTCAAGTTTACGAACATCCGCGTCACCGAGTCGAGTTTTCCGACGCTGTCGCGGATCAGATCCGTGACGTCACGGACACGATCGTGAGCGGGATCCCCGACGCGGAACGCGTGATCGCACTCGATCGCGTGCTGGCCATCGTCGATCAAGAGCCAGATCCGTCCCTCGAATGTGGAAGGTGTCAAGTCCGATCCGCCGACGATCTTCTACAGCACGACGCCGGCCGTGCTCGTCAACATCGACGGCGATGCGATCTGGAGCCCGATTCAGTCGAACGATCTGAAGTACGTCGTCAACACGAACTGGGATCTGTTCGAGCACGAGCCGACGAAGACGTTACTTTCTGCGCCATGAGAGGGTGTGGTTGAAGGCAGCCACGTTGAAGGGACCGTGGACGGCCGCCGGCACGCTGCCCGGGAGCTTCTCGAAACTGCCCGCCGACGAGAACTGGAAAGAGGTCAAGTCCGCACTGCCCGGAACGAAGACCTCGTCGATACCGACGGTGTTCGTGAGCACGACTCCGGCGGAGATGATCGCCGTCCAGGGCGCACCGATTTATACGACCGTGACGGGCGCCAGCCCGCTCATGTGGCTGCAGAACACGGAGTCCGACGTGTTTCGATTCGGCAGCACCGGCGATGTGTACTACCTCGTCGCGGGACGATGGTTTTCCGCCTCGAGGCTTGCTCGGACCATGGACGTTCGCGACCGAGAAGTTGCCCGACGTCTTCAAGCAGATCCCGTTCGAGCACCCGCGTTCACGCGTGTTGGCGTCGGTGCCGGGTACGCCGGAGGCCGCGGACGCGATTCTGCTCGCGCAGGTACCGCAGACTGCGCGCGTCAACAGGAAGCAGACTCAGGCCCCTGAAGTCACCTACAACGGCGAACCGCAGTTCGAGCCGATCCCGACGACGACGGTGTCGCGTGCGACGAATACCGACAAGGACATCATCAAGGTCGGCGATCTGTACTACATGTGCTTCCAGGGAGTCTGGTTCATGGCGCGCAGCGCCAACGGGCCATGGGAGGTCGCGACTTCCGGTACCCGAAGCCATTTACAAGATCCCTGCAAGTTCGCCGTCGCACAACGTCACATACGTGACCGTCGTGGAAGACGACGATGACGACGAGTGGGTGACGTATGCGACGGTGGCGGGCTACACCGGCATGATGGTCGCCTACGGGTGTGTGGTCTGGGGCAGCGGATGGTATTACCCGCCGTACGTCGGATACGGCGGCTTCTATCCCGTGTACTATCCGTTCTATCCGACCTACGGATTCTCGGCTTGGTACAACCCATGGACCGGCGCGTACGGGCGGAGTGCGGCCGTGTATGGACCGTACGGCGGCATGGGAGCGAGCGCGCGTTACAACCCACGGACCGGCACGTATTCACGCAGCGCGGTGGCATGGGGTCCGTATGGCGCACGTGGAGTTGGCCAGGCCTACAACCCGCGCACAGGCACGTATGCGCGCACGACCCAGGGCAGCGGTGTCTACGGAAGCTGGGGATCGACGTCGGTGCAGCGCGGCGATCAGTGGGCACAGACCGCGCGCGTGACCAATCGTGTGACGGGCACGACGACGCGAGTGACACAGGGAAGCGGCGGAGGTGAAGCCATTACGAGGAGAGGACCGGGCGCGGACTCCGGGGTCGTTCGAACCGGAAGCGGCGACGTCTACGCCGGCCGGGATGGTAATGTGTATCGTCGAGACGACGGCGGTGGCTGGTCGAAGTATGACAACGGGTCGTGGGGTTCGGCGGAGCGCCCGACGCCGTCAGGCGATCGCGCCACGGCCGGGAACGACCGATCGCGGCACGACAGCCCGACCCGCGGACACCGTCGGTCAATTGGACCGTGATTCCACGGCGCGCTCGAACGGGACGACACGGACGCGCGACTACGGCTCAGTGCGAAGCTCGGGCGGCAGCAGCGGACCGGAAGCGGAGGCACCTATCGTCCGAGCGGTGGAGGATTTCGAGGTGGTGGAGGGCGACGTCGGTAGATGAAGACGTTCGTGGTCATGTGTGCTCGCATGCTTGTGTTTCTTGGCGTTTGTGAGGCCGGCGGCCGCACAGGATCAACCCGAACCAGCCACGCGTGCGGGGCAGATCGAGCAGGAGCAGAAGGCCAAGGTCGTTCGTCCGCACCAGCCCGGTACGGCGGAGAGGTTGCTCGACTACGCTGAGGGAACGCTCACGACCGGAAGCGGATTTCATCCGTTTTTCATAAGCGCATATGCCGGCGGCGGGTTCACACTCGGCGCCGGCTACCTGAAATACGTCAGCCCGTACAACACGCTCGATGTTCGCGGCAGCCTGACGTTCAGCGGATACAAACGCATCGAAGCGGAGTTCATCGCCCCTGAACTCTTCGGGCGGACGACGCGGCTCTCGATTCTCGGCGGATGGCGCGATGCGACCGAGGTCGGCTTCTACGGAATCGGTACCGATTCATCGAAGGACAACCGGGTCAACTACAGCTTCGAGCAGCCTGTACGCCTCAACGCTGCTGACGGTTCGACCGGTGCATCGTGTGTTGCTGGTGTCGGCCGGTGTCGAGGTGTCACAGTGGCAGTCAGGGCCGGCAGGTGGGCGATATCCGTCGATCGACACGGTCTATACACCTGCCACGCTCCCCGGCCTCGGCGCGCAACCGACGTACGTCCATACGCAAGGGACGCTCGGGTTCGACTCCCGGCTCTCGGAGGATTACGCGCGCCGTGGAGCGTTCTACGCCGTCACGTTCCACGACTATGCCGACACCGATTCCGAGTTCGGGTTCAAGCGAATCGAGTGACCGAAGGGATTCAGCACATTCCGATCCTGCGCGACACGTGGGTGCTCTCGCTGAGCGGGCGCGTCGAGACGACGTCGATCAAGGAGGACGAGGAGATCCCGTATTTCATGCTGCCGTCACTCGGCAGCGGCTCGACACTGCGCGCCTTTTCCAGCTGGCGCTTCCGCGATCGCAACAGCATGCTGCTGCAGGGTGAGTGGCGCGTGATGGTGAGCCGCCCGCTGGACCTTGCCCTCTTCTACGACACGGGCAAGGTGACCGCGCACACGAGCGACCTGTCCTTCGACGGGCTCAAGAGCAACTTCGGTGTGGGCGTTCGATTTCACGGCCCCATTACCACGCCACTGCGAATCGAGGTCGCTCACGGCAGCGAAGGACTGAACATCGTCTTCAGTTCGTCGTCCGCATTCTGAGGCAGCCAGGTCATGTCACTTTCCCGCATCCGTTCAGCGTCAATCGGCTGCCTCGCGCTGATTCTTGTTCTGGCGATTGCGCCCGTGTTCACGACCGCCGGGCCGAAGTTCTATCCGGACGATCCGCTGCAGCGCGAGCCGGAGAGCCGCGATGCGTCGAGCGCCAAGTCGTCGGACATCGGTCTGGTGTACGAGATCGCGATGAACCTGTTCGTCGTGCCGCAGCGCAAGCCGTCGAACATACTTCGTACGCGTGGGAGCGCAGTACGTTCTGCGCGCGGCCGCGATAGGAAGAGTCCGATTCGACGAGCAGGATGTGCTGCATGGTGCGTCTCCGGGCGGCGAGTCGTTGGCCCGTTGGGGAACCGCACGATCCATGCCATTGCCAGGATCGGCCAACGATGCTCGCTTCTCTCCGCGAAACATCAAGATGCTCAACAGTTGAGCGCGGCCGTTCGCGCTTTGCACGTCGCAATCCGATCGACCGAGGTCCGAACGAGGGAGCCGAAAGAAAAACGCGGGGAGACGCGCTCGGCGTCCCCCCGCGTCGATTCGTGGCCGACGTCGCCGACTAGCGCAGAAGAATCATCTTCTTCTCCAGCGTCTCCGTCGACGTCTCCAGGCGGTAGAAGTACATCCCCGCCGCGAGAGAGTTTCCGCCCTGATCGCTGCCGTCCCAGCGCACCGTTCGGATGCGTCCCGCGGGCGGCGATCCCGAGTAGAGCAGCTTCACCCGCCGACCCTGGACGTCGTACACGGTGAGCCTCACCGAGGTGGGTTTGTCTTCCTCTCCACCCACTCCCGGCACCCGGAAGGAGATCTGCGTTCCCGTACCCGGACGGAACGGGTTCGGAAAGTTCATGGCGACGAGATCGAGTCCCGCCCACCGGTCCGGATCGTAGAGCTCCGGATTGCTGATGGCGCTCTCGTTGGTGCTCTGGTCTTCCGCGGTGACCGTGTACTCCCAGTACGAGAACGGATCGACCGATTCGTCGGTGAACTCTTCCTTGAGCAAGAGCTCGGTGTTGAGCGGCATCCAGGCGCCGAGCGAGTCTCCCTTTGCGTTCACCGGCCGGCGCATGACGTTGTAGCCGGCCAGATCCAGCTCGGAGTTCGGGTTCCAGCGCACGCTCACGCCTTCTTCCTCGACGTAACTCACGATGCGCAGTCCGATCGGTGTGGCCGGCGGCGTCGCATCCACGATGTCCCCCGGATAGAAGAACGTTCCGGGTTGGTCGAGGACGTTGCCGCTCATGTCCACCAGGACGAGACGCGTGAGATAGGTCCTCTGCGCCTGGAGTCCGCTCAGCTGGGCGGTGTGCACCAGCGCGGGGTCCGTCTGCGAGCCCAGCGCGACCGTGTTCTCGGTCACGCTCTGCGCGCCCCATTGCAGCGTCCCGAAGCTGATCTCCGAAGCGTCGAACGTGAGTGTCGCCGTCTGCGGCCCAAAGTCCGGACGGCGCATGGTGGCCGTCGGCGCTGCCACGTCGGGCACGACGACGATCGTCTGGTCGCCGGAAATGCGCTCGTTCCCGTACTCGTCCGCGGAGCGCAGCCGGTAGTGCAGCGTCATCCCTTGGGTGAGCCCCGAGATTCGGAAGAGATGCGCTCGCTTCATCACGGAGTCCAACGCCGTCGAAGCGCCGTAGCTCGAGGTCGGGCCGTACTCGACGCGACCGGTCGAGGGCTCGTTCGTCGTCCAGAACACAAGCGACCTGCATGGTCGAGGTCTCGACCGACGCGCCGACGCCGGTGATCAGAGGGGGAACACTCTCGTGCCCCGCGACCGCCGACGGCGAGTTGGAGAGCCCGCCGACGTTCGCGGCTTCGTCCTTCGCGCGAATCGCGAAGAAGTACGTCTGATTCGGCGTGAGTCCGCCCGCAGTCATGCTCTGCTGCGTTCCGGCGATCGTCGGAACGGGAGCCCCGGCAACGACCGTGGCCGACTGCCACTCGCTTTCAGAAGTGATCGCCGTGGCCGAGCGACGCACCATGTAGCTGATCGCTCGCCCGATGTTGCCGTCGTCTCCCGGCGCGGTCCAGGTGAGATCCACCTCGCCCTCGCCGTCGCCCGTGGTGGCCGCGAGATTGGTGATCGCCGAGGGCGGTTCCGCATCGCTGGAGCCGCCGGGACCCGCGTCACGCATCCATTCGTGGCCCGAGCCGGCGTGCACCTGCTGGACTTTGGCCTGCATGTACTCGTGGCGCGGGCAGGTGAAGCACCACGGATACGAGGCTCCGTCCTCGAAGCTCACCTGCGCAATGTCACGATAGCGTGACTTCTTCACGGGATCGTTCTCGAAGCGGTACGCAAACGTGAACGCGTCCGAGTTGCGCGTGGTCCACATGTTGACGTTCATTCCGCCGACTTCGGGAACGGAGAAGCCGTCGCCGCCGACTTGGTAGTAGATGTACCCGGGCGTCTCCGCCCCACGGTCCACCCACGCGCGCTGCTCCATGAAGTTCGCATAGGTGAGCAGCGACGCGATCGCGTCCGCTTCGACGGTGCCCTTCTCCTCCTGCATCACCGTGGCGAAGCGGCCCAAGTTGCGCATCAGGATCGCGAGCATCCACGGCTTGCAACGCCAGCTTCCGGTGATGGGACTCTGGATGTATTCCTTGGTGCTGGCATGGCTATCGGCCACGACCTTGC
This sequence comes from uncultured Gemmatimonadales bacterium, assembly GCA_963725045.1. Taxonomy (GTDB): domain Bacteria; phylum ARS69; class ARS69; order ARS69; family ARS69; genus CAVRWY01. The sequence goes on from CAVRWY010000009.1 coordinate 33,793, forward strand.
GCGCCGCATTCAGGTAGCGCGGATTCCACGTGTGCAGATACAAGTCCAGCATCATCTGCAGCGTGTGGCCCGGACCGCGCTCTTCTCCTGCGGTCCCGCTGATCCCCGGCATTCCCGGCCCGTTCTCGACGCGCCAGGTCATGTTCTCCCCCACCTCCAGCGCGGCGGTGAGGACGTTGCGATCGCCCGAGAGGTAGTACCAGGTCGATCATGCCGCGATTCCACGTATGCGCCCCGTTCGGCGAGGCGCCGCGATGCGCATCGTCGCGACCGCTGTAACCGTGGCCGGTGTGGTTCCACATGCCGCCCCACAGCCAATGCAGGGGGCCTTCGAAGACGTGGTAGATGTCGATGTCGGCGGTGTGCTCGTTGCCGGCCTCGGCCTGATCCCACCAGGTGTCGGAGAGCTCGTCGTTGAGCCCGGCGGTGCGGAGCGCCTGCTGGATGAACACGAAGCCGGTGTCGTACTCGAGATTGTTCGCCGCGTTGTTCGTGTTCGGCGGGCTGCCGCCTCCTTCGAAGTCGCTCCACAGATCGCCGAAGTCCTGCCAGCCGTAGTAATCGGAGTCCTCGCGGGCGTCGAGGAAACCCTCGGCTCCCGTCTGGCAGTGAATCTCGTAGTCCGAGAACCGGCCCGGATCGTAGGGAACGAGGTCGTCGAGCGCGCGCGAGTCCGCGTAGTGCTGCGCCGAGGCCATGGCGCGCAGCGGCTTCTGGAACCCGCCGGCTACGTCCTCCACGCTTGCGGCGTTCTCGTCGCCATCGTGGAAGTAGAACATCGTCCAGTACGATTTCCGCTCTCCGGGACGGTGCTCCCGCGGTGCCGAGAAGTCGCGAGGCATCAAGCCGATCGCCACGGTGCCGTCGGAGGCCACGGTGAGCTTGCCCGGGAAGTTCTCCCAGAAGTGGCGCACCGCGACCGCGAGGCCGCGCGTTCCGTCGTTCACGTCCGCGAACCCGTGGGCCCGCGAGCCCGACGCGATGGACGTGGCCCCGTTTCGGATCTGGTATCCGGAGAACGTCGTCCCTTCGCTGACGAACCAGTACTGGCCTCCGCTCGAATCCTGATAGAGCGAAGCGTCGGTGGTGAGCGCGCCGGACTGCACCGCGCTCGCCGGGCTCCCTTGGATTGCGAAGCGCGGAGCTCCTGCGAGGTCCACCCGCGTGACCAGCGAGAGATCCTCCATGAAGAGGCTGTTCATCGTTCCGCCGACCGGACCCTGGCCCTGCAGCCAGCGGCAGAGCGGCTGGTTGCCGTTCGCGTAGGTGTCGGTGGGGATCATGTTCGCTTGGGAGAACTGGACGCGCACGTCACTTCGCCCGCGATACGCATAGACACGGCCCGAGAAGTTCAGGTGGGTCCCGCTGGAACCCGCATGAACTCCTTCGAAGGCGATCACGGCGCGCAGCGGTCCGGATTCCTCCACGACGAACTCGATCGAGGGACTGCCAACGGATGAGAATTGATTGCCACCGGGCTCTTCGATGACCGAACCGTTCGTCGCGCGCGACGACACGATGCGCTCGGCGGCGGAAAACGATCCGTCGTCGTTCGAGTCGATCCACGCTTCGTCGAACAGGTTGAAGCCCGACGACTTCATGGTGAAGCGCAGCGGACCGGTGGTGACGGTGACGCTGCCCGCGCCTTGGGTGACGTTCAGCGGTCCGGCCGCGGCATTTCCGCCGCCGTTCACGAGATGAAACGTCGCCGATCCGTTCGCCGCGACCGTCGCGGGAAACGAGCAGAGCAGCCATTTCACGGAACCGTCGCTCCACGTCGCCAACGTCTCGAACTGTCCGTCCACGCCGGCGATCCCGGCACTCTGATCCGAAGAAAGCTGTCCCTTCGGAATCGGGACTCCGGTCGTCACGATCTCACTCTGCCGTGCGGCCCCCGCCGTTTCCCGAACCGTCAGGGAAACATCGAGTGCTCGGGACTCGACCGAGAGTCCGAGCGCGAGGGCCGGAACCAGGATTCCGGCCGGAATCCATCCCTTTCGATGGATGTTTCGAATCAATGCACACCCCCCTTGGGTCTGTTGTTGTGGACGTGGGTTGTGGAGTGGAGCCGCTGCCGCTCGACGTACGGGAGGGAGGGAAATGGCAGAGCCGCGCTGCGAGCCGTTCCTGCAAGTACGGTGCCGAGCCCGCAGGAAGGCGCTGAAACGTCGTAAATGCGAGGAGAACCTCGCTGTTGCGAAGGCGCTGCGATTTTTCGCGACCCCGAGACGCCGGCGGAGGTAGGCCCCGCTCAGGCCTCCAATTCAAGGTTTGCACAGAGCGTCCACTTGTGGAGCGCATGACTGCGAACGTTGGTTCGCAGCAAGCACACGGCACTTGCGAACGCCACGGACATCGTCAGGGGTGCAATTTCAGGGAGCCGCTTGACACGAAAACCGTGTCGATCGGCCCACATCTTGCCGGCGAGCTCTTCCAGAGAAGACGCGCACCAAGCTCTCCCGAAGGAGCCACCCATCCCCGTTCTCGGCGCGCCACGGCTTGAATAGCAGAGTTTTTCGAGATCGGCGAACTTTTTTTTACCAGGTGGAAGGCCTCGGGCTCCCGGAAGCGGCCCGATTCGCAGCTCAGGGGATGTGACGCACGATCTTCGGACCGAGAAAACGCGTCATCCCAAGCGGCATTCTTTTCCAGGTTCCGACCGCGAGGCGGAACTTCGGGTTGCCGGGATGGAGCCCGGGGACCGCGGCTCCCGGCGCGAGGAGGTACTCCCACGCCAGCGGAGTGGGGACCGCGCCCCATTGCTTCTTGAATCGATATGGACCGGAGTCCACCGTCGAGCGCCCGAAGCAGAACGTTCGAAGCCCCGCCCGCGCCGAGTGGGAAATCGCTTCCCAATAGAGGAGCATGTTCGGCGCCGCCGCCAAGAGCTCGCGGCGCGAGGCGGCCCAGTGGATCTCCACGAACCCGCCGTGCCGGACGCAGAGGGCCGCCGCCGCGGGAACGCCTCCCTGCTCCACGATCGAGAGCCGGGTGGAGTCGGGAAAGGTCTGCAGCACCTCCCGGAAGAAGCGCCCGTCGTAGACCGGGGTGCCGAGGTCGCGCATGTTCTCCGCGAAGAGATCGTAGAACGCGTCGAAGTCGCGCGCCGGATCTCCCTCGCGCGCCACCAGCCCGGCCTTCTCCGCCTTGCGCACGAGATTACGAACCTTCGGGCCGATTGCGTCCCAGAGGGCATCGGCTCCGGGGGACAAGTCGATCGACATGGAGACTTTCTCCGTACGCCGCGGAAGCTCGGGATCGATCGGCGCCACGTGGCGGAGCTCGGCGTGCTGCGAGCGCGTTTCCTTCACCAGCACGCGCGCGTCGTCGAGCAGCGCCAGCGCCGCTTCCGGGCGTGGACGCGAGAATCCCCCCGCGATTCAGGTACGGCATGGACACCAGGTATCGCCCGAAGAGGGGATTCGCGAAGCGCACCAACGGCAGGACTCCCTCGATGACGCTCCCCCGCCGCGCGACCCGCAAGAATGTGGAGTGCCCGAACGCGCGGAAGATCACGTCGCGCCACGCGCTGCGGTGATAGTGCGCGCCGTCGGCTCTCTCGCGGACGAACGCGTCCCAGGCCGGCTCCTCGCCGGGGGCCAGTTCCTCCACGCGAAGCGCGCCGCTCGCCGATTCCCCCGCGCGATTCAACCGCGCCCCACTTCACTCGCGGGTCTCGCGCCCCGCTGTCCGACGACGCGTGCCGGCGCTCCCACGGCGAGAGAGCCCGGCGGGATCGGCTTCGTGACCACGCTGCCCGCTCCGATCACCGAGCCTGCTCCCACGTCCGCCATGACGACGCACTTTGTTCCGACCCAGCTGTCGCTTCCGATCTCGACGCGGCGAAACTCCCCACCCTGCTCGCGGATCGGCCGAGAGGCGTCGTCGAAATGGTGCTGCTCCGATCCGGAGACCGCGTCGACGTTGGACGCGAACAACACGTCGTCGCCGAGTGTGACCAGACCGAGCGTGCAGCGCGTTCCCAGATAGACGCGCTTTCCCAACCGCGCCCCGCGCTTGGAGAAAATGACGCCGTAGGAGATGCAGCAGTCTTCCCCACACTGCTCGAGCGTCATTCGATAGAACTCGTGGCGGAGGAACTCGCCGATGATCCCGGGAACGCCGGACATTGCTTGCGAGGCGCCATGGAACGCGCGGTCGGGATCCTCGAAGAGCGCGGCGATTCGATAGATGGCGACGGGAGGAAGGACCAGAACGCGGGCCACTCCGCGCGCGGCCAGCTTCACCCATCGCTGGAGCGTCATCGCATAACCCCTTGTGATTTCGCACGCACGAGCTCCGACCATCGCGCAACGATCGCGTCAGTCGTCGAAGTCCAAGAAAATCGTCCCGCGGAGGCCGCGATGCGAGCGCGATCCCAGGTCCGAGAGAGCGCACCGGCCACCGCCCCTCCCAGCGTCTCGGGATCGACGGCGTCCACGAGAATCCCCAAGGAATCGTCGGCGACGACTTCCGGAGTTCCCCACACGCCGCGTGGCCACGACCGGAGTTCCCGAGGCCAGCGCTTCGAGCAGCACGTTCGCGCGACCCTCCTTCTCGCTCGCAAGAACGAACACGTCGGCGGCCGCGTACCAGGGCCCGAGATCCTCGTGCGCGACCGCGCCGCGCAAGCGGACGCGCTCGTCGAGACCTGCAGTCTCGAATCGTCCTGCGGATCGACGCCTCGAAATCCCCTTCTTCCCCCGGGCCGCCGACGATCTCGAGTCGCGCTTCGGGATGCTCGCGCCAGCACCTTGGGAAACGCGCGCACGAGATGATGGAATCCCTTGCGCTCCACGAGATGTCCCACGGAAAGCACGATGCGGGACTTCTCGTCGAGCCCGAGCCGGCGGCGAGCCTCGCCCCGATCCTGGGGCGTGAAGCGACGCATGTCGACCCCGTTGCCCACCGTGATCGTTTTCTCGGGGATTGCGCCCAGGGAGAGCGCTGCGCTGCGCAGTGCATCGGCGACGGCGATCACCAGGTCCGCACGGGCCAGCGTCCACGCGACCTGACGGCGCCGCACCGGGTAGCGCGGGAGATCGTTCAGGTCGTGTCCGCGCAGCGTGACCGAAACGGGAATGCGCAGCGCGCGTCCCAGAAGAACCGCGCTCCATCCGTCGGGGAACGCGAGATGCGCGTCCAAGAGATCGGGACGCCGTCGCGGGGGATCTTCCAGACAAACCGCCAGCAGGCGAGCAGCAGGAACACGCCGTCCAAGGGTTTCAAAATTTTCGGGAACGAAAGGAATCGCGGATAATGGACCTCGATCCCGTGGCGGATCTCGTTGCGGGGAATCCGCGCGCGATGCGCGTAGCGAGGCGAGCGATCCCGTGAACGGAAACCAGGGAATCGGGACCACGACGACCAGCGCCACGCGCTCGGCCAGAGCGCGAATGCGCTGCTCGACGAAGACCGCGTGCACCGGCTGCGTCTCGTTCGGATACATGGTGCTGATGACGAGTACGTTCATCGCGCTCCCTCCTACGCGCGAGCTCGGTCTCGAGGATGGCACGCGAGAACTCCTGCGCACGGACGTCCCAGCGTCTCGGCGGCGACGCGCGCGCGGCGCGCTTCTGCGCGCGTTCGTCCTTCGGCGAGCGCGCGCCGGAGCGCCGCGCTCCACTCGTCCGGAGTGCGGGCCAGCTCGATCACGTCGGCATAGCGCTGCCGCCTCGGGAAGCGGGGTCGCGACGACGGGAACGCCCGCCGCCAGGTACTCGCGCAGCTTCAGCGGGTTGATCCTTTCGGTGAGCCGGCGTCTCCACGTACGGCAGGAGGCCACGTCGAACGCGTGAACGACCGCAGGCACGTCTGCGTAAGGGACCGCCGGAAGGAAACGCACATTCTCGAGCCGATCGAGCGGCACCGACGGAAGCTGGCGCGGGCCGACGAATGCGAACGTCACCTCGGGATGGGAACGGGCCAAGTCGCTCGACGAGCGCGATGTCGATGCGAGCGTCGACGAGCCCCGTCGCACCGACGATCGGCCGGCGCAGCGCGGCGATCGACGCGGGCACGCGCCCGGTCGCGGATCGCGAAACGCGTCCGCATCCACCCCGTGGCGCAGAAGACGCACGCGCGGATGCAGGGCCGACTTCTCTTCGAAGAGCTTCTCCGACGTGGCGATGACCGAGGTCGACTTTGCCGAGCAGATGCTCGCTCCATCTCGATCATCGCGCGGCGATCGGCCCCGGGCCATTCCGAGAAGTCGTCGACGCAGTAGTACACGGCGAGCGATTCGCCGCGCGGCACCGATGACTCCCGCGGCGTTCGGGATCGTGGTGACGAGGATCGCGCGCTCCACGCGCTCCGGATCGGACCGTTCGCGCGCAGCGCGCGCCGCAAGAGCCACGCGTTCGTCGCGCCGTCCGATCGGCCAGCGATCGAACGGAGTCATGAACGGCTCCAGCACACGCACCGGGGAGCTGCGTCCTTCGCCGCCGGAGCGGCTGCGCGCGCGCGTCCGTCCAGGAGCGCAGACTTTTCCGCCGCGCGCGCGAGATCCGCTCGGGAGCCAGCGTCGGCAGCCGCGTTCCGATCGTGTTGACCCAGATCACTCGATTGTCCGGCGCGAGCCGGCGAAAGAGATGCTGGCAGCTCGAGGGATGACGCCCCCAATCGTCGGAGAACACGATGAACGCAGCGCCCGGAGATCGTGTCTCACGTGCGCGCGCCGGCGAGAAGCTCGCGATACAGCGCGCGATAGTCTGCGTCATGCGCTCGATCGTGAAGTGACTGCACCCGCGCGCGGCCCGCTCCCCCATGGGCGCGCGCGGCCGGATCCGCGAGCATCGCCGGCGAGCGCGTCGCGCAAGCGCCACGTCGTCGCCGCGCGGGGCCAAGAGTCCGGTCTCCCCCTCGTCGCACGATCTCCGGATTTCCTCCCACGCGGCGTCGCCACCACCGGAAGCCCCGACGACATCGCTTCCAGGAGCGTCACGCTCGTTCCTTCGGAGAGCGACGAGAGACAGAACACGTCCCACGAGTGCAGCAAATCGGGGATGTCGCGGCGCACGCCGAGGAATCGGCAGGCTGCAGGCGATCCCGAGCTCTTGGGCCTGCGCTTCGAGCGTGCGCCCGCAGCTCTCCTTCTCCGGCGAGCGCGAGCTTCGCGTCGGGAATCTCTCGCACGACTCGCGCGAACGCGCGCAGAGCGTCGCGTGGTCCTTCACCGGAGCGAAGCGCGCGGCGATGCCCGACGACCGCGGTCCCCCGGCTCGCAGCTGCCTTGCGAAGCGCGCACCTCGGCGCGAGGCGAGGCGTGCTCGAATCGCGCGGGATCGACTCCGTTGTACACGACGCGAATTCGCCGCGCTGGGAGCGCCTCGTTCGCGGCCAGGCAGTCGCGCACGAAACCCGACACGGCGACGAGCCCGTCGGTGAACGGGAGCATCGCTTGATTGAAGACCATGCCGCTTCGGGCGCGGGAACGTCGGGATAGTGGCGGCCGTGCTCGGTGAAGAGGAGCCGCGGCCGGCGCCAGCCGAAGCGCGGCGCGAGCGCGCGTAGAACCACGGCGTGTACTGGTGCGCATGAACGAGCTCCACGCCGGAGCGCCGCAGCGCGCGCGAGACGCCGACCAGCGAGAGCGAGATCGACACCCGGCTCGGCGGCCAAGTACTTCGATCGGAATCCCGCCCTTGGCGAGTTCCTCCCCCAGCGGTCCGATCTCATCGAGCAGGAGCACGCGCAGAAGTCGAACTCGTCGTCGAGCCTGCGCGACATCTCGTGGACCAGAGTCTCGGCGCCGGCAACCACCATGCTGTGGAGCACGTGAGCGACCTGCGGGCGAGGGCCCTCATGCCGGGGCGGGGACGGTCGGCGCGCGTGGCGGAGTGCGTCGCGCACGTGGCGCGCTTCTCGAACCCGTACCTCGGTGATGCGGTCGAGCACCTGCGCCATCGCGACGAGAAGATAGAATCCCTCGAAGTCTTCCATGGAAAGGAAGAACCCGCACACCAGATATCCGACCATCGCGGCCTCGATCGAGCGCCCGATCACGGTCTCCGAGATCGCTGGCTTTCCCCACTCGAGTAGCGGCAGTCGCCGCTCGACGCGGAAGAGCGCGAGATGGTGAGGACGATCAGGCCTGCGTAGCAGGCCACCGCGACGAGCCCGCACTCGGCGCTCGAGCTGGACCCAGGAATTGTGCGCGACCCGCGGATGGAACGTGGAGTAGTACGGAAACGCCTCCAAGTAGCGCTTGAGACCCACGCCGAAGATCGGATTGTGCGCGATCATGCGCATCCCGGTCTCCCAGGACTCCAGTCGTCCCGTCGCCGAGCGATCGTCTTCGTAGGTGTTGATGCGACTCGATGCGATTGCGATACTCCGCCCCGGCGAACAGCGCGAAGAACACCAGCCCGCCGACGATCATGAGTCCGCCGAGCGCGCGGTTCTTTTCGCGCAGCGCGACGAACCCATCGACGCGGCGAGCCCGAGAAAGCCGCCGCGCGAGAACGTCGATCATCACCGCGTGCGCCGCGACCGGCAGGAGCCCCAGGAATCCCCAGCCTCACGATCGGGTTGCGCATCGATCGCATGAAATTCCAGATGAACGGCACGGCGAACACGATCACCATGGCGAAGTCGTTCTCGTCGTAGTACGTCGCCCCCGATTTCCCGGGTCCGTGCACGACGTGCCAGCCGGACGAGGAAGTACATCTGGTTCGCCCAGATCGCCAGAGTAGCCGATGGAGAGGGTCGCCACGCCGGCCAAGAGGAGCAGCTTCCTCTCCGACGTCGTCACCGCGAGGATCACGAAGTAGATCAGGAACATCTTGTTGTAGTAATCCATCCACTTCGGCTCCGGCTCTCCGAAGTCCCCGAAGATCGTCGAGAGATAGATGAAGAGCCACAGGATGGCGACCAGGAAGCACTGCTTCTTCCTGAGGAAATCCAGGTCGGGCTTTCCGGCGAAGTGCAAGCATGCGGAGACCAGAGTGGAGAGAGAGACCAGGTAGGTGAGTCGCGTGTCGGCGAGACCCCAGAGCGTTTCCTGCGGGCGCATGAACGCGAGCGTCACGTAGGCGAGCACGCCGAGGAAGGGATCCACGAAGATCGCCACCGCTCCGATCATCGCCACGAAGAGCGCCAGCGCCGGGCGAGGCGGATAGCTCATCGCGATCCAGGCCGAGGCGAACGCGAGCAGGCACGCGAGGATGACGACGACGGTGCGCCGGCCGATCACCACGTCGGGAACACTATGGAAGCGCCAGCGGGAGATGGGCTCGATCTCGCCGAAGCGCGGCGGCTTCAAAAGGACTTCGGGATCCGAGCGAGGCTCGGTCGTGTTCACACCGGTCTCCTTCGGCGGGGGCCGCGAACGGCCCACGACAGAATCGTCCGGTACATGGGAATCACCCGCGTGCGCAGGTGAACCGCGCGCTCGCCGCGCGCGAGCCGGGCTCGAGCGCTCTCGGCGGTGATCCACCCGGCGGAGACTCCCGCGAGCGTGGCGCGATAGAGGCCCGCAGTGATCGGTCCCCGATTCTTGCGGAAGAACCGATGCATCGCTTCGAACGTCTCCAAGAACATGGGGTTCTCGTTCTGCGTGCTGGACTGCTCGCCGTAGTGCAGGATCTCCGCGTCGGGCACGTAGCGAATGCGAAATCCTCTCCGGCGTACACGCCAGCAGAGATCGAGGTCTTCCCCGTACATGAAGAACGACTCGTCGAGCCCGTGGATCTCCCGGAGCAGATCTCCGCGAATGAGCAGGCAGCAGCCGGACACCGCTTCGACGTCGCGCTCGTCCTCATGATCCCAATCGCTCATGCGGTACTGGCCGGCGATGGGGTTGTGCGGATACTTGTACGAAAGCCCCAGAATCTCGATCGCTTGATTCACCAGCGTGGGAAAGCGCCGCGCGCAGGGGAGCTGGATCTTTCCCGAGGGCAGAACGACTTTCGGGCCGACGATCCCCAAGTCCGGGGACGAATCGAGCGCACGCAGCAGCCGGCTCACCGCCCCCGCACGGACTTCGGTGTCCGGGTTCAGCAGCAGCACGTTGCGCCCCTTGGCCCGCGCGAATCCGCGGTTGTTCCCTCCCGAGAAGCCCAGATTCGCTCCGGCGTCGATGGCGATCACTTCGGGATGACGCGAGGCCAGCATCTCCAGTGTGCCGTCGTGCGAATCGTTGTCGACCACGATGATCTCGCGCGACAGGTCCGGCTCCGCTTCGCGCAGCGTGACCAAGCAGCGGTCCAGGAGCTCGCGCACTTTCCAGCTCACGATGACGACCGAGACGTCGGGACGCGCCGCGCTCACGACCCTTCCCCGTTGGAGCGACCTCGAAGCTTCCAAATCTCCAGGTCGTAACCCGGAGCGCCGGCCGGGTCCGCTTCGAACTGGGCGACGCGCTCGGCGTCCGCGGCGGTGCCGAGAGAATCGTAGAACGCGAACCGCGTCGCCAGGACGGACGACCGGAACTTCGTTTCATGGCGTTCGCCGGGAACGAAGTACTCGCGCCGCACCACGATCCATTGCACGTCGTTCGCGCGCGCATCGGCCAACGTCGGCCAATCCTGGTAATGGCGTACGGTCTCGAGGTCGTAACCGGGAGGCGACCAGGATTCCAGCTTCATGTCCCAGAACGTCGCCTTTCCCGGGTCGGACGTGCGCAGCTCCTCGATCATCGCGCGAATGTCTTCCGTGGAGCTCTCCAGCGGAATGGCGAGCTGCGCGGTCTCTTCGGGAAACCCCTCCAGGAGCACTCGATCTCCGTTGGGGACGTTCTTCTCGATCCACTCGGCGGCGCTGGTCCGCGTGTCCAAGCGCGCCAGCCTTCGGTCCCAGTGAATCGACGCGAGAGCCGGCTGGAACACGAGAAAGAGCGCGAGGACGGCGGCGATCGCGCTCGAGACGGCCGCCGGGGCGCGCACGCGGCGGACGAGCTCGTCCAGCCCGAGCGCGGCGAGAAGGCACAGGCCGGGAAGCACCGGCAGCACATACCGCCCGTAATAGAGATGCGACGAGGACGAGCCCGCGATCAGCGCGAAGAACACGACGACGAATGAGAGATGGAGAATGACCTCGATCCGCCGGCGAAAGAGGCCCACGGCGGCACCGAGCGCCGCGAGCCCCAGGACCCAGGGGCCTTGCGAAAGGAGGAGCGTGCGCGCGTAAAACGCCCACAGGTTCACTTCCAGCGGAACGTCTCCGTACTCCGTGCTCTTCTCCGTCGCTCCCCCGACCGTGTGCGAGACGAGACCGAACATTCCCTTGAGATTGACGAGGAATCCGGGATTCGCCGCCAGGTAGATCACTCCGGCGAGGAGCGGCGGCCCCCAGGTCGCGGGTGAGAGGATTCCGCGCGGCCCGCGGCGAATCCACGCGCCCAAGAAATACGGAACGAAGAGCATCACCGCGGGCAGCTTGTTCATCACTGCGAATGCCGCCACGAAAGCGAAGGGCCAGAGCTTGAGCTTCGAGCGTCCCGTGGCGTCCTCCACGATCATCACGATCGCGGCGAACGTGAAGATCGTCATGGGCACGTCGACGGTGATCGTGTGGGAGTCGATCACATGTTGAAACGACGTGGCCAGAAACCACGCGGCGAGCAGTCCGACCCGCGCCCCGGAGATTCGCCGCCCGTGCAGTCCCACGAGAAGCACGGTCGCGGCGCCCAGAATCGCCGTGGTGGCGCGCCCGATCTGCCAGAACGGAGCGGGCGATTCAATGAACGAGCGGGCGAAATCTCCGACGCCGTGGATGGCACCGGTCAGGAGCTGCACGACGAAGAAAACTCCGTACTCCACGAACAGAAGGAGGTAATAGCCCCCCTTGGCCACACGCTCGAAGTCGTACCCTCCCATTCCCAAGCGCAGTGCGCGATACACTTCGAAGCCTTCGTCGGGATGGTACACGTGCGGAAGTCCGAACTGGATTCCCCAGAAGCGCAGCGCGAGCGCCACGGCCAGCACGGCGAACCACAGGAACGTCTCCGGCGAACGAAGTCCCGAGCGGCCGTTCACGCGTTCACCTCGCGCCCGCTCACCGGACGCACCAGCATGGCCACGCCGCCGGCCAACGCCACCACCGAAGAGACCGCGAGCCAGGCGAAGCCGAGCGCGGCTCCTTCGGCCGCGTTCTCTCCGGAAAGACGAAAGAACGCCGCATATCCCATCTCCCGAATCCCCAGGCCTCCGACCGAAACGGGGATCATCGAGATCGCTTGCACGATCGGGACCAGCACCACCAGGCTCGCCAAGGGACACACCCCTCCCATTCCCCGCGAGAGGATTGCGTTCACCGCGATGAGAACGATCTGCCAGGCGAACGAGAGCGCGATCCCCGCGGCGAGCGCCGCCTTGTGTCCCCCGTACTTGCGAATCTCCTGCGCCGCGCCCGCGAGGCGGGACGCGATGCGTCGCAGTCGCCCCGCATTCGCCGGCGGAGTCGCGACCGGCCAGCGCACGGTGAACAGCGCGACCACGCCCGCCGCGTAGAGCGCGCCCGCGGCGACGAGCGCGAGACGCACCGGCTGCGCGCTCTCCAGCGCGAAGCTTCCGGCGATGGCCAGGCCCAAGAAGACACGCCGAGCCGAGAACCCGTTCCAGGAACACCGCTCCGCCCACGACCTCGAGGCGCGCCGTATCCCGCAGCGCCCAGATCCTCACCACGTCTCCGCCGACCGCAGTGGGCAGCAGCGTGTTGAACAAATACCCCACGAACACGAGATGGGTCGAACGTCCGAGGCCGACGTGGGCCCCTGCCGCTCGCAGAAGAACCATGGAACGCAGCGCGGTGAGCACGAGTCCCCCGGCGAGCACGGCGAGCGCCGTCAAGAACGCGCTCGTCTCCAGACGCGAGCAGTGACTCGCGCCACACGGGGTCCTTCGCGAAGCGCACTCCCAGAAATTCCGAGGCAGAGAACGCTGACTGCGACTTTCGCCCCGACGACCCAGGTCCGTCGCGCGCTCACCCCATTCCGCTCCGGGCGGGCGGCCGCTCGTGGATCTCCCGGATCACGTACGTCGGCTTTTTCTGCGACTCGTGATACGTGCGAATGGTGATCTCGGCGAGCAGCCCCATGCTGACCAGCTGCACGCCCATCAGGATCATGAGCACGCCGAGCATCAAGAGCGGACGATCGGCGAGCGACTGACCCATGAAGATCTTGAGCGCGGCGAGATAGACGCACACCACGACGCCGATGCCCAAGAGGCTCAGTCCCCACAGACCGAACACCTGCAGCGGGCGCGTGGAAAACGTGAGCAGGAACTTCACGGTGATGAGATCGAGCACGACGCGGATGGTGCGCCCGATTCCGTACTTCGACGTGCCCTGCGTGCGCGCCCGGTGATGGACCGGGACCTCGGTGATGCGCGCGCCCGCCCAGCTGGCGAGCGCGGGAATGAATCGATGCATCTCTCCGTAGAGGCGCACGTTCTTCAAGACTTCGATGCGATACGCCTTCAGCGAGCAGCCGTAGTCGTGCAGGCGAACTCCGGTGATCCGGCCGATGATTCGGTTCGCGATCCACGACGGAATCTTGCGCGAGACGAGCGAATCCTTGCGGCTCTTTCTCCACCCGCTGACGATGTCGAACCCTTCGCGCTCGATCTTTTCCATGAGGAGCTCGAGATCGGCGGGGTCGTTTTGCAGATCCCCGTCCATGGCCACGACCACGTCGCCGCGCGCGTGGTCGAATCCCGCCGACATGGCCGCGGTCTGGCCGAAGTTCCGGCGAAACTCGACGACGCGAAAGCGCGGGTCCCGCTCCGGAATGCGCGCCAAGGCGGCGGTCGTGCCGTCGGAGGATCCGTCGTCGACGATCAGCACTTCGATGCTGCGCGACGAGCCATTCAAAACCGCGGAGAGCTCTTCGAAGAGCCGCTCGACGTTCGCAACTTCGTTGTACATCGGAACGACGATGGAGACCGAAAGCGGGCGCGTGGTGGCGGGAACCACCGGCACCGCCGCTTCACGCGCGGTCCAAGGGGCCGGGGTGGTCGTCATGCCGAAGATCCCTCGCGAATCACGGGTCCGCCGCGTCGCTCGGCGACGAAGATCAGCCCTCCCGCGAGCGCGAAAATCAGAGTCCCCAGGAACGCGAAGAGCGCGAACACCGTGGCATCCTCCCTCGAGACTCCTTGGGCTCCGAGGAGCTCGACGAAACCCAGCTCCCGGATTCCGATTCCGTTCAAGGTGATCGGAATCGACGCGAACAACGACACCGCGGGAACGATCACACAGAACACCGCGAAGGACACGGGCATCCCCAGAGATCGCCCGATCGCCCAGTGATAGATCGTCGCAACGACCGACAATCCCAAGGAAAGAAGGAAGGCCCGCCGGAGCGTGGAACGTCGTTCGGCCAGGAATTGACCAGCGGCCAGCAGCCTGCGAATCGGCCGCGCGATGCCCTCCCCCTGCAGTGCGGACCATTTCCCGGCACGGGCCAGGACCCGCTCATCGAAGAGGCCCCGGATCAGCAGCGAAGCGACGAGCGCCAAGGCTCCGGCGGCGTACCAGGGTCCCTGGCCGGGGAGGAGAATCGCGCCGAGTGCGGACCCGAACACGGCCAGGACCGCGAGGGAAAAGATCCCGACGATGCGATCGGCCACCACCGAGGCCGCCGCGGTCGCCCGCGGAACTCCGTACGAGGCGAGCCCGAACCCACGGGCCACGTCTCCGCCGATGGAAGAAGGAAGGAAATTGTTGAAGAAGAGTCCGAGCAGCATGAGACGTCCCAGCTCCATCGTCGTCCGTGAAGCACCGACGGAATCGAGTAGCTCCTTCCATCGAAGGAGCCAGCACCACTTCGACGCCAGCTGCGCGAGCAGCGCGACGCCGAGCCATCCCCAGCTCGCGCTCTTCATCGACGCCCAGGCCTGCGGACCGTCGATGCGCGACATGAGCCATGCGAGCGCGGCCAGTCCGAGAATGATCCGCGCCGCATTCACCCATGCGCGGGTCATTCCGCGGGACCGCTCGATCCCGCCCGCGACGTCTTCGACCGCTCGGCACCCGATCCGGGCCGTTTGCCGGTGCTCTTGCGATCGTTCTTCTCTCGGCGAGTCTGCGACGATTTCCCGTCGCGCCCCGCTGCTCCTGTGCCGTCTTCGGAATACGAATACTGGTAGTAGCTGTGCCCGTAGTGATACGGGAGCACGTCGTCCGCATTGTTGACGATGATGCCGAGCACGTGCGCGCCCACGTCCTCCAGAATCTTTTTCCCGCGCAGCGCGACGTCGCGCCGCGTTCGCCCCGCGCGCACGACGAGCACGACTCCGTCGACTTCCCGCGCGAGAATCGCGGGATCACTGACCGGAAGCAGCGGCGGAGCGTCGATGATGGTCACGTCGAAGAGCAGGCGAAGCTTGCCCAGAGTCGAAGCGATGCGATCGGGCTGCAGCAGCTCCGAGGGAAACGGACGCCGGCCTCCCGCCGGAAGCACCTTGAGCAGATCGAAGCGGGTGCTCTTGAGCGCGGACTCGATTCCCAAGTCGTCGGCGAGGACTTCGGCGATCCCCGGCTCCCGAGGAACATCCAAGATCTTGTCGATGCGAGGGCGATGCAGATCGGCGTCCAAGAGACAGGTGCGCGCACCCTGGTGCAGGCTCGACACCACCGCGAACAGAACCGCCGAGGTCGTCTTCCCTTCGCCGCGTTCGGCGCTGGTGAAGAGGATCGAGCGCGGTCGTTCGGACTGGCCGCGCCGCGCGATGCGGGTGGCGATGCGGCGGAACTCCGTCGTCTCCGGCGCCTCGGGATCGAACTCGTCGTAGAACGTGCGCGACCCGTGCGGACGCTTGGCCATGGCTCAGCCCGCCGCTTTGTTCTGGATGAGAAGCACCCAGCTGGCCACGGCGAGCGCCAGCACGGTCAGCACGGTCGCGGGAACCAGGACGCGCATCCGATTCTTGCGCCGCACTTCCATGTCGAGGAGAACCGCGGCTTGCGTTCGCGGAACCGCTCCCAAGATGGGGAGCTCGAGCGCGTCCTCGATCTCTTCCACGGACTTGAGCGTGAGGTCGAGGTATTCCATGAGGATCGCGGCGCCGATTCCGAGCGCCATGCCCATGAAGATGGAGAGCAGCAGAATGTTCTTCTTCTCCGGAGCGAACGGCTCGAGGGGAAGGCGCGCCGGCTCCAGGAGCACGAGCAGGTCGCCCATGGCCGAGGACTGCACGGCCTTGGCGATGTGCGCGGACGCCGCTTGCTCCTGCCACGTCTGATAGAGGCGGTTCGCTCCCTCCACTTCTTCCTTGAGCCGCGAGAATCGGAACTCCTCGGCGGGAACGCTGGCGAGATCGGCGGCGTACTTGGAGATGAAGTCCTTGAACGCCGTTTGGCGGCGCTGCGCGGCGTCCCATCGGATTCTCGAGTACTCGTGATCCACCAGAAGCTGGCGCGCATCGGGCTCCAGCGAGGGATAGGCCGAGGTCGCGATCGATTCCAGCTCGCGAAGGATCTGTTGGTTCTTCGAGGCAATCTGGCTCTTCCCGGAGGCGACGGCGGGATCGTTCTCCTGCGCATCCACGAGATTCATCCCCTGGTTGCGCTCGAGCTCGTAGAGCGTTTCTCGCAGTCCTTTGAGCGTCGGCGAGTCCAGAAGGCCGAGACTCAGATGCGCTTCGAGCCCCTCTTCGACGAGCTTGCCGCGGGCGGCTTCATGGCGCCCCTTCAAGAGCTCGATGTCGCCGTCGGCGACCTTGATCAAGGAGCGCACGCGAGCGACCGTCGCCTCGCTCACCGCCGGCGACGAGAGCGGGCGGAGCGCGGCGTGCTCTTCGTACTCGCGCAGTTGGCGGCGCTTCTCGTCGAGCTTCTCCTCGTAAATCGTGGCCTGCTCCTGCGCGAACGCGAAGGCTTCGTCCGACTGGCGCAGCTTCGATTGGCGATCGGTCTGGACGTACTGCGTGGCCACGGTCGAGGCCACCTGGTAGGCGAGATCCGCGGAGTTCGACACCGCGCGCACGTAGAAGATGTCCGAGCCCTCGGCCCGAATGTCCAGCATCTGCGTGAGCGTGGACACGCATTCGCGCATGAGGAGATCGGAGCGTTCCACTCCCGGGCTCTCCTTGGCCATGCGGTCCACGCGGGCCTGGAGGCGCGGATTTTCGTGGAGCCCGATCTGCACCGCCACGGACTCCAGAAAGCTCGACGCGAGCATGCGCTTGCGCAGAACGCGGATCTCCTCCCCATCCATGCGGACGTTCCCCGTGGCCTGCGCGAGCGGACGGGTCAGCGGCATGGGATTCTCGAACGCGAGCGTGGCGACCGACTCGTATTGCGGCTCCATGAACATGGATCCGACGAGCGACGCGATCACGGTGAGCAGGAGGGGGACCAAGATCACGAACCGCCGGCGCCAGAGCATGCGGCGGATTTCCCGAAAATCGATCGTCTGCTTTCCTCGAAAAAACAAGAGCGCTCCTGGTCTCTACTCTCCGCTCGGGGCGGGGGGAGCCGGGTCTGGATCGACGATGATCGTGGTGCCGTTGTTGTTGTCGTCGTTGTTGTTTCCCCAATCCGTGAAGAAGAAAATCGTGCCCAGGAACGAGCCCACCGTTTGGAGCGCCTCCCGCGTGAAGCGCCACACCACGGAAGCCTGGCTCCTCGGAACGGTCACCGTGTCTCCCGGGAGAAGCTGCACGTTCGAGAACAGCACGCCTTCGTGCGTGTAACCCTGGAGATTGACCTCGAACACCCGCGCTTGCACCGGACCCGGCCGAACCACGCGGACCGACTTCACGTCGGCGTCCTCTCGGGGTCCGCCCGCGGCGATCACCGCTTGCAGAACCGTGCGCGCGGTGTCGATCGGAAACGTGCCCGGCGTCACCACGCTTCCGTAGACGTAGATCACGTCCCCCTCGGGCCCGATGGTCTCCGCTCGGGGGACCAAGATCGTTGTCCCCGGCTTCAATTCCGGAAGCACGGAGAAGTCTCCCGTGGAAATCACGGTGTCCAGATCGATCAGTTGCGGCGAGCCTCCCCCCTCCGGAGGAATGACTCGGACTCTCCCTAAGGACGCCTCCGCCGTCGGTCCTCCCGCTTCACGAATGACTTCCCAGAGCCCGGGAATCTTGGGAAACGCATAGGCGCCCGGCTGCTGGACCTCCCCCATGACGAAAACCCGGCGCGAGTTGTATTGCGCGACGGCCACGGTGACTTGGCTGATCTCCGCGTCCACGAACGAAAAGCGGCGGGTGAGCTCGGTCGAGAGCTTCGCCGCCGTCATTCCCGCCGCTTTTACCGATCCGATCAGCGGGAGCGTCAGGTTTCCTTCGGAATCCACGGTGAAGGGCCCGGTCAGGTCGGGCCGCTGGTACACCGTGATGTTCAAAACGTCGGACACCCCGATCAGGTACTCGGTTCCCTGCGGCGCCGGGGCCTTCGGCTGGGCGCCGGTCGCCGGCGGCGTCTGGGCGAAGGCCGGTGCGAAAGCCCACGCGAATGCAAAAATGAAGAAAAGGAGTGCACCGGAGAAACCGGCAAAACGAGAGACGGCGCTCCGCGACCGCCGAGATGTGTGCGCGCTCTTCACGACCCGTCCCCCTTTCGTGAGTTCCTCCCCCACCCGATCGGGGGGATTTCCCCGCGGTGCCTCCGCCCGAGCTCCCTGCGGCTGGAAATCCTATCGCGATCTCCATGGGTCCACAAGAACGGCAAATTGGAGGGTGAGGCTCCTCCCCGATCGATTGGCCTTCCGATTGCACTTCGAGACCTCAACGATCCACGCCCCACCATGGATCGATGGGAACGAACCGTGCGCTTCACCCTCTCCGACGTCGTTCTCGAACGTGCCCGCTCCGTGCGGACGGGGCGAGGCTCTTCCATGGCCCTGCGGCGAGTGCCGCGTCGCACTCCGCTCCGCGAGGCGGGGCAGGGTCCGGGGGACGAGCCCGTCGTCGAGCGAGCCCTTCGCCGTGGGTTGGACGTGGGCATCTCGCTGGGAGCGCTCGCGCTCCTCTCGCCGGTGCTCTTGTGCGTGGCGATCGGCGTCAAGGTCTCATCCCCGGGCCCCGTGTTCTACCGCCAGACGCGAGTCGGCCGGGACTTGCGCCGGGGACAACGCCGATCGAGCGCCTCGCGTGGACCGCGCGATCGCCGCCGCGACGAGCGGCGGGCCGCAGCCGCGCACGGGCGCCCGTTTCAGATCGTCAAGTTCCGTACGATGGTCGTGAACGCCGAAGAGTACGGACCTCAGTGGTGCACCCGCCACGATCCTCGGATTACGCCGTTCGGACGACTGCTGCGCAAGACTCGCCTCGACGAAACGCCGCAGTTCTGGAACGTGCTTCGCGGCGAAATGTCGGTGGTCGGGCCTCGACCCGAGCGCCCCTATTTCGTCGATCAATTCGTCGACTGCATTCCCGATTACTCGCAGCGCCTTCGCGTTCGTCCCGGAATCACCGGCCTCGCCCAGGTCACCCTCGACTACGACTCGAGTATCGACGACGTCAAGTTGAAGCTTGAACGCGACCTGGCCCACGTTCGCGGCCGCTCGCTGCGCAAGGATCTCGGCATTCTCGCGCGCACCGGATACGTCGTCTTGACCGGCAAGGGCGCCCTCTAGCTCTCCTTCGCCGCGCCCCATTGTCGGCCCACCATGCCCGGGGTACCGTCCAGACTCCTCGAACCGGGAGTGCTCGGGCCTCATGTTTCGCGATCTGCTCCGCTGGGTTCGTCCCCACCGGAACGAGCTCATGCTGGGCGGTCTGGGCCTCGCCGTCACCACCGGGCTGTCCGCGCTCGGGCCGTGGATCCTCAAGGAAGCGATCGATTCTCTCGGAGATCCCACTCCCGCCCGGCCGATTTTGCATTTCGCCGCCGCTCTGGTGATCCTGTCCGCGATCGAAGGCGTGTTTCGGTACGTGATGCGCCGCACGATCATCGGGGTCTCGCGCAAAGTGGAGTACGACCTCCGCCGCTCCCTCTACTCCCGCGTGCAGCGCCTTCCCCTTCCCCGCTTCGAGCGCTTCGAGATCGGCGATCTCATGGCCCGAGCCACCAATGATCTGGAAGCGATCCGCATGGTCGTGGGCCCCGGACTCATGTACACGCTCAGCACGATCCTCGTCGTCATCGTTTCGCTCGCGCTCATGATTCGCATCTCCCCGGTGCTCACGCTTTGGGCGTTCGCGCCGCTCCCGTTTCTCTCGCTCACGGTGGCGCTGGTGATGCGTCTCATCCACACCCGCATCCTGCGCGTGCAGGAAGGCTTCGCCGATCTCACCACTCGCGCACGGGAGTCGTTCGCGGGGATTCGCGTGATCAAGGCGTTCGCACGCGAGGAGTCGCAGGAGAAGGAGTTCGAGCGCGTGAACGAAGACGTCGTCGAGCGCAATCTCGCGCTCGCCCGCGTGCAGCGCGTCTTCTTCCCGGCGATGAGCTTGTTCATGGGCGTCGCCATGGCGCTGGTGCTGTGGAAGGGCGGCCGGCTGGTCATGGACGGCGCTCTCACGCTCGGCGAGTTCGTGGCGTTCACGAGCTATCTCTTCCTGCTCATGTGGCCGATGGCGGCGCTCGGTTGGACCATCAACCTCTTCCATCGCGGACGAGCGTCCTGGCAGCGGGTCCAAGAGCTTCTCTCGACTCCGGAAGAGCCTCTGGAGGAGGGTGCGGCGCCGATCGGATCGGGAGAAATCGAGCTGCGCAACGTGTCGTTGGAGCGCGGAGGTCGCCCGATCCTGGTCGATCTCGACGTCCGCTTTCGCGCCGGCGAGTTCGTCGCGCTGGTGGGGCCCACCGGCTCCGGGAAGAGCTCGCTGCTTCGCTTGCTCGCGCGTCTGCTTCCGCCCACTCGCGGATCGATCGTTTTCGACGGCGTCGATCTGGAGGAGTGGAACTTGGTCGCGCTTCGCCGGGCGATCGCGTTCGTTCCCCAGGAATCCTTTCTCTTCTCCGACTCCATCGCGGCGAACCTCGAGATCGGAGACCCCAAGGCGACGCTCGCGCGCATCCGTGAGGCGGCCGAGCGCGCCATGCTGGCGAACGAGATCGATGCGATCGGAGAAGGCTTCGACGCGATCGTGGGAGAGCGCGGCGTCACGCTCTCCGGGGGGCAACGTCAAAGAGCGACGCTGGCGCGAGCCCTGTTGCGCTCGCCGCGGGTGTTCCTGCTCGACGACGCGTTCTCCAGCATGGATGCACAGACGGAAGAGTCCATTCTCGACGGCTTGGGCGAGCGACTCCGCGGCACCACGGTGATTCTGGTCTCCCACCGGCTTTCCACGATTCGCCATGCGACGCGGATCCTCGTTCTCGAGGAAGGGCGCATCGTGGAGGACGGATCGCACGAGGCGCTCCTCGCAGCGGACGGCCCTTACGCGCGCTTCGTTCGACGCCAGCGCATCCTGGAAGAGCTGGAGAGCTCCCCCGGGGCGACGCGCGAGGAGGTGGCGTGAGCGCGGCCACGGCTCCGCCGGCCGCAGCGTCGGCGCACGACTCTTCGCGCGGCGACCCTCGACTCCTCGCGCGCTTCCTCCCTTATTTGCGCCCGGAGGCGCCGGCGTTTCTCGGGGCGGTCCTGCTTCTCTTCGCCGGAGGCGCGCTCGAGCTCGCCGGGCCCTATCTCACGAAAATCGCGATCGACGAAGCGCTTCCCAAGAAAGATCCGGTGCTGCTGGCCAAGATCGTGGGGATCTTTCTCGCGGTGCTCGCGGCACAGTTCGTAGTCGTCTACGTCCAAACGGTGCTACTCACCAAAGCCGGCCAACGCGTCATGCTTCATTTGCGTCGCGATCTCTTCGGCCACCTGCTTCGCCTCGATCTCGCGGAGCTGGACAAGAACGCGGTCGGCCGACTGGTGACGCGAGTCACCTCGGACGTGGAGACGCTGAACGAGCTCCTCACCGCGGGGCTGGTCTCGATCCTGGGCGACGTGATCACGCTCACCGGAATCACCGCCGTGCTGTTCGTGATCGATGTGCGTCTCGCGTTTCTGTCGTTTCTGGTGCTGCCCATCGCGGTGGCCACGAGCCTCCTCTTTCGACGCCGCGCGCGCCTAGGCTTTCGCGAGACGCGCGAACGCGTGGCGCGCCTCAACACGATCTTGCAGGAGACGTTTTCGGGCATCGAAGTGGTGAAGCTGTTCGGGCGCGAGCCGGCGAACGACGTGCGCTTCGAGAAGGAGAACGTCGCGTGCCGCAACGCTTGGCTCGATACGCTGGAAGCGTTCGCGATCTTCTTCCCGGTGATTCAGCTCCTGTTGACGCTCTCCTTGGCCACGGTGCTGGCGGCGGGAGGGTATCGCGTGGCCAGCGGAACGCTCACTTTGGGAGCGCTGGTCGCGTTTCTCCAGTACGTGCAGCGCTTCTTCGCGCCGCTCCGCGATCTCAGCGAAAAGTACAACGTGCTGCAGTCGGCCATGGCGTCGTCGGAGCGCATCTTCGAGGTGCTGGACACGCCGCTCTCGCCGGATTTCCGGGAGCGTCCCGCGCTCGGGGCGGTGCGCGGAGAGATCGAGTTCGATCGGGTGAGCTTTTCGTACGTCGAAGGGCAGCCGGTCCTGTCCGATCTTTCCTTCCGGATCGCTCCCGGAGAACGGGTCGCGCTGGTGGGAGCGACCGGCTCCGGGAAGACGACGATCCTCTCCCTGATCCTGGGGCTCTATCGCCCGCAGCGCGGTCGCGTGCTCGTGGACGGACGCGATCTCGCCGCGCACGATCCGCGAAGCTTGCGACGGCAAGTGGGGACCGTGCTCCAGGACGTGTTCCTTTTCTCGGCGGACGTCGACTGGAACGTGCGACTCGGAGACGCGGAGATGCCCGCGGAACGCGTGCAGCGCTCGCTCGAGGTCGCTCGGGCGACGTCGTTCGTCGATCGGCTCCCCAAGGGCTCACGCGAGCTCGTCGGCGAGCGAGGACGCACGCTCTCCGTCGGCCAGCGCCAGCTGCTCTCCATCGCGCGCGCCGCCGCTGCGAATCCCGCAGTCGTGCTGCTCGATGAAGCAACCTCGTCGGTGGATGGCGAGACCGAGTCGCTCGTGCAAGAGGCGCTGCACACGATTCTCGCCGGGCGAACCTGCGTCATCGTGGCGCATCGGCTGTCCACGGTGCGCGACGTCGATCGGATCCTGGTGCTCCATCACGGCCGGCTCGTGGAAGAGGGAACGCACGACGAGCTGGTGCAGCGCAGTGGGATCTATGCGCGCCTCGCCGAGCTGCAATTCGGTCGGGTGCGGGAGACGGCGGATCGACGATGAGAGCTCGGGGCATGAAAGCGAATCGCCCGTGCGGAGCGCGACCTGCGAACGACGTCCGGAAATGAAAACGGCCGGGAGGTCCCGGCCGTTCGAATTCTATTCGGTCGACGTCGGCCTAGAGAGCCTTCTTGCGCCGCCGCGTGATTCCGAGGCCCGCAAGACCGAGTCCCAGAAGGGCGATGGTGGCCGGTTCCGGAACCACCACACCGTCGCCTCCGACATCGCCAGGACTTCCGATTCGACGTCGCTTGGCGGCGGTATCGGTCCCGACGCCGCCACCACCGCCGAGGACTGCTCCGTCCTCACTCGGATAGATGGGAGTCACCGGAGCTCTGACATCTTCAGCAGCGTACGATGCACCCGCTGCGAGCACGACAAGCGCCGTCAATCCTGCACAAAAGGCGTTGGATCGATTCATCGCGCGCCGCATGGTTTCGTAACCTCGTCTTTCAAATTGTTGCAGGGTAGACTCCGGCCGCTTTCTTTGAACGAGCCATTAGTGTAGGGACGAGCAAGACTTGCCGTCAACATGTTTTTTTCGGTGAAGAGCCCGTATGTCACAGTCCTTGCTAGTCTTCGCGAAAGAGCCGCGCCCCGGGGCGGTAAAGACGGCGGGCCGGGAGGTCCCGGCCGTTTTGTCGCACTGGCGGTCGTCGTCGAAGACTAGAGAGCCTTCTTGCGCCGCCGTATGATTCCGAGTCCCGCCAGGCCCAATCCGAGAAGCGCGATCGTGGCCGGTTCCGGGACGACGACACCGTCGCCTCCAATATCGCCGGGTTCCGCGAGTCGTAGTCTCTTTCTGGCCCGAGACTCATCGCCGACGCCACGGGTGGTCTTAAGATAGTCTTCGCCCTCACCCGGATAGATGGGCGTCACCGGAGCACTCACATCTTCAGCAGCGTACGATGTCACCGCTGCGAGCAAGACAAGCGCCGTCAATCCTCCACAAAAGGCACTGGATCGATTCATCGCGCACCGCATGGTCCGTAACCTCGGCTTTCCGAAAACAGGCTAGCCTTCCACCGCTTTCTTAGCGGATAGGTCCAAGTCTGCATACCATGGCGACTTGGCGTCAACGAATACTTTCCGTGGTGGAGTCAGAAATGTCGCGCTCCTTGCTGGTATTTGCAAAAGAGCCGCGGCCAGGGGCAACAAAAACCCGCCTCGTTCCTCCATTGACCCCGGAAGAGGCCTCCTCGATCGCCACTGCTTTCCTGACCGACCTTGCCGCCCGGCTGGCGAGGGTTCCCGAGCTGGATCTCGCCGTCGCACTCCCCCCCGAGGCGGACCCGGCGGCGGTCCGGGCCCTTTGTCCTTTCGTGAGCCGCTGGGTTTCCCAAGGCGAAGGTTCCTTGGGGGATCGGATGGCGCGGGTCATGCACGCGGAGTTCGCTCGTGGGGCCTCGGCCGTCGGGGTCGTCGGGTCGGACCATCCGAACCTTCCCGGGGTGTACATGGAAGCCTGCTTTCTCGCCGCCGGCCGCGGCCGCGCCGGCTGGGTGACGACAGAGGACGGCGGCTACGCGGCGATGGTGCTTCCGCACCCTGCGCCGCGAATGTTCGAAGAGGTTCCTTGGGGCACCGCGCAGGTCGCGGCGGCCACTCGGCAGCGAGCCCGAGAGATCGCGCTCCCTCTCGACGACGCCGGTCACTGGTACGACGTCGATCGTGCGCAGGATCTCGTGCGTCTCACTCGGGATCTGGAGCTCGATCCGGAGGTTTGTCCGCACACGCTCGCGCTGCTTCGGCAATGGAGGCTCGATTTCGAGAATCGAGGTATTCTGCCGCGCGCAACGAACGCTGAAAGGAATTCTTCATGAGCGAGCCTCACGTGCCGCACAAATCTTCGCGACGCATCCGCATCGTGTGGTTCATCCTTCTGGGACTCGTCATCCTTCTGGCGGTCGGCGCGCTCGTGCTCAAGTCCGTCCTCACCCCCGAACGGCTCCGCGCGCAGATCGTCCGCGCAACGCAGAGCGCGATCGGGGTCGAACCGTCGCTCGACGCGGTATCGCTCACCCTCATTCCGTTCGGCGTTCGCCTGGAGAAGTTCGCGATCCCCGGGGCAGCACCCGGCGATCCGCCCTTCTTCGCGATCGACGAAGGGAAAGCGCGGGTGAGTCTCCTTCCGCTCCTCACCCGAGCGGTGGTGGTGGATCAGATCGAGCTCGTTCGTCCTCAGCTCCAAGTGCGCCGCGACGGCGACCGCTACGTTCTCCCCGGAACTCTGGGTGCGCCGCCGTCCTCGTCCGGCGCTCGCCCCTCGAGTGAGACTGCCCCCGCCGGTGCCTTGCCCAAGGGGCTCTCCCGCTTCGCGATTCGTTCGTACGTCATCGATCGCGGGAGCGTGCGCATTCTCACCGAGGGATCGAAGGAAGACGTATCGCTCGACGGCATCACGCTCCGCGGAACGCTGGATGCTCGCGAGGGAGGACGCATCGTCTCCAGCGAGGGAACGCTGGCACTGGATGGCCTCTCTCTCTCCGCGCTGGCGATGTACGAAGAAACTCTCAAGCGATTGAAGCCCGAGCTTCGCTACCGATTGGCGTTCGACGCGCCGCAGGGACTCCTGCGCATCGAGGAGGCCGCGCTCGTCGCCAAACCGCTGGAGCTCGCCGGGCAGGGAGAGATCCGCGGAATTCCCAAGACCCCCGTTCTCGACTTCACCATCGCGCCGGGGCGGCACGATGTCGCCGAGCTCGTTCCTTTGGTGCCGACCGCGATCATTCCCGAGGGGCGAACGCTCACCGGCTCGGGCCACGCGGAGCTGGCCGCGCACGTGCAAGCTCATCTGGCCGACACCACCATGGCTCCGATCTACGACCTGCGCGCCGTGCTCGAGAACGTCGCGCTCGCCGTCGAAGGATTCCCTGCCGGCATCGAGGGAGCGAACGGGACGATTCACGCCACCCCGGCGCGGATCGAGCTCCAGGAAGTGGTCGGCAAGCTGGCCGGCGAGCCGTTCCGCTGCACGGCACCGTCGACGATCCCGCCGACTCGCACGAAGGCCCGCTACGATCTCCAAGTGCGTGCGCGCGCGCAGCTCGACGTTCTCGCGCGCGCCGGCTTTGCTCCTCCGGGCGGGACACTTTCGGGAACTCTCGACGCCGATTTCACGGCCCGCGGCACCGCCGCCGATCCCAGGAGCGCGAAGCTGGACGGAAGCATCGTCGCCGAAGGAGTCCATGCGAAGCTCCCCGCGATGCGCCTGCCGATCGAAAACGTGCGCTCGCGGGTCCTTCTTCGCGGAGATCGCGCGACGATCGAATCGCTTTCCGGAAAAATCGGCCGGACTTCGTTCCAAGCGAAAGGGGAAGTTCGCAATCCGCTCTCCAAGCCAGAGATCGTGCTCGAAGGACGTGCTCCGATCCTCGATCTGAACGAGCTTCTCCCCCGGCTTCGCCTCCCGCCGACTCTTCGAGCGGTCACGCACTCCTCCGCTTCGTCGTCGCCGAGGCGTGGGCCGCTCCACCCCCGCCCTCCCTTGTTCCCGTGGTTCCCGCCCTGCCCATGAAGCTCACGCTCGCGGTGGATTCACTCTTCACCGGACAGAACGTCTTCGCCAACGGAACGATGCACGCGACCACGCGCGACGGACGCGCCCGAGTGGAAGGAACGTTCGCGCATGCCAAAGTTGGAACGGTGGAGCTGAAGAATCTCTCGGCCGACGCGACCATCGAGAAGGGCCGGATGGAGGGCACGTTCTCCGCGCCGCGCGCCGACGCTCCCCGTGTTCCGCTCACGGAAGTGAAAGGCAAGTTCGATCTGGGAGAAGATCGCGTGCTGCACGTGAACGACGTCGCCGCGCGGCTCTGGGACGGTGCGGTGAGCGGAGCCGCGACGATCGATCTCACCGAGCTCGCCTCTCCGGCATTTCACATCGCGTCCAAGGTGCAGCGGATCCAGGCGAACGCGCTGGTGAGCTCGTTGACCCCGGCGAAGAACTTCGTGTCGGGCACCATGGACATGACTTCGGTCATCTCCGGAAAGGGCTCCGTTCCCGATGCGATTGCGCGCACGCTCGCCGGCGAAGGCAACGTGAGCGCGAGCAACGGAAGGATCGAGCTCGGCCCCACGGTCGCCGCGGTGTGGCGCTCGCTCGGCCTCCCGGATCAGAAGGCGATCCAGTTCAACGGTCTCACCAGCGCGTTTCAGCTGCAGGGCGGCCGGCTGGTGACGAAGGATCTCGCGGTGCGCGGGAGTGACGCGAACTGGAACGCGAACGGCTCGGTCGGCATGGACGGCGGCCTCGACTACGCCGTGACCGTGGAGCTCGGCGAGGAGCTCTCCAATATGTATCGCCAGAAGATGGGACGGGATCTCGCCCAGCTGCTCGCCGGATCGAGCGGGCGGCTCATGCTCGACTTGAAGATCAGCGGAAACGCCAAGGCCCCCAACGTGAGCGTGGACACGTCGAAGCTCGCGGCGCGCGCCCAAGCGAACGCCGCCGACGCCGCGACCAAAGCGATCGAGAAGGAAGCGAGCAAGGCGCTGGAGAAGATCCTTGGCACGCCGGCGGACTCCGGGAAAGCACCGGGGGCGGCGAAGCCAGAATCGACGGTGAAGAAACTCCTCGAAGGGCTCTTCAAGAAAAAGTGAGCGGACCCGCCGGGGCCCGCTCACTTGGATGTCGCGGCGCACTTCGCCGGCGACGGTGAATTAGTCGAACGTGTCGGTCGGAGCTTCGAGCTGACGGCGAATCTGATCGCCGAGCCAGCTCATGTCATCCTGCACCGTTTGCCCCAAGAGGACGTACTCTTCGCGCGCGCGCTGGTACCACGTTTCCGCGCGACGTCTTCGATTCAAACGCCGGTGCAGATCCCCCACGAGATACGAGATCACCGCGCGTTCTTCTTGGCGCCCGCATTCGCCGACTTCGAGCGCTTCCTCGAAGCGCCGGACCGCCTCGCGCTGATAGAGCCGCTCCTTCTCGCGGTTGCCCGAGCTTCGCGCCACCCATGAAGCCTTGAGAAAACTGTCGCCGACTTCGATCGACGCGCGGTCCTGCCATTCGTAGATGAGCGCCAGGAACTCGTACTTGAAATACGCCCCGTTCGGCTTCGTGAGATCGCGGGTGCGCGGGGTGAGGAACTTCCGGATCTTGCGGATGACCCCTTCCGTCAATCCCTCGAGGAAATCGTCGGCGTAGCCGGCGAAGCCGCATTCGGGGCAGGCGTGGACGAACGTCTCGATCGGATCCTGACCCCAGAACCGGGGCCGGAAGTCGGAATCCGCGGCATAGCTCCCCGAGCTGCCCGAAGTCTCCACGGGAAAGCGAGCCTCGCAAAGGGGGCACGCACAAATCTCTGCGTGAAGAGACTTCATGTTCACCTCGAAGTGAGACGGCGATGACGCAGTCGTGCGACTCCCTCCCGCATCGGAAGCTCTTCTCTCCGACTGGAGAGGCAAAGTCACCGAACTCGTTGGAATATTTGAACTTGGATTCTCTCGGATTCGTTGCTTGTTCGTCGCGGTCCTTTGATCGGGTTTCGCCGTCGTTCCAAACGGCCAACCACGAGTCGACAATCACGCGCCGCCGAGATGTCACGAAGCGCCGAAATTCATTCAATCTCGATCAAGTTGTTCCCGATCGCCTCTTCATCGTATCTTCAACTGGTCTTCACAATCCTCGATTGGAGGCGCCCGTCGGACCGCTCGCCTCTTCCGTGCTGGGAATCCTGCTTTCCTGGTCGCCGCTGGATGTCGGCGTGCGCCCCGGTCCGGCTTTCGATCAAATCGGGTTGAATCGGGCCTCTTTCCCTTCCGATCGCCTGCATGCGGAGACCACGCTCCTTTGGTCCGCACTTTTCGGTTCCAGCGCGACGCACCTCGCGTTCGCCCAAGGCGTACGCGTGGATCTCGAGCCGCAAGGGCGCGAGATTGCGACGTCGTGGATCCGGCTCGAGCTGCACATCTCTCACTGATCGACGCGACGGCTCGACCGCTTCGCATCACGAAGCGCGTCATTTCGCAGCGCGCGCAGTCCGATCGGTGCGGGCCTGCGCAGCGGTGCGAGCGGAAGTGCCCCCGGGGTGACTCGAACACCCGGCACGCGGTTTAGGAAACCGCTGCTCTGTCCAGCTGAGCTACGGGGGCGAGGAACGTCGCAATCTAAGGCAGCGTTTCGGGGGGGTCAATCCGCACCGGGGTCGACCCAAAGGCACCGCGCTCGATCGCGTCGAGCACGGAGCGCGCGCGCGCCGCTTCCGCCGATCGCGGCCGTTCGCGCAGGAAGCGCAGCATTTCCTCGCTCGCCATCTCCACTTCTCCCGCGCCGCGCCAAGACGACGCCACGATGCACGCGCGCCGCGTCCAAGTTCGGATCGATGCGCAGCGCCTGGTCCAGCGCAGAGAGCGCGCGCCTCGGAGTCTCCATCGAGATCCGAGAGCACGCCCCAATCCGCGAGTGCGGCGGCGTCGTTCGGGCTCGCCTCCACGAGGCGCCGCGCCGCCTCTCTTCCTTCCGCGAATCGACCGAGCCGCCGCAAGAGATCGACCTCGGCGCGCCGCGCCGCGTACAGCCGCGGCTCTTTCTCGAGCGCTTGCTCGATCCAGCCGAGCGCACCGGCGAGCTCGCCGCGATTCTTCTCCGCCTCTGCCAGCAGCACGTACGAGACCGATCCACGGGGTCTCGGGAACGCGATACGGATTCCATCGAAACGCGACGACGAGCAAGAGGCCGCCGAGCACGAATCGCGAGCGCGGGCCCGCGACGCCCCTCGCGCGCCAAGTGCAGCGCGGTATGGCCGCTACCGCCCGCCGCGAGCACGATCAGAAGAGGAAGCGCAGGGAGACGAAAGCGCGCGGCGACGAAGAACAGGACGGCGCTCGCGAACACGGCCATCGTCGATCGCCGCGAGAAATTGCGCGCCGCGATCCTTGCGCATGAGCACGAAGCCGGCGATTCCGAACGGCGCCCACAAGCCCCATCCGGGAAGCGCGCCCCACCACGGAATCATCGTGGCGAAGAGCACGGGATCGTGATTGTTGGGAATCTCGCGGCGGGTCCAGAAGAGCAGCGACTTCTTCGCCGTCAGCGCCACCCACGCGCCGGGATCCGCGCGGATCTCGTCGAGCGCGCGCTTCGTCCAGTGGCGCGACACTTCCGAAGGGCGCAGCGCACGTCCCTCCCGCGATGAAGCGATGCGTGACGCGGACTCGACCATCGCGTAGCCCAGTGCCGCGGGATCGTCGGGGAAGCTCGCCGACATTCCGTCGCGCGCCGCGCACATTTCCGAGATAGAGATTGAGCCCGCCTTGGGAGGCGATGAACACGGCGTCGCCGGCGGCGGCGTTGCGCGCGCTCACCGCGAGCGGGAGCACGAGCGCGCCGGCCAAGAGCAGCGCCGCCCCCGCGAAACGCGCGCGGCGCGGGCTGAGCGCGCGCCCGGCGGAAACGCCGGCGCCCGCTCCGCGGGCGAACGCCGCCGCCGCCACCAAGGCACCCAAGAGAAGCGGCGGTCGCACGATTCCCACCGCGCCCCACAAGAGCCCGGCGAGAATCGCGCTGCGCCGCCGGCCGTCCTTGGACGCCTGCCACGAGCTCGAGCACCGCGCCCACGAACAGCGGCAAACTCAGGAAGGAATCGAGGAGCTGCCCGTCGTGGAACGGAAGCATCGGCTCGAGCGCCGCGCCGACGCCGGCGATCCACGCCGCGCGCACGCCGAAGATCGACCGCGCCAGCCACGCCGTGAGAACCGCGGTCAACGCGCCGAGCAGAATCTGCGCGCGCGCGAGAACGCACGGGATCGTCGCCGGTGGCGAGGAGTCCGGCGCCGATTCCCCAGATCGCGCCCGGTGCTCGAAAGTACGGCTGATCTCCGGGCCACGTTCCGTCGAGCCAACCGCGCGCCCAGGTCACGTTCATCGACGCGTCGAGCACCGGCTCGAGCAGCGCGGGATGCGCGGCCAGCGCCGCCGAGTACGCCGCCCGCACCGCGAGCGCGAGGAGCAGAGCCGCGGCGAGCGGACCCCAGTGTTTCACTCGAGCCCGTGCCTGGTCATTCGTAGCGCAATGCTTCGATGGGATCGAGGCGCGCCGCACGCGAGGCCGGCACGAGCCCGAACACGATGCCGATCCCCGCCGAGAACAGCACCCCGAGCGAGCACGACGAGCGGGTGCACGCGCGCCGGGAAATCGGCCACCTGGCCGATGGCGAACGCCAATCCGCTTCCCAGGAGCACTCCGATCGCCCCGCCGATTCCGGTCAGGAGCGCGGCCTCGATCAGGAATTGCGTGAGGATCACTTCGCGGCGCGCCCCGAGCGCCTTGCGGATCCCGATCTCCCGGGTCCGTTCGGTGACCGACACGAGCATGATGTTCATGACGCCGATGCCGCCGACGGTGAGCCCGATCGAGGACATCACCAAGAGCACCAGCGCGATCGGTCCCGTGATCCGCTGCACGAACTCGTTGATGCGATCCTCCGAGATCAGCACGAAGTCGTCCTTCTCGCCGGGCCCGAGCTGGTGGCGCACGCGCATCACCGCGCGCGCCTCGCGGGTCACGTCGTCGGGTGTCTTCCCTGGGTTCGCGGTCAAGTAGACGTAGTACGGATCCCCCTTCGATCCCAGATTCTTCTGGAACGTGGTCCACGGAATCACCGCGAAGTTCTCGCTCATCCCGCCGAAGATGGATTTCCGGTTGTCGAAGACCCCCACGACTTCGTACTCGGTCTCCCCCACGCGGACCCGCTTGCCCACGGGATCGATCACCGGGAAGAGATCTTCCCCGGGGCCGTGCCCAGGCAGATCACGTTCGCGCGATGCGCGACCTCGGCGTCGTTGAAGTAACGCCCGGTCCGCATCGCGAACGTGTACACGTACGGAAAGTGCGGGCCGCCTCCGGCGATGAACACGAACCGCGAGCGCTGATCGCGGTATTGCATGCAGCGCGCCTTTCTCCGGCGTCGCGTCGATGTAGAACTCCGCGACCTCCACGGAAGGACACAACTCTTTGAGTGCGATCGCGTCATCCGGAGTGATGTCGGGGCGATCCTGCACGCGCTCGTCGCCGGGACCGGTGGTGATGAAGTCGAATTTGGAGAGCGTGACCACCGGCTTCTCACTGGAAGTGATGTCCGACTCGATCTTCTTCCCGAGGCCGGTCAACACCGCGACCATGCCCATGAGCACGGTGACCCCGATCGCCACGCCGAGGACCAGGAGGCCGGAGCGCAGCTTGTGCGCGCGAATCACGTCGAGCGCGAGATGCAGGGCGAGCCCGAAGTGCGCGCTGCCGGCCGCCTTCTCACTCATGGCGCAGCGCCTCCACCGGATCCAGCCCCGCGGCGCGATTCGCCGGATAGATTCCGAAGAAGAGCCCCACGACGAATGTGACCGCGAGCCCGGCCACGATCGACCAGGGCTTCACCGCGTACGGCAGCGGAGAGAAATACGAGATCGCGCTCGCGGCCCCGAAGCCCATGAGGATTCCGATGAGCCCCCCGACCATGGAGATCGTCACCGACTCCACCAGGAACTGGCGCAGCACGTCCCAGCGGCTGGCCCCCAGCGCCTTGCGAGTGCCGATCTCGCGGATGCGCTCGGTGACCGAGACCAGCATGATGTTCATGATCACGACTCCGCCGACCACCAGCGAGATCGAAACGAGCATGATGAGCGCGGAGAAGATCGCGCGCGACACGTTCTTCCAAAGATCGATCACCCGGTCCGCGCTGGTGACGGCGAAGTCGTCCTCTTCCTTGGGACGGAGGTGATGGCGGATGCGCATCACCCGGCGCACTTCTTCCCGGGCCGCCTCCAGATTTGCGATCTCCCGCGCCTGGAGCCTTACGGTGATCGACTGCCGCGCGCCGAAGATCTTGAAGAACTGCCCCAGAGGCATGATCACCCGGAGGTTCGGATTCATACCGAGCCCGCCCGATTCCTTCTCGAGGACCCCGATCACCTCGACGTGATTGCCGTTCACACGAATCGTGCGGCCCAGCGCCCTCTCGCCGCGAAACAACGACTCGGCGACGTCGGCGCCGAGCACCGCGACCGCGCGCGAATTGCTCTCCTCGAACACGTTCAGATGCCGCCCCTCGGCGAGCGTGAGATTCTGGAAGTAGGGCATGTCCGCCGTCCACCCCGCGGTCCCGACCGCTCTGGATCGCGTGCGCGCCGCGGTCCACGTGCGCGGAGTCTTCCAACTCTGCAGCGACGCGCTCCACGGTCTCGAGCTTCGCGTTTCGCAGCGCCTCGTAGTCCTCCATGGTGATGTCGGGATTGCGCAGCGACTCGATGAATTTCTCGAAGTTGGTGAGGAACTGCAGCTCGTCCACCCAACGCAGCGTGAGGACGTTGGAGCCTTCCTGCGCGATTTCCTGGCGAACGAAGAGGTCCATTCCGTCGAGCAGGGACACGACGGCGATGACCGATCCCACGGAGACGATGTTTCCCAGCACCGTGAGAAACGTGCGGAGCTTGTACGCTCCGAGCGAGGCGATCGCGATGCGGAACGCCTCGAGGGTGCTCACGAGGGCTCGTCCCCGCCGGCCTTGGAGCGCGCCTCGTCGTCGGGCTTGCGCTTCGAGCGCTTCACCTTTTCCCCGGACTCCAGCTTGCGCACCGCCTCGAAGGGGCCGCGCACGATCTCCTCCCCTTCCTCGAGCCCGGTCATCACTTGGAAATCCTTGTCGCCGGCGATTCCGGTGGTGATGGCCACGAATCGCGCCCGGCCGTCGCGGACCACGAAGACTCCTTCGGACTCTTCCTCGTCCTCCGCTCCCGGCGCCGCCGCGGAATCGGTGGCCGCCAAGGCACCCCCGCTCCCGCTGTTCTTGCGCCAGCTCTCCTCCTCGCTTCGCAGCGTGCGGATCGTGAGCGCTTCGATCGGAACCGCGAGCGCCGAGGCTTCGCGATCGGTCTCGATCTTCGCCGAGACGGAAAGACCGGGCCGAAGTCCCTCCACGCGCGTCGAATCGATCAGGATCTTCACGCGAAAGTCCTTGGACTCCTGCGATCCGAGCGCGCCGGGGTTGTAGGCGCTGTTGCCCACTTCGATCACCCGGCCGGGAAGCGTGCTGTCCGGAAACGCATCGACGGTGATGGTCGCGCGCTGGCCCTTCTCCACGTCCACGACCTCGGTCTCGTCG
Organism: uncultured Gemmatimonadales bacterium; assembly: GCA_963725045.1. Classification (GTDB taxonomy): domain Bacteria; phylum ARS69; class ARS69; order ARS69; family ARS69; genus CAVRWY01. The sequence continues at coordinate 68,051 of CAVRWY010000009.1, forward strand.
ACGAGGACGTGGGCTTCCATCTCCGAGAGATCGGCGACATCCACGATCGACGAGCCGGCGTTGTAGAGATCGCCGGCCAGCACGTTCTCGCCTTCTTCCACGTTCAAGCGCACGACGACTCCGGAGATCTCCGCGCGCACGTCGGTCTTGTCCAGCTCGCGGTTCGCGTACTCCAGCGAAGCGTTGGCGTTGCGCAGCTGCTCGCGGGCCGACTGCAATCGCGCTTCGGCGACTTCGTGCCCGGTCCGGCGCGCTTCCAGCTCCTGCTCGGACGCCAGATCTTGCTCGACCAAGCCTTCGATGCGGCGCAGGTCGGTCGCGGACTTGCGCAGCTCCGCGTTGAACAGCACTTCGTCCGCTTTTGCCCTGGCGACTTCCGCTTCGGCCTGCTCGCGAATCGCGCGACGATCGCCCGGATCGACGCGCAGGATCAGGTCCCCCTTCTTCACCGTGTCGCCTTCTTCGACCGCGACCTCGAGGACCTTGCCGACCACGTTCGCGGTGAAGCTCACCGAACGGCGCGCTTCGATGCGTCCCGAGCCGGCGACGCGGGCGATCAGCTCCTTGCGGGCGACGGTCGCGGTCTCGACTTCGATCGCGTTGCCGCGCGCCCGGCGAACGTTCGCGATCACGATCGCCGCCACGACGACGGCAATCGCCGCGACCGACGAGGATTCTCTTTCGACTCAGCGTCGCGTCGCCTTCTTGCGCGTTCGCCGCCGGAACTCACCGTCATCGGGCGGCTCGGCCGGGAGCTGGGGGACGGGGGCGCAGCGGGGCGCGGTGCCGGCGAGGCGCCGAGGCGCCGCGGGGCGTGGCGGCGGCGCTTCGGGGAGCTCGGGCAGGTCCGGAAGCCGAATCGCATCGAGTGGAATCTCGTCGGAGAGCCAAATCACTTCGGAAGCCTGGGAGAATCGAACCCCGGCCTCGCGCGCACGGCGCGTGTCGATCTCGATCAAGATCGGTTCATCGGTGTGCCGCCCTCCGACCGAGAGCGCTTCCTCCGCGGTCGCGGAAAGATGCACGTGCGCCCGATCCTCGGGACGCAAGCCTTCGCTCTGAATGCGGCGCGCTTGTCCCCAGGTCGGTGCCGTGGAACAGCGTGTCGGGAGGATCGTGCTCGGGCAGCTCCAGGCGCACCCGCGCGGAGTGTCCGTAGAGCGCGCGCATCCTGCCGTTCTCGATGGCGAAGCGGCGCCGTTCCGAGCCATCGACGAGGTCGCGCAGGCTCTCCTCCGCTTCCTCGGCCAGGATGTCCTCGGCCACAAGTACGTCGATCAGGTCTTGGAGATCGACCCCTCCGCGCTCGTCCATGGACAACCCGTAGTCGTCGGGCCGATGCCGCAGCACGAGGGAGAGAAACTTGCTGAGCCGTGTCGAGTGCCTTCGATCCATTTCCGATCTTCCTCCCCGGTTCGGATCGATCCGCCGGGAGACGGAGATCCGCGAAGGGGGGTGAGTGTAGCCCCTCCACGTCCCATGCGACAACGCGGAACCTTCCCCTCGCCAAAGGTCGCGCCGCGCGCTACATTCGGGTTCCTTCCCCGAGGGCGAACCCGAAATGAGCACGTCGACCGACATCGGCAGGCGCCTCGATTCACGGACGTTTCTCGCCGCGAAGACCGATCAGGCGATCGAGATCCTGAAAGAAAAGGGCATCGACGTCTGGGTCACGTACGTGCGCGAATCGGTGGCCAACGCCGACCCTTGCCTCGAGCTCGTGTTCGAAGGCGATCTCACCTGGGAGTCGGCGCTCATTCTCACCGCCGACGGTGAGAAGATCGCGATCGTCGGCATCCACGACGCGCCCGACATCGAAGAGTCGGGGATTTACAATCGCGTGATCGGCTACCGCGAAGGCATCTCCGAGCCGCTCGTGCACACCATCCTGCGCATCGACCCGCGCTCGATCGCGGTGAATTTCTCCGAGAACGACCCGCTGGCCGACGGCCTCGGCGCCGGACTCTTGCGGCTCTTGAATCGCCGCCTGGAAGGCACGATCTACGCCGATCGTCTCGTTTCCTCCGAAGACGTCGTCTGGTCGCTGCGCGGGCAGAAGCTGGACATGGAGGTCGACGCGATCCGCAAGAGCGTTCGGGAGACCGAGCGGGTTCTCCAAGATGCTTCGAAGAAGATCCGCGTGGGGCTCACCGACAAGGAGCTCGCCGCGGAAATCCGCGGGATCGCGCTCGCGCGGGGATTCGGCCTGGCCTGGACGCCGAAGATGTGCCCGATCGTCACCAACGGCCCCACTTCGAAGGTGGGGCACGTCACCCCCTCGGGCGTCACCATCGAAGCGGGGAGCCTGGTCCACGTCGATTTCGGAATTCGCATCGACGGATACTGCTCGGACCTGCAGCGCTCGTGGTGGGTCGCCAAAGGGGACGAGCCCGTTCCCACGGCGGTGCAGCACGCGTTTCAATCGGTGGTGCGCGCGATCGAAAAGTCCGCGGACGCGCTGCGCCCCGGAGTTCAGGGCTGGGAAGTGGACTCCATCGCGCGTGACGCGCTGCGGCTGGAGGGATACGACGAGTTCCAGCACGCGCTCGGACACCAGCTGGGAAGATCGCCGCACGACGGCGGCGGGGCGACGCTGGCGCCGCGCTGGGAGCGCTACAACGAGACGCCGTTCCGGCGCGTCGAGCGCGGGAACGTGTTCACCCTGGAGCCGTCGGTGCATCTTCCCGAGTTCGGCTTGGTCGGGCTCGAAGAAAATGTGTTGGTCACCGAATACGGCTGCGAGTTCCTCTCGCGCCGCCAGACGGAGCTTCCGGTTCTTCGCGTGGATTGATCGAGAGGCTGCGTCCTGCGCGCCGTGCCGTCCCGCCGCACCCGCCGTGCGAGCGGCGGCTAATCGAAACGAACGAGCGCGTGGAGGCGATGACCGGGGAGCTTCGCGGCCCCGCCGAGAAACGCGAGATCCACGAGAAATCCGAGCCCCGCGATCGTGGCTCCCGTTCCCTCGATCAGCCGCACCGCCGCGGCCGCGGTTCCGCCCGTCGCCAAGAGATCGTCGATCAGCAGAATGCGCTGTCCACTGCGCGCCGCATCGACGTGCATTTCCAGAGTTCCCGTCCCGTACTCCAGCTCGTAAGTGACGTTCTGCGTTTTCCAGGGGAGCTTCCCCAATTTCCGCACGGGAATGAAGCCGGCCCCCAAACGATCCGCGAGCGCGCCGCCCAGAATGAACCCGCGCGCCTCGATGCCGGCGACGGCGTCGATGCGCTCGTCCTTCCACGGCTCTTCCAATCGATCGAGCGCCTCGCGCAGAAGCGTGGGATCGGAGAGCACTGGTGTGATGTCTTTGAACAGAATGCCCGGCTTCGGAAAGTCGGGAACGTCGCGAATCGCGGCCTTCAGTCGATCGGTCTCGGTACGCATGGGACAGGGCTCCGCAAGGACGGGGAGAACGACGGCGGAGATGGTCGGGGTGAGAGGATTTGAACCTCCGACTTCCTGCTCCCGAAGCAGGCGCGCTAACCGGACTGCGCTACACCCCGACCGATTCGAAGAAAACGGGCGCGAACGGCGAGCCAGTATGGCGGCGGGCGGGCACGCTGTCCAGCGACGCGGTCGCGCGATCATCTTCGGCCTCGACGCTCATCGAGGATTCCACCCCTCCTGCCCCAAGAGGGGGACGAACGCGCAATCCACGAGGCGGCGCTGCGTCATCGTCCCACGGCGGCGTTCGATGACCTCGAGCGTCTGCAAATCGCGATCTCCCACGGGCACGACGAGACGGCCGGGGTCGGCGAGCTGCGCGAGGAGCGTGGGAGGAACGGCCGGCGCTCCGGCGGTGACGAGAATGCGGTCGAAGGGGGCGTGCTCCGGCCAGCCCAGGGAGCCGTCGCCCGTCTTCAGAATCGCATTGCCGTAGCCCAGCTCGGACAGTGTCGCGGCGGCGGCGCGGGCCAGCTCGGGATCGCGCTCGATCGAGAACACACGCGGGGAGAACTCGGCCAGGATCGCGGTCTGATACCCGGACCCCGTTCCGATCTCCAGAATCTTCTCCCCTCCCTGCAGCTCGAGCGCTTGGGTCATGAGAGCGACCATGAACGGCTGCGAAATCGTCTGCCCCCCACCGATGGGAAGCGCGTGGTCACCATAGGCGCGGCTTCGCAGCGCGCCGTCGACGAAACGGTGGCGGGGAACCCGGAGGATCGCGGCGAGCACGTTCGGATCCTCGATCCCGCGCGATTCCAATTGCTTGCGTATCATTTCTTCGCGAATCGCACGAAGCTCTTCCGAGCCGCCCACCGACTTCGCGCGATTCATCGCACGACTCCCGCAAGATCCCACGAAGCCAGGTCTTGCAGCGTTCTCTCGTCGGTCAAATCCAGGTGAAGCGGGGTGACCGAAACTCCGCCCGTGGAGACGGTGGCGAAGTCGGTGTCCTCCCCACCGTTCCAGACCGCTTCCGCACCGCCGATCCAGTAGTACTTGCGCCCCCGAGGGTCTTCCTTCTCGATGAGCTCGTCGGTGTAGTACCGAGTCCCCAGGCGGGTCACCCTCGGCGTGCCCCAGCCGGCCGCGATTCCCGGAGGGAAGTTCACGTTCAGGATCACGGGCCGGCGCATCGGCCGGTCCGCCATCGTTTCCGCGAGGCGCGCCACGATCGCCGCGGCCCCGGCGAAGTCCCCGTTCTCGCGGTCCTTCATGGACGCGGCGATCGCGGGAATTCCGAGAATATGCGCCTCGAACGCCGCCGCGACCGTTCCGGAGTAAGTGACGTCCTCCCCCATGTTCGGCCCGTGGTTGATCCCCGAGACCACGAGATCGGGCTTTCCGTGAATCACCGCGTGGCACCCGACCAAGACGCAGTCGGTGGGCGTCCCGTCGACCGAGAGCGCGCCTCCCTCCACTTCGCGGATGCGCAGCGGGCGATCGAGCGTGATCGCATGGCTGGTGGCGCTTTGCTCGCGATCGGGGGCGACCACGAAGACCTCGTGTCCGCGCTCGGTCAGCGCTTCGCGCAGCACGCGAAGCCCGCGGGCCAGGATACCGTCGTCGTTGGTCAGCAGGATTTTCACGGGAGCTCCGCCCCAGGGGCGCGATGCGACGTTCGGTGCGACTCGGGCGCTCGCCGGGGGCTCAAAGAGGCATGTTTCCCACGCGAGACGTGTGCCGGAAGGATTGGTCGGGGCGACTGGATTCGAACCAGCGACCTCGTGCACCCCAAGCACGCGCGCTAACCGGGCTGCGCCACGCCCCGACGCACCGCGAACGTGTCAATCTATCGGCGAGCCTGATCCCCTTCAAGCCGAAAGATCGGCGAGAAGACCTTCCAGCTCTCGACGCAGCATCGCGATCGCGGCATTGGAGTCGGGGGCCGGTTTGGCGCGCGGCGAAGGGCTGGGGATCGACGGAGGCGCGATGAAGGGAATCTCGATCTGCTCGATCTCTTCGCCGCGCTTCTCACGCAGGCGCTTCAACGCACCGCGGATCGTGAAACCCTCTTCGTACAGCAGGCGGCGGATCAAGAGCACGAGCTTTACGTCGCGCTCCCGGTACGTACGGTTCCCGGCGCGATTCTTCTTCGGCCGAAGTGCGGGAAACTCGGTTTCCCAGTAGCGGAGCACGTGCGGCTTCACGCCCGCCATCTCCGCGACTTCGGTAATCGAATAGTAGAGCTTTCCGGTCCGATCCATCGGCCGCTCCTCAAGATCCGGGCGCATTGTAGATCCCTCGACCCGCCAGGTCCAGCAACACTTTTTACGACGCGCGCGAGTCGGCGAGGCCGCGCTTCTTCGCGAACTCCCAGACCACGCGGGAGGACCGAGAGGCCGATGATCGCGAGGATCACGAACTCGAAGTGCTCGCGAACGACCGGCAGGTTCCCGAAGAAGTAGCCCCCGAAGACGAAGATCGCGGTCCAGGCGATCCCGCCCACGATGTTGTAGAGCGCGAAGCGCCCGTAGGCCATCGTCCCGACTCCGGCCACGAACGGCGCGAAGGTCCGCACGATGGGAATGAAGCGGGCGAGCACGATCGTCTTGCCTCCGTGCTTCTCGTAGAAGCGCTGGGTGCGCTCCAGATGCTCGCGCTTGAGCCAGCGCATCTTCTCGGAGAACACCCGCGGCCCGACGCGCCGGCCGATCGCGTAGTTCACCGAGTCTCCCACGATCGCCGCGATGGAAAGAAGCACGAACAGGACGACCGGATTCAGCGATCCGGACGCGGAGAGAGCACCTGCGGCGAAGAGCAGCGAATCGCCCGGCAGGAACGGAGTCACCACCACGCCGGTCTCGAGAAAGATGATGAGAAAGAGGATGGCGTACGTCCACGCCCCATAGCGTCCGAACACGTTCGTCAGGTGCTCGTCCAAATGCAAGAACAGGTCGACGACTTGAGTCAGCCAGTCCATCGGTCTCCCTGCGCCCGCCCGGCGCCCGCTTCGCGTCCATGAGTTTCGCGGGAGACGTCGAGCGGCTCCCCGGAGGTGCGCTTGGAACGACGGCTCATGCTCGTCCTTCGGACTTGGGATCGCGGGTCATGAGGTCCCCGATCGCGATGCGCGGATCTTTGCTCTCGAACAGCACCCGCGCCACCTCCCGGGTGATGGGAAGCTCGATGCCGAGCCGGCTGGCAATGCCGAGCGCGGAGCGCGTGGTCTCCACTCCCTCGCAGGCTTGGCCCGTGGTGCGCACCGCCTGCTCCGCGGTCGAGCCTTTCGCCACCAGCTCTCCCACCCGGCGGTTGCGGCTGTGCCGGCTCGTGCACGTGGTCACCAGATCGCCGATCCCGGCGAGCCCCGAGAAGGTCTCGGCACGTGCGCCGAGGGCACGTCCCAGCCGCACCATTTCCGCGAGCCCGCGGGTCAGGAGCGCGCCCTTGGTGTTGTCGCCGAAGCCGAGCCCGTCGCAGATGCCCGCCGCGATCGCGATCACGTTCTTGAGCGATGCCGCAGTCTCCACGCCCAAGAGATCGGTGTTCGTGTACACGCGAAACGTCGGCGTCATCAAGAGCTCCTGGAAGCGCCGCGCGACCGCCTCGTCGTCGGAAGCCACCACGACCGTGGTGGGAATTCCCGCGGAAGTTTCCTCGGCGTGGCTGGGACCCGCCAGGACAGCGACACCGCGCTGGGCGCCGAGCTCCTCGCGCAACACCTGGGACATGCGCGAGCGCGTCTGGGGCTCGTAGCCTTTGGCGACGCAGAGGACTGCTTCCGGGCGCGGATGCTGAGCGGCGCGGCGTACGATCTCGCGCTGCGCCCCGCACGGCACCGCACAGACCAGCGCGGCATGGTCGACCGCGCGCTCCAGATCGTCGGTGACGCGCAGCGAGGTCGGGAAAGGGACGCCAGGGAGATAGCGTTCGTTCACCCGCGTGCGCTCCATGGTCTGGGCCGCCTCGCGGCTGCGCGCCCAGAGGATCGTGTCCTCGCCTTTGCCCGCGAGAAGACACGCCAGCGCCGTCCCCCAACTTCCGGCGCCGAGCACCGCCCGCGCTCATCGCGCTTCCTCCGGGGGCGGCGCCAGCGCACCCGCGGCTCCGTTCCCGCGAAAAGACGCGCGAGATTCGAGCGATGGCGCACGATCACGAGCGCGGCGATCGCGCTTCCGGCGATGCGCAGCGACATCGGCGAAGACTGCAGCCAGAGCGCGGAGGCGAGCGCCGCGGAGGCCGCGATCGACGCGGCGGAGACGAAGCGCGTGGCCATGAGCACCAGCGCGAACACCGCCGCGGCGATGCCGATCGCCACCGGTGCAAGCGCGAAGAGCGCACCGGCCGCGGTGGCCACTCCCTTTCCTCCGCGAAACCCGAGCGTCACCGGAAAGACGTGCCCCGCCACCGCCGACGCGGCGCAGAGAATCTTCGTTTCCACACTTCCCCCTCCCAGCTTCGAGACCAGCGCGACGGCCGCCCAGCCTTTGGCGAGATCGGCGAGCAGAACCGGGATGCCGACGGCGGGACCGAGCACGCGAATCGCGTTCGTGGCTCCCAAGTTTCCGCTCCCCTGCGAACGCAAGTCGATCCCTTTTGCACGCGCGGCGAGCGCCGCGAAGGGAATGCAGCCCACGAGGTAGGCGAGGACCGCCGCGAGGACGACGTTCATTTGTCCTCCTCCTCGCCGCGGCGTCTCTTTCTCTTCGCGCGAAGCTCCACGCGCACCGGCGTGCCGGCCAGGCCCAGACGCTCTTTGAATTGATTGCGAAGGTAGCGCTCGTAGTGGCCCTGCAAGCTCTCCGGATGATTGGCCACGATCGCGAACGTCGGTGGCGGGCCGTCCAGCTGGGTCGCGGAGAACACACGCACCAGCCCCCATCCTTGGCTCGACGACGGGGGATTCTCCTCGAGGATCGCGCGCAGTACCTCTTGAAGTCGCTCGCTCCCGAAGCGCCGGGCGCGAACTTCCGCGAGCTTCTTCGCTTCCCCGAGGATTCGATCGACGCGGCGGTTCGTTATCGCGGAGACGTACAGGATGGGCGCGTCCGGCAGGAACTTGAAGTGCCACTTGAAGCGATCCTCGAAGCGCAGCGCGACGTCCGGATCCTTCTCCAGCGCATCCCACTTGTTCACCACGACGAGAACGCCCTTGCCCTGCTTCATCGCTTCGGATGCGATCCAGACGTCCTGATCCAGGATTCCGGACGTCGCATCCATGACCAGCGCGGCGATGTCGCAGCGCTCGATCGCGCGCATCGAACGGAGCGACGACCAGATGTCCAGCGGATCCGAAGTGCGCGCCCGGCGGCGGATTCCCGCGGTGTCGATGAGCAGGAACGAATCGCCGCCGACGTCCAGCGGCGTGTCGACGGAGTCGCGCGTCGTCCCCGGACGATCGCTCACGATCATGGTCTCCTCTCCGGTGAGCGCGTTCACCAGCGACGACTTGCCCACGTTGGGGCGGCCGACGATGGCGAGGCGCACGCGGCCCGGCTCGACCTTCGGGGCGACGTCGCTCTCTTCCGGAAGAAGCTCTTTCAATCGATCCATGAGATCGTCGAGGCCCCGTCCGCGCCGCGCGGAAATCGGGAAGGATGCGCCGAGACCGCCGGCGACCAGCGCCGTCGCTCCCGCCGCGTCGATCTCGTTGTCCGCCTTGTTTGCGACCGGGATGACTTTCTTCGCGGCGCGGGAAAGGCGACGGACGATCGCCTCGTCGTCCACCGTGATCCCGGCCTGCGCATCGAGCAGCAGCAGGATCACGTCGGCTTCCTCGATCGCGATGTCGACCTGGGCCTGCACGGCGCGGGAGAGATCGTCCTGCGGCGCGATCTGCACACCGCCGGTGTCCACGATCCAGAACGAGCGTCCCTCCACTCCGCACGCGACGCGTGACGATCTCGGGTCACCCCGGCTTCGTCATGGACGACCGCTTTGCGTCCACGCGCGATGCGATTGAACAGCGTCGATTTTCCGACATTCGGGACGACCGATGATCGCCACGATCGGAAGAGATGGGTCATTGGACGGCAATGCGAACCTCCGGCGCGCACAAAAAAGCGCCCGACTCCGGGCGCGTGCGATGGAGCGGGCAACGGGATTCGAACCCGCGACTTTCAGCTTGGGAAGCTGACACTCTACCAACTGAGTTATGCCCGCATCCGGACGCGGCGCGATGATCCTCTCTTCGCGCGGCGCGGTCAAGTCCCGCCTCCCGGCGCCTCGCGCACGATGCCTTCGGCGATCTTCCGCGCCGCGGGCTCGAGATCCTGCACGCCGCCAATCGGAATCCACACCACCTCGGGAACGGCGCGAAACCAAGTGCGCTGGCGTTTGGCGAGCTGGCGCGTGGCGCGCACGATGCTCTCCTGTGCTTCCTCGCGCGAGATGCGCCCGCGCACGAGCTCGCGCACCGTGCCGTAACCGAGCGCGTTCCACGCCGGCGCGTCGTCGGGGATGCCGCGCTCGAGGAGTGCCTGCACTTCTTCGATCCAGCCCGACGCGAGCATAGCCTGCACGCGCGCCTCGATGCGTTGGACGAGCACTTCCGTCTCCCAGGCGAGGCCGAAGGAGGGGCCGCGCGTCCGTGGTGTGCGGGCGCGATGGCGGGCGTGGTGCGCGGAGAGCGGCTCGCCGGTCAGCTCGCGCACCTCCAGCGCGCGGACCACGCGCACGACGTCGCTGGGATGCAGCCGTCGCGCACTCTCCCCGTCGACGCGCGCGAGCTCGGCGTGCAGTGCACTCGCCCCCTCGGTGCGCGCTCGCTCGACGAGACGCCGGCGCACGTCGGGGGAAGCCGCCGGGCCCTCGAAGAGTCCGCGCAGCGTCGCGCGCACGTAGAGGCCCGATCCGCCGACCAGGAACGGCACATGGTGGCGCGCGCGAATCTCCTCGGCGGCACCATGCGCGAGCTCCGCGAAGCGCGCGGCGCTGAACCCTTCGCCGGGATCGGCGACGTCCACGAGATGGTGCGGCACTCTCTCTTGCTCGCTCGCGGTCGGCTTCGCCGTCCCGGCGTCGAATCCGCGGTAGATCTGCCGCGAGTCCGCACCCACCACCTCGATCGGGACGTGGCGCGCGACGAGACAGGCCACTTCGGTCTTCGCCGTGCACGTGGCACCCACCAGGCTCGGGAAGAGCGTGCTCAAATCCGCTCGAACTTCGCGTCCAGCGATCCGCGCGTGACTTCCAGGAAGATGGGCCGCCCGTGCGGGCAGAGCCGCGGGACGTTCGCGCGGGCCAGGCCGAGGAGCAGGTGGCGAACCTCCTCCGGATGGAGACGCTGGCCGAATTTCACGGCGCATGCGGCAGGAGTAAGACTTCGCGAGCGCGTCCTGGAACGACTCGGCACTGGCGCGCGCGGCATCCGGCGACGCGAAGAACTCGCGAAGGAAATCTCCGCCTCCCCAACGCGGTGAGCGATCCCGGAATCGCCTCGACGAAGACGGTCGCCGGTCCTCCCTCGCGCGCCTCGAATCCCAGAGTGTGCAGGAGCTCGCAGGCCTCGGCTGGATCCTGTCCCGGCCCCAGATCCACCGGCAGCGGAACGAGAAGTCCCTGCGCGGCGAGCGGCGCGCGTTCCTTCGCACGCGCGAGGATCTCGTCGTAGAGCACGCGCTCGTGCGCCGCGTGCTGATCGATGACCAGGATGCGTTCGCGATCCTCCACCAGGAGATACGCGCCCCACGCTTCGCCGAGAAGACGCAGCGGCCCAGTGCCGGTCTCGAGCGCGTCCGCTTCCGCGGCGCTCGTGTCGGTGTCGCCGGTATCCGTCTCCGGCATCGGATCCTCGAGCGCCGCCGGCGCGAAGCGCAGGGACTCGGACCTGCGGACGGGCTTCGGCTCGCGGCCGAGCCCCGTCGCCGGCGGAACGTCGTCGGGGAGCCCGAAGCGAATCGCCGCCGCCGGGGAGGGACGATCCCGCTCGCCGGTGCGCGCGGATCGAGGACGCGCGCGACGGCATCGAAGCGCACGGCGGCGGCGCGCGCGCGCCACGCTCTCGCGAATTGCGCCATACACGCGGTCGCGTTCCGCGAATCGAATCTCCCGCTTCGTGGGATGCACGTTCACGTCGATCCGCGAAGGATCGATGGTGAGCGCGATCGCGAAGATGGGAAAGCGTCCGGACGGGATGGCCCCGCCGATTCCCGCCAACACCGCGTGCGCGAGCGACGCATCCGCGACCGCACGCCCGTTCACGAGCAGGATCTGGCGCTCGCCGCGGGTGCGGGCGAAGTCCGCGAGCGCCGCCAGCCCGCTCGACCCCGACCCCGTCGCGCGCGCCGTCGATCTCCGCCATGCGGCGGCACGGTCGTCCTCGCCGAAGAGCGCCGCCAGGCGCTCGCGAAAGCCGGCTTGCGCATCGAGGACGAGCGCGGCTCTCCCCTCGCGGATCACGCGCAGTCCCGCGCCCTGCGCCGCGAGGAACACATGCCCGGCGAGGCGCACGAGGAGACGACTTTCCGTGGCCGGGGTCTTCATGAACTTCCGGCGCGCCGGCGTATTGTGAAGAGCTCGGTCGACCTCGATCGTGGTTCCCCGCGGGCGCGCGGCGCGCTCGACGGAGACGACGCGCCCGGCGTCGAGCACGACGCGCGTTCCCGCCGTGGCGTCCGCGGTGGCGGTGGTGATCTCCACCTTCGCCACCGCCGCAATGGAGGCCAGCGCCTCGCCGCGAAACCCGAACGTCGAGATGCGCTCGAGATCCACCGCGTCCTGCGACCTTGCTCGTCGCGTGACGCTCGAACGCGAGCACCACTTCGTCCGCGGGGATGCCCTCGCCGTCGTCGGAGACGCGGATGCGCTCGATCCCGCCCCCGTCGAAGGTGAGCTCCACCCGCTTCGCGCCGGCATCGAGCGCATTCTCCAGCAGCTCTTTCGCGACCGATGCGGGACGCTCCACGACCTCGCCGGCGGCGATGCGATTCGCGATCGCGGGCGGCAGGCGGCGAATCGGGCTCACGCGCTCTCCGTTCCGCGGGCCCGCCGTTTCCATTCGTGGAGAACGGCCAACGCGTCGAGCGGGGTCATGCTCTCGGGATCGATCGCCTCCAGCTCCGCGAGAATCGACGCCGATTCCCGAGAGAAGAGGTCGAGCTGGGGTCCGCGCGCGCTCGCTCCCCCGTTCGCGGACGTAAGAAATGTTCCGTTCTCGAGATCGGCGAGAATTTTCTTCGCGCGCTTGGTCACCGACTCCGGGAGTCCGGCGAGCTTCGCGACTTGAATCCCGAAGCTGCGATCCGCCGGTCCCTCCACGATCTTGCGCAGGAACACCACGTCGTCCTTCCACTCGTGAACGGTGATGCGCAGATTGCGCGCCCGCTCCAAGCGATCGGCCAACACGGTGAGCTCGTGAAAGTGCGTGGCAAAGAGCGTGCGCGCGGCGCATGCAGGGGTGTCGTGGAGGTGCTCCAGCACGGACCAGGCGATCGCGAGCCCGTCGAACGTGGACGTACCGCGACCGACTTCGTCGAGAAGCAAGAGGCTCCGGCCGGTCGCGGCGGAGAGGATGCGCGCCACCTCGGTCATCTCCACCATGAACGTGGAGTGTCCCTTGGCGAGATGATCCGCGGCACCGACGCGGGTAAAAATGCGATCGACCACGCCGATCGTCGCGCTCTCCGCGGGAAGGAAGGAGCCGGCCTGCGCCAGGATCGCCAGCAGCGCAACCTGGCGCAAATACGTCGACTTGCCGGCCATGTTCGGCCCGGTGATGAGCAGGATCTGGCGGGAATCGACGTCAAGATCCGCATCGTTCGGCACGAACTCGTGGGCGGGAAGAAGCGCTTCCACGACCGGATGGCGCCCCGCGCGAATCGCCAGAAGGGAAGAATCCTGCACGACCGGCCGCGTCCAACCTCCCTCGCGGGCCACGTCCGCGAACGAGAACAGAACGTCGAGCTCGGCCAGCGCGGACGCGGCGCTGCGCATTTCCGCGCTACGCCGTCGCGATCCGTTCGCGAAGCTCGAGGAAGATTTCGTGCTCGAGTGCTCGCGCCCTCTCGTCCGCGCCGAGAATCTCCGCTTCGCGCTCCTTGAGCTCGGGAGTCACGTAGCGCTCCGCCCCGGTCAGCGTCTGTCGCCGTTCGTAATTCGCCGGCACCATCTCGCGATTGCCGCGGGTGACTTCCAGGTAGTAGCCGAAGACGCGATTGAATCCCACGCGCAGATTTCCGATGCCGGTCTTCTCCCGCTCTTCGGACTGGAAGCGCGCGATCCATTCCTTCGCGCCGCGGGAGAGCGAGCGCCAGCGATCGATCTCGGGGGAGAAACCCTCGCGCACCAGGCCCCCTTCCGTGACGGCGATCGGGGGAGCTTCGACCAGCGTCTCCCCAATCGATTCCGTTTCCGGCCCGAAGTCGGCGATGCGATCGCCGAGTGCGCGGAGCATGGCGCTGTCCCGCCGGCGCAGCGCGGCGGCGAGCGCGGGAAGCTCTCGCCAGCGCGCGCGCCAGCGCGACCAGGTCGCGTGCGTTCGCACGCCCCGCGCCCACGCGCATCGCCAAGCGCTCGACGTCGCCGAGGCGCTCGAGCGCCGAAGGAGAACGAGGCGCGCGCCTCGTCGTCGCGCAGGATCTCCGCGACGGCATCTTGGCGGGACGCGATCGCTCCCGGCGCGAGCAGCGGGCGCACCAGCCATTGGCGAAGGCGGCGGGCTCCCATCGGCGTCCGCGTTCGATCGACGCATCCCAGAAGTGTGCCGCGCGTCCCCTCGCCGGAGAGAGGGCGCAGGATCTCCAGGTTGCGAAGCGTGACGTCGTCCAGAATCATCGAGCTGGCTCCGGCGTCCAGCTCCAGCGGAGAGAGCTCGGCGCGCTCGGCCTTCTGGAGCGTGCCCGAGGTAGCGAAGAAGCGCGGCGGCGGCTCGAACCGCGTTCGGCTGAAAGCGGGCCGCGTCGCCGTGGCCCGGTGCGAATCCCGGTCCTTCGTCGACCAGGCGCGCGGACTCATCGGCGCCGGGGAAGTGCGCGTCCGGGACGCGGGTGATCGCCACCCCGTTCTCGTCGGCGGCCGCAGTCACGACGGCGGCGCCGCTTTCCGCGACGAGAATCTCCGCCGGTGCGATGCGGTCGATCTCGTCGCGAAGCGCCGCCGTGGGGATTTCGCTCGCCGCCAATTCTCCGGTGGTGATGTCGCAGCGCGCGAGGCCCATCCGCTCGCCCGCGGCGTCGCCGGCGATCGCCAGCAGATAGCGTCCCACGCGTTCGTCCAAAAATCCGGGAAGCGCGACCGTGCCCGCGGAAACCACTTCCACGACTTCGCGGCGCACGAGCCCCTTCGCGGCCTTCGGATCTTCCACTTGATCGCAGATCGCCACGCGAAGTCCCGCGGCGACGAGCTTGCGAACCGTGGTCTCGAAGCTCGCGAGCGGAACTCCGGCGAGCGGAACGGGCTCGCCCCGTTCCACGCCGCGTGAGGTGAGCGCCACGCCGGCGACGCGCGAAAGCGTATGGGCGTCGTCGAAGAAGGTCTCCCAGAAATCGCCCATGCGAAAGAGGAGCACGTCCCCGGGATGCTCGGCCTTCGCGCCGAAGTACTGCCGCATGAGCGGGCTCCATCCCGACTCGGCGGCGGTGCGCGTCGCTGCCGCTTTCATGGGGTCTTCGTGGCCGGCGTCTTGTCCCCATCGGTCGCCCCATCCGTCTCAGCCCCATCCGTCTTGGAAGGAGCGCCGGGAGTTGATCCGCGCGGCGCACTCGCACCCATCCGAACTTCCTGGCGTGCCAGCACGGCGGCGAGCGATCCCGGCTCGTCGTGCTCCATCCGTTCCGTCCGCTCCACCGCTTCGCGCTCTCGACCCAGGAGCCGCAGACAGATCACCGAGCGCCACGCCGCCCAATGTGCGCGCGCATCCTTGGGATGATCCGCCTGGAATCGATCGAAACGCCGCAGCGCCTCGCGCACGTTGCCCAGGCGATAGTTCGCAGACGCGAACGCGAGCTCCGCCTGCGCGCGGTCGTCGCCGTTGCGCGCGCTACGCACCGCTTCGCGCAGGTTCTCCAGCGCGTCGCGCGGCTCTCCCGCTTCCAGCTCCGCCAGCCCCTTCGCCAGCAGCGCACGCCCGCGATCGAAGTCCCGCTTGTGATCGTGCGCGACGCGATCGAATTCCCGCGCCGCATCGGGATAGAGCCCCAGCGCGCGCGCCGCTTGTCCTCGCATCCAGTGCGCATACGCCACAATGCTCTTGGGAGGCTCCAGCGCGAGCACGTCTTCCCAGCGGTCGAGCGCTTCGTCGGCGTCCTTCGCCGTGTTCGCCTTCTCTTGCGCGACATCGAGGGAGGACGCCCCGCCGGCGTCGCTGCCGCCGTCCTGCGCGAGCGAAACCGTGCACGCCCATGCCGCGATCCCGAGCGTGAGAAGGCCGGCGCCCGCGCGCCGCAACGCCGCGCGCCGCGCCGTCGTGCGCGGCGTCAACGCACTCCTCCCGCGACCGGCCGCGAGCTCGCCGCGATCGGTCGCTTTCCTGCGGGAGAATCGCGCTCGCCGCCGAGCTTCGAGATCCACGCGTCGATGCGCCCTTCCGCTTCGGCGACGCGCCCCGCCTGCAGCAAGAGCGCCAGCGCCAGCGCGCGAAGCTCGGGAGACTCCGGATTCGCTTCCGTCCCCCGCCGGCAAACGTCGATCGCGTCGTCGAGCTGCCCTTTGCGACGCAGGAAACGCGCGAGCCCGAAGCAGGCGTCAGCGTGATCCGGGAACTGTCGCAAGAACTTCTCGTACGTCTGTTCCATGCGCGAGAACGATCCGTCGAGAAAGTGCACGCGCTCGAGTCCGCGAAAGATCGACGCGGCTTCGTCGGAGCGATCGCGCAGGAGTCCTTCCCAGGCTTCGATCGCTTCGGAGTAGCTGCCTTGATGCTCCTGCAAGAGCCCCCACACCCAGCGCGCCGGCCGATTCTCCGGATCGAGGCGCTGCGCTTCGCGCAGGAGACGTTCCGCGCCCTTGGCGTCGCCGCGCTCCAAGAGCTCCCATCCCTGCCGGGCGCGGTACGCGGAGAGCTCCGCACCGGCGGCCCCGCGCCCCGACGCGGCACGCTTGGCGATCTCGCGCTTCACGCGAAACGCTCCTTCGGTGTCGTCGAGCCGTTCGCGAATCTCCAGAAGGGTTTCCAGCGCGCCGGGAATCGTCTCATCCAGGCGCGCCGCTTCCTCGGCGGCTTGCGCAGCCTTGTCCACCTTGCCGAGCGCGAGCAGATCCTTCGCCAGCGCGCGCTGCACGCGGGCCATGAGCTCACGAGGCAGCGATCCCCGCACGGCCAGCTCGCGATGCAACTGATGCGCACGCGCCGCATCGCCGCGCTTCAAGAAGAGCTCGCCCAATCTCAGATAGGCATCCGCGTTCGAAGAGTCCTGGCGGACCGCGTTCATGAGCTCGCGGAACGCGGTGTCCTCGTCTCCGTCGGCCAGCGCGCCGAGCGCGACGATGTAGGCCGGCCGCTTGTCCTTGGACTCGCGTCCCGAGGAGAACAGGACATGGCGCAGCGCGAAGCCGGCGGCCACGAGCGCGGCGACAACGAGGAGGACAACGTCGATCATCAAATCGAAGGCTCTCCGATCCGAGCGATGGATTCCTCCGCGTCGTCCAGCGGGAGATTGCGCAGCGTGGTGAGCTCCCCTTCCAGACGATGGTGGCGGCGCTTCATGTCGCGAATCCGGCCCTGCAGCTCCATGACCAGGAACAGCGACAGCGAGTAGCCGATCCCGGCACCCAAGAGGAATGTGACGAACACCACCCACGCCATCGGCGCGTCCTGGAACCGTCCCCAGTACAGGTTCACGTCGACGAGCTCGCGATTGTTCAAGAACGCGAAGCCCATCGCCAGCAGCATCACCATGAGCAGCGTGGCGGCACGCAATCCCTTCAAGAGTTCCATCGATCCCCTCCCTCTCGCACGGGACGTCCTTTCAGAGTCGTCCCTTGGAGGGACACGAGGTCCACGTCGACCAGATCTCCGCTCCTCGAGCCCGAAGCGGGAACCACGACCATGAATCGATTGCGGGTGCGGCCGAACAGCTCGTCGGAATTTCGCTTGGACGGCCCCTCGATCAGGATCTGCGCGCGCCGGCCCACCTGCTCCTCCAGGATCTCGCGTCCGATGCGCCGCTGGCGATCGATCAGTTCTTGAAGGCGGCGCGACTTCTCCTCTTCCGGAATCACGTCGTCCAGTCGGAACGCCGGCGTCCCTTCCCGCGGCGAGTACTTGTACATGTAGCACTCCGCGAAGCGGACCTGCTCCACGAGACGCAGCGTCGCCTCGAAGTCCTCCACGCTCTCTCCCGGGAATCCCACGATGAGGTCGGTCGCGAACTGCACGCCGGGAATGATCGCGCGCGCCCGCTCCACTTGGCTCACGTACCATTCCACCGAGTGCCGGCGCTTCATCCGGCGCAGCACGCGGTCGGACCCGCTCTGCACGGGAAAGTGGAGAAATTCGAGCGGAGCCCGGCACTGGGCGATCGCGTGGAACACGGATTCCGTCATGTCGCGAGGATACGATGACGTGAAGTGGATGCGCTCCACTCCTGGGACTGCG
The DNA here is from genome assembly GCA_963725045.1 of uncultured Gemmatimonadales bacterium. GTDB lineage: Bacteria > ARS69 > ARS69 > ARS69 > ARS69 > CAVRWY01. The sequence goes on from CAVRWY010000009.1 coordinate 85,968, forward strand.
TCCACCGCGCGAAGCAGCTGCGCGAAATCGACCTCTTCGTCCCGGTAGGAGTTCACGTTCTGCCCGAGAAGCGTGATCTCCTTCGCTCCGCGCCGCACCAACTGTTCGGCTTCGGCCACCACGGCGCGCCACGGCTTGGAGCGCTCTCGGCCGCGCGTGTACGGCACGATGCAGAACGTGCAGAACTTGTCGCACCCCTGCATGATGGTGAGGAACGCCGTGGGACCCGAGCGGGGCTGGGGATGCGTGGCGATCGAGTAGGTCCGTTCCGAATCCGTCTCCGTCGACACGATCGGTGCGCCCTCGGCGCGCGTGCGGCTCTGCTCCACGAGCCCGGGGAGATCGCGATAGGTGTCCGTCCCGGCGATCACGTCGACGAGGTCGCGGCTGAACACGAGCGAGGCCCCGAGACGCTGCGCCATGCATCCCACAACCCCGATCGTCATGTCCGGGCGGCGCCGCTTCACGCCGGCCATGTTCTGCACCCGCTTGCGAACGCGGTCTTCGGCCCCTTCGCGAACCGCGCACGTATTGAAGAGCAGCACGTCGGCGGTCTCGGGGGATTCGGCCGGCGCGTACCCTTCCTCCAGAAAGCGCGAGGCAATGAACTCGGAGTCGTAGTCGTTCATCTGACACCCGAACGACTCGATATAAAACGTTCGAGCTTCGTCGGATCCCGTACCCAGGACCGGGACGGGACGGGTCGATGGCGGGGGCGCCGTGCTCACGCGGCGAGCTCGCCCGCGGCGGGCACGAGAGCGGCGCGACAGCTATCCCCGGAGATTCCGGTGATCCTGCCGCGCACGATCGCCGCGGTGCGGAGCCCAGGCCCCAGCTCCACTTTCACATAGTGATCCGTCCGCCCGCAGAGCCAGGGCTCGCCGTCGCGCATCGCGTGCTCGAGCAAAACGTCCACGGTCTCTCCCACGAGTCCTTCTCGGAAGGCGCGGTGCTTGGAATCGGAAAGCGTCCGCAGCGCCGAAGTCCGCCGCCGCTTGGTGTCGCCGGGGACCGGATCTCCCCGGCCCTCGGCTCCCGATCCCGGACGCACCGAGTACGAGAATGCGTGAAGGTACGTGATCGGAAGCTCCCCGAGGAGATCGAATGTCTCCTGGAACTCCCGGTCCCCTTCGGCGGGAAATCCGGCGATCACGTCGGTCCCGATGCCGCACTGCGGGATGCGCGCCGCCGTCTCCAAAACGAGATCGGCGAAGGCGCGGGCCGAGTACCGCCGCCCCATCGCGCGCAGAACCGGGTCGCTTCCGCTCTGCATGGGAAAATGGACGTGGCGCGCGAGCCGCCGATCTCCGGCGAGTAGATCCAAGAGCTCGGGCGTCACTGATGCGGGCTCGATCGAGCTCAGGCGCAGCCGCGCGAGCCCCGGCACTTCGACGAGCGCGTGAAGCAGCTCGACGAGAAGACGACGCTCCGCGAGATCGAGCCCGTAGTCGCCCAGGTGCACTCCGGTGAGCACGATCTCACGCACACCCTGGGCAGCGAGACTCTCGGCCTGGCGCACCACGCTCGCGAATGGACGGCTGCGCGAAGCGCCGCGCGTCTTGGGGACGATGCAGAACGTGCATCCTTCGTCGCACCCCTCCTGCACGTCGACGAACGCGCGAGTGTGGTCGCGCGGCGGCGACGACGGCACGTCGACGAACGTGCGCGCCTCCTCGATCGGGGAAATCGCGAGGCGCACCTCTCCCGCGAGCGCGCGTTCGGCGAGCTCCACGATCGCTTCGCGATCCGCGGCCCCAAGCAGGAGCCGGATTCCGGGAAGCTCGGCGAGCTCTCCCGGGGCACGCTGGACGTAGCAGCCGCTGGCCGCGAGCACGGCCCCGGGATGCGCGCGCTGCAGCCGGCGGATCGCTTGCCGCGAGTGGGCATCCGCTTGGCCGGTCACCGTGCAGGTGTTCACCACGACGAGGTCCGCTTCCTCGTCTTCCGCGACGCAGGTCCACTTCCCCGAGCGTTGCAGGAGAGCACGCATCGTTTCCGTGTCGGCCTGGTTCAGCTTGCAGCCGAGAGTGTGAAAGGCGACGCGCTTCACGCGCACCTCCGACCGGCGTGCGGGGGTCGTGCGGACGGAATGCGCGTGATTCTAGAGGCGCGGCGAAAGGGGCGTCAACGCGCGGTCAGAACGCCACACCGCCCGAAACGCGATGGGACTCTTGAAGATCGGAGTGATTGCGGAAGGCGTAGTCGAACGAGAGCCGCTTGATGCGGAACCCGGCTCCTGCGGTGAACGGGTTCGTCTCGTCGTTCACCCGCTCCGTCCCCACGCGCAGCGCGAACACGTCGTCATAGAAATACTCGATGCCGACGCGAACGTCGCCGGACACCGGACCCATTCCGAACGTGGAGGTCTCTCCTTCGTCTTCGAATCGAAAATCGATGTCGAGCGCACCGGTGAGCCCACCGCCGATCGCATCGATGGGGCGCGTGTACGCGGTGCCGAGCTTCGCCGTGGGCGTGATGTACTCGCGCTCCTCCGTGGGAGTGCCCGACCAATCGAGGAACGTGGTGGTGATATCTTGAAGGTTCAGCCCCAGATTCCAGCCGGGGCTCAAGCTATAAAGCGCACCCACGTCGAGGCCCAATCCCCACGCCGAGTAGTCGCCCACCGACTTGCGCACGAACTTCACGCTTCCGCCGATCGAGAGCGCTTCGGCCATCACCTTGGAGTGCCCGTAGGAGAGGAACACGCCCATCTCACGGTCGGTGACCTCGTCGGCGAACTCGAAAAGCAGATCCATGTCGAGACGCTCACCAGGATCGAGCTGCCCATTCCCTTCGGAACCGTCGGCATCGTCGGTATTGAAGATCCCATCCGATCCGCTCTCGATTTGATCGAGCTCCTCGGGATCCGTCGTCGTGAACAGGATGTCGGGCACCGAGACCATGACGAGCCCGAGGCCGACCGCACTGCGTGCGCCGTTGGCTTCCTCGCGCGCGCGGAGCACCAGCGCTCCGGAATCGTGGTTCACGAACCCGTCGAATTGCTCGGAGTGCATATAGATCGCTTGGCGCCGTTCGTTGCGCGGAAGTGCGGCGGGATTCCAGTACGACGCGGTGGCGTCGTCCACGACGGCGACGAACGCGCCGCCCATCCCCAAAGCGCGAGCCCCGATCCCGGAGATCAAGAATTCCCCGGCGTAGGGTGTGGCATGAGCCGTCGACGACGCCGTGAGGCACACGGCGACCCAATACCCGATGCGTCTCAGCATGCGGTGGAATCCCCCAAGGGATGAGCTTTCAGGAGGGGCGACGGGGCGCTCGAGATGGATTAACTTCTCGACCGCGTTGAGTTTAGGAACACGCCTCGGCACTGTCAAGCCGGGGTTGCCGGACAGGGATGGGTGGATGGAGCGAGCGACGAGCGCGGCCGCGGGGATCGAAACGATGCGGGCCGGCGGCTGGATCGGGGCCGGAATCGGGTGCATCTCCGCCGTGGGGATCCTGGACGGCAACCGCGCGCTCCTCGATCCGCGGAGCACCCCCCTGTCCGCCGCGATCGTGGTGCTCGCGCTGATCGTGGCCGGCGCCGCCTGCGGAAGTGCCGCCGGATTCGCCGGAGCGCGCCTCGCCGATCGTCTGGGGCGTCGCCCCGACGACGCCGCGCGTTTCTTCGCGCTGTTCACCGCCGGCGTGCTCACGCTTCCCGCTTGGGCCGCTCTCGCTGCCGGGGTCGGACTGGTGGCCGCACGATGGATCCGCCGGCGGCGCTGGCCGCGGCGCTCCCGCCTCGACGCATTGTTCGCCACCGCCGCGCTCGTGGGATGCGCCGCCATCGCTTCGCTCCCCCGCACCCCACGCATCGCCTCGGTTTGGCTCACGCCGGGGCCGGGAGGCGCGCCGGCGGCGGGCTCCATTCCGGTCACGATCACGGTGCACCGCGAGCCGGGATTTCCGGAAATTTCCGCGATCCATCCCTCGACGCGTGCGCTGATCACGGATTCGCGCGGTCGATCCGCCGCGCTGTGGTCGGGAGCCGCCCCGGCGCGCACTCCCGCCGGAGCCGGAGCCCCGCGGCGCGTTCCGGGGGACGGAATCATCGCGTGGACTCCCCCGTTCGCTCTCCCTCGCGTCGTGCTCCCCTGCATCTCGCGTGCGCTCGCCGAGGACGATCCGCGAGCTCGCGCGTCGCCCGCTCGAGGACATCGTTCGATCGGCCGGCATTCCGATCTTGCGCGCGCCGCCGGAGCCAAGCGATCCGCCGCTCTGGCTTCGGGTGATCGAGCGCGACGCACCCCCCGACGGCGATCTCGCGAAGACGCTGGCGGCGTCGGGTGCATGGATCGACATCACGCTCGCACCGCAAGAGAGAATCGCGCTCGGCGGCGAAGGAGTGCTCCTGGCGCCGCCTTCGACGAGCGTCTCGCTCGTGGACGTGACCCCGACGGCGCTGCATCTCCTCGGGCTCGCCATTCCGCGCGATTCGGATGGACGTGTGCTGCTTGAAGCTCTCGATCCGGCGGGACCCGGCGCACGCGCGCCGCGCTATCGAACGCGCGCGAAGAGATCGTCGAGCACGCGCCCGTAGGTTTCCTTCTCGCGATCCCACGCGTGGAGGCGGGCGACTTCGCCGCCGTGGGCCACGCAGCGTTCGCGCACTTGCGGATCGCGGCACGCGCGCTCCAGAACGCGGGCGAGATCGTCGGCGTCGCCGGGCTCGAATTCAAGCAAGTCATCGGCGGCGAAGAGCGCACGAATCGCCGGCGAGCGCGCCACCACCACGGGGCGCCCCACGGCGAGCGTCTCGAAGAGCCGCGTCGGCAGCGCCAGATCGTGGAACGATCCCGGGCGATTGGGAATCACGCCGAGATCGCACGCCGCCACCTCGTCCGGAATCCGCTCGATCGGAAGCGCATCGCGCACCTCGATCCATTGTCCGCGATCTCCGCGCGCCGCGAGCGCACGCACTTCGGGAAGAAAATCCCCGTCGCCCACCACCGTGAGACGCAGGTCGACGCCGCGCCCGCGCACTTGTTCCGCCGCGTCGATCGCGAGATCGACCCCGCTGCGCTGCGTGACCGTTCCATGGAAGAGAACCCGAATCGGCTCGCCCTCCTTGCGGCGCATTTCCGCAGGCGCGAAAAGCCGGCGGTCCGGCACGTTCAGGAGAACGTCGACGCGAGCGGGAGCGCAGCCGCGGGCGATCAATCGATCGCGAAACGCCCCGGTCGCGGCGAGCACGTGGTCGGCGAAGGCGATCGACGCACGCTCGATGGCTGCGAGCACACGGAACGGGAGCGAGCCCGGCGCGATTCCGAACTTCGCCTCGTAGAGCTCGGGGACCGGGTCGTGCAGATCGAGCAGCGTCGATGCGCCCGAGAGCCACGGCATGATCCCCGCGAACACCAGCAGATCGGGCATGTTGTGCGCCTGCACCACACGGTAGCGGTGGCGCACGTGCAGCGGAATCGAGAGTGCGAGCGCTCCGGCGAAGAGCCCCGCGTACTCGAAGAGGTAGCGGGCGAATCCTCCGCGGCGGCGGCGCAGAGGAAGGCGCCGATAGGTCACCCCGGCGATCGTCTCGGTGGCGGACTGGCCCGGGCGCGCGCAGGCAGATCACGTCGACGCGACCGCCGCGTTCGGCGATCGCTTCCGCTTCGCGCCGCACGCGTGGGTCGCGATCGCCGTAGCTGTGCACGATCATGAGAACGGAGCGACCGTTCACAGCTCGATCTCGCGCGCGAAGCCGGGAATGCGACGCTCCTGCACGAGCCTCGCTGAACTCCGGAACATGACGCACGGGATCGAAAAGCGGCTGATCGAGCAGACGATCCCATTCGGTGCGCGGGAGATTATCGGCGCAGCTCGAGCCATTCGAGCGCGTGCTGCACATCGCCTTGCGAAGCGGCGATTCCGGCGCGCAGCCCCCACGCGGCCGCATGGTCCGGCTTCACGTGCAGCGCGCGAAGCAGCGCCGTATCCGCTTCCACCGCGGCGCCGGACTCGATCAGACGACTTGGCCAGCTCGTAGTGGACGACCGCCTTCTCGGGTGCGAGCTCCGCCGCTCGGGCGAGCGCCGCGCGCGAGTCTTCCGTGCGGGAATCCCGCCGCAGAGCGCGGCCCAGACGAAGCCACGACGGCCCGTCCTCGGAGTTCTCCTCCACGACGCGCTCTAGGATCGCCACGGCTCCCGGCGCATCCCCGGCGATCTCCCGCGAGAGTGCGTCATTCGTCGCCGCACCGAGCGTTGGGCCCGGGACCGACGTACGTGCGAACGACTCCTCCGAGGGCGGCGAGCCCCAGGATGCCGGCGGCGAGGGCGACGCGGACGTCGCGCGCACCGGTTCTCACCGGCGGACGCGAGCGCGTGATTGACGAAGTTCGACGTCGTGGCCAAGGATCCGCGCATGCATGCTGCCGCGAGTCGCCGCTTTGGCGTGGATCACCGCTTTGGCCGTCGGTGCGTCGGCGGACGAGCTTCCTCGCCCCGAGGACTTTTCCCACGTCCGATGTGGTGTTCGTGATCGAGAATCAGGGGAACGTCCGCGTACGCGTGGAGCCGAGCACCGCACCGAATCATTGCGCGCAGTTCCTCTCGCTCGCGGCGAGCGGCCGTTATCGCGGGAGCACGTTTCATCGCGTGATCCCCCGATTCGTCGCGCAAGCGGGAGCACTCGTGAAGCCGATGACGCCGCCCATGCGCCTTCCCGAAGAGCGCTCGTCGCTGCCGCCGGTGCGCGGCAGCGTGATGATGGCGTGGCGCGGATGCACCGCGGGAACCGCGGAAACGGAATGGTTCGTCTGTATCTCCGACCTTCCCGCGCTCGCGCAGTGTGGGACCGTGATCGGACACGTGGTGAGCGGAATGGATGTGATCGACAACATCGCTCAGACCTCCACCGATCCCGCGGGCCGGCCGCTTCGCCCGATCATCATCCAAGATGTGCGAATTTCGGATTCCGCGGACACGACTCAAGCATCGACCCCGGCGCGCGGCGGCTGAACTCACCCGGAATGCGGGCGCGGCATCGCGGCGAAGCTCGCCAGAGCTTCCTCGACGCGATCGTGGAACTCGAAGTGCGTGGAAAGTCGGGTCACGTCGAGAACCGAGCGCACGCGATCGTTCACCCCGACGAGCTTCACTTGCCCGCCGGTCGGGCGCAGGCTGGTGACCAGCGCCATGAGCGCGCCGACTCCCTGGCTGTTCATCCAGGGCACTGCGCTGAAATCGAGGAGGATTTTTGAGCGGCCGGAGTCCACGAGAGGAGAAATCGCGGCCCGAAGACGTCCGCGTCCGCGCTTCCCATGATCTTTCCGCTGAGCTCGAGGATCGCGACGCCGTCCTGCTCGCGCCCTCGAACTGCCAGCGGCACACTCCCGTTCGACATGACCGCCCAGAGGGGTATGCGGTAGCAATCGCAGTCTAGAAACGGGGAGAAAGAGTGTCAACGCGCCCGGGGGAGTTTCGCCACGAATTCTCCCCTGCCGCAGTACCGCCCCCTGCGCGGACAACCCGCTTGACGCAGGAGCGCCCGATTCCTACCCTTCCGGGGCGATTTCTTGGGGAGTCGTCGAATTGGTAAGACGCCTGACTCTGGATCAGGAAGTTGGAGGTTCGAGTCCTCCCTCCCCAGCCAGCACGCCGGTCGGCCGGGCAGAGCCGACGCGGCGCTCGTCGTTTCCGGGGGTATCGTCTAGGGGTTAGGACGGGAGATTCTCAGTCTTCAAACCGGGGTTCGAATCCCCGTACCCCTGCCAATTGCGTGAGGCCGGAGCACTCGCTCCGGCCTTTCCTTTTGTTGGCCTCGGACTCCCAGTATCTCTCGTCTCAGATACGTTCCTCGGCGCGCCGGCGGCTCGCCGGTTGCCCAGATTCCCGGAGCCTTTCGGCTCGCGCTTTTTGCTTCGTGATGAACAAGATCTGCGCGGGCGATACGCAGGCTCGCCGAAAGGTACCGGGACTCTGGGCGGCGACCGCCGGTGCGCCGAAGGTCAGCCACTTCGCCTCGAGACACTGGGAATCCGAGGCCATCGAGGGCGACGGCGCTGACGCCGAGTCCCGTCACTCCCTGCGCTCGCTCCTCCTCCCAGCGCGCGAGATCTCCTTCGAGGTCGCTCGCTCCCGCAGTCGATCGCTCGCCGGCCGACGGCCACGGCCCGTCCGAATTCCCCTTTCGCCGCCCACGCTCGCGCGAGATTCGAGAGAACGTCCGCGCTCTCGGGCGAGAGCTCGGCGGCTCTCTGGAAGCGAACGAGCGCGTCGTCGATTCGCCCGCTGCGCGCCAGGATCGCGCCTTGCGTATTCCACGCCGGCCCGAGGTTCGGATCGTGCTCCAGTGCAGTTTCCGTCGCCCGAAGCGCCTCCGCCTCCCGATCCATCGCGAGAAGCGCCACCGCCCGGTTCTGCCAAGCTCCGGCGAGTCCGGGGTTTCGACGAATCGCTTCATCCGTCGCCTGAAGGGCCCGCTCCGGATCACCACGACTCGCGAGCGCCCCGGCGATGGAGACCCAGTTCATCGCGGGGTCGGCACGGACTCCGGGATCCCGCAGCACCGGGATCGCCGCGAGGCCGAGGAGAGCGAGCATCGCTGCCGACCGCGCGAAAATCGCGCCCACGAACCGCACGGGCGATCCGCTCCACGCCGAGGCCGGCGATCAGCGACGCCGGGACGAGGAGCGGAAGCCGATAGCGGCTGGTCACGAAGAACACGAGAAGCGTCGCGGCCGAGATCGCGAGAAACGCGAGCGGCAATCGAAACGCGCGCGCCGTGTCGTCGCGTCCGCGAAGCGCGACTCCCGCACCGGCCACGGCCGGGAAGCGCGACCCACGCCCAGGGGACCGGGAGCCAACCCAACGCTCGCGTTCGTTCGCGCGCAATCGTGAATCCCGGATGATCGTCGATCTCTTCCGCGCTCGCGAGGATCCGAAGCTTTCGTCCCGTCAGACCGAGCGCCCATCCCGGCGATGCCAGCACGCGCTCGATCGTCCGCGCGCCGTGCCACCTTGACGCTTCGGCCAGCGTGAGCGCGCGTCCCACTTCCTGCTCCGCCTCACGCTGAAACGCGCCGCCCGGCCCGAAGTCCTGGGGCGTTCGCTCGAGCGCACGCCCCCCGGCGGAATCGGAGGCGAACGCAGTCGCGAGGATCATTCCTCCGTTCGAGGTCAGCGGCGTCCATGACCCGGCCAGGATTCCGTTGCGCAGAGTGATCGGCACCAACGTCACCAGAGCTCCGACGGCGAATCGCGCCGCCGCGCCCGCGCCGAACCGTCGCGCCAGATCGACCGCCGCGAACGGAGCGAAGGCGAGCACGTTCGCGCGAAAGAGTCCGGCGATCCCCAGCCAGAGCCCGGCGAGCCCCGCACCTCCGCGCGCCGGCGATCGGAGCGTCCCCGCGAGCACGAAGAGAAACGCCGCGCTCGCGAGCACGAGAAGCGCGGTGTAGTGGATCCGGCTCTCGGCATGGACCAGCGTGGGGAGAAGCGCCAGGAGTCCGCCGGCGATCGTTCCCGCCCCTGCGCTTCCGAGGCGCCCTCCGGTGAGCGTCACCAGCACGGCGCTGACCACGCCGCAGGCGTGCTGCAGCGGTGGAACGATTCGCTCGATGCTGCCGAACGACTTCTCGATCACTCCGAGAAAGACGGGATACGCTGGCGGGAACCACAGCGCCTCTCGTCCGAAGAAGAGGTCGCCGGCGGCGAAGCGATGGGCGAGCTCGAGATGGGAAACCTCATCGACAGTGCGCAGCGAAACGAATGGATCGTGCGCTCCTCCGGCGAGAAACGCTGCGCGGGCGATGAGCGCGAGCGCGGCGACGGCGAGCGGCGCACGCCAGCTCACGAGTGCAAGATCACGAGGGCGCCGGCGCATTCCCCGCGCGCTCGGCGAAGCGGCGCAAGCGCCCGACGCTGCGCGCGCGTCCCAGGGCCGCGATCGATTCGAAGAGCCCGGGGCCCACGCGCTTGCCGGTGATCGCGAGCCGCGCGGGGGCGACCAGAGCGCCGAGCTTGAGCCCGCGCGCCTCGCCGTGCGCGCGAAAGAGCGCTTCGATCGCCGCCGGAGAAAGATCTGCGGCGCTCTCCAGCGTGTCCGCGAGCGCCGCCAGATCGGCGCGGCCTCCCGCCTTGGCCAGCGACTCGCGCACGTCGTCTTCGGCGGGATCCACCTGATCCACGAAGAAGAATCCGGCGTAATCCAAGAACTGCGGGACGAGTCTTCATGCGCTCTCCGACAAGAGCGGCGAGCTCTCCGGCGCGCTCGGCGACCCACCGGGCGCCCTTCCTCGGTCACGCCGCGCGTGAGCGAGAAGCTCGTGCACCAGCGCGCGGCGCTTCTCTTCCGAGAGCCGCGCGAGATGCTGTCCGTTCATCCATTCCAGCTTCGCGGGGTCGAACGACGCGGCGGTCTTCCCGACCCGGTCGATCGAGAAGAGCCGGACGAGCTCGTTCAGCTCGAGCAGCTCGCGCCCGTCGGGAGACGACCAACCCAGAAGCGCGAGGTAATTCACCAGCGCCTCGGGAAGAATTCCCATCCCCAGGAAATTCTGCACCGATGTGGCCCCGTGACGCTTGGAGAGCCGGGTCTTGTCCGGACCCAGGATCAAGGGCACGTGGCCGAACGCGGGCAGCGCTCGTCCCATCGCCTGATGAATAAGAATCTGCTTCGGCGTGTTGGAAAGGTGATCCTCACCGCGAATCACGTGGGTGATCTTCATGTCGAAGTCGTCGATCGCGGCCGCGAAGTTGTACGACGCGCGTCCGTCCGATTTGATCAGCACGAAATCGCCCAGATCTTGATTCTGGAACGCGACCTCCCCGCGAATCAGATCCGGGACCGTGGTCGTTCCCGGCGGCACGCGGAACACGACCGCCGATTCGTCGCCGCGCGCGACCCGCATGGCCTCCTCTTCCGGCGAAAGCGGGCGATAGCGCGACTGCGGATCCGCCGACTCGCCGCGCTCGCGCGCCTCACGCACTCGATCGCGCTCCTCGGCGGAGAGGAACGAGCGGTACGCGAGACCGCGGGCGAGAAGATCCTCGGCGGCGGTCCGATAGCGTTCCAGCCTCTGCGATTGGAAGTAGGGCGCGTAGGGGCCGTCGACTCCAGGGCCTTCGTCCCAGTCGAGGCCCATGGCGGCCAGGTCGCGCAGGATGGAGTCCGCGGACTCTTCCGTGGAGCGGATCGCGTCGGTGTCCTCGATCCGCAGCACGAACACGCCGCCGCTCTGCCGCGCAAAGAGCCAGTTGAACAGCGCGGTCCGCGCGCCGCCGACATGAAGTGAGCCCGTGGGGCTCGGCGCGAATCGCACGCGGATCGGCACGCTCATTCGCGGAGCGTATCGGGGGCCTCGCCATGGGTCAAGGCGGACACTGGTTCGACCGCCGGAGATCTTCGCTACCATGCCGCGAGATCGCGTGGACCTGGCGCGGACCAAGGAGTCGAACATGGGGTCGATGCGGAGGAGGTGCGGCGTGCGGGTCGAATGCGCTCGTTCTCGCGATCGCCTGCGGTGCAGCGGCGCGCGCGCGCGCAAACGCCGGCGCAACACGAAGCGCTTTGGATCCACCGAAATCTCGGCGCCGCGTATTTCGCGGATGCGGCCTACGTCGATGCTGCCAAGGACCTCGCGAAAGCGGCGGCCGCTCCCGGAGCGACGACGGACGACGTGCGCAACGCCGGCGTCGCCGCGCTGCGCGCGGGGGATCTCGCGTCCGCGCGCACCTTCCTGGAGCGCGCCCAATCGCAGGACGCAAAGAACCCCAGAACGTGGTACGCGCTCGGAATCCTGGAGAAGCGCGAGTCCCATCTCGATGCCGCCAAGGCGGCGCTCGAAAAATGCCGCGCGAACGGCGGCGCGGGTCCCGAGCTGCACTATAACCTGGGAATTCTGGCGAGCCGCACGAACGACTTCGCCACCGCGGAGAAGGAATTCGGTGCCGTCGTGGCCATGGGGGCCGACCATGCTCCGCGCCACTACGGGTCGTCGATGTACCGGCAAGCGCGCACTCTCTTGCAATTGGGGAGCCGTCCCGAAGGAACGGCGCTCCTCGAGCGCTACCAAGAGCTCGTGAAGGATGGGCAACAGCACGCAGCTCTCCGAGGAAGATCTCGAGGCCGGAGAGCTCTTCGAGCTGACCCCGTTCGAGCACGGCCCCGACGTGCGGGCCGCGGGTCCGCTGCCGGCGTTTCGTCTCGCGCCGCTCCCGACGGGAGACATCCGCTGGGCGGAGGCGCGTGATTTCGATCGCGACGGCGACATCGATCTCGCCGTGGGCGACGGGCAAACCGTGCACGACTTGCGCGCGCAGGGCACAACGTGGTCCGACGTCACCGCGAGCCGCGGCCTCTCCGGACTTCTCGGCGTCACCTCGGCGCGCGTCCTCGACGTCGACAACGACGGCTCGCTCGACCTCGTCCGATCGGGCGGCGGGGGCATCTCCCTGCATCCGGGGAATCTCGGGAGTTGGGGTGCGCCGATCACGGTGACGAAGCTGGGGGCGAACTCGTTCTTGGCGGTGGACTTCGACCATGAAGGAGATCTCGATTTCATCGGGCTCGGCCCCGCGGGACTCGCCCTGCTGCGCAACAACGGGAATCGCACGTTCACCGAGCTGACTTCCGGGTCGGGACTGGAAACGGCGGGCGCATGCCTCGCGGCCGCCGCCGGCGACATCGACGACGACCGCGACATCGATCTGCTGCTCTTGACGCGAAAGGGAAAGATCCACGTCGCGACGAACCTTCGCGGCGGGCGATTCGAGCTGCTGCCCGCGCTCCCCGCTCCCGACGGTGCCTTCGACTTCGCGGCCGGCGATCTCGACAATGACGGGGATCTCGACCTCGCCGTCGCCAGCGCGACCGGCGTGCATCTCCTTCGCAACGAGAGGGCGAACGCGTTTCTGCGCGTCCCCACGGAGCCGGTGATCGCGGGCGCCGTGTTGTGGCCCCAGCCGGGAGCGCGATCGCTGTGGGCCGCGGATCTGGACAACGACGGTCGTCTCGATCTGGTGGGTGCACGCGAGCGCGAAACGGTGTTCGCTCGCAACGACGGCGCGGGACGATTCACCGTGCTCGCCGAGCCGGTGCGCGCGCTGAATGAAAAGGGGCTCCGCCCCGCCGCGGTCGTGCTCGCCGACGGCGACGGTCGGCTCGATCTCGTCATGAGCAAGGGAAGCGAGGGCTTCGCCCGCAACCTGGGCACCACCGACGCGTCCTTGGTCGTCGATCCCGTGGGCGCGGAGAACAATGCCGACGGCGTCGGCTCCATCTTCGAGCTGCTGGCGGGGTCGCTCCTGGTGCGGCGCGAAGCCAGCGGAGGCCCGATCCACTTCGGCGTCGGGACGAACAACATCGACGCGCTTCGGGTGCGCTGGCCGAACGGAATCCAGCAGTCGGTCATCAAGCCGAAGCCCGGCTCGCGCATCGAAGTGAAGGAAAAGCCGGGGCTCGTCGGCTCGTGCCCGTTCCTCTACGTGTGGAACGGCTCCGAGAACGAGTTCATCACCGACATCCTCACCGTCGCTCCTCTCGGACTTCCCATCATGCCGGGAAGGTACGTTCCGCCGAACTGGGACGAAGCGATCCGCGTCACCGCACAGCAGATGCAGCCGGACGCCGACGGGAACCTCGTCGCGCGGGTCACCGAAGAGCTGCGCGAGGTTACGTACCTGGATCAGGTGCGGCTCTACGCAATCGACCATCCCGCAGGAACCGAAGTCCAGCCGAACGAAAAATTCAAATTCCCCCCGTTCCCGGAGTTCGGCGTGCACGTCCTGGATCAGGCACGTGCTCCGGTGACGGCGATCGACCACAAAGGCGGCGACGTCACCGAAAAGCTCTTGTTCACCGACGATGCCGTCGCCGGCGATCTCGTGCTCACGCGCTACGGCGGCATCGTGGAGATGCACACGCTGACGCTCGATTTCGGCGAAGTGCCCCCCGAGGCCCCACTCACACTGCACTTGAGCGGGTGGTTCCACTGGACGCAGGCGTCGATCAATCTCGCTCTGTTCCAGGACCCGCGCTACGACTTCATCCCGCCGTTCATCGAGGTGCAGGGGCCGGCCGGCGATTGGGAGAAGCTTCCGGTGGAAGTGGGCTTCCCCGGAGGCAAGACGAAATCGATTCCCGTCGATCTGACGGGGGTGTTTCCCGGCGGCCGCGCGAAGCTCCGCATCACCACGTCGCTGCGGCTCTATTGGGACCGCGCACTGCTGCAGGTCGGAAAGTCGGCCGCGGAGCCGCGAGTGACCATGATTCTGCCGGCGGCGGCCGACCTTCGATTCCGCGGCCACTCCGAGCCGATCTTCTCCATCACCGGAGAAGAACCGGAGCGTTTCGACTACGACGTGATGCGCAGCGGCGAAGTGCCCTGGGACCAGCACCCCGGGATGTACACGAAGTACGGCGATGTCACCCCGCTCGTGCAGGAACCGGAGGACATGTACGTGGTGATGGCCTCGGGAGACGAGTGCACGCTTCGCTGGCGCGCGCAGGATCTGCCGCCGCTGGAGAAGGGCACGGTGCGCACGTATTTCCTCGTGTTCGACGGATGGGCGAAGGATGGCGACGTGAACACCACGGGCGCGGACCGCGTGGAGCCGCTCCCGTTCCACGCGATGTCGGGATATCCCTATCGCAAGGACGAAGCGTATCCGAGCGACGAGGCGCACGAGACGTATCGCAGCACCTGGAACACCCGCCCCGCCGTTCGTCTTTCCCGCGACTTCGCGGCGCAGCTCCAGTCTTCGGGGAGCGCGAGCGGCACGGATTGAAGCGTCCGCGGATCTTCGGTCATCGCGGGGCGCGCGCGCTCGCGCCCGAGAACACGCTCGTCTCGCTGGAGCGCGCGGTGGCGGACGGCGCCGACGGACTCGAGCTCGATCTTCGCGCCACGAAGGACGGCGCGATCGTGCTGCTTCACGACGCGACGCTGGAGCGCACCACCTCCGGAGCCGGACCGCTCGCCGCACGAACGCTGGCCGAGGTTCGCGCCTTCGATGCGGGAGCATGGTTTTCCGCGCGCTTCACCGGCGAGCGCGTCCCCCGCATCGAGGATGTGCTCGCTGCGTTCGCGGATCGCGTCGCGCTCGATCTCGAGGTGAAGGAAGTCCTGCCCCGGGAGAGTCTGCAGGCACTGGGCGGCCGGCTTCGAAACGCGAGCGGCGGGATCTTCTTCTCGTCGTTCCAAGAGCCCGTGCTGGATTCGCTGCGCGACGCTCTACCCCACGTTCCGCGAGCGCTGCTTCTTGACCGCGGCGCCCCGCCTCCCGACCCCGCGCGCGTCCGCCGGCTCGGGCTCTCGTCCCTGGTGGCGCACGAAACTTCGATCGACGTGCCGTTCGCCGCGGCCTGCCGTGCGCTCGGTCTTCCGCTTCACACGTTCACGGTGAACGATCCCGCGCGTGCGGTGGCACTCGCCGCGCTCGGTGTCGAGATCGTGATCTCCGATGATCCAGGGCGGCTCAGGGATGGATGCGGTGAATCATTCGGGGAAACGGAATCGTTTCCCGGAGATGATTGATTCCGCAGATCCAGGTGACGGTGCGCTCCACTCCGAGACCGAAGCCGGCGTGCGGCACCGAGCCATACCGGCGAAGGTCGAGAAACCACTCCAAGGGCTCGCGCGGAATTCCCTCTTCTTCCATCCGCCGCACGAGGATATCCAAGTTCGCTTCGCGCTCGGAGCCTCCGATGATCTCGCCGTAGCCCTCCGGAGCGAGCATGTCGAGGCAGAGCACGCGCTCCGCGTTCTCGGGGTCGCGCGCCATGTAGAACGCCTTCACCTCCCGCGGGTAGTGCGTGACCATCACTGGGCGGTCGTACTCCTCGGAGACGAGCGTCTCATCCGGCGCGCCGAAGTCGCTCCCCCGCTCGATCGTGGAGCCTTTGCGCCGCGCGATGTCGATGGCGTCGTCGTAGCGGATCCGCGGAAACGGTGGCTTCACGTTCTCCAGCTTGGTGACGTCACGCTCCAGAACGGCCAGCTCTTCCCGGCGATTCTTCAAGACGGACTGCACGATGTGGCTGACGAATTCCTCGGCGAGCACCTGGAGCTCGGGGAGCTGCATGAACGCGACCTCGGGCTCCACCATCCAGAATTCCGTGAGGTGCCGGCGCGTCTTGGATTTCTCTGCCCGAAACGTGGGACCGAAGCAGTACACCTTGCCGAACGCCATCGCCGACGCTTCCGCGTAGAGCTGTCCCGATTGCGTGAGGTAGGCCGGCTCCCCGAAGTAATCGGTCTCGAACAGCGTGGACGTCCCTTCGCAGGCGTTGCCGGTGAGGATGGGGCTGTCCACGCGGAGATATCCGCGATCGTCGAAGAACTCCTGGATCGCGCGGATCACCTCGGCGCGCACGCGCAGAATCGCGTGCTGCTGCCGGGAGCGGATCCAGAGATGGCGATGATCGAGCAGGAACGCGTCGCCGTGCTCCTTCGGGGTGATGGGAAAGTCTTGGGCGACCTGGTGGATCGTGATCCCCGAAACGTGGAGCTCGGCGCCGCCGGGCGCGCGTTCGTCCAGGTTCACTCGTCCCTGAACCGAGACGGAGGACTCCTGAGTCAGCGTCCTGGCGTGCTCGAAGACCTCGTCGCCCACATCCTTCTTGGAAAGGACGCATTGCACCCGGCCGGTCCCGTCCCGAACGATGAGGAACAGGATCTTGCCGCTGGAGCGCAGGTTGTCCACCCACCCTCGAACGAGGACCTCCTGCCCCCCCCGCTGCTTCAGCTCTTCGACGTACGTTTGCATGCGCTCCCCGGGGTCGAACCTGGACGCTGGACGAGATCGAGAGGCCGGCCAGCCTCGAGTTCTCCGGGCCATGTTCCTGGGCAGAACGTGGCTCGTCAAAGGGAATCTTCGCCGATTCTGGCATCCGTTGACTAACGCGCTTCTTCACGTTCCTCAAGGGCTTGCGCACCTTCGCCGATACCTTCGCGAGATCCATGATTCCCGGCGACGATGGGAGAGTTCGGGACGGATGAAGCACGCCCACCACGCGGGATGGCTCCGAACGAGTCTCGCGCTCTTCGCTGCCGTCCTGCTTTTCATTCCCACCGACTCGAAGGCCTCCGCGGCGCTCGACGACGACAGCGCCGCGGCGCACCTCGAGCTCATGAAGCACAACGGGATTCTCCGCGATCCCGTGTGGGCCAGGGCTTACTGGGTTCGTGCGGACGCGGCCCCCACGAACGCAGCCCGCATCGCCGACTTGCAGTGGGCGCTCCGCTTCGATCCCGAGCTTCAGGGAGCGCGCCTGGACCTTGCCGCCGCGCTCTTTCGCAAGCGCGACCCGGCTTTGGCGACCCAGTTGTTCGACGCGCTCCGGCATTTCGGGACCTCGTTCCCGGCCCAGCAAGAGCTGATCATCTTTCTCCTCGCGCTCGGCGGTGGAGTGAGTCTCGTCGTTCTCGTGATCTGCGCCGTGCTCGGCATCGCGCGCTGTGCCGCGCCCATTCATCACGCGATTTCCGAGCGTCTCGTCTTCCTGCCCAACGAAGCGCGAAACGGTGCGGCGATCCTGACGATCGGCGCGCCGATCCTGCTCACGCTGACGCTTCCGCCGTCCAGCGCGTTGTTCTGGGGCATCGTTCTGGGAACGGCCGGAGCTTGGACTCTTCTCACCAAGGGCGAGCGGCGCATCTGCCTGTGGTCCCTCGGCGGAATTCTGGTGCTGCCTTGGGGCATCGCGCTGTGGACTCGTCTGTTGGAGCCGTCCTATCCCTCCTCGTATCCCCGACTCCTCTGGGAATCGCAGGGAACGGCGGACCCGCTGGCGATCGAGTCCCTTCGCCGCGCCTCCGAAGCGGAAGACGCGCAGGATCCCGACATCCTCGCCACGCTGGCGCTCGCCGCACGGCGCTCGGGGGATCTGACCGCGTCGAGCGAGCTCCTCAAGAAGGCGATCGTGAAGCGCCCTGATTTCTGGGGTTACCGCAACAACCTCGGAAATGTGCTCCTCCTCTCCGGCGATCCGGACGGAGCGCTCCAGGTGTACGCGACGGCGCGCGAGCGCGCTCCCTCGGAGCCGACGATCCGCGTGAACGAGGCGCAGGCTTGGATGCGCAAGCTGGAGTTTCCGCGCGCGAACGAAGCGCTCGAAGCGGCGCGCAAGCTCGGAGCCCACCTCCCGCCGACGGCCG
This sequence comes from uncultured Gemmatimonadales bacterium, assembly GCA_963725045.1. Lineage (GTDB taxonomy): Bacteria > ARS69 > ARS69 > ARS69 > ARS69 > CAVRWY01. Next base: position 104,068 of record CAVRWY010000009.1, read on the forward strand.
GCTCTACTTCGGAAGACGTGCTCCTGGTGGAGAAGACGCTCGACGCTTTGACGATCTGGAAGCTGTTCCTCGGAACGTTCGATTCCCCGCGGGTGCTCGGCTGGGATCGCGCGCTGGCGATGACGAAAGGGATCCTGCTCCCCATTCGTCCGTGGTTCTTGTGCCTGCCGCTTCTCGCCGCGCTCCTGTACGCGATTCGGGCGAAGGACCTTCCCCGTATTCACACCTGCGCTTCGTGCGGCAAGACGGTGTGCCGCAAGTGCCACTACCGCGTGCTTCGCCAGAGCCTCTGCGCGGAGTGTTTCGCCATTCGCAGCCGCGTGCGCGCGCCGATCCAGCGCGAAGAAGCGCTCTCTGAACGCCGGCGGGGCGTTCGTCGAATTCCTTGGGCCGCCGGGCTCGTGCTCTCCGCCGTTTGCCCGGGCGCTGGGCACTATCTCGAAGGCCGTCCGGCGGAGGCCAGCGCGCTCCTTTTCCTCTGGGTGGCGACGCTGGCACTCGGCCGCAACGCCGGTGAGCTCGGGCCCAGTCCATGGAGCACGGTCGTGTCCGTCGTGCTCTTCCTGCTGACGCTCGTTTCCGTCGTCGGGTATGCACGGCTCGCAGCCCGTCGCGGCGGCGCACCGTTCCGTCTTCCCTTGCGAGGCTTCTGATGTCTTTCCGCGGCGAGCTTCGGGAGTTCGAGCTTCCCGACATTCTCCAGCTGATCTCGTCCCAGAAGAAAGCGGGATGGCTCAAGGTCATCTCCAAGGGGACCTGTCACTTCGTCTTCTTCCGCGACGGCAAGATCACCTCGACGAAGAACCCCGCCGAAGAAGTCGATCCGCTCGAGACGTACATCGCCAAGCGTGGCCTTCTCCCCCACGACGCGCTCGACCGTTTGGCGGCGCTGCGCCGCAAGACGGGGATGGACGTGCAGGATCTCCTCCAGAAGGAGGGGCTCATCTCGCGCGAAGAGATTCAGGAGATCTTCGAGGCGATGGTCGAAGAGGACATCTTCGACCTCATCACGATTCGAAACGCGACCTACGAGTTCGAGACCGAGGAACGCTCCGCGCCGCTGCCCAAGGGCGCGCTGGTCGCCGAGATCGGCCCGATCCTCATGGAGGGGGCCCGCAAGGCGGACGAGATCACCGAGATGCTCCGTGCGCTGGGCACGGCGGACGGCGTTCTGGTGCTCACGCCGGCTGCTCGGGACCGCGGCCGTTTGCCCGAGAACGAAGAGCGCGTGCTTTCCCTGGTCAACGGGGTGCGCTCGATCGACGGAATCCTGGACGACTCCGAGCTCGACCGCTACACCGCGGCGCGAGTTCTCTTCGAGTGCGCGAAGAAGGGGCTCGTCGGACGCCTCAAGCACCCTCGCCGCGGCACTGGGCACGACGAGGACGTGGACTCCGGAGCGTTCGAGCTGCGCCGCGCGCTCACCTGGATCGTGCCGGTCGCGGCATTCCTGTTCGCGACGCTGGTGCTGGCGGGGGCGATTCGAAAGGACCGCGCCGATGATCCGCTTCTCGGCGAGTGGCTCTCCCGCTCCGATCAGCTCCGCCAGGCCCGGCTGCGCGACGGGCTGCGCACTTCGGTCGAGGCGTATCGGGTCAAGTCCGGGAACTATCCCGAGACTCTCGATGCACTCGCCGAAGAGGGCTTCGTGTCCAAGAACACGCTCGTCGACGGGTCCCGCACCCTCTGGGACTACCACCGTGAGGCGGGGGATTCCACTTACGTGCTCCTTCCCCAGAGTTCCTCGGACGGCGTAAACTAGCCCGATCACTGGGGTCGTTCGCCCCTTCGACGGCCGGCACCTCGAAGAACGCACGCTCGCGGCCGCTCGCAACGTGGCCGGGCGCTTCGATCCCCTCGACGTACCGCTTCCCTTTCTCGGACCTGAGGAGTGCTCATGTCGCGCGCTGCGGATCGGATCGCCGTCTCCAAGCCCTACATCTTCCAGACCATGAACGAGATGAAGGCCGAGGCGCTGTCGCGCGGCATCGACGTGATCGACCTCGGAGTGGGAAACCCGGACCTGCGCCCGGCGCAGTCGGTGATCGACGCGCTCCACGACGCGCTCGACGACCTCGACCACCAGAACCACCGCTACCCGCCGTTCGACGGGCTCCCGGAGTTCCGCAAGGCCATCGCGACCTGGTACGGAGACCGCTTCGGGGTCCAGGTCGACTGGAAGACGGAAGTTCTCCCGTGCATCGGGACCAAGGAAGGGATCGCGCACCTCTACCTCGCGCTGTGCAATCCCGGCGACACCGTGCTGGTGCCGACCCCGTGTTACCCGGCGTACTTGGGCGCGGCCTCGATCGCGCAGCTGGACGTGGTGGAGATGCCGCTTCTGGAAGAGAACGGATTCAAGATCGACCTGTCGCGCATTCCGGAAGACAAGGCGCAGCGCGCGAAGATCATGCTGGTGAATCATCCCGGCAATCCCACCGGAGCGACGTGCGATCTGGATCACTACCGCGACATTCTCGCGTTCGCCGAGAAGCACGACATCCTGGTCGCCAGCGACATCGCCTATGCGGATCTGGCCCTCGAGGAAGGGGTGCCCACGCCGAGCTTTCTCGAAATTCCGGAAGCGCGTTCGCGCACCATCGAGTTCTACTCGTTCTCCAAGACGTTCTCCATGGCCGGTTGGCGCGTGGGGTTCTGCGCCGGCAACGCTGAGATCGTGAAGCTGCTCTTGAAAGTAAAAAGCAACATGGACTTCGGTGTGTTCATGGCGATCCAGCGCGCGGCCTCGCGCATTCTCCTGGGCTCGAAGAAGCCCATCGAGGAGAACCGGCGCATCTACCGCTCACGCCGCGACGCCATGGTGAAAGGCCTCGCCGAGTGCGGATGGAACGTCTCGGTGCCGAAGGCCACGCTCTATCTTTGGACCCGCATTCCCGAAGGATTCACCGACAGCGAGTCTTTCATGAAGCGGCTCTTCCAGGAGACCGGCATTCTCATGAGCCCGGGCAGCGGATTCGGCCGCGCCGGGGAAGGCTTCGTACGCATCTCCCTCATCATCGACGAAGAGAAGACGCGCGAAGTCGTGCGCCGGATCCAGGAAAGCGGAGTGCTGGCCGCGAAAGTGCGCTGACGCACCGGTCGAACGTTCGCGCAGCACGCCGGCGAATGCGCGAGCGCGCCGGCGCGGGAGCTCCGTCTACCCTTCCCAGGTCTTGGTCAGCCCCTGCTCGTGCAGCTCCTCGACGAACGCGTCGAGATCCTTGCGCATGACGAGCGAACGGCGCTCCAGGTCGCGCCCAATCTCTCCCTGCTTCTCGCCGAGCATCCCCTGCTGCGCGCCGAGCTTCCCCTGGATGTCCCCGAGCTCTCCCTGGGCGCGCCCGAGCTCGGCCATGTGCTCGCCCACCTCCTCGATCTTCGCTTCGATCTCGTCCGTGTCCCGATCGCGGGCGATGGCGCGCTGGAGCTCGACCTGCAGCTCCGCCATCTTCTCGCCAAGCTCCTCCATCTTCTCGCCGAGCACGGCCTGCCTTGCTCCGAGCGCCTCCTGCTTCTCGCCGAGCTCCGACTGCAAAGCGCCGAACTCGTTCTGCTTCGCGCTCAGGTCGTCGAGCTGGCCGAAGATCTTGCCGACACTATCGAGCGCATTGGGGTCGTCGACGATGGTGATCTCTCCGTCCTCGCGCATCACCAGGAGCCGCTGTGCGCTCATCTCCTTCGCGATCTTGCGCGCGAGCTTCGCGTCCTTGACCTGCCCCACCATGCGGACGTCCTCGCCCTCCACGAGAGCGATGGTGTGCTCGTCGTCGTCATTGCTCCAGATCGCGGTGGTCGTGGTCCCGTCGTCCTCCGAAATGTGGAACGTCGACGTCGATCCATAGTCGTCATCGTCGGCGGTCATGGCCTCGGCGCAGCTTCCGTCGCCGAAGCGCAGTGGGATCACCGTAACGAGAGTGATGATCGCGATCGCGATCGATCCGCGCACGAGCCCGCGATCGACATCGTGACGATCCAGCATGACGATTCTCCTTCGAAGGGAATGAAGGCTCGGCGCGACGCCGATGCCCGCCCAGGAAACCCGAGGGCTGGTGCCGATTCGGAGCAGAAGCTCGCCGTAGCGGCGCGGCGCTTCGCCGAGCCGGCGCATGACGGCGTCGTCGCACGCCGACTCGCGCGCGAACGCGAACTCGCGGGTCGCGACATGTGCCAAGGGATGAAACCAGAACAAGCATTCGACGAGCCAAGGCAGCCAGCTGGTGAGCGCATCCCGCCGGTGCACGTGAACCAGCTCGTGAGCCAGGACCATGGCGCGCTGAGACGCATCGAGCTCTTTCCAGAGGCGCTCGGGCAGGACCACGGTCGAGCGGCCCGTGGACACGAGGAGCGGAGCGGGCGCGCTTCGCGACAGGCGAATGGACGGCAGATGCGCGAGGCCGACCGAATGAGCGATCCGCCGCCCGAGATCGAGGTCGGCGACCTCGGGGACGCAGGCTTCACGGATCCATCGCCGAGCTCGAACGATTGAACGGACGCCCAGCGCTCCCCACGCGAGCGCGCCCACGATCCAGATCGAGAATGCCGCGGCGATGGCGATCGTGCGCGCACGAACACTGAGAGTCGGCCGGAAGAAACGGCTCCCCCAGAGCTCCGTGTTCCGGGGCGCGCGCGCTTCGATGAGAAGGGCCTCGGAGTGCGCCCGTGTGTCGAGCGCCACGGGCTCTTGGAAAAGAGCACCAGCGTCTTCCGCGACGGCTGAGATCGGTGCGATCCCGGGAACGGGAACCGCCCAGGGAGCCTGCGAGAGGGGGACGAGCGCGAGAGCGAACTTGAGGCACGCGAGCCACCAGAGTCCCGCGGCGAAGGACGGCGAGAGGCGCGGGACGAACCGGACGAAGAGCGCGACGATCGCCACCGCGACGGCACCCTCCAAGGACGCGCGCCCCAAGACTCCGACGATCGACGTCCCCAACGACACCATGTCCATCGTCATGTCACTTCTCCTTCCGCTCGGACCGAAGTTTCCGTACGAGCGCTTCCAACTCCTTCAGTTCGTCGTCGGAGACTTCCCTTTTCTCCGTCAAGTACTGCACGAACGGAGACACCGAGCCGTCCAGCGAGCGCTCCACGAAGCGTCGAACCACTCCACCCAGAAGCTCGCCCCGCGACTCGGTCGACGAGTACCGATACACGCCGTCCACCTTGCGCCGCTGGAGCCGGCGCTTGGAGCGAAGGCGTTCCATCATGGTGAGGCAGGTGTTGCGCGAGAGCCCGCGCACCTTCCCGAACGTCTCGGCAACTTCGCCCACGGTGGCGGACTGCACCCCCACGAGGTGGCGAAGGAGAGACAGCTCCTGTTCGCCGAGCGTCGATTCCGCCATCGATCCTCCATTCTTTCGGACGTCGTCGCGGAGCGGCGTGTTTCATCCCGGTCCGCGGCCCCGCCCCACTGCCGACAGGTGTGGTCACGATAATGCCTGCCGACAGCTGTCGTCAAGGGCGTCGGCTCAAGAAAAGACCCCCCGGATCTCTCCGGGGGGTCCTGCATTTCTCCCGAGCTCCCGAGGGCCTCAGGCGCTCGATGAAAGGCTAGCGGCGCGCGCTCTCCGGACGGCGGAAGTCGCCTTCGCCGCGCGGCGCGCGATCCTCCCGAGGTCCGCGATCGTCGCGCGGTCCACGGTCGTAGCGACCGCCCCGCCCGCCGCGATCTCCACCGCGTCCACCGCGCCCACCCCGGTCCCCACCGCGTCCGCCGCGGGGTGTCGGGATGTACTCCTCGCCGGCCTCCTCCATGAGGACCGCCTTGCGGGAGAGGCGCACCTTTCCTTCGCCGTCGATGTCGATCACCTTCACGGTGAGGTTCTCGCCCATGCGGACGATGTCCTCGACCTGGGCGACGCGACCACGATCCAGCTCGGAGATGTGCACGAGGCCGTCGCGACCGGGGAGAATCTCCACGAACGCTCCGAACGGCTCGATCCGCTTCACGGGACCGGTGTACACCGCGCCGATCTCCGGATCGGTGACGATCGCCTTGACCATGCGCAGCGCAGCATCGCCGCCCACCGGATCCACCGACGCGATCTTCACTTCGCCCGAGTCCTCGACGTCGATCTGAGCGCCCGTCTCCGCGCAGATGCGGCGAATCGTCTTGCCGCCCGGTCCGATGATCTCGCGGATCTTCTCCGGATCGATCATGAGGCGCACGATGCGCGGCGCGAACTGGGAGAGCTCCGCGTTCGGCGTGGAGATCGTCTCCGCCATTTTCTGGAGGATGTACACGCGCCCTTCACGAGCTTGCTCGAGCGCCTGGGCCAGCACGGAGAACGGAACCCCGCCAAGCTTGTTGTCCATCTGCAGCGCGGTGATTCCTTCCGCCGTGCCGCAGACTTTAAAATCCATGTCGCCGAGGTGATCCTCGACGCCCAGGATGTCGGAGAGAACCGCGAACTTGTCCCCCTCGCCGATGAGCCCCATGGCGATTCCGGCGACGGGAGACTTGATGGGAACGCCCGCGTTCATGAGCGCCATCGAACCGCCGCACACCGTGGCCATCGAGGAGGAGCCGTTGGACTCCGTGACCTCGGAGACGATGCGCAGCGTGTACGGAAAGCGATCCTCGGCCGGGATGACCGGCTCGAGCGCGCGCTCGGCGAGTGCGCCGTGTCCGATCTCGCGCCGGCTCGTCGTGCCCAGGCGGCGAACTTCTCCGACCGAGTACGGCGGGAAGTTGTAGTGCAGCATGTAGCTCTTCCACGATTCGCCTTCGAGCGCGTCGATCTTCTGCTCGTCACTGTTCGTGCCGAGCGTGATCACGACCAGCGCCTGGGTCTCGCCGCGCGTGAACAACGCCGATCCGTGCGTACGCGGGAGCACGCTCACTTCGGTGGTGATCTCGCGAATGTCCTTGAGCCCGCGTCCGTCGGCGCGAAGCCCCTCTTCCAGGACCATGCGGCGCAGATCCTTGCGCTCCGTGTCGTCGAGCACCTTCTTGACGTGGGCCGGGACTTCGGGGAAGCGCTCGGCAAGCGCCGTCGCCACCTCGGTCTTGATCGCGGCCAGAGCGTCGCTGCGCTCGTGCTTGGCCTTGATGCGGTTCGCCTGCTTGAAGCGATCCGCCGCCATTTGCACGACCGCGGTCTTGATGTCGTCGGAAGGAACCGACGGCGTGAACACCGTCTTGGTGTGCCCAACACCCGCGCCGAGCACTTCTTCCTGAAGCCGGATCACGTTCTGGATCTCGCGGAACGCGACTTCCAGCGCCGCCACGACCGCCGATTCCTCGACTTCGTGGGCTCCGCCTTCCACCATCACGATCGCGTCCTTCGTTCCCGCGACCGTAAGCTCCAGGTCCGACTCCTCGCGCTCGGAGAACGTGGGGTTCACCACGATCTGTCCGTCCACACGTCCGATGCGCACCGCGCCGACCGGTCCCTTGAACGGAATGTCGGAGAGCGAGAGCGCCATGGAGGCGCCGACGATCGCGAGAATGTCGGAATCGTTTTCCTGATCCGCGGAAAGAACGGTGGCGATGATTTGCGTCTCCCGTGTCCACCCCTTCGGAAGGAGCGGGCGCGTGGGACGGTCGATCACGCGTGCGGAGAGAATTTCCTTCTCCGTGGGGCGCGCTTCACGCTTGAAGAACCCGCCGGGGATCTTGCCGGCGGCGTAGTACTTCTCGCGGTATTCGACGGTGAGCGGGATGAAATCCTTGCCGGGGTCGTCGTTCGGCGCGGCCTGCGCGGTGACGAGAACGACGGTCTCTCCGTACTGCACGAGGGCGGCACCCGAAGCTTGCTTCGCAATACGGCCCGTTTCGATCGAGAGCGTCCGGCCCCCGATCTGCATCGACTTCTGAACTCGCATGAAATTCCTTTCTAGCGCCCGGAGTCCGGGCTGATGGAACGGGTCTTACTTCCTGAGACCCAGTTCCTTGAGGATCGCTCGATAGCGATCGGCCTTGTTGGCCCGCAAGTAATCGAGGAGGCGACGCCGCCGTCCGACCAGCTTCAACAATCCGCGTCGGGAGTGATGGTCCTTCTTATGGACCTTGAAGTGTTCGGTCAGATAATTGATCCGTTCCGTCAGGAGCGCGATCTGCACTTCGGGCGAGCCGGAATCCGTGTCATGGATTTTGAACCGGCTAATGATGCCCGTCTTCCCCTCTTTCGACATCGTCATCGCGAACCAAGCTCTCCTTGGGGGACCCGCGGTAGGGGGTCCACATCCGTATCTTCTTCGACCAAAATCGCCCGGAAATCTAGCAGACCCTGCGAAGGACCGACAAGGAGATTCTCCGGCATGGGCGGCCGCGGGCTCGACGCGGCCCTTCTTCCGACCCCTGGAACCCGCTTCCCGGCCTTCAGGCGACCCGTTCGAGGATCCGCCGGGCCAGGGCCACGTCCTCGGCGATGCGCGCTCTCAGGGCCTCGGGACCCGAGAATTTCCGCTCCTCGCGAATTCGCTCCACCAACTCGATTGCGACTTGCTGGCCGACGAGGTTCCCGTCGAACCCGTGAAGGTGCACTTCGATCACGGTCTCGCTGAGCCCGAACGTCGGACGCGTGCCGAGATTCATCACGCCTTGACGAGGCCCGCTCTTCTCTCCCTCCAGCGAAACGAGAACCGCGTACACGCCGGCCCCCGGGAGAAGCTTTCGCGCATCTCCGGGATCGACGTTCGCGGTGGGAAAGTCGAGCGTTCGCCCCACTCCGCGCCCGCGCACCACTTCGCCTTCGATCAGATAACGATGCCCGAGAAGCTCCGCGGCCTCGCGGACCAGTCCGTCGCGCAAGAGCCTTCGGATCCTGGTCGACGAAACGGGCTCTCCCTCGTCCGCCATTGCCGACGCCTGCACTACACGAAATCCACGCTCGCGCCCCAGCTCTTGCAATTCGGCGAAGCCGTACGCGCGCCCCTTCCCCATTCGAAAATCGAAGCCGATCACCAGCACCGCGAGTGTCGCTTGGGGAGGGACGATCGCGTCGAGAAACGCGGGGGCGGAAAGCTCCGCGATCTCCCGCGAGAACGGGACCACGATCGCACCGTCGATCTTCGCGCGTTCAAGCAGATGCACACGCTCGCGCGGGGTGGTGAGCAGCGCGGGGGCGTCGGCCGGACGGAGCAGCTCCAAAGGATGCGGATCGAACGTGACCACCAGCGAGAACGCGCCGTCGGTGCGCGCTTCCTTCTTCAAGAGATCGAAGACGACGTGATGTCCCCGGTGACAACCGTCGAACACGCCGATCGTGACGGCCAAGGGACCCTGCACCGAGCCCAAATCAGGGCCGTGCGCACCGACGATCAAGAGACCTCCCGGCGCAGAGGCCGCCCCACCGGCGCCGGGAGAACATGGAGAACCCGATCTCCCGCTTCCTCCGCGCGCGCCACCGCGATCGACTCGCCGTGCTGCACCAGACGCACCAGCGCACCGACGTCCGCGCAATCGGAAGACGCGCCGTCACCGGCCGCACGAGGCACCAGCGCTCCCGATTTGAGCGCGCTCCGCACCACGTCCGCGCCGCGCTCCGGAAGAAACTCCAGCGCCTCGCGCGGCGAAACGACGCGCGCGCGAATGACCGCATCCGCGCCGTCCCCCGTCAGCTGCTCCCACGTCAGGGACTGACTCGGCTCGAACATCCCCTGCCGTGTGCGCCGCAGCGTTCGAAGATGACCACCGCAGCCCAAGCTCTCCCCCAAGTCGTGCATGATCGAGCGAACGTAGGTTCCCTTGGAGCAGCGAATGCGAAAGTCGAACCAGGGAAGCTCCACGTCCAGGATCTCGAAGGAGTGCACCTGGACCACGCGCTCCGGCCGCTCCACGGAGAGGCCCCGGCGCGCGAGGCGGTAGAGCTTCTGGCCGCCGACTTTCACCGCGGAGAACATCGGCGGAATTTGCCGGACGGAGCCGACGAATCGTTCCGCCGCGAGACGCAGCTCGGAGGCACTGCATTCGACCGGGCGCTCCGCGAGAGTCTTTCCCGACGCGTCCTGCGTGTCGGTGACGATCCCGAGATGCCCGCGGCCCTCGTACTCCTTCTCCCCTTCCATGAGAAAGGAAGTGATCTTCGTGGCCGCGCCGAGGCAGATCACGAGAACGCCGGTGGCCTGCGGATCCAGCGTTCCCGCGTGACCGGCCTTCGCTCCTCCCAGCGCATCGCGCACCGCGTCCACGACGTCGTGCGAGGTGACCCCGGGAGGCTTGTCCACGGCGAACACGCCGGGAATCTCGTCGATGCGCACTCGCTCAGCGCGCGCGGGCCTGGAGGTGCTCCCCGACGGCACGGAGGATTCCCTCCTTCGCCTCTTCGAGCGGGCCCGAAACTCGTGCTCCTGCAGCGGCGGGGTGTCCTCCGCCCCCGAATCGACTCGCAACTCCATCGATCGGAACTCCTCCCGTCGACCGGAAACTCACTTTGATCCAACCGTCTTCGCTCTCGCGCAGGAAAATTCCCACTTGGACGCCCTCGATCGCGCGCGCCCAGGCGGCGAAGCCTTCCGTTTCCTCCGCCGGCGCTCCGGTCTCCTCCAGCATCGCTTGGGTCACGTGAAGGCAGGCGACGCGCCCGTCCTCGCGCAAATCGAGCGTCTCCAGCGCACGGCCCAAGAGGCGGATGGACGAAATCGGACGATGCTCGAACACCCGCGCGGCGATCTCCGCGGGGTCTGCTCCGGCGCGCACCAAATCCGCGGCGGCGCGAAGCGCCCGCTCGTCGGAGTTCGCATACGTGAATCGCCCGGTGTCCGTGAGGATGCCGGTGTACAAACACGCCGCCGCCTCCGGCCCCACGGCGAGATTTCCGGCGCGGGCCACTTCAAGCACGATCAGTGACGTGGCCGCCGCGCTCGGATCGAGGAGCACCACGTCCCCGAAGCGCGTGTTGTCGGCGTGGTGGTCGATGTTCAGAACGCGCGCGCCCGCAGGGATCTCCTTCTCCAGATCCCGCAGGCGGGATGGGGAGGTGCAGTCCAAGATCACGATGAGCTCATCGCGGGGAACGATCGGAAGTCCCACGTCGACGAATTTCTGCCCGGGGAGAAACGAGTACATCCGCGGCACCGGGGAGGAGAGCTGCACGCGCGCTTCCTTGCCCGCCGCGGAGAGAATCCACGCCAGCCCGATCGCGGAGCCGATCGCGTCGCCGTCGGGATCGACGTGCGAGAAGATGCGGTAGCTCTTTCCCGCGTTCAGGAAATCAATCGACGGCTTCGTCATCATCCTCGTCGCTTCCTGCATTCGGAGTCTCTCTCGCCGGCGGGATCTCTCCCGCCTCGCGCAGCGCCTCCTGGACGCGGAGCCCGCGATCCAGGGAATCGTCGTACACGAAGCGCAGCTTCGGAGTGCGGCGCAAGCGCACGCGTTTATTGAGCTCCGCTTGGAGATAGGGCGCGGCGCTCTTGAGGCCCGCCAGAGCGGTTTTGCGCACCTCCTCGTTTCCGAGGACGGTGACGTAGACCCGTGCGGTGTCGAGCTCGGGAGAAATCTGCACTCCGGTCACCGACACGAAGCCGATGCGCGGATCGCTGACGCGGGTGAGGATGAGCTCGGCGACGGCTTCGCGCAGGAGCTCGTCGGTTCGCTTGAGTCGAGTCTTTCTCACGATCGCTCTCTCCGCCGGGCGCCGTCTACACGAGGCGCTTCAAAGATTCGTGCGGTTCACGTCGACGACGAGGATTCTCGCGTCCGACTCGATGAGCCGCAGCGCCTCGTCGAGCACTTGCGCCACGACGCCTCCGTCCGCGCCCACCGCCGCCACCCCCAAGAGTCCGCGCGCGTGCAGCTCCTGATGTCCCACTTCCGCGACCGCCAGCGCGAATCGGGAGCGGATGCGGTCTTTGAGGCTCCGCATCACCATTCTCTTCGACTTCAAGGAGTCGCTTCCGGGAATCCGAAAGTCGACCGCGATCGCCGCGACCCTCATGTGAACCTCGCGACGAAGCTCCACCGCCTAGAGACGGCGTGCGACCTCGACCTCCTCGAAGATCTCGAGCTGGTCTCCTTCGCGGATCTCCGGGAACGTGTCGACCCCGATCCCGCACTCGAAACCGCTCTTCACTTCGGAAGCGTCGTCCTTGAATCGCTTGAGCGAAGTGACCTTCCCCTCGTGGACGACCTCTCCGCCGCGGCGAATGGTCACCTTCGCGTTCCGCTTCACCAGGCCGGAGAGCACCATGCTTCCCGCGATGGAGCCCTGCTTCGGAATGCGGAACACCTGGCGCACTTCCGCAGTGCCGAGCACGCGCCGCTCGATCTCCGGCTTCAGCAGGCCTTCCATCGCCGCCTTGATGTCTTCGATCGCCTCGTAGATGACGTCGTAGGTGCGCACGTCGACGCGCTCGCGCGCGACGATCTCCTTGGCCTTCGCATCCATCTGAACGTGGAAGCCGAGCACGATCGCGTCCGAGGCGGCGGCCAGGAGCACGTCGGACTCGTTGATGGCGCCCACCGCGCGGTGGAGCACGCGGAGCTTCACTTCCGACGTGGAGATGCGCTCCACGGAGTCCGCGACCGCTTCCGCCGAGCCTTCCACGTCGGCCTTGATCACCACGCGCAGCTCCTGCGTGACGCCCTGCTGGATCGTTTCGAAGAAAGTTTCCAGCGTGACATGCTTGCGCAGTCTCTGCTCCTGCTCGCGCAAGAGCTGGCGGCGCCGTCCGGCGATCTCGCGCGCTTCCCGATCGCTGGGGGGAACCGCGAACGTATCGCCGGCTCTGGGCAGCGAGGAAAAGCCGAGCACCGCGACCGGAGTGGACGGACCCGCTTCTGTCAAACGGTGGCCGCGCTCGTCCTGCAGCGCGCGCACGCGCCCCGCCTCCGCCCCGGCGACCATGGGATCCCCCACGCGCAGCGTGCCTTCTTGCACCAGCGCGGTGACCACTGCTCCACGGCCGCGATCCATGCGCGCTTCGATCACGGTTCCGCGCGCGCCCTTGTCGGGGTTCGCGGTGAGCTCGAGCACTTCGGCCTGCAGGAGAATCATCTCCAGGAGCCGGTCGATGCCCTGGCCCGTCTTCGCCGAAACGTCGGTGATGATGTTCTGTCCGCCCCACTCTTCGGAAAGGATGCCGTGCGCGGTCAATTCCTGGCGCACGCGATCCGGATTCGCTCCCGGCTTGTCGATCTTGTTCACGGCGACCACGATCGGAACGGACGCGGCCTTGGCGTGATCGATCGCTTCGATCGTCTGCGGCATCACCGAGTCGTCCGCGGCCACCACGAGAACCACGATGTCCGTGATCTGGGCGCCGCGCGCGCGCATCGCGGTGAACGCTTCGTGGCCTGGCGTATCCAGGAAAGTGATCATCTTTCCGCCGTCCAGCTCCACGTGGTACGCGCCGATGTGCTGCGTGATCCCACCCGCTTCGCCGGCGATGACGTTGGTCTCGCGAATGTGATCGAGAAGACTGGTCTTGCCGTGATCCACATGTCCCATGATCGTGACCACCGGGGAACGGGGACGCAGATCTTCCGCGCGATCCTCGTCTTCCTCTTCCGCGATCTCCTGGTCCAGCTCGGACTGGAAGTGCACCGCAAAGCCGAACTCGTCCGCGAGCATTTCGATCATGTCGCGGTCCAGGCGCTGGTTGATGGTCACCATGGAGCCCATCTCGATCGCCTTGGCGATCACCTGCGATGCGGACACTCCGAGAAATCCGGCGAGCTCCGAGGTGGACACGAACTCGGTGAGCTTGAGGACGTTTTCCGACGGAGCTTCCTCTTCTCCTTCTTCTTTCGTACGCCGCTTGTGACGGCGGCGGCGCGTATCCAGGTCGGCCATCGTCTTCTTGATGTTCGCCTGGACGGCCTTTTGATCGACGGCCCGCTTGGGCGGCGGCGCGCCGCGCCGTTTTCCAGCGACCTGCGCGGGTGCGGGCATCGGCTTGGGAGAAGCGACTTCGGTCACCGGAGCCGCGGTGCCGGGAGAAACCGTGGCCGCCTGCGGCTGGGCCTGCGCATGGGCGGCCTGTGCGGCCGCGGTGCGCTTGCGGCTGGCGCGCTGCACTTCGCGCTTGCGCGCGTCTTCTTGAAGGACCGCTTCCTTTTCCTTGGCGAACGTCTTGCGAATGAGCTCCACGGTCTCGTCGTCGATGGAGCTCATGTGGCTCTTCGCTTCGACGCCGAGATTGCGCAGGATCGTCATCATCGCGTCGGAAGAAACCGAGTACTGCTTCGCGATCACGTAGATGCGGACTTTTTCCGCACCCTCGCCTTTGGCGCCCCCCTTCGCGCTCCCGGAGTCCGGGGCTCGAAGCGGCGCCGGGGTTCTGTCTTCGATCCTTCGCATATCACTCCAGTCTCTCGCCCGGCGCCTGCGGCGCCCCGGCGAGCTCCACGATCCGCGACGCGAGCCGCGGGTCTCGAATTCCCAAGACAGCGACCGAAGTTCGGCCGATCCATGCCCCGAGCTCGCTGCTGCCGGTGACGGCAAGAACCGGGACGCCGTGCTCCTTGGCAATACGCTCGAGACGTTCCCGATCTCTGGCGGACCCGTCGGTCGCGACGATCGCTGCGTGAATCGCTCCACGATGGAGCGCGGCTCGCGTTTCCCGCGAACCGACCGTGACCGATCGAGCCCTCATGCCGAGACCCAAGAGATCCCGGATCTTCTCCCGAGATTTCACGATCGACCGAGCATTCTGGACGACGGACCCGGCTCACGCAAGTCGGATCGCGCCGTCAGGTTTTCTCGGGTTCCTCTCCTTCGGCGGCGTCCGCTTCCCATCCCGAGGAAAGCTCCGATTCCATCGCCGCGATGTCGTCCAGGTACTGGCCCGGCTCCAAAGGCTTCGCGCTCGGCGCCGGTGAAGCGCTTGGCGACGGCTCGGGAACCTTCTTCGGTTCCGGCTTCGGTTCCGGCGTTGCGCGAGCTGCAGGAATCGACTCCTTCTCTTCGACCTCGCGCTCAGGAGCACGCGCGACGATCGGCTCCGGCTCGGGCACGGGAACAGGAGCAGAAGCGGCGGCCGCCTCGGCTTCACGCTCCGCCGCGATCGCGATCGCGGCCGGCGGCAGCGAGAACTCCTCCTGCACGGGAGCCTTGGCGGCTTCGGCGGCGTTGCGCTTCTCTTCGCGACGCTTCTCTTCGGCCGCTTCCATGTGCTGCACGGCACCGAGATAGATCTTCTGCGCGGTCACGTCGCCGACTCCGGGAACGTTGATCAAGTCCTCGATCGACGCCTTCACGATGTCCTGCACGGACTCGAAGCCGGCGCGCACCAAGTTCTCGATCGTCTTCGGTCCGAGCCCGGAGAGCTCTTCCACCGGGATCGAATTCGCCCGCGTGGTCTCGCCGCGCGACGCCGCAAACTCCGTCTCGGAGACGAGATCGATCTTCCAGCCGGTGAGCTTGGCCGCGAGACGCGCGTTCTGCCCGCCTTTGCCGATCGCCAGCGAGAGCTGATCCTCGGTGACCACGACCTGCATCGTCTTGTTGGCATCGTCCGGAAGAACCTGAAGGATCTTCGCGGGGGAGAGCGCCTTGGTGACGAACGCGATCGGGTCCTCCGAATACGGGACGATGTCGATGCGCTCGCCGGAGAGCTCGCGCACGATGCCCTGCACGCGCGATCCCTTCATTCCGACGCAGGCGCCGACCGGATCCACGCGGTACTCGTTGGAGGAGACGCCGATCTTGGAGCGGCCGCCCGCTTCACGCGCCACCGCACGGATCTGCACGATCCCTTCCAGGATCTCGGGCACTTCCTGCTGGAAGAGCTTCATCAAGAAGTCTTCGGACGCGCGGGAGAGAATGATCTGCGGGCCCTTGGCGTTCTTCTGCACTTCGACGATGAGCGCGCGGATCGTGTCGCCCTGGCGGTACTGCTCGCGGCGGATCTGCTCGCGGAACGGAAGCAGCGCTTCGGCGCGCCCCAGGTTCACGATGATGTTGCCGCGGTTGATCTGCTGCACCGTGCCGGTGACGATCTCGCCGATGCGGTTGTGATAGTTCTGGTAGACGATCTCGCGCTCGGCTTCGCGCACGCGCTGCACGACCACTTGCTTCGCGGCCTGAATCGCCCCGCGCCCGAACTCATCGAAGGACAGCGACACCACCAGCTCGTCGCCGATCCCGACCTTCGGATCCACGGCGCGCGCGTCGTCGAACTCGATCTCGCGCTCTTCGTCGCTCAAGTCGTCGACGACCTTGCGGACGTACTGGACGTCCATCGTCGCGGACTTCTCGTCGAATTTGACCCGGATGTCCGCGGACTGGCCGTACTTGCGCCGCGCCGCCGAGACGATTCCCGCCTCCAACGTTTCGATCACCAGATCTTTGCCGACGTTCTTTTCCCGGGCGATTTGCCCGAGCGCTTCCAGAATTTCGTAGTTCATGCTCCTCTTCCTTCGCTCCGCGGGAGCCCTTCCGGATCAAGGCGGGCACGCGCCACGTCCAACCACGGGAACACCATCGTTCCTCCATCCGTGTCGCGGACGGCGACTTGGTGCCCCTCACGAGTCCCGTCGCAGAGGCCGACGATTTCCTTCTCCGGGGTCTCTTGGAGCCGCAGCCGAACTCTCTTGCCCCGGAACACGTCGAACTCGCGCTCGCCTTTGAGAACGCGATCGAGCCCCGGAGAAGAAACCTCGAGGACGTAGCTTCCGGCCACGAGCTCTCCGGCGTCGATCGCGTCCCCGGCGGCGCGGGTCATTTGCTCGCAATCGCCGTGGGTGATCCCCCGCTCCGCATGGATCACGACACGCACGACCTGCCGGCGGCCGCGCAGCTCGAGCACGGCCTCGACCAGCCCGACCCCACAGGATGCCGCAACCGGCTCCAGCTCATCGTACAGGCGGGATTCCACGACTGATCCCTCATCCGGGCGACCGATCTCCGGCCGGCCCACGGTCCCTCAAAACGAAAGCCGCCGGGAGCCCCCGGCGGCCTGAACATGGACGAATCTGTCGATTCGCTCCGGCAGTGTCAAGGGGAAAGCCCCCGCTCCGCGTCCCGCACGATGCCAAGCAGTAGGCGCCCCACGTCCCGCAGGCTCTCCGGATCGCAATGGGCGGGAAGGTCCTCGGTCGTGTGCCACCTGGGGTCTTCCATGTCGATGAGATCCGCCGCGGGGATCCCCGCTTGGAGAAAGGGGACATGGTCGTCGTACACCGAGGCCCCCACCGAATCCACCAGGGCCTGCACTTTGAGATCGGCGCCAATTTTCCAAATTCTCGCGACCAGCGCGGGGGCGTGGCGCGCCGAGTTCTCTTCCCGAAGAATCCGCGTTCCGCGCCGGCCGATCATGTCGATCACCACCACGAACGTGGGACGATACTGCGGAAAGTCCTTCACGAAGCGCTGCGATCCCAGCGCCCAGGACTCCGGATCCCCATGGGTGCCCTGGTCCTCGCCATCGAAGAACGCCAGGTCGACGCCGATCTTCGGAGGATGCGCGGCGAGTGCGCTCGCCACCTCGAAGAGCACCGCGACCCCCGACGCCCCGTCGTTCGCCCCGGGCACGGGGAGCGTGCGTTGCGTCGGGTCGGAGTCTTCGTCGGCCACCGCTCGTGTGTCCCAATGTGCGCCCAAGAGGATGCGCGTGGTGCTCGCCGCGTTGAACACGCCCACGAAGTTCTCGAGCTCGACTTCGGAAGAATCGAGCGGCGACACCGCACGAAACGGATGCGAGGTCACGCTCTCCGCGGTCGATTCCAGATGAGCACGAATCATCGCCTTGCCGCGCGTGTGCCCCTCGCGACCGGGGGCACGGGAGCCGAGCGCAACCTGCGCTTCCAAATGGCGAAAGGAGCGCTCCGCGTCGAACGGCCGCTCCCCGCCGCAGCCCGCCGCGGCGCCAAGCGCCAGCGTCGCCGCGAACACCGCGGCCAGCCTCGTCCGTTTCGCGAGCATCGCCGCGAACGCTCGGATCCGCATCGATCGTTCTCCCGAATCGTCAGAACTTGATGAGCGCTTCGACCGCGATCGAGATCGTCCGATCGGTCCGCACGCGGATGAAATCCTTGGTCCGAGCGTAGCTGAGATCGAGGCTTCCTTGAATCTTCTTCGAGAAGTTGTACGTGGCGCGCGGCTTGATGGCCATGGACCGCGAGTTCCTGCGGTCCGACGACGCAGAGGATCCGGCGGTCTTGCTCGTCTCCAGGTCGGTGATCCTCTCGATGTCGAGATTCAGCGTCATGTCGCTGCGGAAACGAATCCGCTTTCCGAGCACCGACATCCCTTGCGGGGCGGAGAAGCTGTAGCGCCCGTTCAAGCGGAACGCCCGGTTCTCCACCGTGGTGATCGATTCGCCGAGGTAGAGATTCTGCGTCGTCTCGTCGGTGCGGTTGTACGAGAGCGTCGTGTTGATGCCGGAATTCCAGCTGGTGCTCCAGGAAATGAGCGGAGAGAACTCCTTGCGGTCCGACTTCGTGTCGTACCAGCGCGTTCCCGGCGGCTCGGGCTGATCGAGCGGAGGAAGCTTGCCTGAATAGCGAGTCTGCTGGCGATAGGCGGAGTTCAGCGCCGACGTCTTCGCCATCTTCTTGAGGAACAGCCGCCGCTCGAGACCGTCCAGGCTCAGCGAAAGATCCGGAAAGATCACGTCCTCGGTCTTGTTCCTCGCCAGATTCTGCTCGGAGCGAGCGGTGTTGCGGGCGTAGGCGACGTCGATGAAGAACGACGACGCCGGTTGGAACGTGGTGTCGATCTTCGTTTCCCACGAGTTGCTCGAGCGGTCTTCGACGACGCCCTGTGCTCCGGGGATCCTCAGGTCGCGATCGATGGGCGTGTAACCGAGTTGGTAGCCCCAGCCCGGACGATCTCCCAACCGTCCGTAACGCGAGTCCCGGGTGTCCCGATAGGAGCCGCGGATGTCCCCGAACGCAGCGAAGATCCCCACGAACTTGGAGCCGATCGTGCTCAAGCTGGGCAATCCGGGTGGACCTTTGCGCGGCGCCTGCGCCGAATCCGCGGGGGCTGTTCCCTCGCCACCTTGTGGAGGGGGTTGCTCTCCCCCAGGCTCGGCTTCTCCCTGCTGGCCGTTGCGCGGGTCGTCCTCGCGCGGCGCATCCTGCCCTCCTTCGCGCCCTGTCTTCATCGCGCGGCTCGGTCTCCCGCTCTTCCTCCGGGGGCTGAGTCTCGTCCGCTCCGACCCGGGGCGGATCGGTTCTCCCCTTCGTGGCGCGACGGGTCGGCGTGTCCCCCTTCTTGGGGAGCAGCTGGCGAAACGAGAACGTCGCGGAAACCTCGCGGGTCGATCCGTTCTGCACGTTGCGCAGCCGCGCCGTCGTGTTCGGATCTTGCGCGCTCTGGGTCTGATCCTCGCCGTAGCGCGAAGTGTACGTGAACACCGGCCGGAGCCAGCGGACGCGCGTGGGATGCCAGGAGAATCGGGCGGTGTGATCGCGCGTCTCCTCCCGTCCTCCGAGCTTGAAGCTCTCCCACAGAGCCTCGGTCTTGTGCAGGTCGAGGTCCTGCGTCTTGTTGAACGTCAACTGACTGTCGAACGAATTGGATCGAATCGGATCCCACACCGTGCCGATCGACGATTTCAATTGGCGCGAGCGAATGGGAAGGCGAGGAATAAGAGCCGAGGTTCCGGTCGTGTCCTGCACG
This sequence comes from uncultured Gemmatimonadales bacterium, assembly GCA_963725045.1. Classification (GTDB taxonomy): domain Bacteria; phylum ARS69; class ARS69; order ARS69; family ARS69; genus CAVRWY01. Next base: position 123,579 of record CAVRWY010000009.1, read on the forward strand.
ATATCGGTCTGATTGAGAATGTTGATGTTTCCGGTCATCGCCAATTTCAATGTGGGAAAGTACGAGATGTCGAAGCGCTGGAGCAGACGGAACGTCTTCCCCGTCCCGGGATTCAGGTTGTACGTGGCCAGCGCGGTGCTGCCCTCCCCCTCGGTCTTCTGGTAGGTCGAGCTGGACTTCTCGTGACGGTTCGAGGCGGAAAGCGCGAAATTGTCGAGCGTGTAGCGCAGCCAGGCGCTCGTCGACGGACGCACCTTGGAGAATCGTCCGCTCACGTCCCATGACCTCGTTCGGGACTGCGCGCTCACTCGATCGTTCTCGTCTTCCAGCTCGATGTCGGAGTTCGGCGCGAGCCGTGGAATCGAGCGCGAGTCCGAATAGCTCGCCGAAAACGGCAGCGAGAGACCCCGGCCGTCGACGAACTTGTGCATTTGCATGTCGCCGCGAATGCTCCAGGACAGCTGGTCGTCCCCCAGTCGTTCCCCGTCGATCCCGCGGAACTCCGAGTCGACTTTACGAATGCTGCCGTTGACCGTGGCGAAGTCGGCGAAGCGCGCGTTTCCGTTCGCGCGCGACGCGTACCCCGGTTCTTTCTTCACGGCACGCAATCGAATTTCGTTGAACCACACGACGCCGCTCACGCTCCCCGTGGCGGTGAATGGATCGTCACCCCGGACTCCGACGGTCATGCGGCGCACTCGGGTCAGGGACGGTGCACCGTACACGGCGAGCGTGTCCCCTTCGACAATCCGGTACCGATACGGAACCTGGATTCCCTCCACCGTCCTGGTGGTCTCCGCCGGATCGAGCTTGAGCTCGGCGAGATCGTTTAGCCGCAGGAAAACTTCGTCCCAGTTCTCCCACCTCGAGTCCATCTTCGTGGAGAACTCGTAGAAGTTCGTCGTGTCGGGACCGAAGCGGAAGAAGAACGTGCCCTGCGACGTGTCGGGGCGATCGGTCTTGTGCATGATGCGCTGTCCGTCGCGCAGGTAGAAGCTCAGGTCTTCGTACTGCGTGAAGTCCTGGTTCTTGCCGTCGCCGGTGTCGAGAATCTCGCGATAGGCGCTTCCCTGCCGGCCGATCCCGCCGGGAATCACCGCGGACGAGGGAATTCCCCGATAGTCGATGATCAAGCTCTGTTCGCGCCGCTTGAGCCCGCTCGAATCTTCGCCGGGATCGAACGGCTCTTGTCCCGCGTAGACGGGGTCTTCCTTGTTGTTCACATCTTTGATCGTGAGCAGGGCGTTGCTCGGCTCGTCGACCGCCACTCCCGTGTCGTTGGTGGAGAACTTCTCTTCGCGCCACGCCGCCCCCGCGATCTTGAGCGAAGCGATCTGGATCTTGACCCCCGGCCCGGTCGGAAGCTGGTCGAACCACAAGCGGGCGTACTTGACCGAGAGCCGGCGCGGAAGCGCGCCTTGGGTGACGGAGATGCCGCTGTCGAGCGGGATTTGGAACAAGCGCCAGCCGTTGCCCGGACTGACAACGCTGTTGTCCTGCACGATCGCGGGGTTGGGGATGAGCAGCCCGTTCACCATGATCGAATCGGCGAGATCCAGAACGTAGGAGAAGTAAATGTTGTCCAGGTCCAGCGCGCGGTCGCCGTCCAGGTCTTCGGTGTCGAGAAAGTTGTTGTCCTCGGGATTGTTGATTTGGGTGTAGTCGATGGGATCTCCCGACTTCTCGAAGAAGAAGTCGTCGTTGCCGTCGTCTCCCGCCAGAGCCGCGTCGTCATCGCCGAGAATGTTGTCGAGGCCGAAGTCCTCCAGCGGTTTGTTGAGAATCCCGTCGCCGCCCACGGGAACGGTGTCCTCGGTATCCAGCTTGCCCCGCCCCTTGTTGAGAAGCGTGGAGTTCGTCTCCAGGTAGTAGTCCTCGCTGACTTCTCCCATGTCGAAGAGCATCTTCCCCTGACGGCGCTGGAAATCGTTGACCCAGATTTCCAGGAACTTCTTTTCCGAGAAGTCCTCGCCCGTCGGGGAGAGATTGCGCATGACCCCCATCCAGCGCGCGGGGTCGTTGGCCCCCTCCTCGTCGCGCACCGTGAATTCCAAGACCTGGAGGAAATCCTCCCCTTCCTGCTGTCCGGTGAGCTCGGGGAACACTTCTTTGCGCCGCACCACATTGTCGGGGTTGTACCAGTTGAACGGGAGTCGAGGGATCAAGGTGCGGTCGAAGTCGTTTTCGACGGTAACCGGACCGATCGGCTCCGAGGCGCGCTGCCAGAGCGCGCGCGTGATGGTCAGGTCGCGGCTGTCCTCGACTCCTTCCATGTCGTCGATGTAGATCTCGTCTTTGGTGTTTGGATTGGGCAGCGACATCGCCGCTTCGCCCTGCAGCGAGATCTCCGAGGCTTCCTCCGAGGTCACCAGAGGGAATCGCGTTCACGATGTTGGTCATGAACTGCGGATTCTTCTGCCACTGGCCGAAGAGATCTCCCACGATGATGCGCGAGGGCTCCTGTCCGAGACGCGGGCGAAGCTCCGGGCGTCGCCTTCGAGTAGTAGAGCCAGGACGAAGCCAGACGCGTCAGCGGATCGAAGTTGTACGTGCCCGACAGACCCGCGAGCGATTCCTTGGCCTGGCCGAACAGCGGGACGAACTCGAAGTCCACCTCGATCTTCACGTCGGGAAGGTTCGCATCCGGGGTCTTGAACGTGAGGATGCCGAGCTCGTAGTCGATGTCGTAGTCCGCGCCGCGGCTCAGCAGGCGGCCGTTCAAACGAACTCTCTCGGATCCGTCCAGGATGTTGAAGCGGTTCAGCGAGTACGTGGGCGTGGGCGTCGTGTAGGTCGCCTTGATCTCGTACTTCCACTGGTTCAGCACCAGATCGGGCCGCTGCGAGTAGATCGCGCCGTTGTAGTCGAGGAGCTTGGGGCCCGGTTCGGTGGAGCGTCCGGTGCTCGTTCCGTCCGGTCCCAGACGGAAGTTGGCCGTGGAGGAGTCGGGCGCGAAAGGCGTCAGATTCCTGAAGACGAGCAACCCCTCTTCTTCATCGAGGAACTCGTCGTCCACTTGGCTGTCGGGAGGCTCGTTCGTGGTGATTCCGCGGTTGTCGAGACCGAGGATGCGGATGTACTCGACGTTGTCGGCGGGATCGGGGGAGTTCTCCTGCTTGTCCAGGTCTTGCTCTCCGGCGCCCGAGGCACGCCGGCGGATCTCCACGTCGAGGCTTCCCTGGACGATGTTGCGCGCCCCCAGGTAATAGATGTTCTTGATCTCACGTTCGCGCAGCACGGTGAAACCCTTGGTGTCGTCCCACAGCTCGGAGAGCGGAGGCGCGATGAGCTGCATCCCCAATGCCGGCGCCGGCGGCGAAACGGTCTGGTCGATGCCCGCGGAAAAATTGCCGACGGAATCACCGTCGCCGCGAACGAAGTAGCAGGCCAGCGCCTGATCGAACGCCAGCGGCTGCTCCAGCGTGAGGATTCCCCCTTCCGGGCGATACGTGTAATCCACGTTCAGCTTGAGCGGATGGAACCACCCCTTCTGTTTCGTGCTCAGGGAGTCGGCCACGGCTCCTTGGAGGGCGTCGGTATAGGCGTATCCGCGCTGCGCCAAGAGCGGGATGTTGTTGTCGAAGTTCTGATCATCCAGGAAGACTTCCAGATTCCCGATCGGGAGGATTCCGCTGGTGGAGTCGGTGAGCGCATCCGGCGCTTGGATGAAGAAATACTTGCGCTTCACGAAGTCGACGTCGCGGATGGTGACCGAGTCGCTTCGCGCCTGGCCCACGAAGCTCTGCCGCGCGGTCTGCCCCTCCTGCTTGGAGGCGATCGCGGTGACGTCGAGGGGACCGAACTTGCCGATCGCCTTCGCTCCGAAGAGTCCCTGCTGCGATTTTCGGAACGAGAGAAAGTCCGCACCCGGAAGGGAGAGCTCGGTGTTTCCCATTTCGATCTTCTGGACGACTTCGTCTTCGTCGCCGTCGTAACGGAGCTGAATCTTGTTGGACAGATCCGTGGCCGCTTCGCTGTCGTGATTCAAGAGCACGTGGATCTTGCGCCCGATCGTGCCGTCGAGGTTGACGCGAAGCTGCTGTCGCATGTCCAGATCGGGAAACCCGGAGGACGTCTGCGACTCGAACACCTGACCGCCTTCGATCTTGTTCGAAGTCCCACTGAACGTGATGCGTTCCGATCCGGTCAAATTGAGGCGCGCGCCCTGGCCGATCACGTCGGCGACGGCATCCGGGAACTCCACGGGAATGTCGATGGTGACGACCGACTGGTCCGCGGAAGTGAGCCCGGTCAGCGTTCGCTTCTTGAGGAGCTCGTCCCACTCCCGCGAGCCGGAGGCGAGTCCGATCGTCCGGATCGCGGTGGGGATGTCTTCCACCCATTCCGGGGCGACGAGAGTCTGGCCGTAGACCTGGCGGATCCTGACCTTTCCGGTTTCCAGATCGACGTCGTATTCCTCGCGGACCTTCCGGTCCACGCCGGCCAGCCTTCCTTCGCGTGGAACGGGGACCAAGGACCCCAGGCGCCCGGCCCCACGGACGGAGCTCGGCTCCCACGGTCGATCCCCGAGGAGTCGCGGATTCACGTAGGCGGCGTGCGCGGAGGAATGCAGCGCGAGGGCCCAGACCGCGGCGAGCATGAGCACGCCGAAGCCCCGGCCCCGCGTCGAAGATCGTGGAGCGGCCTTCTCCATCCAGTCTCGATCGAGGGGCCTGGCAGGGCGATGTTCTCGGGGAGTCGCTCGCGAGAACTTAGGAATCCCTCGGGAGCCTGTCAAGGAACGCGAGGCCCGGAGAACGCTCGCTTGTCGGCGCATCCGCCCCCCCTTAGGATGCGCGATGCCCAACGGCTGAGGGGACGACGATGATCGGGTCCACGATCGACCGCTACCTCCTGCGGCGTCATGTGGGACCATTTCTCTTCGCGATCGTCACGATCACCTTCATTTTCGTTCTCAGGGTGCTCGTCGACTTCATCGAGCTGTTCGCGTCGCGGAATCTGGATCCATTCACGGTGGTCGAGATGTTCGCGCTCTCTCTGGGCTGGATCCTGGCGCTCACCGTTCCCATGGCCGTGCTCGTCGCGGTGGTGATGACGTTCGGGCGAATGTCCCAAGACTTCGAGCTCGACGCGATGCAAGCCAGCGGCATCTCGTTCCTGCGCACGCTCCGCCCCATTCTGATCGCCGCCGCCGCGCTGACGCTGGTGCTCTTCGCGTACAACAACGTCGTGCTCCCCGAAGCGAATCACCGACTGAAGATGCTCACGACCGACATCCATCGCACTCGTCCCACGATCTCCATTCGCGAGGGCGTGTTCATGGACGACTTCGAGGGATACCGGCTCCTGGTGCGCCAGGTGGACGACGCGACGAACGAGATCCGGGACGTCACCGTCTACGTGCTCGATCCGCGCCAGCCGGTGCGGACGATCCACGCCCCGAGGGGCACTCTGATCATGGAAGATGGGGGCAATCGGCTCGTGATCCGCCTGCGGGACGGCGAGATCCACGAGGTCGACAAGGACGATCCCGGCGGCTACTTCCTCCTCCACTTCGACGTCCACGACCTGATCTTCGGAGATCTCGGCACCCGCCTGGAGCGGCGCGGAGGGGACTCGATCCGGGGGGACCGCGAGCTTCCGGTCAAGGCGATGCGCGCGGCCGTGGACTCCCTGAAGGTCCGGCGCGACGCCGAGGCGGACAGCCTGGCCCGCCTCACGAACCAGGGAATCGACGAGCTCCGGGAGCAGGTCGCCCGCTGGAGCTCCCCGGGGTCGGCCCCGCTCCGGAGCGCCCTTCGGAGGTCCTGACCCGAGCTCGCATCTTCCTGCGCCGGATTCAAGGATCGGAGCGCCAGCTCGAGCGACGGACCCGAGACATCAATAAGTTCGAAGTCGAAATCCAGAAGAAGCACTCCTTTCCCGTCGCCTGCCTCGTCTTCGTCTTCCTCGGAGCGCCCCTGGGGGCGTGGGCTCGCCGCGGCGGCGTCGGCATCGGCGGCGGCCTCTCGTTCCTCTTCTTTCTCCTCTATTACACCGCAACCCTGGGAGGCGAGAAGCTCGGAGATCGGGGCCTCATCTCCCCGGCTCTCGGCATGTGGGGGATCAACGTCGTCCTCGGGATCGTCGGGCTTCTCCTGGTGCTCCGCCGCGATGCTCGCTTCCCGTTTCGCCGGCCCACGCTTCGCACGTGAAGATCCTCGACCGTTACCTCCTGCGGTCCTTCATCGTTCCATTGGCCGCTTCCCTGGTGGCCTTTCTCGCGATCTCCATCATCGTCGATCTGTTCGAACGGCTCGACACTTTCATCGACAACCACGTCTCCTTCTCGGTCATCCTCGAGTACTACCTGGCGAAGCTGCAGTTCCTCGCCGCGCTGATCCTGCCGATCTCCTCGTTGATCGCGACGCTGTTCTCCTTGGGTGGAATGGCGCGGCGCAACGAGCTCGTGGCCATGACCGCGAGCGGCATCGGGCTCTCACGGATCCTCCGTCCCGTGCTTCTCGCCGGGCTCGGCGTGAGCTTGCTGGCCTCCACGCTCACGATCGAGATCGTCCCGCGCGCCAACGAAGTCTCCACCGACATCCTGGATCACGAGATTCGCGGGCGGCCGCGCTTGTCGGGGGATCAGCGCGTGGATCTCAATTATCTCGGTGCGGGCGGGCGCTACTTTCTCATGCGTGCGTTCGACGGCACCAAGAACTCGATGAGCGACGTCGTGGTGCAGCAATTCGCCGAGGGAACGCTGGTCCGGCGCATCGACGCGCGCCGCGCGGACTGGAAGGACGGGACCTGGCTCTTCCACGACGGTTTCCTGCGCACGTTCTTCGAGGACGGCCACGTCGAGGCGGAGCCCTTCAAAGAGCGCGCCTTTCCGGAGATCCAGGAGCGGCCCCACGACTTTCTGCGGCCGATCAAGGAGCCGAACGAGATGCCGCTCGGCGAGCTCCTCGAGCACACCAAGCGCGCGCGACTCTCCGGAGGCGACGTCACCCGGCTTCTCGTCGAGAAGCACCGGCGCATTGCGTTTCCCTTCGCCAACTTCGTGGTCGTGCTGCTCGGCGCACCGCTCACCGGGGCCATCCGGCGCGGCGGGCACACCGTCGGTTTCGCCGCCGCGCTCCTCGTCGGATTCCTCTACTACGTGCTCCTCGAAGTCGGCGGCACGTTCGGCCTCTCCGGCCAGCTTCCGCCGATCGTGGCGGCCTGGCTTCCGAACATCGTGTTCATTGCGCTCGGGATCTTCGGGCTGGCGAAAACGAGGAAGTGAAATGGCCTCGGCAGCGGGACTCTCGACCAAAGAGAGAGAACGACGAAATCGCCCCGCAGTCTTCCGAGCGAGCGAAGGGGCCGCTGACGGTGCCTTTCGGCGAGCCTGCGTATCACCCGCGCAGATAGCGAGACGAGACACACCGGGAATCTGAGTTCCGTCAGATTTCCCAGTGTCTCGAGGCGAAGTGGCGTACCGGAGGCGCACCGGCGGTCGCCGCCCAGAGTCCCGGTACCTTTCGGCGAGCCTGCGTATCACCCGCGCAGATCTTGCTCATCACGAAGCGAAAAGCGCGAGCCGAAAGGGGCGAGCCGCCGGGCGGCGCCGAGGAACGTATCTGAGACGAGAGATACTGGGAGTCCGAGGCTCCCGCCGCGGTCTCGCCCGGGCGGAAAACTGCGGAGCGAGTCCGTCGCCTCTCTGTTTGCTCAGACCAAAGAGCGCAGCGCGTCCACGCGATTGCGCTCTTCCCACGGAAAGCCTGCGTCCTCACGGCCGAAGTGACCGTAGGCTGCGGTCTTTTGGTACATGGGACGAAGCAAATTGAGCTCGCGAATGATTCCCGACGGCGTGAGATCGAAGGCGTTGCGCACCAGGTCCGTGATCTCGGAGTCGCGGATCTTTCCCGTGCCGAACGTGTCGACTCGAATGGAGACGGGCTTCGCCACTCCGATCGCATAGGCGACCTGGATCTCGGCGCGGCGCGCGAGTCCCGCGGCCACGACGTTCTTCGCGACATGGCGCGCGGCATAGCACGCCGAGCGGTCCACCTTGGATGGATCCTTCCCCGAGAACGCACCGCCGCCGTGGCGTCCCATTCCGCCGTACGTGTCGACGATGATCTTGCGCCCGGTGAGCCCGCAGTCCCCTTGCGGTCCGCCGGTGACGAAGCGCCCGGTGGGATTCACGTGGTAGGTGATCGGCCGCTTGGCGTCGATCATCTCCGGGGGAAGCAGCGGCTTGATCACTTCGTCGATCACCGCTTCCTGGACCTGCTTATGGGTCACGGTGTCGTGATGCTGCGCGGAGACCACGATCGTGTCGATGCGGATCGGACGGTCTCCTTCGTACTCGATGGTCACCTGCGATTTGCCGTCGGGACGGAAAAACGGAACTCGTCCGTTCTTGCGGACCTCCGCAAGCCGCGCGCAGATCTTGTGGGCCAAGATGATCGGCATGGGCATGAGCTCGGGAGTCTCGTCGGTCGCGTAGCCGAACATGAGTCCCTGATCGCCGGCGCCCTGCTCCTTGTGCAGGCCCTGTCCTTCGGTCACGCCGATGGAGATGTCCTGGCTCTGCTTGCCGATGCTGGTGACGACCGCGCACGTCTCCCAGTCGATGCCGTAGGCGGCGTTGTCGTAGCCGATGCGCCGCAGCGTGTCGCGCACGATGTCGGGAATCTCGACGTAGGCATCCGTGGTGATCTCGCCCGCGACCATCGCGATGCCGGTGGTGACCAGCGTTTCGCAGGCGACGCGGCTCCGCGCATCCTTGGCGAGAATTGCATCGAGCACGCCGTCGGAGATTTGATCGGCGACCTTGTCCGGATGTCCCTCCGTCACGGACTCCGAGGTGAACAGAAAGCGGTCGGTGGACATCGAACGATGCTCCTTCTCGTTCCGGAGTCGCCTCCGGGAGGCCCGAGATTCGAGGATCTCAGGCGGTGGAATCCTCCATTGTGCCCGACGCGAGCGCCGCCTTCAACCGGTCAATCGAGGCGACCGGCGTGGGGTCCACGCCCCGCACCCCGGCGAGCGCGAGGCTGGCAAAATCTCCCAGGAGAGCCAGCGAGAAGAGACGTGCCGGGAGGCGCTCCCCCCGCGGCGAGAACCGGAACACGGGCACACCCTTTTTTTCGATCTCCCCGGCCACATTGTTCAGCCGCCGGCGAACGCCGGAGGTGGCGCCCGGGTCGGAAAGGACGGCGACGGTCAAACGTTCCCCCGGAGCATCGACGCCTTCCCAGCCCACGATCTCGTTGTGATTCTGCTCGGGGAAGAGCGCGACGTGCGCGAGGGACTTGGCGTTCTCGTTGATCTGGCACGACCAGCGCACCGCCGCCGGTCCCGTGGGATCCGCGGCGGCGTAGATCATGGCGAGGCGCCCCGACGTCGCCCGCGCCCACGCGTCGAGCGCTGTGGCCGCCGGCCCTCCTTGCTGCACTTCGCGCGCGAGTCCTTCGCACACCGAGAACGTCTCCTCCCACTCGGAGTCGACGAAGGGGAGCCAGCCCGCACGCTCCAGCGACACGAGGAGAGAAACGCCGGTCCATCCGAGCGCGGCCCGCGGAGGCGAGCCCCCCGGGATTTTCAGCAGCGGCACACGTTCCGACGCGGCCAGATCCGCGAGCGCTCCCCCGCTGGTGATCGCGGCGCGGCGCAATCCGAGATCGCTCGCCGCGCGCCAGCAGCGCAGCGTCTCTTCCGTCTGTCCGGAGTAGCTCACGAAGAAGACGAAGCTGCCCTCCGGGTCGATGTTCGGAAGCCGATCGCCGCGAACGACCTCGATCGGAATCGTCGAGCGTTCCCGCGCGATCTCGCGCAGGAAATCCCCCCCGATCGCGCTTCCTCCCATGCCCACCACGACGATGCGGCTCGGGCGCGGGCCGTGAGCGAGCGGCGCCGCCGCCCGCGCCGCGTCCCTGGCGTCGCGAAGCTGGCGCGGCAGTCCCAGGACCCGCCCGCGCATGTCCATGGGGTCGAGCCGCGCACCGACCCCCGCGGTCGGTCCGCTCAACGCTCGGTCCCCTCGGCCATGCGAGAGAGCCCGTCGCGGTCCTCGCCGAATCCCGAACGAACCAGCGTCGCAATTTCGAGGAACGCCTGCTCTTCGTTTTCCCCTTCGATCTCCACCACGATCTCCGAGCCGCAGGGTGCGGCGAGCATCATGAGTCCCATGATGCTCTTCCCGTTGACGATGACTTCGCCTTTGGAGACGCGCACCTGCGCCGGGAAGCGTCCGGCGAGATTGGCGAAGAGATTGGCCGCGCGCATGTGCATTCCCTGTCGATTCACGATGCGGAGAGACTTGCGGATCAAGCGATCACTCTGCGTTTTCCGCCTCTCCCGGAGGCAGACCCGATTGCACCTGACTCATGAGGCTCTTGAGCTGGGCGTCCAGCCGCGCCGCCGGATGGTGCCCGGTCGACTTGATGAGATGGTTCATAGCCACGACTTCCGCGAGCACGGACACGTTCTTTCCGGGCACCAGCGGAATGGTGACGTAAGGGACGCGCACGCCCAGAATGGAAGTGGTGCGATCGTCGAGACCCAGACGATCGTACGGATGGCCCGGCTCCCAGTGCTCGAGCCGCACTTCCACCTCGATGCGCTTGTGCAGCCGGGTCGCGCGAATTCCGAACATCTCGCGCACGTCGATGATGCCGATGCCGCGCACTTCCATGCGATGTCCGAGAAGCTCGTTGGAGCTTCCCACCAAAGTCGCCGGCGGATGGCGGCTCACGATGACCACGTCGTCGGCGACGAGCCGCTGTCCGCGCTCGACCAAGTCCAGCGCTGTCTCGCTCTTGCCGATGCCGGAGTCCCCGGTGATGAGCAGTCCCACGCCGTACACATCCACCAGCGATCCGTGCATCGTGGTGCGCGGAGCGAACACGTCGTTCAGATACGCGGTGAGCTGATGAATGAGCGGCGTGGTGGACATGCGCGTGCGCAAAAGCGGAATGGAGCGCTCCTGACAGCGCTCGGCGAGACGATCCGGAATCGGCAGCCCCTTGGACACGATCACGCACGGCAGATCCCGCTCGAAGAGCCGGTCGATCGCCGCGTCCTTCTCTTTCGAAGAGAGCGTGTCCAGGTAGAGCATTTCCGTCTCGCCGAGAATCTGGATGCGCTCGTACAGGAAGTTCTCGGTGAATCCGGCCAGCGCCAGCCCCGGGCGGTTCACGTCCGAAGTGGTGATGGGCAGCCGCGCGTCGTCCACTTCCACGACGAACTCGAGCTCGAGCTCGTCGCGGCGATCGTCGAACAGCTTCCGGGCCGGAATTCCGCGCATGGTCGAATCGCCTAGCCGGCGGCGTCCGGCAAGGGCCGATGCTCGCGGGCTTTGTCCACGTGCCGCTTGATCTGGGTCTGCACCTTGTCGCAGGCGTCGTCGATCGACTCGATCATGTCGTGCGACTCCGCACGGCTCATGAAAACTGTGTGATTCCCGTGGACCGAGACTTCCGCGATCTGACGGTGCTTCTCGACGTCGAGCACCACGTGCGCGTCCATGAGGGAGTGTCCGAATCGCTCGATTTTTTCCAAACGTCGAATGGCGTGCTCGCGGAGATCGTCCGACATTTCGAAATGGCGTGCGGTGACGTTGACCTTCATCGATCCCTCCCGATGCTGGCGAGGCCTCTCGGCCCTGTGTCAGAACTCCTTGCGATAGCGCGCAGAGAGAATTCCCATTTTCTCTCGATACTTCGCGACCGTTCTCCGAGCCACGATGAGCCCCTCCTTGCGGAGCAGCTCCACGATCCTCTGATCGGACACCGGATTCTTCCGATCCTCCTGGCCGACCAGCTCGCGAATCCGATCCATCGCCATCTTCGACGACACGGAATCTCCGCTCTCCGTGTCGAGCCCGCTGGAGAAGAAGTACTTGAGCGGCAACACCCCCCGCGGCGTCTGCACGTACTTGTTGGTGGTGACCCGGCTCACCGTGGACTCGTGCATGCCGATCTTCTCCGCGATGTTCTGCAGAGTGAGCGGCCGCAGCGACTGGGGCCCCTTCTCGAAGAACTCCACTTGCGATTCCACGATCGACTCCATGACCTTGATCATGGTGCGCCGGCGCTGCTCGATGGTCTGGATGAGCCAGTTCGCCGACTTGAGCTTTTCCTGGATGAACTCGACCTCGGCGCTCGGTCCGTTCTTGGTCGGTGCTGCTCCGTCTACTCCGGGGGTGTCCGGCTTCTTCGACGGCTCCTTGGTCAAGAGCTCCCGGTAGCTGCGCGACACTTTGAGACGCGGGACCGTGCCCTCGTTCAGCGAGACTTCGTAGCGCCCGTCCACTTTCTCCACGACCAGATCCGGAACGACGTAACGCGCGTCTTCGAGCGCGAGCGCGGCCCCGGGACGCGGGTTCAGAGATCCGATGTCCTTGGACGCCTCTTGAACATCGGCGGGGCTCACCTTGAGCACGCGCGCGATCTCCTGGTACTGCTTCTGCTTGAACGCCTCGAAGTGCGCAGCCACGATGTCCGCGGCGAGGCTCTTCTCCTTGCCCTCGGCGCGAAGCTGGATCAACAGACTCTCGCGCAGATTTCGTGCGCCGATTCCGGGAGGCTCCAGCGACTGGATCGCGGTGATGGCGCGATCCACCGCTTCGCGGCTGGAGCCCAGAGTCTCCGCGATCTCCGGTTCCGGCATCGCCAGGAAACCGGAATCGTCCAGGCAGCCAATCACGTATTCCGCGATGCGCAGCGCCTCCTCGTCCAGCTCCAAGAGATGCAATTGCTCCATGAGGCTGTCGGCGAGCGTGGTGCGCCCCACCGGGATGCGCTCCACGAAATCGGTTTCTTCCTGCTCGGCGAAGGACCCGTCGTTCTCGTACTCGTATCCGTCGCGGAAGTAGTCCCCCCAATTGATGTTCTCTTCCTGATTGCGGAACAGTGAATCGTCGGGAGACACCGGAGCGACATCCGGGACCTGTTCCACGTTCACGTTGTCCGGCGAGGCTTCCGCGGTCGAAGCCTCCGTGTCCTCCTCGATCTCCAGGAGGGGATTCACCAGCAGCTCTTCCTTGATGTGCAGCGAGAGCTCCAGCGCGGGCATCTGCAACAGCTTCAGCGCCTGCTGGAGGCGCGGGGTCATCACCAGCTTGAGCGTCTGCTTTTGCGAGAGCTGAAATCCGAGCTTCATCGATCTCCCGTCATCCACGCTCCGGTGGACTGCATGTCAGAGCGTGAATCGTTCGCCCAGGTAGATCGCCCGAGCCTGCGGATTCTCCGCGAGCTCCTTGGCCGTGCCCGCGATGAGGATCCGCCCCTTGAACAGAATGTACGCACGATCCGTGATGTGCAAAGTCTCCCGAACGTTGTGATCGGTGATGAGGATCCCCAGACCCTTCGCCCGCAGCGACTTCACGATTTCCTGAATGTCCCCCACGGCGATCGGATCGATCCCCGCGAACGGCTCGTCGAGCAACAGAAACGAAGGATTCGTCACCAGTGCTCGACAAATTTCCACACGGCGGCGTTCTCCGCCGGAAAGCGTGAACGCCCGCTGGCCGGCGAGACGCGTGATGCCGAGGTCTTCCAGGAGCTCTTCGAGCCGCGCTTCTCGCTGCGCTCGAGAGAGGTCGGTCATCTCGAGGATCGCCATCACGTTCTCCCGCACGGTCAACCCGCGGAAGATCGAGGCCTCTTGGGGAAGATACCCGATCCCCCTGCGTGCGTGGAGGTACATGGGGAGCCGCGTGACGTCTTCGCCGTCGATGGCGACACGGCCCGCATCCGGGCGTACGAGACCCGTCATCATGTAGAACGTGGTGGTCTTGCCCGCTCCGTTCGGTCCGAGGAGCCCCACGACCTCGCCGCGGTGCACTTCCACGTCCACTTGATCGACGACCGGATGACTCTGATACGACTTCACGAGGCCCGTCCCGATGAGCGCTCCGGTGGGTGGAGCCGCGATGGTCACGGGCCGGCTCCCGGTCCCCCGGGCAGCAGGGAATCGGGAGCGCTCCGAATCGAGCCTCGCACTCGGCGTCGAATCTCCACGCGATCGAGCCCGGGATCGGCTTCGAACCCGTATCCCGCGAGAACATCCGAGCCCTGCACGATCTCGACGTACTCCTCGGTGTGGATCTTGGCGCGCTGGTGATCCCAGAACAGGACTTCGGTGGTGAGCACCGTGCCGTCGTCGGTGGCGACGCGCACGTGGCCGCGCGCTTCCAGATCGTCGGTGGCTTGATGGAGAACTCCCTGGTCGGCGACGAGCCGCGAGACGCGCCGAGGCCCATCGAAGAAATCGATTCCGACGCGTTCCGCGATCACCATCTTCTTCTCGCGGAACACCGAGGCGGTATCCGCTTCGAGCACCCATTCCGTGTCGCCGATTTGGAAGTTGCGCAGACGGATCCCGCGCATCCCCTCGTTCGGCGCTCGACTCGGCTCCTCCGGCATCGACGCTCGATCCACCTCGTCCCGACACCCGAGGGCGACGATCGCGAGCAAGACCAAGGCGTGCACGACTCCGGCAAGGGGGCCCCGTATGTTCATCGGGAGAACACCGCCGGTCTTGAAGGGGCCGGATCCAAGTTTCGTGTGGGGCGAGAAGCGGGAACGAACCCCGGCTCGATCATCGCTTCCGTCATCGTCTTCTTCCAGCGCCGGTGGAACCATGGCCATTGCGTGGGCCGTCGCGCGATTTCTCCTTCGAGCACGCAATGCCAAGCCGTCAGCTCTTCCCGCAGGCGCGCCGTCTCTTCCGCGGCCGGAGAGTGTGGGATTTCCGGATACACGCGTGCGCGATGCACGCCGTCGTCGTCGAGCGCGATCAGAATGGGCACGATCGCCGCGCCACGGCGGCGTGCGAGCGCGAACGGACCGCGCGGCGTATGCGCGGGACGGCCGAAGAAGTCCACGAAGATCCCGGGGCCATGCGTGTCCTGATCCATGAGCACCCCCACGATCTCCCCCCCACGCAAGGCCTGCGCGGCGCCGCGAAGCCCGCCCTGACGCGAGTGAACGACGATTCCCGCGTTGCGCCGCCAATTCGTCAGCAGCCGATCGGAATGAACATCGAACAGCGGGCGCGAGACCACATGGAGAGGATAGCCGCGCGCACAGAGCGCCGCGCCGAGAAGCTCCCAGTTGCCGAAATGCGCCGACACCGCGAGGACTCCACGACCGCGCGCGAGCGCCTCGTCCAAGTGCTCGAGACCTTCGAACACCACCAGGCGGCGAAGCGTTTCCGGGGAAAGCGAGTCCATGCGCAAAAGGTCGACCAGATTGCGTCCGAGATCGCGGAACATGGCGCGCGCGATCTCGCCGCGCCCGACTTCGTCGAGGCTGCGCCCGAAACCGATGCTCAGATGCTGAAGCGCGCGCCGGCGCGCCGGACGATCCACGAAGCCCGCGGCGGCGCCGATCGCCGAGAACGCGGAGAGCGCCGCCGAACGCGGGAGGGATCGGGCGGCCAAGGTGCAGGCCTGCACCGCGCCATAGAAGAGAAGTCGCTTCACGCGTCGATGACGACCGTTCACGCGATTTCCCCTCCTGCCCGCCAAAAACTCTGGAATCGAGCTGCTTCCAGGACTCGGGGAATATCCCTGCCGCACCCGGGGCGCCCCTCGTCCGCCACTCTCTCCACCGACACTAGGCCCGGCTTCCGGGGACCGTCAAGGAACGCTCGAACCGCGGTGCGGGCTCGGTCGCGCGGTTCGCGGAGCGAGTCAGCGAAATCCGGCGTCCAGACACGCGTGCAGGTGCAGCACACCGATCGGGCGAACGTCTTCGTCCACGACGACGAGCGCGGTGATGCGCCGCGCGGGCGTCTCCATCGCGCGGATCGCGCGCTCGACGAGCTCGTCTGCGTGAATCGTCCGCGGGTCCGGCGTCATGTGGCGGTGCACCGGATGGCCGAGGCTCGCGGGATCGGTGGTCAGGGCGCGGCGCACGTCGCCGTCGGTGAGCACTCCCCGGAGCTTGCCGTCTTCCCCCGCGACCACGGCGAGCCCGAGGCGTTTGTCGGAGATGACGTGCAGTGTTTCCAGGATCGTTCGTTCGGCGCCGACGAGCGGAAGATCGTCCCCCGAGCGCATGAGGTCGCGGACCCGCGTGGTGAGGCGGCGCCCCAGCTGTCCTCCGGGATGAAGCACGGCGAAGTCGCGCGAGGTGAGACCTCGCCGGCGGAACAGCGCGATCGCCGCCGCGTCCCCCAGCGCCATCGCCGACGTGGACGACGCGGTCGGAATCACGTCGTCGGGGTCGGCTTCCGGACCCACGTCGAGCGCGATGGTCAGGTCCGCGGCACGCGCCAGCGGCGACATCGGATCCTGCGTCCACGCCAGAATGGGAATCCCGAGACGCTCCGCGGCGGCCACGACGCTCCCCAGGGATTCGAGATCGCCGCTGCGCGACAGCGCCAAGAGCACGTCGGCGGCGGTGACCAGCCCCACGTCGCCGTGATCCGCATCGGCGGGGTGCAAAAAAAACGCCGGCGCGCCGGTGGAGCAGAACGTCGCCGCGATCTTGCGCGCGACGAGCCCGGACTTCCCCGAGCCGGTCAGGAGAATCCGTCCCCCGCGCACGAGCGTCTCTTCGAGAATGCGAATGGTCTCGGCGAAGGAGTCGCCGATCTGCGACTCCAGCCGGGCGAGCGCCTCCGCCTCGCGGCGGATGACGTCACGCCCCCACGCGATCGAGTCTTCGCGCGAGCTCACCGCGCGCCCGGCGTGGCGGCCGGCGCAGATCGAATCGCCTCGCGAATCGCTTGGAGACGCGCCACGATTTCGTCCATCGCCGCGAGTGCGACGTGGCTCATCGCGTCGCACAGCGCGCGCTTCGGCTCCGGATGCGTCTCGAGGAACACCGCGTCCGCGCCGGCCGCCACGCCTGCGCGGGCCAGCGTCTCGATGTAGGCGGGCTCGCCGCCCGCGGGATCGTCGGAGCGCACCCCGTAGATGCGCACCGCGTGCGTCGCGTCCATCACCACCGGCGCACCCAGCGCGCGCATCTTGGGGATCGCGCGCATGTCCACGACCAGATTGCGATATCCGAAGGAGTGGCCGCGCTCGGTGAGAAGAATGCGCTCGTTTCCCGCGCGGTGAATCTTGCCGATCGTGGATTTCATGTCTTCCGGGGCGATGAACTGTCCCTTCTTCACGTTGACGACTTTCCCGGTCCTGGCCACCGCGAGCGTGAGACGGGTCTGCTGCGAGAGGTAGGCGGGGATCTGGATCACGTCCAGAACGTCGCCGGCCGCAGAGACGTCGGAGAGGTCGTGCACGTCGGAAAGAAGCGGCAGCCCGGTCTCGCTGCGCACGCGCTCCAGGATGCGAAGACCTTCGTGCAGACCGGGACCCTGGTACGTCTCTTCCGAGGAGCGATTGTCCTTGAGGAACGAGCTCTTGAAGATCACGCCGATCTTGCGGCGCTGCCCGAGCTTCGCGAGCGTCTCGGCGACGGAGAGGCTCATCGCCTCACTCTCGATGACGCAGGGACCCGCGATCAGCGCGAGAGGCTCTCCCTCGCCGATGCGCAGCCCTGCGACGTCGATCGGATTCACGCTCCGCTCGGCGCGCTCCGGACGGCGCCGGCGAGCGCGGATTCGCGGGGAGCTCTGCTGCGGCGGGCCGGGCCCACCTCGTCGTCGACGTCGCCTCCCGAGCGCGCTCTCTCTTTCGCGGCGCGCACGAAGCCGTCGAACAGTGGATGCGGTTTGCCCGGTCGCGAGCGGAACTCGGGATGGAATTGACAGCCCAGAAACCACGGGTGCCCGGGGAGCTCCATGATCTCGACGAGCCCCTTCTGCTTCCAGCGGCCGGAGAACGCCACGCCGGCATCCTCGAATGCCTTCTCGTAGCGCTTGTTGAACTCGAAGCGGTGGCGATGCCGCTCGAACACCACGTCCTTTCCGTACGTCTTTGCCGCCAGCGTCCCGGGCGTGAGCGCGCACTCGTAGTTGCCGAGCCGCATGGTGGCGCCTTTGTCGACGATCGTCTTTTGCTCCGGCAACAAGTCGATCACGGGATCGGGCGTCGCCGGGTCGAACTCCGACGAGTTCGCTTCGCGAAGGCCGACCACGTTGCGGGCGATCTCGATCGCGGCGACCTGCATTCCGAGACACAGCCCGAAGAAGGGGATCCCCTGCTCGCGCGCGTAGCGCACCGCCGCCAGCTTTCCGGGAACTCCGCGCGAGCCGAATCCTCCGGGGACGAGAATCCCGTCCACGTCGTCCAGGGACTCGTGCACGTCGGCTTCCGAGAGCGACTCCGAATCGACCCAGCGCACGTCCACTTCCACGGAGTTCTCCACTCCGGCCAGGAACAACGACTCGGCGACCGACTTGTACGCGTCCTTGAGATCCACGTACTTGCCGCAGATGGCCACGGTGACTTTGCCTCGCGGATTTCCGGCGTGATCGAGGAAGGCCTCCCACTCGCGGAAATCGATCGGCCTCTCCGGCAGCCCGAGCTTCTGGCAGACGATCTGCGGCAGTCCTCCCGCGAGGAGATTTCGTGGGACCTCGTAGATGCTGGCGACGTCGATCGCCTCGATCACCGCCTTCGGCTCCACGTTGCAGTACAGCGCGATCTTCGACTTGATGCTCTCGGGAAGCTGGCGGTCCGTGCGGCACAGGATGACGTCGGGCTGGATGCCGATTTGACGGAGATCGCGCACCGAATGCTGCGTGGGCTTGGTCTTGAGCTCGTCCGCGGTGTCGATGTACGGCAGCAGCGTCACGTGCAGAACGAGGAGGTTCTCCCCCCCGACCTCCAGGCGCAGCTGGCGAATGGCCTCCAGGAACGGAAGGCTCTCGATGTCGCCGACGGTTCCCCCGACCTCCACGATCACCACGTCGCGGCGCTCTCCGTCGGAAAGCCGGCGGATGCGATCCTTGATCTCGTCCGTGATGTGAGGAATCACTTGAACCGTACCGCCCAAGTAATCGCCACGGCGCTCCATGGAGATGACGTGGTGGTAGATCTGCCCGGCGGTGACGTTGTTGTCGCGCTTGAACGATTGGTCGAGAAAACGCTCGTAATGCCCCAGATCCAAATCGGTTTCGGCGCCGTCCTCGGTGACGAAGACCTCGCCGTGCTGAAACGGATTCATGGTTCCGGGGTCGACGTTGATATAGGGATCCAGCTTCAGGAGATCCACCGAGAAGCCCATGCACTTGAGCAGCCGGCCCAGAGATGCGGCCGCCACTCCCTTACCGAGCGAGGAGACCACCCCTCCCGTCACGATCACGTACTTCGTCATCGAAGACTCTCCTCCCTCCGTGCCCGAAGCGCCGACTCTGCCCGTGGAACGTCTTCGGGAACGTCCACGCACACCGGCTCTTCGTCGATTTCCACCACGCGAATCCTCCATCCCAGTCGAAGCGCGCGAAGCTGTTCGAGATCCTCGAGCGCTTCGAGGCCCCGGCGCTCTTCCCGCACGAACCGATCGAGCGATTCCCGCCGAAATCCGTAGGTGCCCACGTGGCGCCAAGTGTCCGGATCCTTCTCCCCCGGTTCAAGGGGAGGAACTCCGGCGGCCGTGTTCCGGAACGGAATCGCCGAGCGAGAGAAGTACAAGGCGTCGCCCGAGTCGTCCACGACGATCTTCACTCGATGCGGGTCCCGCCGCTCGGCCTCGTCGGCGCCGCGAACCGCCAGGGTCGCCATGCGCACTTCGGGGTCGTCGAACGCCGCGACCAGCGCATCGATCGACGACGAGCGAAGCGTGGGCTCATCCCCCTGGAGATTGACCACGAGCTCCGCGCCGATGCCCTCGACCGCCTCGCGCACGCGGTCCGTCCCGGTCGCATGGTCACCCCGCGTGAGCCGGGCCTCGGCCCCCGCCTCGCGGGCCGCCTGCGCGATGCGCTCGTCGTCCGTGGCCACGAGCACGCGCTCGATGCGCCGCGCTCCCCGCGCCGCGTCGACCACCCAGGCGATCATCGGCCGTCCCAAGATGAGCGCGAGCGGCTTTCCCGGAAAGCGGCGCGACGCGAACCGGCACGGCACCACCGCAATCGCGTTCACGACATCGCTCTTTCAAACGGAGAGGCCGCCTCGTCTCCGCCGTGAGTCGGGCGGCTTCGAGGCGGCCTCGCGGGCGAGGTGCCCAAGTCTCTGCGGCGCGCGGGGCTCAGAGCTTCACTCCCTCCATCGCTTCCAGCGTGGAACGCACCTCGGCGACCGACTTCTGCAGCAGATCCTTTTCGTCCTGCGACAGCGTGAGTTCCAGAATGCGCTCGACGCCGCGCCGTCCGAGAACGACGGGAACGCCGAGGTAGATCCCGCGCTGTCCGTACTGCCCTTCGAGATAGGCGGAGCACGGGAGGAGCTGCTTCTTGTCTCGTAAGATCGACGCGACCATTTCTGCGGCGGCGCGTCCCGGAGAATAGTACGCGGAACCCGTCTTCAAGAGCGCGACCACTTCCGCACCGGCGTTGCGGGTGCGATCCGCGAGCCGCGCGATGGTCGCTGCGTCCATGAGCTCCGGCAAGGGGATGCCGTTGACCGATGTGAACCGCGGCAGCGGAACCATGGTGTCTCCGTGGCCGCCGAGCACCATCGAGCGAATGTCCGCGACGGACACGCCGAGCTCCTCGGCAATGAACGCGGAGAAGCGCGCGGAGTCGAGCACGCCGGCCATGCCCACGACGCGGCGCGGCTCGAACCCGGTGGTCTTCATGGCGACGAGCGCCATCACGTCCAGCGGATTCGTGACCATGATCACGATGGACTGCGGCGCGTGCTTCTTGATGTTCTCGGCGCACGAGCGGACGATCTCCGCGTTCGTGCGCAAGAGATCCGCCCGCGACATCCCCGGCTTGCGCGCGATGCCCGCGGTCACCACGCAGACGTCGGCGCCTTCGATCACGGAGAAATCCGTGGAGCCGGTGAGGCGCACGTCGCTGCCGAAGAGCGGCGTGGTCTCCAGCATATCGAGAGCCTTGCCGGCCCCGACGTGCTCCACGACGTCGACGAGGACGCAATCTCCGAGCGATTCCTGGACGCAATAGAGCGCGCAGGTGGCGCCGACGTTTCCGGCGCCGAGGAACGCGATCTTCGGAGCGGCTCAAGCGCTCTCCCGGCCGGCTCCGCTCTCCGGAATCACGGCGACCCGGCGTCGCGTTCTGAGGAAGGGCTGGAAGACCACGCGCCCATCCACGAGCGAGAACAGCGTGTGATCCCGCCCGAGACCCACGTTCGCGCCCGGATGCATGCGCGTTCCGCGCTGGCGCACGAGGATCGAGCCCGCGCTCACCAGCTCTCCCGCGCCCACCTTCACGCCCAAACGCTGGGCGTTCGAGTCGCGGCCGTTGCGTGAGCTTCCGCCCGCTTTCTTGTGTGCCATGTCGATTCTCCGTGAGGGCCCGAGGTCAGCCCGCGATGCCCTGGATTCGAATCTCGGTGAAGGGCTGCCGGTGCCCGTTCTTCTTCTGGTAGCGCTTGCGGCGCTTCTTGTGGAACACGATGACCTTCTCTTCGCGTCCCTGAGAGAGGACCTCGGCGAGGACCTTCACTCCTTGGACCAGAGGACTTCCCACGCGAAGCTTGTCGCCGTCTCCCACGAGGAGAACGCGGTCCAGCTCCAGCTTCGACCCCACTGCGGCGTCGATCTTGGGGATCCTCAACTTCTCTTCGGGCTGCACTTTGAACTGGTGCCCACCCGTTTGAACGATAGCGTACACAGACGACTCCTGTTCTCTTCCCCGAACAAAAACCCGGCCATTGAACGAGATCGGCCGCCCTCTGTCAAGCGCTGCAGGGATCCTCAGGCGAACCGGTCGGAAACGTCCCTCCCCCGGTCGTCCAGGACCCGGATGTCGTCCTGGCGCAGCTCCTTGTCCTCGCGAACGTCCACCGCGAGGTCGAAGCGCCCTTCCAACGCGGCGATCTGGTCGAACCCCTCGTCCAGAAGGTAGTCCGCGCGATCGGCGTGCACCCGCACCTCGATCCGCGGCAGGAGCGTGCTGCGTCCCACGCGCCGGATGATGCGTTCCGCCTTCGCCATCATGGAATCGGGCGAGAGGATCCGTCCCGTTCCTTCGCACTCCGGACAGAGCACGGTCGCGTACGACGCCATCGCCGGACGCACGCGCTGGCGCGTCATCTCCACGAGTCCCAGCTCGGAGACGGGGAACGTCTTGGTGCGCGCGCGATCCTTCTTGAGATAGCGGCGCAGCTCTTCGAGCACGGCGACCTTGTTCTCTTCGCTGGCCATGTCGATGAAGTCGATGACGATGAGCCCGCCGATGTCGCGCAGCCGGAGCTGGCGCGGAATCTCCCGCGCCGCTTCCAGATTGCAGCGGAAGATCGTCTCTTCCTGGTCGGACTTGCCCTTGTAGCGGCCGGTGTTGATGTCGATCGCGATCAACGCCTCCGCCTGATCGATGCAGATGTATCCGCCCTTCTTCATCCACACCTTGCGATGCAGCGTCTTCTCGATCTCCGACTCGATCTCGAACGCGTCGAAGATCGGGACTTCGTCCTGATAGAGCTCCACGCGATCGCCCAGATCCGAGGACACCGAGTCCAGGTAGTCGAGGATCTTGCGATGCTCGTCGGGGTCGTCGACCATGAGCCGGTCGAACTGCTCGGTGAATACGTCGCGGATGAGCCCGGTGGTGAGCGACATGTCGCGGTGCACGACCGACGGTGCTTTGGCGCGGGCCGATTCCGTACGGATCTTCTCCCACGTGCCCGTCAAGAAGCGGATGTCCGACTCGAAGGCCGTTTCGTCCTCTCCGGCGCCCACGGTGCGCACGATGAGCCCGACTCCACCCACGCGGTGGCGCTGGATGATCTGACGAAGCCGCGCTCTCTCGGTGCGATCTTCGATCTTGCGCGACACGCCGATGTGATCGACCCCCGGCATCAGCACGACGAAGCGTCCCGGAAGCGTGATCTGGGCGGTGACGCGCGGTCCCTTCGTGCCGATGGGCTCCTTCATCACTTGGACGAGGAGCTCGTCCCCTTTGGAGATCTGCTCTTCGATGGGAGCCCGGCGAGACGGCTCCCGGCGGGTGCGTGCCGCCGTTCCCGCCTCCTCGTCGTCGTCGTCCAGATCGAGATCGTCGAGATTCCCGGCCAGATCCGACACGTGCAGAAACGCGCCCTTCTCGAGACCGATGTCCAGGAACGCCGCCTGAATTCCGGGGAGGATCGCGGTGACTCGGCCCTTGTAGATGTCCCCCACGATGCGACGCGCATCGGGGCGCTCCACCATGAACTCCACGAGCTGCGAGCTTTCCATAATCGCCACCCGGGTCTGGTGGGGCTGGGCGCTCACGATGATCTCGCGGAACAGGTCTTCGCCGCCGGGCTCCGCGCCCCCCGCAGTCCCGCCGCGAGGCTCGCGCTCCCGCCGGCGGCCGCCACCGCTGCCGCCGCGGCGCTTCGGTCTTCGGCGCCGTCCTTCGGAATTCTGGGCGTCTCGGTTTCGAGTTTCCACGTCTCTCACGTTCGGTCCTTTCCGGAACCGTACAGCATCTCGTCGCGAATGTATTTTTCGACTTCGTTCGTCACCATGTAGCGAATCGACTCCCCGCGTGCGGCGCGCCGACGAATGTCCGTCGACGAGACCTCCACGAGCGGAGTTCGAAGCACCGTGACGCGCCGGCCGATCTCGGGAGGAAATGCATCCTCCCCGATCCCCGGGCGGCCCAGGACGACGACGTTCGATTCGGCGAGAAGAGTCTCGTGATCTTTCCAAGATCCGAGATCTCGGGCGCTGTCGGCCCCCATCATGAGGAAGATTTCCGCACCGGGAGATTCCTCCCGAACGGTGCGGAGCGTATCGACGGTGTAGGACGGCCCCTCGCGTCGGATCTCCACGTCGGAGACCTCGAAGTGCGGATTCTCCGCACACGCGAGCGCCACCATCCTCATCCGATGCTCGGCGGCAGTGGGAAGCGCCCCCTTGTGGGGCGGAATGCGTGCAGGAACGAAGAGCACACGATGAAGCTGGAGAATCTGCCGCGCCATCTCGGCGACGAGCAGATGTCCCCAATGAATCGGGTCGAAGGTTCCCCCGAAGATTCCGAGGCGCAGGCTCATGGCGTCACCTGCTCGGCGGGGGCCGGCGGAAATTCTGCGGACAGCTCGTCGAGCGCGGACTTGGCGAGCTTCGCCTCTTCGGTGTCGGGAGCGATCTCCAGGAGCCGCTGGTACGATGCGGCGGCTTCCTCCAGCTCCAATCGAGAGCGATGAACTTCGCCCAGACGAAAGAGCGCCTGATTCGCCCACGTCGTCTCG
This sequence comes from uncultured Gemmatimonadales bacterium, assembly GCA_963725045.1. Classification (GTDB taxonomy): domain Bacteria; phylum ARS69; class ARS69; order ARS69; family ARS69; genus CAVRWY01. The sequence goes on from CAVRWY010000009.1 coordinate 147,742, forward strand.
GGATACTGGGCCACGACGTACTCGTATTGGATCAACGCGGAGCGCTTGCGGTTGCGCCGCTCGTAGAAGCGACCGGTCTCGAACTCGCGCCGCGCCAGACGGCCCCGACATTCGGCGAGCGCGGCTTTGGCCTCGGCGGCGTACACGCTCTCGGGGTAGTCGCGCAGGAATCCATCGAAGAGCACGATCGCTTGGTCGGTCTCGGTGGGGTCGCGATCGAACTCGTGAATCGACGCGTACGCCGAGTGCGCGATCTTGTAGCGCGCCTCTTCGAAGAAGGGACTGGAGGGATGATCCTGAATCACCCGCTCGTACTCGGCGCGGGCCAGGACGTACTCCTCGAGCCCGAAGTGCGCATCTCCGAGACGCATGCGCAGCTCCGGAACGAGCGCAGATCCTGGATTCGCGCGCAGCAGTCCCTCGAGGATCTCGACGGCGTCGAGATAGTCCTCGTCGGCGATCTTGCGCTCGGCATGACTCAATGTCTCGGCCGGCGTCGCACCCGGAGGAACTCCGGATCCGCCGCAACCCGCGAGAATCGCGACCGCCATGACGGCGACGATTCCCGCGAACCATGTTCGTTCTCTCATCCAGCTCGCTGTCGGCTCATTCGCCGACGTCACGGTTCGAGAAAAAGATCAACGCGAGCCCGCTGACGATGCCGACGACGATCGCCGGCTCCACGAACGGATGAAGCTTCTTCGATTCGGCGACGCCGCCCTCCACCAGAGGAAATCCGGAAGACGGAGGCACGCTCTTCGCGGCCACCGATTCCGTCCGATGGGATTGGCCCTGTCCAGACCACAGGGGTTCCGTTTCTCCCGCCTTCAAGAGGCGTAGCAAAAGATCCGCGTCCGCCGACCGATCGAGCACTTGCGGTCCGATGAACCGTTCGCGCCGCTTCCCGTCGATCGAGACTCGCGAGCTAAGAATTTCGTATTCGAGAACGACGTCCCGCGTCGTTTCTCCTTCCATCGCTTTCGCGGCATCGGCGACCTTCGCCGCCGTCGCCGAGTCGAGGCCCGCCGGAATCGGCACCGGCGCCTTCAACACAACCGTCTCGTACCCCAATGCTTGGAGCCGCCTCTGCAGCGACTCCGTGATCAACGTGTCCGTCTGGCTGGGAGTCTTCGCGCGAATGCCGATCGTGTCCACCAAGTCCTTCGGAAAATCCACGAACGCACGATCCAGCGATTCCTCCACGGCCGTCCGATAGAATTCTTTCCCCGAGAGCGCCGGCGGCGCATCCGCCGTCGTCTCCGGCTCCTCGGCGCCCCAGCGCAGCCCGAATCGGTGGCTGGGCTCCAAGATCCCGTCCCGAAATGCGTAGTCGATGGCGAGCCCGCGGGCCACGTTCACTCCCACTCCGACGGACCACGGCTCGCTCGCATCGTTCTCGTCCGCACCGAGCCTCGTCCCCGCGCGCAGGTCCAGTCGCCGGAACAGCTCCAGCTCCGCGCCCAACCCTCCGTCGGTTCCGCGGCCATTCTCCCATGCGAGCTCGGCTCCGATGCGAAGCGCTTTCACCTTTCCCCCGATCCCGGCGGCCCACTGCGTCGGCAGCTGGTCTTCGGGGCCCTCCCCGTAGCCGACCGAGGGACCGAAGTCGCGCAGCGCGAGCCCCACGTTCCATCCGTCGACGTAGCGATAGTTCAACCCCGCATCGAGCATGGCGCCGGTGGCGCTCTCCCCGGCGAGAGAGCTGTTCATGAAGCCGACGGTCAATCCACCATCCAGACGTTCGACGAGATGCCGCGACCAGCCGAGGGCGAGCGAGAGGTCGCCCTGACCGTCTTCGACGCTCCCCGACACGTTGGAGAAATCCGCCACCGAGAGCGCTTGCACCGATGCGCCCAAAACCCCGAGGCCGCCGAAGCCTCGAGACAACGCGACGTGCCCTGCCGTCGTTTCGTCGAGCCAGGTCATCGCCGATGCCGAAACGTGCAGCGGCGTGGCGTGCGCGAGCAACGCGGGATTCCACGCCCACGCCTCCGATCCGCGAGCGAGCGTGGAGCCCACCGAGCCGAGCGCATCCACCCGCGCTCCGGTTCCCATGCGCAAGAACCCGTAGCCGACGCGGCCCGGATCGTCGGTGGCCCGAGCACTCGGCGCGACGAGCGCGAGCGCGAGACTGAGCGCGGCGATCCAACCGCCGCCACGAATGACACGGGTCATCCGCCGCTCCTCACAACCAAGCGGCGCACTTCTTCCATCGATCCCGACGTGCAGCGCAGAAAGTACGTTCCCCCCGCCACCGTCGCGCCGTCTTCCGACCGGCCGTCCCAAGCGACTTGCCCGGTCCCGGCGAGCGAGCGCACCCGCGCACCGGCCAGGTTGTAGATGTCGACCTCGATCGGATCGTCCAGCTCCGGCGCCTGGATTCTGGCGACCTCACCCCGCGAAGGATCGATGCGATTGCGGTCCACCGCGATCTCCGCACCCGGCGTGTCGCCGCCGAAGATCACGGAAACGGAATCTGTGCCGGCGAGGAATCCCTTGCGTGCGGTGACGTGCACGAACTTCGTCCCGGAGCTGCGGTCGGGCGTGCGCGAAAGCGTGTAGCTCAGGAGATACGCTCCCCCGCCTTCGTTCACGACGTCCTCCGCTCCCGCGATCCACTTCGCGTCCATTTGCGAGAAGTTTCCCTCGACGTCGAGATCGTCCGAATTCCACGTGGTCCGGATGCGCACGGTCTCCCCCTCTTGGTAGGGGCCGATCCCGTCGACGGGAACGATGGAAACGGGCAACGGAAGAAAAGTGTCGTAGGCGACCTGCACGGTGGTGCTGATCGTGTGGCCGACTGCGTCTTCGGCGAGGATCTCCACGTCGCGCAGCCCCGGCTCCGGAGCCGAATCCTGCACGAGCACGACGAAGTCCACCGTGTCCGCCGGCGCCGACGAGGAATCCGCGGGAACGAATGTGGAGTCCGGAAGCACGCGCGCCGACACCTGCACGACGCGATCGTCGTCGAAGGCCGTGCCGCGAATCGCGAACGGGAACGACGTGGTCTGCAGCGGATCGGGGACGATGATTGCGGGCGGGTCGTGATCGATCGTGAAGGCACGCGCGGCGCTGCTCGAGTTTCCGGCGCCATCGCGCGACTCGGCGAAGACTTCGTACACCTCCGAAAGATGCGGGGCTGCGCTCGCGCGAGAGACCGTCCCATTCGAGCGGAAACGTCCCCGGTCCCTCCACACTGCCGATCGAGTCCACCACTGCCCCGGCGCGACGCACCAGAACCGTGGTCGCGGTCGTGGAGTCGTTCGTGGCGACGGTCAGCGGAACATGGAGCACCGTGCCGGCGATCTCGGGATCGAAGGGATTCGGCGTGATCGCTCCGATCGAAATGACCGGCGCGGTGGTGTCCGCTTCGACGAACGCGAACGCGGACGTGCTCTCCGCCGCTTGAGTCACGGCGATGTCGAAACGATAGAGGCCGTCGGCAATCGGTCCCGGATTCCAAAGGATGTGATGCTCGACGTTCGCCGGAATGGAAGTCGTGGGAAGAAGCACTCCCAGGGACACGTTGCCGGCCACGCGAAACACTTCGATGCGGGCGCCGACGTTCGCGGAGTCTCCGGTGGGCGTGAAAAAGAGCTCGGTCGAATCCTGCTGCCCATCTGCGTTCGGAGTGAAGGGATTCGGCCGCACTTGAACGAGCTCGATTCCCGGCGCTGCGCGGGCGGAGGGCGCCGCGGCGGCGAGCCCTGCGGCCGCGACGAAGGCCAGGAAGCGGGCGTCAAGTCGCGGTCGCGCTCGACCGATCATGGAGCGACTCCCGGCGACTCGACCTTGCGAGGGAAAGCCATGTCCACGACCCGCGACGTGCTCGACCAGATGTTCGTGAACCTCGTCAAGGTGAAGCTGGACCACGACGTCCTGGACAAGATGGTCCCGGTGGTCGACGGCCTTCTGGAACGCCTGCGAGGCGGACTGAACCTCGAGAGCGAGCAGAGCTGGAATCGGCTTCGGATCGCGCTCGCCGGCATGCTCGCGCACGGTTGGGCGCTCGGAATGAACCCGTTCAACACCCCGAACCTGCACTGCGACGGCGACCCCGTCGAAGTCCGCGTCTCGCGCGACATTCTGGTGCCCATCGAAGTGCTCAAGGCCCTCCGGTACGTGAAGCGAGATGACCTGGGGCGCATCGAGAAGGCATTGTTCGAGCCCAGCGCCGAGGTGCGGATCAAAGAACAGATCGACCTCATGCTCCGGGACATCGAGCGAAAGCACTGGAAAGAGTGAAGCCCGCTTCGAACCGGTTCGATCCCCGACTTCCCCACCACACCGCTTCCCAGAACCCGTCTCTTCGGGCCTCCTGACGTCCAGGCTCCCTGGGGGCCGTCTCCGAAGAATCGCCCGAAGGCAGGGGCCTCCGGTCGACAGAACGATCCTAGAAAGCCCCACGCCGAGCGTCAAGCCGGATCTCCCTGCGCTTCGTGCATCCCGCGGCTTGACAACGCCTTCAGGGGTACCTAGCGTCCCCTCAACGAGCGGTGGAAGGAGATCGACCATGCTCCCGTTTTGCCCCCAGAGAGCCCGATTCTCGGCCCTCGCGCTGCTCATCCTCTTGGCCTGCGCCGCTGCGGCCGTGGCTGCGGAAGCTCCATCCTCCGGAGGCGCCGCGGGGGACGGCGTCCAGGTCGAGCCGAACCTCCATCGCGACGCGGGGACGGGGGACACGAACCTCGGGGTTCGCGGAGAGCCGATCGGCATCGTGATCAAAGGCAAAGTTCAGGATTCCTCCGGCAAGGCGCTCTCCGGAGCCCGAGTGCAGCTCTTCGACGGAGGAATTCTGGTGGCCAGGGGCACCACGTCCTCCGACGGAGAGTTCGAGATTTCCGGAGCGCCGAGCGCGACCGAGGGATCCTCGGTCGACCTCTGGATCCTGAGCCCGGATGCGACCCGCTGGGTCGACGAGCGGATCGCCGTCGTCGACAAGACGACGAGCAAGCCTCGTCCGTTGATCGCCTCATGCACGCCGACCGTCACTCTTCTGGGGGGATCGGCAAGCGTCGAGGTGACCATGTCGTCGCTCGACGAGAGGCGAATGGAGACTGCCAAATCCCGCTGCCTCGAGACGCCCGCGGGAGGATGACCTCTCGCCCGGCGAGCGCGCGCATCGATGCGAGCCTCGCTTCGGCGACGTCGCGCCATTCGCTCGCGGGATACGACGCGAGCAGTTTCTCGAGCATCCCGCGTGCTTCGTCGATGCGCCCCAGCTTTCCCCAGAGCAGCTCCCCCGCTCTCAAGAGCGCGAGATCCGCCGCCGGATGGGTCGCGTAGCGCACCTGCAGCTCCTCGTAGGCGCCGACCGCTTCTTCCGCGAACGAAAGCTTCTGCAAATCGAACGCGAAGCGGAGCAGCGACGGCGCGTTCAGATCGGAATAGATTCCCCGCTTCCACATTTCGTGATGAATCTCCGCGGCCTGATCGATGCGTTTCGTGCGGCGCGCCTCCCGCAGAAGGCGGCGGTATTCCCGCATCGACTCGCCGACGCTCCCCGCGAATTGCAGGGCTTGCGCGCGCACGCGGGCCGCCTCGAAATCGCCGGGAACGAGAGCCAGATGCATGGTCAGCTCGCCCTGCGCGGCAGCCCATTCCCCGCGCTGGAAGTAGCGCAGCCCTCGGTCGCGATGGACCTCTTCGCGCACGCCGCGGGCCAGTCCCCCCGCCAGCGCGGCGAGCATTCCCCCGAGAAATCCTCCCGCGTGCGCGGCGTAGGCGACCGACGATCCTCCGTTCCCCCATGCGGCGAGTCCGTGCGCGATCTGGAACACGAACCAGAACGCGCAGGCCGCGACGGCGTGCACGTGAACCGTCGACGCGCGCGCGAGCCCGCCGACGATCGTGAACAAGAAATAGGCGATGCGCACACGGCGATGCGGAAAGCGAACCAGCGTGAGACCCAGGAGCGCGGCGACCGCGCCCGACGCACCGATTACGGGAACGTCGCGCGCCCACGATCCGAGGGGGGTGACGCTTCCCTGGATCCACGTGGCGAGCACGCCTCCTCCCGCGAAAAAGAGCAGGAGCGCCGCCGCGCCCATGCGCGATTCGATCTGCCATCCGAACACGAAGAGATAGATCGCGTTGCCGGCGAGATGGAGCCAATCGGCATGCAGGAAGAGGCCGAGCAGAGCGCCGCTCCAGCTCGGGTGCGAAGGAACGTACGATGCGTACACCAGCTGATTGGCAATGTCGGGGCGCACCGACGCGACGATGCGGAAGAACACGAAGAGTAGGAGCAGAAGGACGGTGGCGAAGGGGAACCGGGTGCCGCGCGTTTCGGTGCCGACGGGAAAGAAGAGGAAGAAATACAAGTTCCCGCCTCGTGCTTCAGTCCACGCCGCGCCTTTCCCCCTCGGAGGAGATCTCGCTCCACGTGGCCGAGACCTTCTTCTCGGGATCGAGGGCGGGCCTCGACGTTCCCCGAACGCCGCGCGGGGTGCGACCCATGAGGGCGCGAAACGTCCGGACGACGATCCCGGCGGCGAGGAGTCCCAGGAGGACCACGATCAGCCGGAGGAGCACGCGCGCGCTCCTCTTCGATTCATCGGTGATCCTCGGGCCGTGCTTGACCCGAGCCCTCGGAAGGCGCGGCGGCTCCCTCTTCGGGGATGGCCACCACGAGGACGACGTAGAGGAGGATCGCCGTGCCCGCGGAGAGGAAGGCGAGCAGCACCGCGATCACGCGCAGAAGATTGGGATCGACGCCGAGCCGAGCGCCGAGCCCGCCGCACACGCCGGCCAGGATGCGGTGCGACGAAGAGCGCATGAAGCGCCGCTCGCGCGTGAGGCCCACCCGCTGGCGCAATCGCGGCCACACCAAAAGCGCTCCTACGCCGAGAAGCGCGATCGGGAAGAGCACGCGCCAAGCGGTCCCGAAGATGAGCCCCGGCCAAGGGAGCAGACGGATGCCGAGCGCCAGGAAGAGCGCGCCCCCGGCGAGTGCGATGAGTGCCAGCCCCAGATTCCTTCGACCGCGATCGGGCGGCTGAAAGTCGATCGGACGATCGCTTTCCGGGAGGAGCACGAGCGCCGCGACGTACGGGACCAACCCGATCCCTCCCCACATCCCGAGGAGAATCCACGCGGCGCGCACCGCGTCGGCGTCGAAGTCGAAGCTCTCCGCGAGTCCGCCGCAGACACCGGCGACGACTCGATTCGTCGACGACCTTCGCCAAGGCTTCACGTGGTTCCTCCATGGTGGCGCGGGTCCAGTGCGTCGCGCACCGAGTCCCCGAGCAGGTTCAAGGAGAGCACGGTCAGCGCCAGGGCTCCCCCGGGAAAGAAAGATACCCAAGGCGCGGACGCGAGGGACTCCTTTCCGGCGGAAATCATCTGCCCCCAGGAAGGCGTGGGAGGCTGCGCGCCGAGCCCGAGAAACGACAGCCCCGCCTCGGCCAGGATCGTGGAGGCGACTCCCATGGAGAACGAGACCAGCAGCACACTCGCGCAGTTCGGCACGACGTGGCGCACGAGGATGCGCGATTCGGAGATGCCGAGCGCGCGCGCCGCGGCGACGTACGGCCGCTCGCGCACCGACAACGCTTCGCTGCGCACCAGCCGCGCGACTTCCGCCCAGCCAACCAGCCCGAGCGCCGCGAAGACCACGCCGAGCCCTGGCTCGAGCGCGGCGGTGATCCCCACGAGCAAGAGCAGTGACGGAAACGCGAAGAACACGTCGCAGGCCCGCATCACCAGGAAGTCGGTCCGCCCTCCGCGAAATCCGGCGATGAACCCGAGAAGTCCACCGATCAGCACCGAGACGGTGCGCGCGCCGATCCCGAGCGCGAGCGAGAGTCTCGCACCGTGCAGCGTGCGCGCCAGCACGTCGCGCCCCTGATGGTCGGTGCCGAACCAGTGCGCGCCCGACGGCCGCTCCAGACGCCGATCGAGATCGCCGTCGAGCGGCCCCGCGGGGGCGATCCAATCCGCACCGAGCGCCGCGACCACCAGAATCGCGAGCAACGCCGCACCGCCCCACGCGACCGGATCGCGGCGAAGCCGCATGATGACCCTGCTCATCGCCCACCCGTCTCGTCGGTGCGCACCCGAATCCGCGGATCGAGCGCGCCGTAGGTGAGATCCACGACGAGATTCACGACCACGAACACGACGGCGAGCATCAACACGGTGGCCTGGATCGCGGGAAAATCGCGGCGCAGGATCGCCTGCAACGCGTACTGGCCCACGCCGGGCCAGGCGAAGATCGACTCGGTGAGCACCGAGCCGGAAAGATAGCTCCCGAAGTCGAGTCCCACGAGAGTGACGATGGGCACGAGCGCGTTGCGCAGCCCGTGCCCCACGATCACGCTTCCCTCGGGAACGCCCTTGGCGCGCGCGGTGCGCAGGAAGTCGAGTCGCAGCACGTCGAGTAAGCTCGAGCGGGTGAGCCGCGCCACCACCGCGGCGGAGCGAACCCCGAGCGTCAGCGCGGGGAGCACGATGGCAAGGAGCGACACGTCGATGTAACCCGACGGCGGAAGCCAGCGCAGCCGGATCGCGAAGAACGAAAGAAAGAGCATCGCCGTCCAGAACACGGGCAGAGAGACGCCGAGCAGCGCGGTCACGGTGGCCAGGCGGTCGAGCGCGCGCCCTGCGTGGCGTGCGGCGATGACCCCCAGTGGAATGCCGATCGCGAGCGCGATCCCCAACGCGCAGACGGCCAAGAGCAGCGTGCGCGGAAAACGCTCGGCGAGCTCGCTGGCCACCGGCCGCCCGGTGGCGTACGACACGCCAAGGTCCGCGCGCACCAGCCGGCCGAGATACGCGGCGTACTGTTCGGGAAGCGACCGGTCGAGCCCCAGCTCCTGGCGAATGCGCGTGAGGTCTTCTTCGCGATAGCGCTCGCCGGCCAGCGCGCGCGCGGGATCGCCGGGCAGGAGATAGGTCAGCACGAACGTGACCAGGGTCACGCCGAGGAGGACGGGAAGCGTGGCCGCGACCCGACGAAGGGCCCAGCCGGTCACCGCGCTGCGGCCTCTTCGACCGGAGCGATGTCGATCCACCGCTCACACGCCGGCACCGGATGCGGGGTCCAACCGCGCACGCGCTCCGACGTCACCACTTCTCGCGCGGGATGCCAGAGATCGATCCAGGGAGCGGCGTCGTGAATCCGTCCGTCGAGCGAACGCGCGAGCGACAGGCGCGCCTCCGTATCCGGCTCCCGCTCCAACACGTCGAGCAGCGAATCGACGGTTGCGTCCGCGAACCGGGTACGATTCCCTCCGCCGCCGACGTTGCGCGAATGGAACAGCGGCACCAGAAAATTCTCGGCGTCCGGGTAATCGGCGAACCAATTCATGTAGAACGCCGGCACTTCCCCGCGATCGATCGCCGCCTTGAGCGCACCCCAATCGCGTTGGAGAATCTCCGACGAGATCCCCACCTCGCGCAAATCGGATTGCACGGCCTCGAGCACCTGCGAGGCGATGGGACTCGGACGCTGCCAGAACTGGAGCGTCCATCCGGCGGGAACGCGCGCTTCGGCGAAGAGTGCGCGCGCCTTCGCCGGATCGTGCTGCCAGGGCGTGCCCCCGCCGGAGCCGGGAACTCCCGGGGGAATCGCTCCGTGTGCGCGAACTCCCAAGCCGTCCATCACCCGAAGGAGAATGCGGTCGACGTCGATCGCGTGATTCAGCGCGCGGCGCACGCGCACGTCGGACAGCACCGGATCGCGATTGTCGAGACCGATGTAGTCGGTGACCAGCGCGACCTGCCGCTGCACGCGCGGTGCGTACCGCGGATCTTCGCGGATTCGCTTCGCCTGCGTTGCGGGCATCTCCAAGACATCCAGATTGCCCACCTCGAACTCGGCGACACGGGTGAACTCCTCGGGAAGGATGCGGATCGAGAGAGACGGAAACGCCGGCGGCGTCCCGTGCCAATGCGGATTGCGAACGAGCTTCAAGTGCGACGAAGGAACGCGCTCGGCAACCACCCACGGACCGGTCGTCACCCGCCCGTCGACATCGCCGGCGGCGGAGATCACCGCCGCGGGGGGCATCGCCAGAAGTCCCAGGAACGCCGCGCGCGGGGTCTCCAGGGTCAGCTCGAGCTCGTCCTCGGAAACGACGCGAATTCCTGCGACCTCGCCCGACTCGCCGCGCGTGTACGCGCGTGCGCCGGCGATCGGATCTAGGACCCAGGCGCGCGGCGACGGGTGCGCAGGATCGAGCAGACGACGGAACGACGCCCCCACCTGCGACGCGCCGATGCGCGATCCGTCCGAGGCTTTCGCATCGGGATCGAGCGCGAACGTGTAGACCCGTCCGCTCGCGTCGATCGTCCAGGAACGCGCCAGCCCGGGCACGATGCGCCCCTCGCGATCGATGGAGACGAGTCCTTCGTAGAGCAGCGACACCGCAGCGCCGCCCACCACATCGACGGCATGGGCGGGATCGAGCGATGCAGGATCGGCGGACCAGGCGAGGCGAAGGCCGGCCGGGGATGAATCCTTGCCGCCGCATCCCGCGCCCGCGAGAGCGAGCCCGGCGGCGAACACCACGCAAGGCATCGATGAGCGTGCCTCGCGAACCCCGATCAGCGCAGCCCGCTGGAGAGCACGTAGTCGCCGATGCCGCGTTCGTCGATGAACACGAACGTTCGCCGAGGATCGAAGTATTCCCAGATCTCCGCCGGCGCGCCGTTGAAGTCCCCTTCGCGCACGATGCGGCTGTCCGGCTTGCCGTATCGAAGAAGGATCCGCCCGCGGTCCGTCGTCCATCCCGGCCGGCGCAGCGGTTCGTCGAACGATTGGCTCGCGCTCTCCATGCGCGCGAACACTTCGTCGCGATACTCGTTCGCGGGTGTGTCCGGAGTCGGATCGCGAATTTCCCAGAATGTGTGCAACACGCTTGGCCACTCCTCACCTCCCGCCTTCCGCAGCGCGTTCGCTTCGTCCCCGGCGCCAAGGATCTCGAGCAAGAGCGCCGACTCGCGTCGATTCGTGGCGAGCCAGTCCATCGTGATCCGCACCTTCACCTCGGCGCGGCGTCGGACCAGAACCTCCTCGCCGCCCGCCGAGATCTCGACCTCGAGACGATAGCTTCCCGGCTCCAGTTGATCCACGACAAGAGGAACGTCGAACGACCTCGGCTCCGAGACCGCGATGCTCGAGTCTCCCCCCGCCCAGCGGGCCCGCCGGGCATCGGTGAGCGACCAGCTCACACGGCAGGAGGCCGGCCTTCCCCCCAATGGTTGGAGCGTCAGGCGCGCGAAGTGTCCTTGTTCCCCCTTGGCCATCTCATGCCCCGCATTTGGGCGCACGCCTTCCGGCGTCGACTGTAAGAACTCGAGGTCGGAGACGTCGATCGGAGACTTCTCCATTCCCACCTCGAGCTTCCCTTCCGCGAACGAGCTCCGGCGCGTCGCGGGAAGCGTCATGGTGACTTCCACGTCGTAAGCTCCGCGCGGGACCGTGAACGTCTCCCGCCCGCGGGTCACCGCGCCCACGGTGGCGGGAAGATCGGTGCACCGCACGCGGCGCGACCAGCGGTCTCCCGCGATCTGCCGCTTGTCGCGCTTGAAGACGATGGCCACGTCGTACAAGGCGCGGCAGTCTTCCCCTTCTCCTCGAAACGCGAGCGATTCGCGCGGAATCTCCCAGTGAATCTCGACGCGCGCGGAATCGGAGCCCGAGCGAGACGAGACGGCGTCGACGACGAAGTACGGAGGAGCCTGCGACTGCACCGGGAAATCGGAGCGAGCCTTCGCTGGGGCGGGCGCCGCGACCAACGCGAGTCCCGAGAGCGCAGCCAAGGCGAAGCGTCGAGGGGCCGGCGCAGCGGGCTGGGCCCCGGCGACCTTCATCCACTCTTCTCCCGGCCGCTCTGGCGCTCGTCCGACTCGATGCGGCCGTCGCGCAGGCGAAGAATGCGCCGGGTGCGTCGGGCCACGTCTTCCTCGTGGGTCACCACGATCAGCGTTTGACCGCGGGCGTGCAGCGCTTCGAAGAGCCCGAGGATTTCCTCGCCGGTCTTCGAATCGAGGTTCCCGGTCGGCTCGTCGGCCAGCAGGATCGCCGGGGAGTTCACGAGCGCGCGGGCGATCGCGACACGCTGGCGCTGGCCGCCGGAGAGCTCGTTCGGCCGATGCTTGGCCCGATCCGCCAAACCGACCTCTTCCAGCGCGCGGGTGGCTCTCTTGCGCCGCTCCGCCGCGCCCATTCCGGCGTAGACCAGCGGGAGCTCCACATTCTCCAGCGCCGCCGAGCGCGGAAGGAGATTGAACGTCTGGAAGACGAACCCGATGTCCTTGTTGCGTACGCGCGCCAGCTCGTCTTCGGTCAGCGTCGCGACCTCGCGGCCGCGCAGCGAGTAGGAGCCGGATGTCGGGCGATCGAGACAGCCGACCACGTTCATGAGCGTGGACTTTCCGGAGCCGGACGGCCCCATGATCGCCAGGTATTCGTTCTCTTCGATGGTGACCGACACACTGCGCAGCGCGTGAATCTTCTCCTCTCCCATTTCGTAGACCTTGGAGACGTCGCGAATCTCGATCAAGCTCACTCCGGAATCTCCGGGGTGGGAGCGTCGCCGATCGCGTTGCGCAACGCGGCCAGCGCCAGGCGATGGTCGTGGAGCGCATTCACCCGGTCCGTTTTCGCGCGCGTGAGATTCACCCGTGCGTCGATCACTTCCAGGATCGTCCCCTCGCCGACCTTGTAACGCTCTTCGGCGAGCCGAAGATCCTCCTCCGACGAGCGCACCGCTTCCTCGGCGACCGCGATCGACTCCTTGGTCACGTCGAACTCGAGAGTGGCCTGCTGGACCCCCAGGAGAACGTCGCGCTCCGCGCTCTCCAGGAGGCTTTGCGTGGTGACCAGACTGGACTCCGCACGGCGGATATTCGCCTTGGTGAGGAGCCCGTCGAACAGCGAGTAGGAGAGCCGAGCTCCGTAGTTCCACGTGGTGTTCCGGTCTTCGGGCGGATCCAGGGCGAAGACGTCCGAGTAGCTGTAATTCCCGAACAGACTGAGAGCCGGATAGCGATCCGATTTCGCCGCCCGAACGCTTTGCCGATCGGCTTCCGCGACCGAGCGCGCGGAGAGCAGCGTGGGGTGCCGCTCGAGCGCGCGCTCGGCAGCGTGTTGCAACTCGGCTTCGGCCGCCGCAGCCTCCGGTTGACCTTCGTTGATCACCTCCAGCGGTTCCCGCGGGTCCAGCCCCAGATACGAGGCGAGAGTGGCCCGCGCGACTTCCACGTCGCGCTGCGCACGCAAGAGGAGAAGCCGGTTGTTGGAGTGATCCACTTCGGCCTTGAACACATCGGCCTGGGTGGATGCGCCGAGATCCTTCATCGCCCGCGTCTTCTTCAATTGCTCTTCGGAGAGATTGAGCGCTTCTTCCTGCACGCTGAGAAGCGCCTGTTTCTTCAAGAGGTCGAAGGCCAGGCGCTCGGTCTCAAACACGACGTCCTGGCTCGCCTTGCGAAAGTCTTGCTCGGACGCGACCTTGCGATCCTTGGCCGCGTTGTACGTCGCGATGCTGCCGAGCCCGTCGAACAGGAGCTGGTTCGCGCTCGCATTTCCCGACCAGAATTCGTCGGGCGGGATCGTGAGAACGCCGATGTCGGCGTTGAAGAACGGCTCCTGCTCCGCTTTCGTCCAGGAGCCGCCGAGAGAAAGCTGCGGAAGAAACCGCGAGCGTGCCCCGGTCACGTCCGCGCCCGCGCTGGCGAGGGCGCCCCCGGCTCGGGCCATCTCGAAATTGTTGCGCAGCGAGAGCTGCACGCACTCCTCCACCGTGAGCGGTTCGACGCCCGCCGCCGGGGCGACGATCGACAAGCCCATGGCCAACACTCCCACGACACGCCACCCGTTTCGGGCGATCACTCGAATCATGTGCGCACTTTCCTCCTCTGCGGGGGGCGGCAGTGCCCCGGTGGTCACGAACCCCCTACGAAGGGCGTCGCGAGCGTGTTCCCGGTGCGGCGGAGCCGCCGTGTCGTTCAGCTTCCCGTGAACCAAGTTTGCGAAAGTCGAAGGAGAAACACGACCACGGCGCGCAGGGTCCAGAAGCACCCTGCGATCGTCCACGCGGTCTTCGGGGAGACGCCGAGCACGACGCGGGTTCCGATCGCGATGAGCGCGGCGCCCAAGAGCGAGAACACATCGAACAAGTCCAGAAAGATCCCCAGAGGCGAGTCGAACTCGATCCCCGGAACGAGAGCCCCCGGACCCAGGCTCACCTCCACGGAATCCGTCGCCCGGATGAGCACCCCCTTCACCAGAGCGCCCACGGAGTTCGCCAGCTCGGCGATCGCGAAGATCCCCAGCGACTGAGTGAAGCGGGGCTCCGCCCCGAACGCCCGCGCCAGGAGATGGAAGACGACCGCAGCCAGGAAGAACACCGGGGCGGCGAACAGCACGGGGATCATGACCTGCTTGAGGGCTTCGCCCGTGGTCAATCGCGCGGGATCGGGAATGCGGCGCATGGCCTCGTCGATCTCGGCCTGAGGCAGATCGAACTTTTCCATCGTCGCCTGCGTGACTTCCGCCTGATAGCGCAGCGACTGCGGAAGCTGGACCGCGAAAGCCGCCGCCAGCAGCGCGAGCCCCAAGAGGAACGCGCCCACCCATCCTCCCCGGTCGCGAATCGATTCGAAGGCGCGTGTCGGGGAACCGAAGACGAGCGGGACCGCGGGAAGAGATCGGGAAGTTCGCAAGGGAAGCTCCGGGAACGGGACGGGGCATTCTCGCCCCGACGAACGAGGCACGCAAGGGAGACGGGCGTGCCCTGCGCGCGCGTTCACCGCGCTCCCGGCCCACTCCTCAGAAGTCCGAGGTGCCCTCGCTCCCGATCAGCTCGTATTCCCCGTTCCCCATCTCGTCCGCGAAGATGAACTTGAGCCCGCGATTGGATCGATCGCTGGAACTGCGGCCGGTGAGCGGATTGCCGGGGCCGTCGTAGGACCACACCTCGATCTCCTTGGACTTGATGTTCGTTCCACCCCGCTGGGTCGAGAGGTCGCTCACGTCCCCTTCACGGAATTCGTCCGGATCGAGGTACGAAGCCCCGGGTCGGTTGGACATTTCCACGCGCTCCGAAGGGTCGGTGACGCGCTCGACGTTCTCGTCGTCGCCGAACGAAGACGAGGAGTACTGAAACGCGACGTCATCCGGCGGCCCGTAGCGGACGTAGACGCGCCCTCGATCGGAGAGCAGCCCGCGCCCGAGAGTACGGCCGAACTCCCGGTCGGCGATGGCGACGCGACGCTTGAACTCGAGAAGCGATTCGTTCTCGGGAGTGTCCGGCGTGGGATCGAGCTTGTGCCAATACTCGGCGAGGTAGATCTCGCGCGCTCCCGGCGAGAGCTCCTCGAAGTCTTCGAACTCCGAGTCCCGCATCACCAGCTTCATCTCTTCGAGCATCGCCTCCGGGTTCTTCCGCCAGGAGTCCACGGCCCAGAGGACCTCGAACGGCCGCGAGACTTCGATGGTCTCCCCCGTGCGCCGGTTCATCGCGGTGACGCGGAGCGAGTACGTGCCGGCGACGAACCCTCGGGTCAAATCCAGGAAATCGTGGGCCACGAAAGCGTCCGACCGGGGACGCGTGAAGAACGTGTTCTCCGAGCGAGCGACACCGCTGGCATCCGCGATCTGGGAGCGGACGAGGATGGAGTCGCCCTCTTGAAACGACGATCCCGCATAGACTTCCGCGTAATAGCTGAGAAATGGGAGGATGAAGCCGTACTGCCGCGATGGGTTCGGATCGTAGGCCATTCCGTTGCGCGCTAGAACCGCATCGCTCTCGTTGACTTCCACCCCGCGCGAGAAAACCGGGTCGGAGATGCGTATTCCCGTTCCGGCGAAATCCTCGACGCGGATGATCGCCTCGATCGTTCCCTTCTTCTTGGTTTTCCGAATCATGTGGATGATGCCCGGCTTCTCCGATTTGAGATCGGTGACCTCGATCGCGAGAAGGTACGTGCCGGGCTCCAGGAGCACGGATTGGCGAACGACCTGGTGGATCGTGCGGTCGGTCGCGTCGAGGTTCGTGTCCGCCTCGGGAACGAGCGTCTCCGATCTCTCGAACACCTTCCCCTTCTCCTCCGAAGTCACCTCGACGTCGAGACGCAGCTCGCCGCGCTGGCCGTCCGTCGGGCTCCGCGTGGAACGCAATCTGATCGTTGGAGAGGGCCAGGTAGATCTCCTGCTCCGTGCGTCCCTCATCGGCTCGGAATCCGGAGAGGTCGGCCAGGATTCGCAGGTCGCCCCGGCTCTCCAGCGGGAGCTCGGCCAAGGGGGGCGGGGACTTGGCGAACACGGCCCACGCCGAAGACAGCGCGAGCGCGGCCCCGAGCGGGAGCAGGAGGTTCGATTTGGTTCTCATCACGCTCTGCCTCCTCGAAAGCGCGAAGGGGGCGGCTCCCCCCAGGATCCGCCCCCCTCTCGCTCGCGACAAGACCCGGCCTCGGTCAGAAGCGGAGCTCGGCGGAGATCTTGTGGGTGCCGTCGAGGAATTTCATTTCCGAGTATGCGTAGTCGACGCGCATCCACGACGCCGACCCCGTCGGAAACTCGACCCCGAATCCTCCCGCCAAGCTTTCCTCGTCGCGATTGAACCGATATCCGCCGCGGACCTGCAGCGTCACGTTGGGCTGGAACGTCTTCAGAGTGTATTCCCCACCGACCGAAGCCCGCTCCGCGTTGTCCGAGGGATGATCGAACTCGAACGCCGCGAGGAGATTGTGGTCCTCGCTCTGGATCACGTCCGCCGCGGTTCCGACCCGGAACATGGTGGGCATCGGAAAGCTCTGATCGATGAACTTCATCGAGGGGCCCAGGCTCTGAATGGCCATGCCGATGCGGATCGACTTGTAACCGGTGTCGTAGAGCGTTCCGAAGTCCACGACGAAGCCGTCGGCGTTCTCGTCGGCGAGCCCCATGTGGATGTACTTCGCGTTCACCCCGAACGCGAACGGCTCGATGAGGTTCTTGGCCCAGGTCATCGAAAGATTGAAGCTCCCGGCATCGAAGTTCTCGCCGGTCCCTTCCGGGCTGAACTCGGTGCGCACCGCGATCGGGTCCATCTGCATCACGGTGGAGCTGAATGCATACGAGCCGGGAAGCTTTCGATACGAAAACGCGTAGCCGAAGAACTCGTGGGAGATGTCCGCCGGCCACGTGGAATGGTTCAACGTGAGCCGGCTCGTTCCGTCTCCGGTGATGCGCGCGACCCCCGCGGGATTCCACCAGATCGCGGAGGCGTCGTCGGCGATGGCGACGAACGTCTCCCCCATCCCCACGGCACGAGCGCCCACGCCGATCTTGAGGAACTGAGCCCCCGCGGTTCCGACTTTCTCGAAGATTTCCGCCGCCTGCGCGCCGGATGCGGTCCCGAGAGCGATGGCCACGAGACCGATTCCAAGGCGAGATTTCACCGGAAACCTCCTGATCCCCACACTGGCGGATGCGCCAACGGCCGGAGCCCGACGCATCGTCCGGACCTTAGCGAATGACGACGAACTTGCCAACCTTCTCCTGCCCGTCCGGTGTCTCGACGTGGTAGATGTAGACTTCGCTCACCGTGTCCTGCTCGTTCTTCGAGATCAGGTTCCACGAAGTCGACTCGAGACCCTGGGTTCGATTGACCTCGTCGTTGTGATCGATGGTGGCGACGTGGTCGCCGGCCAGAGTAAAAATGCGGATGGTCGCGACCGGCGGCAGGTTGAAGAAGCGCAGCCGGCGCCCCGTCGGCTCGAACGAAGTCTCGGCGAGATCCCAGGCCGCGTTCACTCGATACGGATTCGGGACCACGTAGACGTCGTCGAGCGTCTGCGCCGGCGTCGAGCCGGCCATGACCCGCTCCATCGTCTGCGTGTACTTTCCGAACTTGGGAGGCTCCGTGCGCTGGCGGACCGTGTCCGGCGGAGCCTTGGTCGAGTCGATGGAGACGATGCGATACGTTCCGCGATCGTAGGCCGTAACCGCGTACCAGTACCAGAAGCCGTTCTGCACGCGCGTGTCCACGGTGCGGTACTTGCCGATGCCGGAGAGGCCGGTGTCGATGTCGGCGAGCTCGGTGGTGTCGTAGTCCGCGATGAGCCGCCACATCTCGTCCGAGGGAACGTTCGACTCGCGTTTCCACCCCTCCGCCTTCCAGACCTGGTAGCCGGCGAAATCCTGGATTCCAGTCAGCGGATCCGGCGCGGTCTCGGGGAAGTCGTTCCATTCGATCACGAAGTTCTTGTCCCCTGGGATGATGCGGATCTGCGGCGGCGGAGGCGGGGACGAGGTCGCCCAGTGAATGACTTCCTCCCCGCTATCGTCGCCGTTGTAAACGCGCTGCGCCTGAATCGGATTCGTCCAGTCGGGGGCGAGCCGGGTGATCGGTCCCGTGGGAGTGATGATGGTCTGCTCGGACCATCTCCCCGCAGACGAAGGCCACCTGGAACACGAGCGAGGAGTCGGGCTGAATTACGTCGAAGGGGCCGGCCGACACGAGAAAGCGATAGTCGTTCGCGCGGGTCGTGTTCTGGTCGATCGTCGGCGCGATGTCGGAAAGTCCACGGAGGAATCGGTAGCGATCCAAGTCGTCGCGATCGTCCTGGTCTCCGCTCGTCCAGATCCGGAATGCGTGAATGCCGACCTCGCGCGGCGCGATGATGCTGTCCGGATCGGTGGTGTGCCCCAGGAACATCACCCCGAGGTAGCCGGGAACGTCGTCTTCGGCGGTCTCGCCGCCGTTCTGGTCGTAGATGTAGCCGAGAGTGAGAGCTGAGCGTGTCCGAGCTGCCGCTCTCCGTGGTGATGACCGTGTCCACGAGCGAGGCGAACCCACCCTGATCGTCGCTCCAGTAGTCCTGCTGCTGGGGAAGCTCGAACGCCCACGTCGCCGTCCACCATGAATCCGACGTAGGCGCGATTGATGTCCCAGCCGAGCCCCGTGGGATCGATCACTCTCGAAATGTTCGTGATCTTGTACTCGATCCCGACGAAGTCGTCGAACAAGGGATCGGTCCAGGCGTAGCTCTCCTGCTCGACGCGCAGCCCCATCGGGGTGTGCCGCCCGAGCGGATCGGCGATGAACTGATTCAGGAACGTGGACGTGTCGTAGGTGACCGATCGGAACATCTGCTGGGAGACGCCGGCGAAATCCTCGTCGACTTGACCGTCGCCATCGTTGTCCGCGCCATCGAGCGCGTCTTCGTCGGTCACGCCGTCGCCGTCGTCATCGAAGCGGCGCAGGCCCGAAGGCGCGCCTTCGAACGTCTCGCAGATTCCCACCAGCTGCCCGGACGGATCCGCACCCTTCGTCCGGCTCCAGATTGCGGAACTCCTGATCTTGCCCGGCCGAGGTGGACCCGATCGAGCACAGCGTGTCCGTCTGGCCTCCGCGCTCGAGCACCCCGCCCACCCAGAGTCCGGCGGCGTAGAGATACTCGTCGTTCGTACCGGCCGGCCATTCGCAGGAGGGACTCGTGGAGTCCTCTCCGCGCCGTCCGAAGTAGCCTCGGTTCGACACGTGGAGCAGCATGTTGCCGGCGTCGTGAAACCAGCCCGCGAACGTATCGACGCGCGTCTGCGGCTCTCCGGGATGGTTCCCCGGCGAAAGCCGCGCGTCGGCGGACGTCGAGACGGCGAGTGCGATCCCCGCTCCGAGAAGGAACGGGATCGAGTTCCGGACGAGCCGGATCGATGCAGCGATCACCATTCGAACGAGATTCCGAACCGGAAGGAGCGGGGCTCACCCCACACACGAGGATCGTGCAAGGGAACCAGGATGTCGTCGGGCGTTCCGGCGGTGTCCTTCAGGTTGTAGGCGCCGCCGAGCTGGCCGAACTCCGTGTAGTACTCGCGATAGTACTCGTTGTCCGGATTGGGGTAGAGCGTCGGGTAGTCGGTGCGGACGTTCTGCGATCGAGCACGTTGCGCCCCTCGAGGAACAGGCGGAACTCGCGGCCGTAGAGCTCGTAGAGCTTGTTCGCGCGAAGATTGAGCGTGAAGGTGTTCGGCAGCCGGAGCGTGTTGATGTCTTCTGCGCGGGTGGAACGCTGTCCCAGACGGCGCGGTGTGGTGGGAGCGCCGGAGCCGAACGCGAAATCGAAGTTCACGGCCCAAACGCCCGGGTCGGAGAAATAGAGGAACGAGCTCATGACGTGCGTGCGGTCCCAATCCAGAGGGACCTCGCGAATGGGCTCGCGGTCGAGACCTTCGTCGGCGACCACCGCACCCTGATTCACGTCCGACGACGATCCGGTCGCGCGCGAGAGCGTGTAGGTGATTCCGCCCTGCCAAAAGCTAGAGAAGCGCTTCTCGACCGAGATCTCGAATCCGCGCACCGAGCCGTAGTCTTGATTGACGTACACGACCGGAGCGAACTCGTTCGACTCCGATTCGTTCTCCGCTTCCAGCTCCTGAGTTCCCACGAGACCGAAGATGTCCTTGAAGAACACGGAGGTGTCCAGGAACACCAGGGAGTTGAGCTGGCGGCGCACGCCGAACTGGTAGGAGATCGTGGTCTCCGGCTCCAGGAACGGGTTTCCGACCGTGCGATTCCCCACCGTGGGATTGTTCGAGTAGTCGTAGAGGAGCTCGAGATCGGGGAGCTGGAAGAAGCGTCCGTAGTGGAAGTGGAGCACGTCACGGTCCGAGATCGGATACGACATACCCAGCCGCGGAGAGAACTGCGCCTTCCAGCGTTCCAGGAACGACGTCCCCTGGGTCGGCTTCTCCAGCGCGAGCACGCGCTGATTGGCGACGCGGATCGCGTTCTCGCCAGGGTCGAAGAAGTCGAAGCGAAGTCCCACGTTCATGACCATCGATTTCTTGTATTTGAGCCGGTCCTGCACGTAGAGCACCCCGCCCACGGCGGTCTCGTCGTAGATGTTCGGGAAGTTCCCGAACGGCTGGTCTTCCGTGGGAAAGAGGCGTGCGTCCTTCGTGAAATCGAAGACGTCGAGAGAGGCGCCGGTCTTGATTTCGTGCGCCGATCCGCCGGTCTCGGGTCCTCCGAGCCTCTTCTGCAAGTCGGCGCGCAGCGTGTACTGCTTCGACTCCCGATTCTCGTAGACCGGATAGTCCCCGCGGATCGCGTAGAAGAGATTTTCCGGATCCCGCTGGTCGTTGTTCCCGGAGAACGACACGTACTCACCGGGACTCTTGTCGCTGACCACTTCCTTGTAGCGGCTCTTGTAGAGCCCCCCACGGATCTTCACGTAGGCTTCGCTGCCGAACGGATTCGTGAGGACGAGCTTGTACTGATCCCCTTTGTTCTCGCGCTCGGAAAGGTGCTCGGGACCATTGAAATACGTATAGGTGGAGTCGAGTTGCTCGAACCACCAGTGCTCCTGCTCCTGAGACCAGTAGCCCACACGGCTGAACACGTGGTGATACCAGTCGTTCTCGCTCCGCGACATCAGGTACTCAGCAGAAAGCTTGCGCGACTTCGGAAGCAGATACGTGAGCTTGGCCTGACCGACCATCATGTTTTCCTGGCGATCCCGAAAGCTGGCCAGCTCCGTGTCATTGAAGTAGAGCTTGTTCGCTTCCCGATTCTCGGCCGTCTTCAAGTACGTGTCGGAGAACGTCCCCTCACCGGAGACGAAGAAGCGCAGCTTGTCCTTGATGAACGGCACCGGACCGCCGAAGCCCGCGGCGATGTCGTCGTAATTGAAATACGTGCGGTCGGGAGCGCCGAAGTCGTCGGTCATGAAGCGCACGTTGCCGGAGTATCGCTCTTCGCCCTCGCGGGTGGTGATCTCGATCACTCCGGACTGCGCGTTGCCGTACTCCGCGTCCATGCCGCCCGTCAGAAGGCTCAGCTCCGACTGCGACGTGGTGGAGATGTTCATGGTTCCGGTGGCGGCGCCGCCGAACGAGTCCGAGACCGGGAGCCCGTCCACCATCGTCTTGAGCTCGCCGGAACGACCGCCGCGGACGAACAGTTGATCCCCGAGCTGCGTGACCCCGGCCTGCGTCGCCAGCACTTCGTTCGTGGTGGTGAGTGCGCGATCCTTGATGGTCTGCTTGATGTCGACGCGCTGGATCTTGGAGCTCTCGAACTCGGCGATCTTCTTCTTCGTGTCCGTGACGTTGATCGTATCCATCTCCTTGGCCACCGTCTCCGCGAGCTTGATCGTGCCCACGTTGGCGACGCCACCGGCCTGCACGGTCACGCCGGGAATCGTCTTGCGCTCGAATCCCATGCCTTGAACGACGAGCTCGTACGTTCCCGGGGGAACGTTCGGAATCGTGAAGCGCCCGTTCTCGTCCGTGGGCGAGCCCACCGTTCCGTATCCGACCTGGATGAATCCCGCCGGTTCGCCGGTTCGCTCCGAGACCACGACGCCGGTGATCGAGCCGCGTGGTGGCGGCGCGGTCTGCGCGATCGCGATGGAAGCGAAGTGGAGGGTGGCGAAGGCGGATGCGAACGCGGCGAAAAAGCGAGGGACACGTCCGACCAACTGCGAACGAAACATCGATCGCGCGGAGTCGGGGCGTGTGCAAGCCAAAGAAGTCTCCCTTCTTCGCGAGCCCGCGGAGGACCGGCCCAGATGGGATCCGCGAAACGGCGCAACTCACGCATTTCCAGGGAGAAACGCCATTTCACAGGAACGCGGGGTCACTCTAGCAACGAGGGTTCGGGGTGTCAAGACCGCCAGGATCGCAAGCGAAGTGTCGATGAAGGTTTGGACGTGCCGGACCTTCCCCGAACGAACGGTTCGCGGTTTGACACCCCCCCATCTCGATGCGAACCTGGCTCCGTGAACGACACCGATCCCCTGCTCGCGATCGAAGGGCTGCGAACCACGTTTCGCACGGACGAGGGGACGGTCGTCGCCGTCCAGGATGCCAGCCTATCCATCGCGCCCGGTCGAACGCTCGGACTCGTGGGCGAATCGGGCTCCGGAAAGTCGGTCACGAGCCTCTCCGTGCTCCGACTCCTTCCCGAGAGGGTGGGAAGAATCGAGTCGGGACGCATCCGCTTCCTGGGGCGTGATCTCGTCCAACTCCCCGAGCGCGAGATGCTGAAGATCCGCGGGGCCGAGATCGCGATGATCTTCCAAGAGCCGATGTCGTCCCTGAATCCTGTGCTGACCGTGGGCAGCCAGGTTGTCGAGGCGATCCGCATCCACCAGGGATCGTCCAAGCGCGAAGCACGCGAGCGCACGATTCGCCTCTTCGAGGAGGTCGGTCTCCCCGACCCCGGGCGGCGCATCGACATGTATCCGCACGAGCTCTCCGGCGGGCAGCAGCAGCGCGTCATGATCGCGATGGCGCTCTCCTGCAATCCCAAGCTCCTGATCGCCGACGAGCCGACCACCGCGCTCGACGTCACGATCCAAGCGCAGATCCTCGATCTCCTTCGCGGGATTCGCGACAAACGGGGAATGGCGATTCTGTTCATCACCCACGATCTGGGCCTGGTGTCCACGATCGCCGACGAGATCGCCGTGATGTATCGCGGCCGAATCGTGGAGCGCGCCGGCGTTCTCGACATCTTCGCGCATCCCCAACATCCGTACACGAAGGGGCTCTTGGCGTGCCGCCCTCGACTCACCTCGCGGGAGACGCGCCTTCCCGTCGTCTCCGATTTCATGGAAGTCGAAGAGCTCGGCGGCGGCGAGATTCGGGTGATCGAGAAAACTCCGCCGCCCGCCAGCGTCGTGGCCGGAGTCGCCGCTTCCCCAGCACGGGAGCTCGGCGGCCCACTCCTCGAAGTGAAGGACTTACATGTGACGTTCCCGATCAAGAAGGGAATCCTGCAGCGCGTGGTGGGCCACGTGCACGCCGTGGACGGCATCTCCTTCCACGTGCGCGCCGGCGAAACCTTGGGGCTCGTCGGAGAGTCGGGGTGCGGCAAGACCACGACGGGACGCGCCATTCTGCGGCTCATCGAGCCCACGTCGGGAACGGTGCGCTTCGACGGAACCGATCTCTCCGCGCTCGACGGCGATGCGCTGCGGCGCGTGCGCCGCACGATGCAGATCGTTTTCCAGGATCCCTACGGCTCGCTCAACCCGCGCCTCACCATCGAAACGGCGCTGACCGAGCCGATGGAAGTGCACGGCATCGGAACGACGCGCCGGGACCGCAGGGATCGCGCGGTCGCACTGCTCGAGGAAGTCGGGCTCGTCCCCGCGCATCTCCCCCGCTTTCCGCACGAGTTCTCAGGCGGACAGCGCCAACGGTTGTGCATCGCCCGCGCTCTCTCCGTCGATCCGCGCTTCATCGTGTGCGACGAGCCGGTCTCCTCGCTGGACGTCTCGGTCCAGGCGCAGATCTTGAACTTGCTGCGCCGCCTGCAGAGCGCGCGCGGGCTCACTTATCTCTTCATCAGCCACGATCTCGCCGTGGTGCGTTTCATGGCCGATCGCATCGCGATCATGAGCGCCGGAAAGATCGTGGAATCGGGCGTGCCCGACGAGATCTTCGAGCGCCCTCGCGAGGAGTACACGCGCCGTCTCCTCGCGTCCATTCCCGACGATCGCATCGAGACCATTCGGGCTCGGGTGCTCGCTGGAGCTGGCCGCGGTCTTTAGGAACAAACAGACTGCGCGAGCGAAGGGCTCGCGTGATGCCCTGCCGGCTCTCCGGCTGCGGGATCGCCTCAGCGGTGTTGCCCCTCGGATTCCCAGTATCTCTCGTCTCAGATACGTTCCTCGGCGCGCCGGCGGCTCGCCCCTTTCGGCTCGCGCTTTTCGCTTCGTGGAGAACAAGATCTGCGTCGGTGATACGCAGGCTCGCCGAAAGGTACCGGGACTCTGGGCGGCGACCGCCGGTGCGCCTCAGGTACGCCACTTCGCCTCGAGACACTGGGAACCCAAGGGGCTGGCGCCACTCGAGGGGGAATCCCACGACCCGGAGCGCCAGGGACACTTCGCGGGAGATCGCACGCTCGGTGTGATGTTCAGGAAAGACCGCGACGCAGCATCCGCTCGTTGTGGACCTGCGGAGTGGTGGAGCGATTTCGTGATGCTCGCGAGTTCGCCAGCGCTGCTAGTTGATTCCGGAAGTGCGTGGATCCAAAGCATCGCGCAGGCCGTCGCCGAGCAGATTGTAGGAGACCACGGTGAGCACGATGGCGAGACCGGGAAACGTCGCCACCCACCAGGCGCCGAGCAGATTGTCGCGGCCCTGATTGATGATGTTGCCCCACGAGGCCGTCGGCGGCTGCACTCCCAGCCCTAAGAACGAGAGCGTCGCTTCGGTCAGGATCACGTCGCCGATCATGAGAGTGGCGGCGACGATCACCGGCGAGAACGCATTGGGAAGCACGTGGCGAAAGAGAATCCGCGCATGCGGAAGTCCCAGCGCGCGCGTGGCCTGCACGTACTCCCGCTCCTTGATCGAAAGGATCTGTCCGCGCACCAGGCGAGCGACTCCCATCCAGCTGGTCGCTCCCAGGACCGTGACGATGAGGAAGATCGACGGGCTCGCCACCGCGATGATCGTCAACACGATGAAGAGGCGCGGAAACGCGAGAATCGCGTCGACCACGCGCATGATCCCCCAGTCCACGGCGCCCCCCACGTATCCCGCCAGCGCACCGACCAGCGTCCCGAACGTGATCGCAATTCCCACCGAAATGAAGCCGATGGAAAGCGAGATTCGCGCGCCGTAGAGGATTCGCGAAAGAACGTCGCGGCCGAACTTGTCCGTGCCCAGCGGATGCTCTCCGCTCGGCGGGAGATAGCGCGTCGCCACGATGTTCTCCTGCGCGTTCGGATCGTGCGGTGCGAGCCAGGGCGCCGCGATCGCGATCAGGTAGAGCGCGCCCACGAGCACGAGCCCGGCCACCGCCATGCGATTCTTTCGAAAGCGCCGCCACACCACCGACCACTGCCCGCGTCCCGGCTCCCCCACCGAGCGCAGGACTTCGGGGGCGCGGACTTCGCTCGTGGTCGTCATTCGAAGCGGATCCGGGGGTCGGCGATCCCGTAGAGCACGTCCGCGAAAAGATTCCCGAACACGACCATCACTCCCGCCAGAAGATTCGCGGCCATCACCACCGGGTAGTCGCGCGAGAAGATCGCATCGATGGTGAGGCGCCCCATTCCCGGCCACGCGAAAATCGTTTCGGTGACCACGGCGCCCGAGATCAGGAACGGAATGTAGAGCCCCAGCAGCGTGATGATGGGAAGCAGCGCGTTGCGCAGCGCATGTCCGTACACGACACGCCGCTCCGAAAGCCCTTTCGCGCGTGCGGTGCGCACGAAGTCTTGGCGAATCACATCCAGGAGGCTGCTGCGCATGTAGCGCGCGACGGACGCCGCGGACGCGATCCCCAGCACGAACACCGGCATCACCAGGTGCGCCGCGCGATCCAGCATGCGCGGGAAGAACGGCAGGAATTCCGCGTCGACCGACTCCATCTGACTCGCCGGAAGCCACCCGAGCTTCAGCGCGAACAGAATGATCAGCATGAGGCCCAGCCAGAATCCCGGCATCGAATAGAGAAAGAGCGCGAGCAACGACGTCCCGTGATCCACGCGCGAGTACTGGTGCCGGGCGGCGAGCACTCCCAGGAAAACGCCGAGCCCGAGATCGAAGAGAAGCGCGAGGCCGGTCAGGAGCAGCGTATTCGGCAACGTTTCGGCGAGAATTTCTGCGACGGGACGATGGTGCTTGAACGAGACCCCGAGCTCGCCTTGCGCCAGCGCGCCGAGCCATTTCACATACTGGATGTGAATCGGTTGATCGAGGCCCAGCCGCTCGCGGACCGCCTCCATCACGGAGGGATCGATTTCCGGGTTGTAGTACAAAGCGAGCGGATCGCCCGGCGCCAAGCGCACCAGGAAGAACGTGATCGTCGCCAGCGCCCAGAGGAGTGGAATCGCGAGAAGCAGCCGGCGGACGATCGTGCGGATCACGACGGCTCCGGCTTCCCCCGCGTCTCGGCGGACGGAATCCACCAATCCTCGATGTTGAGAAGCCAGCTGCGCACGTCGATCTCGACGCCTCGAAGTCGCCGCGACGCCCCGACCGAGTAGGCCAGCTCGTAGAGAATCGTGTAGGGCTGATCCTCGTGAATGATCTGCTGCATCTCGTGCCAGATCGGCATCGCCTCGTCCTGCGTCTGCGAGAAGGACCCGCGGTCGATCAAGGCGTCCACGCGTGGGTTGGAGTAGCTCACCATGTTGTATTTGCCCTCGATCGACTTGGAATGGAAGACGTCGTAGGGACTAATGATGAAATCGGTCTCCCATCCCATGTGATAGGCCTGGAATCGCTTCGCCTTCACTTCGTCCAAGAACACGGTCCACTCCCGGACCTGCGGCTTCACGTTCACGCCGATCTTGCGAAGGTCGTCCTGGATCATGACCAGCGCGTCCTCCCGCATCTGATTGCCGAGATTCGTCACCAGCGTGAACTCGAACTCCTGATCGCCGCGATCGAGAATGCCGTTCCCGTCCGAGTCCTTCCACCCCGCCTGGGTCAGGAGCACCTTGGCCGAATCGGGATCGTACGGAAAGGCCGCGATGTCCTTCGCGTAGTACGGCGAGAGCGACATGATCGGGTGCGCGGTGATCTTTCCTTCGCCGAACGCCAGCGCATCCACGATGCGCTGCCGATTGATCCCCAGCGTCATCGCCCGGCGGACGCGCGCATCGGCGAAGAGCGGGTCCCGCAGATTCCAGCCCACGAACTGGTATCCGCGCTGCTCATAGGTGAATACCTGGAAGCGCGGGTCGCGGCGCAGCAGGGCCACCTCGGAAAAGCGCAACCGCTCGACGAAGTCGATCTCCCCACTCTTGAGCCCGGTCTCGAGCGCGGTTTGATCCGGAATCACTCGGAATACGACGCGATCCAAGTGCGGGCGCCCGTCCGCGAAATCGGGATTCGCTTCGAACACGACCTCCTGATCCCGTTTCCAACGCACGAATCGAAACGGGCCGTTCCCCACCGGAGCATGGTTGAACTCCGCGGATTCCATGCGATCGATGGGAATGTTCTCGAGGAGATGCTTCGGGAAGAATCACGCGGCGCAAATGTGGAAGCTGATCCAGATAGGATCTGGAGAAACGGAATTTCACGGTGAAGTCGTCGATGACATCGATCGCGTCGAGCAGCAGCAGCGTCCCACGATCGGGGTACCCGAGCTTGGGATTCATCATGGTGTCGAACGTGAACTTCACGTCATGCGCGGTGGTGGGAACGCCGTCGTGCCAGCGCACATCGTCGCGAAGGTGGACGGTGACCTCCTTCCCGTCCTCGGAACGCTCCCAGGATTTCGCCAGCCTGCCTTCGATCTGCAGATCCTTCCCCCACCGGAAGAGCGGCATGTACAGAATGCGTTCCATGACCGTGGTTGCCGGAGCATCCGTGGAGACGAACTCGTTCAGCGCGTCGAAGTCGCCGAAGACGCCGATCACGCACGTTCCCCCGTCGGTGGGGACGTCCGTGGGGGCGCCCTGGGACACCGGCTCGCGCCGCCCGCATCCGACCGCGGCCAGCACGCAGGCGATCGCCGCCATGTGCAGCGCGCGCTGCGCCCGAAACCCGAGGCTCATGAGGCCGCCTTTGCCGGACGCCATTCGTGGACGCGCACCAAAGCACCCCGGGAATCCATCACTGGATCCTCGACGGCATCCTTGCGCACGGGATAGAGCGCGTTGCCCACGTAGAGCACGCTCACCGGAAGCTCGCGGGCGAACGCCTCCTGGAACTCCCACCACACCTTGCGCCGCGCGGTGCGATCCGGCATGGACTTGGCGCGATCGATCAGGGCGTCCATCTCCGGGCTCGCGAAAGAGACGTCGTTGTATTGCCCTTCGATCGCACGGGAGTGGAACACCGATTCCGGGTCGTACACGAACTCCACGCGCCGGGCCAGGATCGTCGCTTCGAAGTCCTTGGCGTGCAGCTTGTCGAGGTACACGGTCATCTCGTAGGCCTGCGTGCGCACCACGATCCCCAGCTTCGCGAATTCCTCCTGCATCATGGTGGCAATCTCCTCTGAAATCGTGTTGCCCGAGATCAAGAGCAGGGTGAGCTCGAAACGGCGGCCGTCCTTGGTGCGCACGCCGTCCGCCGCCTTGGTCTTCCACCCTGCTTCATCGAGAAGCGCCGCAGCGCGGGCAGGATCGAACGGCAAGGGCTCGATGTTCGGGTCGAAGTCCGGATGCTCGGGATAGAGCGGAACGGCGACGACCTCGCCGTAGCCATCGCGAAACGCGTCCACGATCGTGCGCCGGTCGATGGCCAGCGTCAGCGCAGTGCGCACGCGCACGTCCCGAAAGAGCGGGTTCTTCAAGTTCCAACCCACATAGGTATAGGTCCGATCCGGAATGCGCTGGAACGTGAGCGCCGCATTCTCCTTGTCCTCGCGCAGAAAGCGGTTCGGATAGCGGTGCACCACGTCGATGCCCCCCGAGAGCAGATCGGTGCGCATGGTGTTGTCCTCGGGAATGATGCGGAACTGGATGCGATCGAAGTGGGGACGTCCCAGCGGCGTGTCGGCGCGCGCCTCCAGCACGATGCGCTCGTCGCGCTTCCACTCCGCCATGCGCCAGCGGCCGTTGCCCACGGGCGCGAGATTGAAATTGCAAGTGGCCAATTCCGAGACTGGCACCGCTTCCAAAAGATGGGCCGGGAGCACGTGGAATTGCGTCTCGATCACCGGCTCCGCCGAGATCTCCTTGAAACGGAAGCGCACGACCGAATCTCCCACCGCTTCGCACGACTCGATCTTGCGGATCGTCGTCTTGCCGGGAAACGCGACGTTCGGATCGGAGATCCGCGCGAACGTGAACGCCACGTCGCGGGCCGTGGTCGGAGTGCCGTCCTCCCAGGTGACGTCACCGCGCAGACGATAGGTGAGCGTGAGACTGTCCGGAGCGAGCTCCCACGACGTCGCCAGCAGCGGCACCGGATCGTGCGCGGGCGGAGGCCCGAGCTCGGTGAGACGGAGGAACACGAGATCGTTGATCTCCCTGGCGATCGCGCTCGTGGAGAACAGCGGATTCAGGAGATCGGGCTGCACCGCCAATCCCCACACCAGAGTTCGCGGGGCGGCCGCCGACGATGCATTCGACGCCGAGCCCTTCGCCGCGCCTCTCTCCTTGGGAGAGCATGCCGCGAGCGAGCCAGCCGCCAGAAGCGCACCCGCGACGAGCGTCGCGAGCGCGCTCCCCCGCGCGGCTCCGGCGCTCATCGCCCGGCCGAGCTCTCGGACGGCTTCGCCGTACGGGACCACACGAAGAGGCCGATCGCCGTGAGCGCGAGCAAGATGCCCGTCACGTGGCCTGCGTCCAGGAGGAACCTCGCCCGCCCGATCGCCAGCGAAACGCGCGACATCACCGTGAATCCGAACGAAGCGCCGAACGAGATCATGAGAAACCAGACGCCGATTCGCGTCGCCACGCCGAGCGCGCCGCGATGCTCCCGCGAGAAGTAGAAATAGAGCAGGCTGGTGATGAGACCGACGACAAGCAGCAGGTTCGAGAACGCGGTCCAGCCTCCGTGCACGACGTCGAGCATCGTCGACTGGAGCTGGATGATGAGATCTCCCGAACCCGAACGCGTACACGTTGATCCCCGCGTACATGCCCACGACGAACGCGAGCGGCCAGCGGGAGAGCCAAGAGATCTTGGAGAAGAAGCGCGTGAACATGAGCAGGGAGAGCAGCAGCGCGCCGAATCGAATGAATCGAAGCGGGAAGGTGATACCGCCCAGGTGAAAGGCTTGACCGGGATCACCAAGCACGTCGAAGAGGTTCGGCTTCAACGTCTCCTTGTAGGCGATCGCAATGTAGTAGCCGGCGGAGATTCCCACGAACAGATGCTCGGCGAGCTTGTAGAACGGATTGTCGCGGTACAAGAAGCTCAGGATGAACAGCGTCAGCGCCGCCGAGATCCAGATCTGGATGTCCATCAGCTTCCCTTCTTCCGGTGCAGGAAGTACATCGCGTTTCCGAACACGATGAACGCGATGAGAAGGAGATGGGATGCGCTCTGCGCGGCCATCCCCGCAGTCGCGGAGCCGGGCAGGCCGACGAGCTTTTCGTACTCGGCGACTCCCTTCATTCCGGCGGCGAGCCCGAAGAGCTGCCCCGACTTGTAGTAGGGCACGTAATCCGGCCCGGACACGGCCGTGCACGCGCCGCCGAGCTTCACGTTGTATCGGCTTTGGATCGCCTGCACGTATTCCTTGATTCCGGGGGATCCGGCGGAGACGTCGATCAGCATGGCGACGTCCCCGTAGTCGTCGACTTCCTTCATCAGGGGAATCTGATCGACCGGCGTGCCGTCGCGATCGATCGGGAACGTGGCGCGGATCGAGTTCCCCATCGACGTCATCACGATCTGACGCCCCTCCTTGAAACCGAGATGGACGAAGTCGACGCCGCGCTTCTTGCCGTACTTGGTTTCGACCCCGACTTCGGCCAGCACCGCCTCGGTCAATGGTGGCGCGGGCGACCAGAGGCTGTAGGTGACGAAGCGGATGTTCCTGCGGCAGAGGTGATGCGTCACCGCAATGTGGAACGGCTCCAGCTCCGGCTTTCCCGAAGGGTCGTAGTCCGCGGAAACCAGCACGATCGAGCCCTCGGGGAGCGCTTCGATCCCGTCGTAGAAGTCCTGCACCATCTCGGAGACGTAGAGAGGAAGCGGCATCGGAAACAAGAGAGGCAGCACGATCGCCGCGCCCAGAATGAGAAAGAGAAAGCGCCGGTCGACGAACTCGAGCCGCTGGAGAAGAGTCCTGTCTGCCACCGCTCAGCCTCCCCCGCCCAGGTGCGCCCGTTCGAGTCCCAGAATCACACGAAGTCCGGTGGACACGGCACCGAGTGCGGCGCCCATCAAGATGGCGCGCTTCCCGGCGAGATTCGGCACGTCCATGATCCAGTCCTTCACGCCGGGAAACCCACCCAGGAACGAGTCCGGCCCCCAGATCGCGGCGCCCACCGGCACCTGCCCGAGCATCACCAGAATCGCCGCGACGAGCAGCAGCACCGCCTGCGTGGAACGGGCACGAAACGCCCGGTACGCCGCGGACGTGATGAAGAATGCGAGCAGCGAGAACATCGTGGCGGCGAGCGGATCGTAGATCGTGTTGTAGAGCCAAATGAACGGCGAG
Organism: uncultured Gemmatimonadales bacterium; assembly: GCA_963725045.1. Classification (GTDB taxonomy): domain Bacteria; phylum ARS69; class ARS69; order ARS69; family ARS69; genus CAVRWY01. The sequence goes on from CAVRWY010000009.1 coordinate 179,775, forward strand.
CTCTCCCCTTGGTGGTCACCGACGATCCCCAGCGCAGCCATCACCAGAAGAGAGACCACCAGCACGATGCCGTAAGGCCAGTCCGCCTCGCGGCGGCTGATCTTCTTTCCCTGGATGGTCAGAACGTTCGCAATTCCGAGCACGTAGGTGAACGCGACCACGATGAGCCCCCACTGTTTGAGCTCCGCGGTCAGAGACCCGAACACGCGATGCGGCACGAAGTAGTCGACGATCATGGCGATTCCCGCCACGAACGTGATGAACCACGGAACGGCGGTCTTCATCGAGTGTCTCCGAGGCTCGGATGCGGCGTCATCGGACGACGAACCAGTGGGCGAACTGCGGCATCCCGGCGGAGGCGAGCACGGTGCCGATCACCAGCAACGTGATCAACAAGACCTTGGCCCAATCCGCGGCGGTGAGCGTGGAAAGGAGCGCCGCATCCTGCGTCAGATACGCGCCCGCGGCGAAGTACTCCTCTCCGATCAGCGTGTAATCGCAGGCGGCGATGAAGAACGGGAGCTGCGTCACCTCCGCGGTCCCGGCGATCTGGATCGCTCCGGCCGCGAATCCGGTCTCGGCGAAGATGAGCGACTCCGCGTAGAACTTCCCGAGGTACAGGTTGGCCGCGGGCTTCTCGCGCAAGATGATGCCGTTCACTCCGGCGCAGTAGGCGAACTGCTCGCTGGAGATGAACTGGATGCGGTCGGGCTGGTAGGCGTCGGGGCGCCCCGCCTGCATGCACCCGGCGCGCACGACCTCGTCGGCGACCGCGAGCACGAACGGCGAACGCACCGGCACGCGCAGCGGAACGTCGTAGCGGGCGGTGCGCTCCGCGATCCGTCCCAGGATCAGCATCGATGCGATCGTCTGAATGTCCTCGACTTCTTCGATCCCGGGGACGTAGAGCACCGGGCGCCCCATTTCCGTGGCGCGGCCGATCGCTTCTTCGATCGCGTCGATCGGGCGTGAGGCGGCGCACGTGGAACTTGGCGCCGCGCTTCGCGCGCTGGATGTTCACGATCACGAACGCGAAGATGGTGCCGAGCAAGAGCAAAACATTGATTCGGTCGGTATTGAAGAACTGCGGCCTGCGACACGGCCGGCGCCGTGACGATCGGCTCCCCGGCCGCGGCGGTGGAGTCCGAAGCGGACGTGGTGCGCAGGCGATAGGTGAAGGGACGTCCGTCTTCGGGGCCGGTCGAGCCCTCTGCGGTGGAGCCGTCCACGAAGACGCCGGCGGCGAGCGGCGCGTGGCCCACCTCGGTGGCCACGCCGTCGGCGGCGACGCGCTCGATCACCACTTTCGCGTCGAGCGCCGCCGCGCTGTCCGCCGGCGGCGCCCAGCGCACGGTGATCGAGCGCCCGCCGTCGTTCGGCGTGTCCGTCGCGGCCGCCTCGGCGGGCGCGCTCGCGGCGCTGCGCCCGAGGCGCACGCGGCGACGCAGCGCCGCGGCGGCCGCGACGACGAGTGCGCGAGAGCGCATCAAGTTTCGATGATCTCGACGTTCGCGCGCGGCAGCATGTGCCGCGTGGAGCTTCCCTCCAGCTCGACGTGCAGGACGCGCACGTGCGCTTCCGAAGGGAGCTTCTCCAGCGGAGCGGGAAGGTCGACGACGCGGCCGAGCCGGCCGAAGTGCGGCTCGCGGATGATGCGCACCTTGGTGCCGCGCTCCAGGCCGCCGGCCACGACGGTCGCCACCGGCCCCCCCGTCGCCACGCGATCGAGGAGCGGCACGACGACCTCCGGGCGGATCACGCCGGCGCGAATCTGCGTCGCGCCGTTCATCGACGCCTTCTTGCCGACCAGCGACTTGAACAACGAGAACGTCGCCTCCGCCATGCGGATCTTTCCGAATCCTTCGGTGATCACGACGGTGAGGCCCTTCTCTTCGTTCCCGGTGATCGCGACGCCGATCTCGTATCCCAGGAAGCCCTTGATCGTGGAATCGTCGATGCCTCCCGACACGATTCCCTTCACGCCCGACGCCACCGCCTTGGTGAGCGCGGCGGCGGTGACCATGGAGCCGCCCACCAGAATCTTCCCGGCATGCTGCGGTCCGATGGAGCCGGCGTCGAGCAGCTCTTCCGGCGACGACGACGCCATCTCGATCACGCCGAACGTCTCTCCGCCGATCCCGAAGATTCCCTGGATGAACGCGCCCTGCGTCTCGATCACCACGCCTTCGTTCGGCCGCACTTCCACGATCTTGCCGTCGACGTAGGCGTCCACCTCGACCGGAATCGAAGGCTCGCGCAGCAGCACCTGGCCGGTGACGTGGGACACGTTCTCGACCTTTCCGGTGATCGGGGACTTCACCACCGACTTGAAGATCCCGAAGAGCGACGAGCTCCGCGCGAGAACCTCCCCTTCGCGAACCGGTTCCCCTTCCTTCTTCTCCATCTTCGAAGGGACCTCGTCCGGAAGGACGGAAAGCACGTTCGCGACGTTCACGCTGTGGACGTTTCCGGGAAGCTCGGTGCGCGCGACCACCCGGTCCGCAGTGACGACGTCGCCGGTCTTCACCATCACCTCACCCTTGAGCGGAAGGGTGCGCTCCTTGCGAAGAATCGTGAGCGGGGACACGCGAAGTCCCGGAGTGTAGGCATGGGCCATGGTCGTCTCCTTCTACGCGTGCACGGGAACGTCTTCGGGATAGGCGTCCAAGGCGTTCGCCCAGGAACGAATCTTCTCGACGCGCATCGGATCCGCCGGATCGAGCGCGATCGGCCGCCCGCGCCCGTCCAGCACCAAGCCGACGACGCCGCCGTGGACCTGACGCTCCACCGGCTTGCCGGGGCCCTCGCCCATGTCGAAGCCCTTGGCCGGGTCGATGCGCGCGCGCATCGTTTCGCCGACCTCCATGGGCACGAGCTTGAGCTCGCCGAACGGAATCTCGTACTTCTCCTTGCGTCCTTCGCGCTCCAGCTCGATCGTGAACGCCGGCTTGCCGGGCTTCGCGGTGCCGCGCGGCGCAACGCAGGTGCCGAGCCAGATCAGGCAGTCCTTCTCGAACACCTCGGTCGCCGCCTCCGGATGCACGTCGGCCAGCACGCCGAGCTGCGGCATCATGAAGATGGAGTCCACCGCGAGCCGGTGACGCCCTCGGGAAGGAACGCATCGATCATCATCATCGCCGACTGCTCGCGGCGCGGCGCGTGCGAGAGCACGCCGCCCGAGCCGACCAGGAGGTCCAGCGACATCATGTCGACGAGCGTCTCGCCGGAGCCGGTCTGCTCGAAGGTGTCGGAGATGGTGCGCTCGCGCTGCACGCCCCGCAGCCCCACCGCGAGCGTCTTGTGCTGCACGAAGGCGAGCCGCAGCGCCTCGCGCCAATCGCCTGCTCGATCATCAGCTCCTCGAGCGTCTGCGGGATCGTGGTCGGGCGGATCATCTTGTTCTTGATCCGATTGCGCAGCTCCGACTCGTCGATCGCGAACGGCACCCAGCGCAGGATGTTCTCGATGCCCGCCTCGGCCAGCACGTTCGAGACCGAGTAGCTCATGCCGAGGTTGGCGGAGACGGTGCGGTTGAAGATCTCGCCGAACACGGAGAACACGTCGGTCGTGGCGCCGCCGATGTCCACGCCGATCACGTTCAGATCCGTGCTGCTTGGCGATCGTCTCGATGATGATCCCGACCGCGCCCGGCGTCGGCATGATCGGGACCGTCGATCCAGCTCATGAGCTTCTCGTAGCCCGGCGCCTGCGCCATCACGTGCTCCATGAACAGCTCGTGGATCTCGTCGCGCGCCGGCCCCAGGTTCTCGCGCTCCAGGATCGGGCGCAGGTTCGCGACCACGGAGAGGTCGGTCTTCTCGCCGAGCGTCCCCTTCACTTCGTCCGCGGCCTCGTTGTTGCCGGCGTAGATCACCGGCAGCTCGTAGCCGGCGCCGAGCCGCGGGCGCGGATCCGCGGCGCCGAGGATCTCGGCCATCTCGACCACGTGCCCGACCGTCCGCCGTCGATGCCGCCGGAGAGCAGGATCATGTCGGGGCGCAGCTGGCGGATGCGCTGGATCTTCTCGTGCGGGAGCCGGCCGTCGTTGGAGGCGATCACGTCCATCACGATCGCGCCGGCGCCGAGCGCGGCGCGCTCCGCGCTCTCGGCGGTCATCTTCTTCACCACGCCGGCGACCATCATCTGCAGGCCGCCGCCGGCCGACGAGGTGGAGACGTAGAGGTCGACGCCGGCTCCGTCGCCGCGGCGGCGTGATGATGCGGTCGCCGTCGAGGAACTTGCGGCCGGCCAGCTCCTCGACTTCCTCGACCGCGTTCAGCACGCCGCGGGTCACGTCCTCGAACGGCGCCTCGACCGTGGTCGGCGCCTCGCCGCGGACGATCAGGCGATACTCGCCGTCGCGGTTCTCGATCAGGATCGCCTTCGTGGTCGTGCAGCCGCAGTCGGTCGCGAGAATCGACTTGATCATGACTTCCTTTCCCCGGCGCTCTTCTCGGGGCGCGCCGAGACCCTGACATCTTCTCGCTCGATGCGCACGATCAATTCTTCCATCGTGTCCCGGCGCTCCAGGAGGAACGCGAGCCGGTCCAGCTCGCGGGCATTGAAGATGGAGTGCACGATCGGCGAGAGAAAATGAAGGAACTGCCCGCCGACGAACGAAAGCGGCTTCGAGGATTCCAGCATGAAGATCGCGGGGACGGTCATGCCGTAGCGCACGATGCCGGCGGCGATCCGGTCCAGCAGCCGATCGTCCTCATCCGTGCGCGGAGGACGGCCCGCCGCCCGCTGCGGAGGCTTCACGTCGCCCGCTTGCTCCGGCAGCGTCGAGCGGCTGCGCCCCCACCATCGCTTCAGCATAGGCCACGACCTCTTCGCGGTTTCCGTCGAGAAGCAGCGTGCATCCGCGGGTGTTCTCCAGCCAGGAGCGCCGCTCGAACGGCGAGAGCAGACAGATTGCGTCGTTCGCGCGCACCGAGCGAAACGCGCTCCACGCCCGGCGCTTGGTCACCCCGAGCCGCGTGATCGCGACGCCGTCCGCATCCAGGCGATGGCGCGTGGGCGCGAAGAACGGCGCCACCGCGGCGGCGAGCACAAGCACCGCCACTCCGGTCAGCGCGGCACTCGACGAAGTGAGCGCCACGCCCACGATGGTCGCGAGACCCACGAGCGCGGCGATCCCTCCGCGCACCGGCTGGCGGCGCAGCGGCCACACCGTCCAGTCGAGCGCGGAAACGGGCGGGCTCACTCCACCCCACAGGCGCGGCTCCAGCAGAGGTTGGGGTTGCGCGCCGCTCCCGCTTCGTCGACGCGCCCCACCACCGTGGTGTGCGGCGCCGTCTTCACGACCTCAGGATTCGTCCGCGCCTCTTCCGCGATGGCCAGCATCGCGTCCGCGAAGCGGTCCAGCGTCTCCACGTTCTCCGACTCCGTCGGCTCGATCATGATCGCCTCTTCCACGATCAGCGGGAAGTACACCGTCGGCGGATGGAAGCCGAAGTCGAGCAGGCGCTTGGCGACGTCCATGGTGCGCACGCCGAGCGCCTTCTGCTTCGTTCCCGAGAGCACGAACTCGTGCATGCAGGCGCGATCGTGGGCGATGTCGTAGGCGCCGGTGAGCTTCTTGCGCAGGTAGTTCGCCGAGATCACCGCGTTCTCCGAGATCTCGCGCAGGCCGTCGGCGCCCGTGGTAGAGCAAATACGAGTAGGCCCGCACCAGAATGCCGAAGTTGCCGAGATGCGAGTGCACGCGCCCTACCGACTTCGGGCGGGCTTCGTCCAGGAAGAATGCACCGTTCGCGCCGCGCACCGGCATCGGCGTGGGAAGGTACGGAGCGAGCGCTTCCGACGCGGCGATCGGCCCCGCGCCCGGTCCACCGCCGCCGTGCGGGGTGGCGAACGTCTTGTGCAGATTCAAGTGCAGGAGGTCGAAGGGAACGTCACCGGGGCGCAGCTGTCCGACGATCGCGTTGAAATTCGCGCCGTCCATGTAAAGGAGGGCGCCGGCGTCGTGCACGATTTTCGCAATCTCCAGAATCTTGCGACTCGAACAAGCCGAGCGTGTTCGGCAGCGTGAGCATCATCACGGCCGCGTCCTGGTCCACCGCCTTGCGCAGCGCATCGACGTCGACTTCGCCGCGCGCGTTGGACGGAACTTCCACGGTCGTGAATCCCGCGAACGTCGCCGAAGCGGGGTTCGTGCCGTGCGCGCTGTCGGGGACGATGACTTTCGTGCGCGTCTCTCCGCGGTCCCGGAAGTAGCGGCGCGCCATCAAGAGGCAGGTGAGCTCCCCGTGCGCGCCCGCGGCGGGCTGGAGCGAGACGGCGTGCATTCCCAGAACCTTGGCGAGCCGCTCCTGGAAATCGACGAGCAGCTCCAAGGCGCCTTGCGTCTCCTCCTCGGATTGCCACGGGTGGAGATCGCGAAATCCCGGCATCGCCGCGGCGATTTCCGCCATCTTCGGGTTGTACTTCATCGTGCACGACCCCAACGGATACATGTCGCGCTCGATGTGATGATTGAACGTGGAGAGCCGCGTGAAATGACGGAGCACGGTGAGCTCCCCGTTCTCGGGAAGATCCGCGGGAGTGCGCCGGAGAAAGCGCGCGGGAATCGCGTGCGCCTCTTTCCCCACGGTCTTTTCCTCGGGAATTCGAAATCCGCGCCGGCCGGGGCGCGAGAGCTCGAAAATCGTGGGCTCGAGAACCTTGCCCTCGGATTCCGCGGATGGCGCGGGTGCGCCGGCTTTCGCGGCGGCGGGCGACGCGGGCTTCATGATGCTCCCACCGTTTCCTTGGATCGCGAGCGCTCTTCGGTGAGTGCGGCGCGAAACGCTTGCACATACGCTTCGATCTCGCTCCAGAAGCGCTTCTCGGTCACCGCGATCAGCAGTCCCGAACCGCCGTTCGGCAGCGTTTCGAGCGGAATTCCCGCGAGGAATCCGCGCGCACGCATGCGCCGCTCGAGCGAGACGGGATCCACACCTTCCGGGAGTCGCACCGCGAACTCGCGGAAGAACGCGGCCTCCGGATCGGCGAGCGCCACGCCGGGGATCGCCGCCAAGCGGCGCGAGAGCGCCCAGGCTTTTTCCGCGGAGAGCGTGGCCGCGAGCTTGCAGCCGGTCTCTCCCAGGAGCGACGTGGTCACCGTCGCCATGAGCGCGAGAAGCGCTTGGTTCGTGCAGATGTTCGACGTCGCCTTGGCGCGGCGAATGTGCTGCTCGCGCGTCTGAAACGTGAGCGTGAACGCGCGATTTCCGCGCGAATCCTTCCCCATTCCGGCGATGCGTCCGGGCATGCGCCGCAGGAACTCCTGCTTCGCGGCGAACACTCCGGCAGCGGGCCCGCCGAAGCTCATGGGAAATCCCAAGGGCTGCGCCTCTCCCACCGCGATGTCCGCACCGTACGCGCCCGGCGGATCCAGGATCGCGAGCGAAGAGAGATCCACCGACGCCACGAACAGAGGCTTGCCGTCCCCGGCCAGCTTCTCGCCGGCGGCGTGCATGTCTTCCAACGCGCCGTAGAAGTTCGGATGTTGCAGCACCACGGCGACGGCACCGCGCAGCGTGTCCGCCCCGAGCGCGGCGACGTCGGTACGCAGTCCCTTCGCCGGAAGCTCCACCAGCTCGAGCCCGGCCGGCTCCATGATCGTGCGCAGGATTTCCTTCAAGTGCGGATGCAGGTGCGGCGTCACGCAGCACCCTGTCCCCTTCGCGCACCGACGCGGCGAGAAGCACTGCTTCGGCGAGCGCAGTGCCGCCGTCGTACATGGAGGCGTTGGCGAGATCCATCGCGGTGAGACGTGCCACCATCGTCTGGAACTCGTAGATCACCTGCAGCGTGCCTTGGCTCACTTCGGCCTGGTACGGCGTGTACGAAGTCGCGAACTCGGGGCGGGACGCGATCGCCCCCGTGGCCGCGGGAACGCAGACGTCGTACATGCCGCCGCCGGCGAAGCAGACCAAAGAGCTCGCCGGATGATTCTTCGCGGCGAGCGCCGCCAGGCGCGCCAGCGTCTCCGGCTCGGACAGCCCCGCCTCGATCGGGAGACCGCCTTGGACACGAATCGATGCCGGGACGGCGGCGATCAGCTCGTCGAACGAAGACACGCCGATCGCGCGCAGCATCGCGGCTCGGTCGGCGTCGGTATGTTGAACGAACGCGGTCATGCTTGCTCGGCGCCGATGTACTCCGCGTATTGCTCCGCGGAAAGAAGTTGATCGAGCTCCGAAGGATCCGAAGGCTCGATGCGAACCATCCATCCCTCTCCGAATGGATCGCTGTTGACCAGATCGGGGTCGTTGGCGAGGCGCGTGTTCACGTCTTCGACGACGCCGGAGATCGGGGAGAAGAGATCCGACACACTCTTCACCGATTCCACGCTTCCGAACGACTCCATCACTTTGACTTTCAAACCGATCGACGGCAGCTCCACGAAGACGATGTCGCCGAGCTCGGACTGCGCGAAGTCGGTGATTCCCACGATGGCGATGCCATCCTCGAGATGCACCCACTCGTGCTCTTTCGTGTACTTGAGGTCGGGAACGATCTTCATGAGGATGCCTTTCGTCGAAGAAGGAACGCGGCCTTCAAACGAAGCTCTTGGAAACTCGAACCGTGGGAACGTCCTTGCCGCGGACACGAAGCGCGAGGTCGCCGCCTTCCGCGGCGGAGCGCGCGACGCGCGCGAGCGCGATGCCTTTCTCCAGCGACGGGCTGAACGTGCCGCTCGTGACTTGTCCCACCACCTGACCTGCGCCGATGACCTCGCATCCCGGCCGCGGGATCGCGCGATCGTCTCCGTCCACGCGCAGCCCGACCGTGACGCGGGGAACGCCGCCGGCCTTCTGCTGAGCGAGTGCGTCTCGCCCGAGAAAGTCCCCTTTCTCCATCTTCACGACCCAGCCGAGCCCGGCTTCGAGCGCGGTCACCGACTCGTCCATGTCTTGGCCGTAGAGACGATACTGCTTCTCGAGCCGAAGCGTGTCGCGAGCCCCGAGCCCCGCCGGGCCCGCCCCGTGGGGACTTCCCGCATCCAGCAAAAGATCCCAGATGCCTGGCGCGTCCGCGTTCGCGCAGAAGATCTCGAACCCGTCCTCGCCGGTGTACCCGGTCCTGGCGAGCCAAGCCGACGCCGACTGGATGCGCACCGGCATCAACCCGAACGAAGGAATCTCGCTCAGGTCCTCGCGCACGAGCTTCTGCGAGGATCGAAGCGGCCTTCGGACCCCTGCCACGCGAGCAGCGCCGTGTCTTCGGAAACGTTCCGAAAATCAACGTCTCCGGAGAGATGGCTCGCGATCCACTCGAAGTCCTTTTCGATGTTCGCGGCATTCACCACCACGACGAAACGGTCCTCCAGTCGGTACACGATCAGATCGTCGATGACGCCTCCCCGCTTGTTCAGCAGAAGGCTGTACTGCGCACGCATCGGAGCGAGCTTCGCGACCCAGTTCGTGGTCACCCGATCCAGGAACGCCGCCGCCTCGCCTCCGCGGAATTCCGCCTCTCCCATGTGGGAGACGTCGAAGAGGCCGGCCGCGGTTCGAACCCGACGGTGTTCCGCAAGGATTCCGTCGTACGAGACCGGCATCTCGAACCCCGCGAACGGCACCATCTTGGCGCCGGAAGCGACGTGCCGGTCGTAGAGCGGGGTGCGCTTGAGCTTCTCGCGGGCGATCGGTTCCATGAAGGGTCCGGAAGCCTATCAGAAGGTCCGACCGCGCCCAATCGTTTTGTCGTGGTCCGGGCGCGTTCTCGGCCCGTCACCCCACGAAAACGGGCCGCTCCGAGAGGAGCCGAGGAGTGTTGAGCCCGCGGGCTGGCTTTCCGCTCGCGCGCCCGGCCATCTGCTCGACCGAGCGCTTCGAGCGTGCCGTGGAAGTCCTCGCCGCCGCGGACCCGCACCTGCATCTCCCCGCCCTGCATTTCCTTGTCGCCGATCACGGCGATGTAGGGAATCCACTCCTGCTCTGCGTTGCGAATCTTTTTCCCGAGCGACATCGACGCGGTCGTCCACGTCCGCCTCGGAGCGGGATGCTCTTGGAGAGCTCGTTGCAGAACGGAATGTGCGCATCGGAGACCGGGATGAAGCGGATCTGCGTCGGGGCCAGCCAGAACGGGTACTCCCCCTTCTCGCCCTTCTTCATGCGCGCGGCCTGATGCTCCAGGAACGCGTACACGTTGCGATCGATCGACCCGGAGATCGATGCGTGCAGGATCAGCGGCGTCGCCTTCTCTCCGGCCTCGTTCGTGTAAGTGATGTCGAAGCGCTCGCAGTTCTCCACGTCGATCTGCACGGTGGAGAGCGCGGAGGCCTTGTCGTGGTTGTCGATCGCGTTGAACTCGAATTTCAGCACGAAGTAGAAGAAGCGCTCCTCCCACAACTTCGAGAATGATCGGCGCGTTCACCTTGCGGGCGATCGCGTGCACGAAGTCCTTGTGCTCGTCGTAGAAGCTCTTCACCACGCGCACCGCGGTCGCGAACGGGATGCCGAGGTCGTTCATCCAGGAGAGCGAGAGATCGAACTGGCGGCCGAACTCTTCCTTCGCCTGCGCTTCGTCGCGGCAGATCGTGTGCATGTCCGGCATCGTGAACGTGCGCAGCCGGCGCAGCCCGGCGAGCTCTCCGGTCTGCTCGCGGCGGAACGAATAGTGGGTCAGCTCGTACAGGCGCGCGGGCAGCTGGCGATAGCTGAGCTGCATGTCGTGCGCGATCAGGTACTGCCCGAAGCACGCCGCGAAGCGCAGGAAGAACTCCTTCTTCTCGCTCTTCAAGACGTACTGGCGCGCGGGAAAGCGGTCCAAGTACTTGGCGAGATTGGGATGCAGGTAGTCGTACATGATGGGCGTCTCCACCCGCATCGCGCCGTACTCGCGCATGATCTCGTTCACGCGCTCTTCCATGAGGCTCTTCACCAGATGCCCCTTGGGATACCAGCGGAAGTTCCCTGCGTCCGAGCCGGGCTCGTAGTCCACGAGCTCGTGCGAGCGCATGAGCTTCACGTGCGGCGGCTCCTCCTCGGAGACGCGGGTTCCCGTCGTCTCGTACGCGTAGAGCTTGGCGAGCGGGGTGTCCTTCGGCGAACTTGAAGTCCGCAGCGGGCACGGCGGCGCCGTCCGGCGTCACCACCCAGATGCTTCGACTTGAGCTTCTTCTCCGCGCGCGACCGCCTTCGATTCCGTCGCGAGATCCCCATCCGCAGCCACGTCCTTCGCTTCCGCGCCCGTCACGGTCATGGCCAGCTCGGAGAGCGGGTGCCCCTTCGCCTGGATCTTGAACGCTTTGTAATAGCCGAACGGCGAGCGGCGCAGATCCTTCGCTTCTCCGTGGCGGCGATCGCCGACGCCAGGTCGTCGAGAATCCGCTGGGCGTGGCGCGGGCTGGCCAGATCCGAGGAGAGATGCGCGTACGGATAGACCCAGAGCGTCGGCGCCTTCAATTGCTTGAAGTGCGCCAGGATCTTGGCGCGCGCTTCCGCCACGACCTTCGCCGCGCGCGTCTTCGTCCTTCTTCTCGATGGAGACGAAGCACACCAGGGCGTCGCCGGACGAGCCCGTGCGATCCGCGTCGGTCAGCTCCTTCCCCGCGGCCGCCACCGACGTCTCTTCCGTCACGGAGAAGGAGAACTCCCCCGCGTGAATCATGAGGACGCGCATGGGTCAGCTCACGACGCCGAGGGAGCGCCCCACGGTCCGAAACGCGTCAAGCGCGAAGGCGAGATCCTCTCGCGAATGCGCGGCGGAGTTCATCACGCGGATGCGCGCTTTGCCGCGCGCGACGGTCGGGAAACCGATCGACTTCGCGAACACGCCCTTCTCGAAGAGCTTCTTGGAGAACTCCTGCGCGAGCGGCGCCTCGCCGAGCATGATGGGCACGATCGGAGTCGCGCTGGCGCCGGTGTCGAAGCCCGCGGATTTCATCTCCGCGACCATGTGGCGCGTGTTCTCCCAGAGGCGCGTGACTTCTGGTCCGAGCTGTCCAGGATCTCCACGGCGGCGATCGCCGCGGCCACGTCCGCCGGGGTGAGCGCCGACGAGAAGAGGAACGGCCGCGCCTTCTGGCGAAGGTACTCGATCGTCTCCTTCTCTCCGGCGATGAACCCGCCCACCACGCCGAACGCCTTGGAGAGCGTGCCGATCTCGAAGTGCACGCGCCCCTCCAGCCCGAAGTGATTCACGATCCCGCGGCCGTGGCTGCCGAGCACTCCCTCGCCGTGGGCGTCGTCCACCATGACCCACGCTCCGGCGCGCTCCGCGGTCTCCACGATCGCGGGCAAGGGCGCGATGTCGCCGTCCATCGAGAACACGCCGTCGGTGACCACGAGCGTGCGCCGCGCGCCCTTCGCTTCGGCGAGCTTGGCGGCGAGGTCGTCCACGTCGTTGTGCTTGTAGATGAACCGGCGCGCCTTGGTGAGCCGCACCGCGTCGATGATCGACGCGTGATTCAATTCGTCGGTGACGACCGCGTCTTCCGCGTCGGGGCACACGTTCGGGATCGTCGCCTGGTTCGCGAGAAAGCCCGACTGCACCGACAGCGCCGCTTCCGCTCCCTTGAAGCGCAGCGAGCTTCTGCTCCAGCTCCACGTGCAGATCCATCGTTCCGGCGATGGAGCGCACCGCGCCGGGACCGATGCCGTAGCGAGCGATCGCGTCCTGCGCCGCCTTCACCAGACGCGGGTCGTTGGCGAGGCCCAGATAATTGTTCGAGCAGAGATTGAGGACGCGCTTCCCGTCGACTTCGATCCATGCGCCCTGCGCGGATCCGAGCGTGGGCACGTTGTTATAGAGCCCGCTCTCGCGGAGCCGTTTCAGCTCTTCGCGAACGAAGGGAAGAGAATGTGCGGCCAGGGCGCGGTTCATGCGGGCAACTTAGCCTTGTCCCGAGACGGAGTCAATTCCCGCGAAGGACGCGCGGCGTTCCCTGGCGCGCGCCGGCGCCGGCACCCGCGTGCGCCCGAGCACGCCGCGCAGCGCACGGCCGGTGTGCGAAGCATCGACCTCGGCCACCTCCTCCGGAGTTCCGGCGGCGACCACGCTTCCGCCGCCCGTGCCCCCCTCGGGGCCCAGATCGATCACGTGGTCCGCGGTCTTCACGACGTCCAGGTTGTGCTCGATCACCACCACCGTGTTCCCGCGATCGACGAGCAGGTGCAGCACCGCGAGCAGATTGCGAATGTCCTCGAAGTGCAGCCCGGTGGTGGGCTCGTCGAGCACGTAGAGCGTTCCACCGGTCGCGCGGCGCGCGAGCTCGGTGGCGAGCTTCACCCGCTGCGCTTCGCCGCCGGAGAGCGTGGTCGCCGCCTGCCCCAGATGGATGTAGCCCAAACCGACTTCGGAGAGCATCTCGAGCTTCGTCTTGATGCGCGGCACGTTGCCCAGGAGCTCCTTGGCGTCGTCGACGGTCATCTCCAGAACGTCGGCGATCGTCTTGTCCTTGTAGCGGATTTGCAGCGTCTCTCGGTTGTAGCGTGCGCCGCCGCACTCCTCGCACTTCACGAACACGTCGGGCAGGAAGTGCATCTCGATGCGCACCAGGCCGTCCCCTTCGCACGCTTCGCAGCGCCCGCCGCGCACGTTGAACGAGAAGCGTCCGGGCGCGTAGCCGCGCACCTTCGCGTCCTTGGTCTGCGCGAAGAGATCCCGAATGTCGGTGAACACGCCGGTGTACGTCGCCGGGTTGGAGCGCGGCGTGCGACCGATCGGCGACTGATCGATGGAGATCGCCTTGTCGATGAGCTCGAGCCCGGTGATGCGGCGATGGCGGCCGGGAAGCTCGTGCGCCGCGTGGAGCCGCTGCGCCGCGGCCTTGGCGAGAATCTCGTTCACCAGCGTCGACTTGCCCGAGCCGGACACGCCGGTGACGCACACGAAGCGTCCGAGCGGAATGCGCGCGGTGATGTCGCGCAGATTGTTCTCGGTCGCGCCCTGGATCTCGATCGCTCCGCGCTCCTTGGAGCGGCGCTCGCGCGGGGACCGCCACTTCCCGCGTGCCCTTCAAGTATTGCCCGGTGATCGACTCGGGAACGCGCATCACTTCCTGCGGCGTCCCCTGCGCGACCACCCGCCCGCCCAGACGTCCCGCGCCGGGCCCGAGATCCACCAGGTGATCGGCGGCCAGCATGGTCTCGCGGTCGTGCTCCACGACGAGCACCGTGTTGCCCAGATCGCGCAGCTTCAAGAGGCTCTCCAGCAGTCTCTGATGATCGCGCGCGATGCAGCCCGATCGACGGCTCGTCCAGGATGTACAGCACGCCGACCAAGCTCGATCCCAACTGGGTCGCGAGCCGGATGCGCTGGGCCTCGCCGCCGGAGAGCGTGTTGCCGCTGCGATCCAACGTGAGATAGCCCACGCCGACGTTGCCCAGGAACGTGAGCCGCTCGTCGATCTCCTTCAGGATCGGGCCGGCGATCTTGCGCTCGCGCTTGTCGAAGGAGAGCGCGCGAAAGAAGTCGCGCGCGTCGTCCACTTGCAGGGCGGTCGAGCTCGGCGATGCCGCGCTCGCCGATCTTCACCGCGCGGCTCTCCGGCTTGAGCCGAGTGCCGCCGCATTCCTGACACGCGGCGTGGCGCATGTACTCTTCGATCTGTTGGCGGACGCGGTCGTTCTCGGTCTGGCGATGACGGCGCACCAGGCTCGGGATCACGCCGTCGAACGGCGCCTGGTAGGTCCCCGACGAGCGCGTCCCTTCCCAGCGCAGCTCCACTTCTTCTCCGGTGCCGTGCAGGATCGCCTGCTTCACCTTCGCGGGCAGCTCGCGCCACGGCGTCTCCAGACGAAAGTCCAACGCCTTCGCCAGCGAGCGGAGCATGAGGCGGTACCAGCTGGTCTTCGCGTCGCGCCAGGGACGGATCGCGCCGGCCTGGATCGAGAGCGAAGCATCCGGGACCACCAGCGAAGGATCGACGGTCATCCGACTTCCGAGGCCGTTGCACGACGTGCATGCCCCGAACGGGCTGTTGAACGAGAAGAGCCGCGGCGTGATCTCGCCGAGCGCGATCCCGCAGTCCGCGCAGGCGAACTTCGACGACAGCACCACGTCGCCCTGCCCGGCCACGTCGAGGACGATCGTCCCTTCACCCACGCGCGCCGCGGTCTGCAGCGAGTCCGCCGCGCGCGCGCGCACCTTCTTCCTTCACCACCAGGCGGTCGACGACCACCTCGATGGAGTGCTTGCGCTTCTTGTCGAGCGTGGGGACGCGGTCGATGTCCATCACTTGCCCGTCGACGCGCACCCGCACGAAGCCCTTCCTTGCGCGCGGCGCGGAGAACGCTCTCGTGCTCGCCCTTGCGAGCGCGCACCAACGGCGCCAGGATCTGCACCTTGGTGCCCGTCTCCGAGCGCCAGCACGCGATCGGTCATCTGGTCGATCGTCTGCGGCTCGATCGGCTTTGTCGCAGTAGGGCAGTGCGGTTTGCCCACTCGTGCGTACAGAAGACGCAGGTAGTCGTAGATCTCGGTGATCGTTCCCACCGTGGAGCGCGGATTGCGCGACGCGCCCTTCTGCTCGATGGAGATCGCCGGCGAGAGCCCCTCGATGGAATCCACGTCGGGCTTGTCCATCTGCCCGAGGAATTGCCGCGCGTACGCCGACAGGCTCTCCACGTAGCGTCGCTGGCCTTCGGCGTAGATCGTGTCGAACGCGAGCGACGACTTTCCCGACCCGGAGAGGCCGGTGAACACGATCAGCTTCTCGCGCGGAAGCGTGATGTCGACGTTCTGGAGGTTGTGCTCCCGCGCCCCGCGGACGCGGATCACCGGGCTGGACACGATCACCTCGGAGAGAAAAAGGCCGTCAAAACGGAATGGCAAAACCCGCCGTGGCCGTCAGGAACTGGAGGTCCTCCTCGCCGAAGCTCTCTTCGCTGTCGAGAAGCACCTCGTGCGCCACCGCCACCGCTTCGAGCTGGATCCAATCGAACGGAATGAGAAACCCGAGCCCCAACTGTAGATCGAGGCCGTTCGCTTCCTCTGCGTCTCCCGCGGGAATGTACCGAAGATAACCGGCCGCGGCCGAGAGGAACAGCGGCGCCGGCCGCGAGTACACCCGAACCCCCGCCGCACCTCCCACGAGCGAGGCATCGTTGTCCTGCTCCAGACTGTTCAAGAGCTGCTCGTAGTCTTCGTTCACGAGGATCTCCGAATAGCTCCCCTCGATGAAGTAGGCCATCCGGCTCCGTTCCCCGATCGCATTCACCGTCTGGTACTCCGCGCGCACGCCGGCGGTCCAGGAGAGGCTCGCGACGTCGGCGAAATCGCCGAACGGAACGAGCGGTCCGGCGAAGAGCGTGAGGCGGGTCTGAGCCGCACCGGACGACGGGGCCAGCGACAGAGCCGCCGCGAGGGCGAAGGCGATCGACGCGTGTACGCAACGTTCCATGAGAATTCCTTTCTCGATATGGAGTCTCACGGAGGGCCCGGGGAGTCTATCACGCGAGAGAAATCGTGAGGATCCCCGCGAGAATGCAGTAGAGAGCGAACCAATGGAAGCGGCCCGCACGGATCACGCCCATGAGCCAGACCAGCGAGATCCAGCCCACGAGGAACGACGAGAGGAACGCCAGCGCGAGCGGAAGAAGCTGCCCATCGAACGCGCCGCCGGTGAGATGGGGAATTTCGAGAAGGACCGCGCCCAGAATGATCGGGACCGAGATCACGAACGAGAACTCGCCGGCTTTCGGCCGCGCGACCCCCAGAAAGAGCGCGGCGGCGATGGTCGCTCCGGAGCGCGAGATCGCCGGAAGAATGGAGACCGCCTGCGCGACGCCGATCACGAGCGCATCGGTCCAGGAAATTTCCTTCGTTCCCGGACGCACCCAGCGTGTCGCGAAGAGGAGAACTCCCGTGATGATGAACTGCCAGCCGACCTGACTCATGCTCGCGAAGGACGCTTCGATCTTGTCCTCGAGGAGCACGCCGGCCAGAACTCCGGGAATCGTGGCGATGGCGACAAGCACGACGCTTCGCGCCGCCGCGGACCACTCCGCCCACGGACGCCCGAAGGATCGGGGAATCTCCAGCGCGCCCGCGCACCAGCTCTTCCATCTGGCGGCGAAACACCAGCGCGACGGAGAGGAGCGTCCCCGCGTGAACCAGGATCACGAGGGCCAGTCCCCCTTCGCTCAGTCCGAGAAGGTGCTCCGCGATCGCGAGATGTCCCGAGCTGGAGATGGGAAGAAACTCGGTGATTCCTTGAATCGTCCCCAGGAGAAGCGCGGGGCCGAGCCCCAGAGCGAGACTCAAGACGATCCGCCGTTTCGATCGAGCGCGCGGCGCATCCCCGCCACGACATGTTCGAGAGCCTTCTCCGCTTGGCGCGTGCTCGGTGCATTTTCGATCTCCCGGACGAGCGCGGAGCCGACGACGACCGCGTCGGCCAGCTCCCCCGCGGCGCGCGCGTGCTCCGGAGTGGAGATGCCGAATCCGAGTGCCACGGGAATGTCGCTGGCGCGCCGCACGCTCGCCAGCACGGGGCGGAACGCATCGGAAAACGAGGCCCGCTCCCCGGTGATTCCGAGGCGGCTCACGCAATAGACGAAGCCGGTGGTCACGCTGCAGGCACGCCGCACGCGCTCTTCCCCCGAGGTGGGGGCGACGAGACAAACCGTGCCCAAGTCGTGCGCCGCCGCCGCGGGGAGAAACGGCGCCATCTCTTCCGCGGGAACATCCGTCAAGATGACGCCGACGCATCCCGCCTCGGCGGCGTCCGCGGCGAAACGCTCCCATCCGTAGGCGAGCACGGGATTCAAGTACGTCATCAAGACGACGCCGAGCCCCTCCCGATCCACGATCGAGCGCGTGCATTCCAGAACGTCGCCGACGCGCGTCCCCGCGGCGAGCGCGCGCGCCGTGGCACGCTGAATCACGGGGCCGTCCGCGAGCGGGTCGGAGAAGGGGATGCCGAGCTCCATGAGATCGGCACCGCCCGCCGCGAGCGCTCCGGCGAAGCCGCGCGTCGCTTCGATCGAGGGATCCCCGGCCGTGAGGTAAGGAACGAGCGCGGCCCTGCCGCTGGCGCGGACCGTTTCGATCGTCCGGCGAAGGCGCGTCAATCAGGCCTCGGCAAGGAGCTCTTCGGAGCGGCGATACGCGTCTCGCGCTTCGCGGGCGTTGCCCTTCTTGTCGAGTGCGATCCCCAGGAAATAGTAGGCGCGCCCGTTGTCGGGATCGAGCGCGATGGAATGCTCGAACGCGGTGATGGCATCGTCGACCGAGTCCATCTTGTTGTACACGCATCCAAGCAAGTAGTAGCAGCGGGGATCGTCCGGCGTGATGTCCAAGGCGGAGCGGATCTCGCGCACGGCGCGGTCGTAGACGCCCTTCTTCTGATAGGCCTCGGCCAGATGGAAATGTGCGCGCGGGTTGGTGGGGTCGAGCTCGCTGGCCCGCTTCAATTCCTCGATCGCCTCCTCGAAAACGCCGCGGTCCAAATATGCGATCCCCAGATTGAAGCGCGCTTCCGCGTTGTTGGGATCCAGCTCCAGAGCGATCTCGAACTGCTCGATGGCGTCGTCGAACTGCTCGTGCTCGCCGTACAGCGCGCCCAGATTAGAATGCCACTCCGCACGCTTGGGCTCCAGGTCCACGGCGCGCTTCAGCTCCACGACCGCGCGATCGTATTCGCCGCGCCGGTCGAGAAGCACGCCCAGATTCCCGTGGGCCCGCGCGAACTGCGGGTCGATCTGGAGCGCACGCTCGTAGGAGGCCATCGCCAGATCGTCCTGATCGTTGCGCGCGTAGGTGACGCCTAGATGGTAGTGCGGCTCCGCCGACTTCGAATCGAGCGAGATCGCCTTGCGGTGATGCTCGATCGCCTCGTCGACCATGCCGGCGAGATCCATCGCCTTCGCGTATTGGGTGTGGGCGCGGGCGTTCTTCGGCTCCAGCGCGATGCAGCGGGCGAAGTAGTCGAGTGCTTCGGGGATGGCGCCGGCCTTGCGTGCCGCGACGCCGCATCGATACGCGGCATCGGAATCGTCCGGGGAGAGCTCGGCCATCTTGCGCGCGGCGTCGAAGGCGGCGGGATGATCTCCCAGCGAGGTGCAGAGCTCGGCGAGCCGCTTCCAGCTCTCCGGCTCACGCGCGCCGCGCCCACGAACGCGCCGCTCCGCATCCGCGCGCTCGCGCGAGGCGCGCGCCCGGCTCGGAGCCTCCGACTTCGTTCGTGCTGCCCAACGGAATCGATCGAACACGACGACGCCCCCCCTCGCAGCACGTGCCAGCGCGGCGAAGAGTACGGAGCGTGTCGAATGCGGTCAAGAAGCGGCGAGCGGTTTACGCCGTCGGATCGATCGTGATGTCGAGCACGAGTCGAATCTTGCGGTTGCCGCCGGCCAGCTCGCTCATGCTCACCGGCACCACGATCTGGCGCTGGAGAACGAGAGGCGCCGGCTCGCGCGCCGCGATCGTGGCGACCGGATGCGCCGCGGGCGCTGCCGCAGCCGCCGCCGCGATTTCCGGCGGGCGCGCCATGGCACCGGACGACGGAGGCCGAACCCCCGAGGTCGTGGCCAAGGTGGGACGGCCCGGGAATCCCGGCGTCATCGAGTCGAACCCGCGATCGATCACGAAATCGTCCCGGCCCGGAGTCTGGCCAGGGGCCGGAGCCACCGTATGGATCGCCTCGCGCACTTCGCGAACGGCCTGCGGATCGATGCCGTACGCGGGGGGTGGCGCCGGTGCGGGCGCGCGAGCCGCGGTTTGTCGTTGCGGCTCGCCGCGCAGCTGCGATTCCAGGCGCTCCATCAGCATGTCGCCGATCTTCTCGAACGTCTCGAACACGCCTTCGCCGGACACCGCCACCGACGGGAAGCTGGGGACACCGTAAGGATTGAGCTCTCGTTCCAGCTCCTCGATCGACATCGCGTCCGGCATGTCCCGTTTGTTGTAGGTGATCACCCAGGGGAGATCATCCAGGCACATGCCGTACTCGAGCAGGTTCGTGCGCAGATTGCGCAAGCTGTCGATGTTCGCCGCGAGCTGCGAGCGCTGCGAGTCGGCGACGAACACGATCGCGTCGGCGCCTTTCAGCACGAGCTTTCGCGTGGCGTTGTAGTACACCTGGCCGGGCACGGTATACAGGAGGAAGCGCACTTTAAAGTCTCCGATCGTCCCCCGACTGATCGGGAGAAGGTCGAAGAACAGCGTGCGCTCCGCTTTCGTCTTCATCGACACCATCTTGCCGCGGGTGTCGGACGGAGTTTTTCCGTAGATGTATTCGAGGTTCGTCGTCTTCCCGGAAAGCGCAGGACCGTAGTACACGATCTTCCCGGTGAGCTCGCGCCCCGTGTAATTGAAGACGACCATGACGATCTCTCCTCGGTCTCGCTGTGAAAGCCGGTCGCCCTCGGGAGGGGTACTCCCGCGGTCGAGCCGATACAACGCAAGGGGTGTGCCGAGGTTGAACGCAGCGATGCGAAGGGCGAGCCCGGGAAGCGAAGTCCTTGCGGCTCCGGGCGTTGACGGTAGGATGGCGCATTGGGCGAAAATCCCCGGCGCGCCGCGCGCACGCCCCCATCGACGTGCAACTTGCGAACGAGCCGCACCTTGCAATCCCTGGTCCTCTTCCTTGACAGCCGCTTCACGGGCTGGCTAGGTTCCCAATCGACCAAGATTCCTTCGGCTGAACGGAGACGAATGAACGGTCCTCTCGCTCTCGCCGCCCTTTGCGGCCTTGCGCGAGCCCTTCCCCTCCGCGCGGTCACCGGGTTGGGTGGTGCTTCTGCGGCGCTTCACGGACGGCTGTTCCCCGATCGAAAGAAAAGCGTTCTCCGGAATCTGGCCGCCCTGCTCCCCGGGCAATCGGGGCTGGATCGCGCGGCCGCGGAGGCCGTTCGCCACTACGGCCGTTTCCTGGTCGAGCTCCTCCGCGGGCCCGATGATCCCGAGGTGCGCTTCGAAGCGCAGGGGCTCGAGATCCTGGACGCGGCCCTGGCCCGAGGGTCGGGGGTCGTCCTCGCGATTCCGCACATGGGGAACTGGGAGATCGCCGGAGCAGCGCTCGCGGCCCGGGGAACGCCGGTCACCTCGGTGGCCGGGATCCAGCTTCGTCCGTCGTGGACCCAAGCGATTCGACGGGAGCGCGAGCGCCTGGGGCTGCGCATCGTGGACACGACTGCGCAAGGCTTGCGCGAGCTGGGCAGGGCGCTGCAACGCAATGAGATCGTCGCGCTGCACGTCGACGGCGACCGCTATCACGGGGGCGTTCCGGTGTCGATGAGCGGGAAGAGCGTGCTTCTCCCGGCCGGACCGGCCCGGCTCGCGCTGCGTCACGGAGCGGCGCTCGTGTTCGGGGTGTGCATCCGCACCCATGATGGCCGCCACATCGGCCGGGTGATGCGCGAGATCCCGCTCGAGGCGCAAGCCCCCGATGCGGTGCAGCGGGCGACGCAGCACTTGGCCCGCTCGCTCGAAGAGATCGTCCGCGCCAGGCCCGAGCAGTGGATCGTCTTTCGCTCGCTCGCGCTCGCGGGGGGTGAGTCGTGAGGATCGCCGTCGTCACCCAGCCGTACTATCCCCAAGCCGGCGGAGTCTCCGAGCATGCGCATCACACCGCCGCGGAGTTCCGCAAGCTCGGGCACGAGGTCGACATCATCACGTCGCGCTTCCCCGGACACGAAGACGATGCGCCGGGGATCTTCCGATTGGGACGCAATGTCCTGGTTCCGCATCTCGGCGCCTTCTCCAATGTGAACGCGGACCCGGGCGTGCGCCGCGACCTGGAGCGCATCCTGCGCCGCAACGAATACGACGTCGTGCACGTGCATGAGCCGCTCTCCCCCACGCTGCCGCTCGCCGCGATCACCGGCGCACCGGAAGAGACGGCGGTGGCGGGGACGTTCCACGCGTCCGCCTCGCGGGGCATCGCCTACTGCGTCTTCAAGCGCATCCTGCGCCGCTATGCCGAGCGCCTCGACGCGCGGATCGCGGTGTCCCGTGCCGCGCGCCAGTTCGTTTCGCGCTACATCGGGGGACGCTACGAAGTGATCCCGAACGGCGTGGATCCTTCGCGCTTCCACCCCAAGAATCCGCCGATCGAAGGGATCTCCTGCGAACGGCCGACGATCCTCTTCGTGGGGCGCTTCTATCCCCGCAAGGGTTTCCACGTGCTGCTCGGCGCGCTCCCGCGTGTGGTCGCGCAGATTCCCGACGTGCGCGTGCTCGTCGTCGGAGACGGCCCGCTGGGACCCTGGTATCGCGCGCAGGCGAAGCGTGCTCCGTGTGAGATCACATTCCTTGGCGAGCTCTCTCCGCGCGATCTCC
Source organism: uncultured Gemmatimonadales bacterium (assembly GCA_963725045.1). Lineage (GTDB taxonomy): Bacteria > ARS69 > ARS69 > ARS69 > ARS69 > CAVRWY01. The sequence continues at coordinate 201,996 of CAVRWY010000009.1, forward strand.
CGCGCGCCTATCGCTCCGCCGATGTGTTCGTGGCTCCGTCCACCGGTCAGGAGTCCTTCGGCATCGTGCATCTGGAAGCGATGGCTTCGGGGTGTCCGATCGTGGGGAGCGACATCGACGGGTATCGGGAAATCTTGGATCCGGGCAAGGAAGCGTTCCTCTTCCGCAACGGCGACGCCGGCGACCTCGCCTCCGCGGTCGTTCGCGTGCTCGCCGATCCGCGCATGGCGCGCGAGATGGGCGCCCACGGGCGCATGAAGGCGGAGCGCTACGCGTGGGCGGGAATCGCGCGGGAGCTCGAGACACTCTTTCTGGGACTTCTTCGCCGAGAGCAACGCATGCCGCTCGCCTCCTGAGAGCGACGGTCATCCCTTACGACGCCGCTCGGCTTTTGCGGTCGGCGACACACTTTCGAGGATCGATACCATGAGCACTCGCCGGGCCGGCGTCGTTGGCGCTGGAAACATGGGAAGCGGCATCGCGCAGAAGTGCGCCGCCGAAGGATTCGACGTCACGCTGGTCGATGTCGACGCCGGCGCCGCGCAGCGCGGACACGAGCGCATTCACCAGCTCTTGAAGGAAGGCGTGGAGCGCAAGATCTTCCCCGCCGCGCGCGCCGAGGAGATCGCCGGACGCGTGCACCCCTCCGGAGACTTGGGCGCGCTCGCCGACGCCGAGATCGTCGTGGAAGCGGTGTTCGAAGACTTGAGCGTGAAGCGCGATCTCTTCGCGCGGCTCGACGGCGTCGTCTCCCCCGAGGCGATCTTGGCGACGAACACATCCAGCTTTCTCGTCGAAGACGTCGCCTCGGCGACGCAGCATCCCGGGCGCGTCGTCGGCCTGCACTACTTCTATCACCCGGCGAAGAACCGCCTGGTCGAAGTGATCGCCGGCCGCGACACCACGAAGAGCGCCTTCGATCGCGCCTGGCTCTTCGCCGAGACCACGGGAAAGACGCCGATCCGATCCGCCGACTCGCCGGGGTTCGTGGTGAATCGCTACTTCGTGCCCTGGGCGAACGAGGCGGTGCGCTTGCTCGAAGAAGGCGTCGCCGATCTCCCCACGATCGAAGCCGCGGCGAAGGAGGCGTTTCGCATCGGCATGGGGCCGTTCGAGCTGATGAACGTGACCGGCGTTCCGATCGCGCTCCACGCCGCGACCACGCTCGGCGAACGGCTCGGCCCGTTCTACGCGCCGTCGGCGAAGCTCGCCGATCAGGTCGCGCAGAAGAAGCTGTGGACGCTCGGCGGCGAGCCCGATCCGTCGCGCTTTGCGGAGATCCGCGAGCGCATGCTCGGCGCCACGTTCCTGATCGCCGCCATGATCGTCGCCGAGGGCGTCGCCACCAAGGAAGACGTGGACATCGGGGCGCGCGTGGGACTGCGCTGGGCCGAAGGGCCGTTCGAGCTCATGAACCGCGTCGGAGTGCGCGAAGCCGCGCGCCTCGCCGAAGATGTGGCCCGCCGGTGGAAGGGGATGCGCGTCCCCTCGCTGCTGACCGCGCAAGCAGACGCAGGGACGCCGTTCGCGTTCGAGCTGGTGCAGCTCGCGGTCGACGATGGCATCGCCGAGATCACGCTGAATCGCCCCGACGCGCTGAACGCGCTGAACGAGTCGGTCGTCGCGCAGCTGGAGGCGCGATTCGACGAAGCCGAGCGCCGTCCGGACGTGAAGACGATCGTGCTCCGCGGTGCGGGCAAGGCGTTCGTGGCCGGCGCCGACGTGAAGTTCTTCGTGAAGAAGATGGGATCCGGGGACGTCGAGTCGATCCGCAAGTTCACGCATCGCGCGCAAGCGCTGTTCCGGCGGATCGACGAAAGCACGAAGCTCGTGATCTGCCGGCTGGACGGGCTCTCGCTGGGAGGCGGATCCGAGCTGGCGCTATCGGCTGACGTGATTCTCGCGACGGAGAAGGGAACGCTCGGCTTTCCGGAGACGGGCATCGGCATCTACCCCGGGCTCGGCGGAACGCAGCGCACCACGCGGCGCGTCGGCGTGCCGCTGGCGCGCTGGCTCGTGCTCACCGGCACGATCGTGGACGCGGCGACCGCGCACGCCATCGGGCTGATCGACGAGATCGTTCCGATCGAGTCGATGAGCGCACGCATTCGCGAGCTGCACCGCGCCGGGCGCGCCGCCATGGCGAAACCTTCACCGCATCTCTCCGCGGACTTGCAGGAAATCGCCGGCTATTTCGAGGGCGCCGACGTGGATGCGCTTCTCGCGGGGAAGACCGCCGGCGCCCCGGAGCGCGCGGCCCGCGAAGCGGGCAAAGTTCGCTGGAAGGCGCCGGTCGCTTCACGCATCGCCGATCGCCTGGTGAAGGAAGGCGCGAACGTTTCTCTCGCCGAGGGGCTCGCCATGGAGCTCTCGCATCTCGACGAGATCTTCGCGACCAAGGATGCCTACGAGGGACTGTCCAGCCTCGGCAAGCGCCGGCCGGAGTTCAAAGGGAGCTGAGGTCCGCTGCCCCGGACTCCCAGTATCTCTCGTCTCAGATACGTTCCTCAGCGCGCCGGCGGCTCGCCGATTGCCCAGATTCCCGGAGCCTTTCGGCTCGCGCTTTTCGCTTCGTGGAGAACAAGAACTGCGTCTGAGGTACGCAGGCTCGCCGAAAGGTACCGGGACTCTGGGCAGCGACCGCCAGAGCGCCTCCGGTACGCCACTTCGCCTCGAGACACTGGGAGCCCGGGGCAGCGGCTTCCTCCTGCGCAAGAGTTCGGCCTGCGCGAGCGCAGGCTGGCTCGCTTTCTCCTCCCTCGGTACGCAAACACTTACCTCGAGCGCATTCACCTTGCATCGAGCATCACGAGTTCGCTCTCGCATCTTCCCCGGCGAGCGGATGCCGCGCCGCAATCTTCGTCGAACATCATCCCGAGCGAGCGACTCACGTGCAGTTTCATGGGGCCGAGCAGAAATCTTCGTCGAGGGCTGGAGAACCGACAGGGCATCACACGAATGGCCCGCCAGCGCGCCCGGAGTCCTGACGCGCGCGAGATGCGTGACAGGACCAGTCCACCCCAGTGAAGCAAACGCGTGCGAAGCGCGGCCCCGCGAGCTCTGCAGACTCCGGCATTTCGCTGCGGAAAGAGCAGCGCCTTCGCTGGCCTCGGATTTCCAGTGTCTCGAGGCGAAGTGGCGTACCGGAGGCGCACCGGCGGTCGCCGCCCAGAGTCCCGGTACCTTTCGGCGAGCCTGCGTACCACCAACGCAGATCTTGTTCATCACGCCGATCAAAGCGCGAGCCGAAAGGCTCCGGGAATCTGGGCATAAGGCGAGCCGCCGGCGCGCCGAGGAACGTATCTGAGACGAGAGATACTGGGATCCGAGGCCAGCTCTTCTCTTCACCGCAAGAGAAAGGCCCCGGTTGCAGAGCGACCGGGGCCGAATCTTCGCAGCGCGAGAGCGAAACGACTAGTTCGCGTGTTTCGCCACGAACTTGGTCATCTCGAACATGCTGACGGTTCTCTTTCCGTCGAACAAGGCGCGGAGCCGATCATCGGCATTGATGTTCCGCCGGTTGACCTTGTCCTGGAGACCGTTGCGCTTGATATACACCCAGAGCTTCTTCGTGATCTCGGTCCGCGGAAGCGGATCGGAACCGACGATCGCCGCAAGCGTATCGTCGGGGCGAAGCGGCCTCATGAAAGCAGGATTCAGCTTGCGCTTCACTTTCGTCTTGGCTGCGCGCTTGATCTTCGCCTTCGCAACCTTGACCTTCACTTTTGCGCGAGCGACCTTCACCTTCACCTTCGCCTTCGCTCGAACCTTCTTCATCTTCCCCTTCACCTTCGACTTCGCCTTGGCACGAGACTTGGCCTTCGCCACTGAGATTTCCTCCTGATTGCAGGGTCTTCGGGGGCACGATGTGGCCCCCCGCGTTAGAAAAATTGGACTCCCGCGCGAATCGTTGCAAGTGATTTTCTCTCTGAAAATCGTCATTCGTCATGGCGCGGCGCGGGTGTGCCGCCGGCCATGGACGGGCTCGCCCCCCCATGCGAGGATTCGCCGGCCTCGAGAAACGGCGGTGTTGCGATGGCGAGAGACGGCTTCGAGCTTCGTGCGTTCTGCTTCCTGGACCGGATGCAGGCCCAGTTCGCGAGCTTCGTGGGGACCATCACGCAGGGAGATCTGCCGGTCGAGGGGATGGCCTCGCTCTACGTCGAGATGTCCCCGGGAAACGAGGTTTTCCGGGTCGTGGACATCGCCGTGAAAGCAACCGACGTGAAGCCCGGCGCTCAGATCGTGGAGCGGGAGTTCGGCATGTTCGAGGTCCACTCCCCCTCGCAGGCGAGCGTCGTCGAGGCGGGCAACGTGATCCTCGCGCGGCTCGGCCTCTCCCTCGAGGAGCGCGTGAAGCCCGAGATCGCCTCCCTGCAGATGATCACCAACGTGGATCCCTACCAGGCTCAGCTCCTGAATCGCTTCCGCCGGGGGTCGATGCTCGTGCCCGGAGAGACGCTGCTCGTCGTCGAGGTCGCGCCCGCGGCCTACATCAACCTGGCCGCGAACGAGGCCGAGAAGGGCGCGAACATCAAGATCATCCACATCTCGTCGGTGGGACGCTTCGGGCGCATGTGGCTCGGCGGCTCCGAAGAAGAGATCAAAGCCGCTCGCACCGCGGCCGTCGCGGCGATCGAGAGCGTGACCGGGGTGGCGGGCCGCGAGCGTTCCTCGTCGATCTCGTAGCCCACTCCGGCCAGGCGGCGCCGCAGTTACTTCTTCTCCAGAACCCCTTTCAACAGATCGATCGGCACCGGAAACACGATCGTGGAATTGTGGTCCGAGGCGATCTCGGTCAGCGTGCCCAGGAAGCGCAGCTGAATCGCGGCCGGCTCTCTCCCGATGATCGCGGCCGCTTCGGCGAGCTTCGTCGAGGCCTGGAACTCTCCTTCCGCGGTGATGATCTTCGCCCGGCGCTCGCGCTCCGCCTCCGCCTGTCGCGCCATCGCCCGCTGCATTTCTTGAGGGAGGTCGACGTGCTTGATCTCCACCAGCCCCACCTTGATCCCCCAGGGGTCGGTCTGCCGGTCCAGGATCTCCTGCAGCCGGTCGTTGATCTGCTCGCGCTCCGCGAGCAGCTGATCCAGCTCCACTTGCCCGAGCACGGAGCGCAGCGTGGTCTGGGCGAGCTGCGAGGTCGCGTACATGTAGTCCTCGACGTCCACGATGGCCTTCGAAGGATCGAACACCCGGAAGTAGACCACCGCGTTCACCTTCACCGAGACGTTGTCGCGGGTGATCACGTCCTGCGGCGGGACGTCGAACGCGACCGTGCGCAAGCTGACCTTCACCATCTTCTCGAGGAAGGGGATGAGCAGGATCACGCCGGGACCGCGCGCTCCGGTGAGCCTTCCCAGGCGAAAGACGACGCCGCGCTCGTACTCGCGAAGGACCTTCACCATGTTGGTGAACAGAATGATGAGAAGAAGAGCGACGGAAATGAGTTGGATCGGCATCAGGCACCCCTTTCTGGGGACGCGTTCTGGACCTCTCGGGACACATTCCGGACGCGGAGCACGAGCCCTTCGACTCCGGTCACCTCGACCGGCGCGCCCTCTTCCACCGTTTGGTCCGCCGTCGCGCGCCAAATCTCGCCGCGAACCTCGACCGTTCCTTGCGGAGCGAGCCGGGTGCGGACCCGGCCTCTCTCCCCTACGATTCCCTCGCGTCCGGTGGTGGGCTTGCGCTTCATGGTGCGCAGCGCGAGCCCCACACCCACCGCAAAGAGCCCGGCCGCGGCGATCGTGATCGGAAGCACGAAGCGCAGGGAAACGCGAAGCGCCGGCTCCGGCGAATCGAACAGCATGAGAGCGCCGAGCACCGTCGCCCCGAGCCCGGCGATGGTCAGGAGGCCGTAGCTGGTGAGCTTGAGCTCGAGAAGGAAAAGCACCATTCCGACGCCGATGAGCAGGAGTCCCGCGACGTTCAGGGGGAGCTGCTGCATGGAGTAGAACGCGAGAATCAGGAAGATCGCGCCGACCACGCCGGGAAGAACGCTCCCCGGATTGGAGAGCTCGAAGAACACGCCGTAGAAGCCCAAGAGCAGCAGCAGATAGGCGACGTTGGGATTCGCGAGCAGGGAGAGGATGCGCACGCGCCACCCGAGCTCGCGGGTTTCGATGCGGGCCCCGCCGAGCGCCAGCGTGGCCTCGCCGCGGCGCGTGGTCACGATCCGCCCGCTCGACGCCGCCAGCAGCTCGTTCACGTTCGACGCGACCAGGTCGATCGCGCCTTCGGCCAGCGCCTCGCGCTCCGTCGACGAGGTCGCCTCGCGCACGGTCTTCTCCGCCCACGCCGCATTGCGATCGCGCCGCTCGGCGATCGAGCGAATGAATGCCGCCGCGTCGTTCTGCATCTTGTGATTCATGGTCGAGTCCACGCCGCCGCCCGCCATCGTCACCGGAGATGCCGCCCCGATGTTCGTGCCCGGCGCCATCGACGCGACGTGCGCCGCAAGCGTGATGAACGTCCCCGCGGACGCGGCCCGCGCCCCCGCCGGACCGACCCAGACGATCACCGGCACTTCCGAGTCCAGAATCCGCGCGACGATGTCCCGCGTCGCGTCGAGAAGTCCGCCGGGAGTATCTAAAACGATCACGATCGCCGCCGCGGAATCGCGCTCGGCGCCCGCGATCGCGTCGTCCAGGAAGTCGCGGGTGACGGGAGTGATCGCGTCGTCCCACGAGACTTGGACGACGAGTGGCCCGGCTGGGGTCGCGGGGGCGGCCGCAGTGGAATCAGCGCCGGCCGGCGCCGGGACCGCGCTGAGAGTCAGCGCGAGAACGAGGGCGAGTCTTCGCACGTCGAGCTCTCCTTCGTCGCCGGTGCGCCGCGCTTCTCGCGCCGCGCGATCTCCTGCGCCACCTCGCGCGCCTGATCCACGATCTCGGCCAGCGCGCGCGGATCTCCGGCGATTCCGCGCGATGTCCCGATGGCCAGCACCCCGCTCTGGCGAATCCCCAAGAGCTCGCCTGGACCTCGCTCGGCGAGATCGATCTCGGCGAGACGAAGCCCGTCCCCGACCTCGCGAACGAGGCGAAGGCGCTCGCGCGCCTCGGGCGTGGTACGAGGACCCGCCACGAGGAAACAGTACCCCTCTTGCCCGCGGCGCGCGATGCGCCCGCGAAGCTGGTGGATCTGCGCGAGGCCCATGCGCTCGGCCCCTTCGATCCACAGGATTGCCGCCCCGGGCACGTCGATGCCCACCTCCACGATCGTGGTGGCGACGAGCGCGGCGATCTCGCGGCGGGTGAAGCGATCGAGCATGGCGGAGCGCGACGCCTCCTTCATGCCGCCGTGCACGAGCCCCACCTCGTGCTCGCCGAGTGCGCCCGCGCGAAGCTCGGCGGCCAGCGCCAGGGCACCATCGTCCTCTCCTTCGATTCGAGGCCGCACGAACAGCGCCTGCGCTCCCTCGCGAAGCTGCGCCGCGATCCAGCGAAGCGCATCCTCGCGCTTCTCTTCCCCGACCACGCGGGTGGCGACCGGACCGCGCGAGTCGGCGCGTTCCTCGAGGAACGTCACGTCCCACCCCGGATAGGCGAGAAGGGCCAGTGTGCGCGGGATGGGCGTGGCGCTCATGCCCACGACGCGCACGTTCTTCCCTTTGCGGGCCAGAGTCTCTCGCTGATCCACCCCGAAGCGATGCTGCTCGTCGACGATGGCGAGGCCGAGGCGGCGAAATCGCGTGGCTTCGGCCAAGAGCGCATGCGTGCCGATCGCGATGGAGATCGCCCCGGAGGCCAAGCCGTCGCGAACGCGGCGGGCCTCCTCGCGCGACAAGGAGCCCGTGAGAAGTCCGACCGGAGTGCCCGCAGGCAGCAGCGCTTCCGCCGTGCGCGCATGCTGCAGCGCGACCAGTGAGGTCGGGGCGAGAAACGCCGCTTGGAGACCGCGGCTTCGCGCTTCCTCGCACGCCGCCAGCGCGACGACCGTCTTCCCCGAGCCGACTTCGCCCGCGAGGAGTCTCTCGGGTGGAGCGCTGGCGTCGAGATCGTCGACGATCGCGCGCGCCGCGCTCTTCTGCGAAGTCGTCGCCGCGAACGGGAGCGAGGCGAGGAAGCGTGCGGCGCCGCCGCCGCGCGCCCCGGGCGCGACTCGCGCCCGCGCGCGTTCGCGTACGCGCCGCGCCATGGCCAGCTCCAGATCGAGGATCTCGTCGAACAGGAGCCGGCGCTGCCCGTGGGCCGCCTCCGCCAGAGAGCGCGGCGCGTGCGCGAACCGGACGGCCTCCCCCAGCGCGGCAATCGCGAGACGCGCGCGAACCTCGCCCGGGAGCGGATCGGGGACCCCGCGGAGGCCGTCCAGCGCGGCGGCGGCGAGCTCGCGAACGAAGCGCTGGGGAATTCCTTCGGCGAGCGCGTAGATCGGCCGCAAGCCCAAGAAGCCGCGCCGGAACTTGCGCATCGACGCGATCCAGGACCACGAACTCGGGATGCAGGAGCACGTGCTTCTCGGAGAGCCGGCCGGAGACGGCGAGCGGGCGTCCTGACTCGATCGCATCGGCGAGGTGTCCTGCATGAAACCAGAGCAGATCGAGACTTCCGCGTCTCGTCTTCGAGCTTCACTTTAAGTGTCGAGCGCCCGCGAAAGCGATGCATCGAGCGCTCGCAATCGTGCCGCGGACCGCGACGAAGCTTCCCGGCGTCGAGCGCGACGCACTCGGCGATGGTGCGCAGCGCGACCGCGATCTTCGTAGGCGCGCGGCGCGCGACGCAGGAGATCTTCGAGCGTGCGCAGGCCGATTGCTTCGCAGCCGCTCGGCTCGCGCGGGCCGACTCCGCGAAGTCGCGTGAGCGACTCATCGAGCTGGAGGCGCCCGTTCATGGGCGCCACCATACTCCAGATACTCAGTCCATCTGCTTGCGCAGGAACGTCGGCGTTTCCAGATCGTCGTCGATGAACGAACGGATCACGCGCTTGGGCGTATCGCTCTCCGCGTGCGCGCGACGAAACGTCGGGCCGATCGAGATTCACCGCTTCCAGGGTCGGATACGCGCGAACCGGCTGCGGCTGCATCGTCTGCCCTTCGGCGCTTCCTCGCGCGGCTTCGACCGCGACCACGTGACTCGCCGATTCCGGTCGCGATGACCGTGACCACGATCTCGTTCGTGTAGCGCGGATCGATCACCGCGCCGAAGAAGATGTTCGCGTCGTCGCCGGCCGCTTCGTAGATCACCGAGGTGGCTTCGTGGACGTCGGTCAGCGAGAGATCCGGTCCGCCGGTGATGTTCACCAGAACACCCTTGGCGCCGGAGATCGACACTTCCTCCAAGCAGCGGGCTGGTCACCGATTGGCGCGCCGCGTTCGCAGCGCGGTTTTCGCCGCTCGCGCGTCCCGTGCCCATGAGCGCATCGCCCATCTTGGACATCACCGAACGCACGTCCGCGAAGTCCAGGTTCACGAGGCCCGGGTACGCCGATGAGATCCGAGATGCCGCGCGTCGCCTGCATGAGCACGTCGTCGGCGAGGCGGAAGGCCTCGGAGAGCGGCGTGTCCTTCTGGACGATGGAGATGAGGCGCTGATTCGGGATGACGATCAGCGTGTCGACCTTTTCCTTGAGCGCGGCCAGACCATCGCGCGCCTGGCGCCCGCGGTGCCGCCCTTCGAATTCGAACGGCTTGGTCACCACGGCGACGGTGAGAGCGCCCAGATCCTTGGCGATCTCCGCGACGATGGGAGCTGCACCGGTGCCGGTGCCGCCGCCCATTCCCGCGGTGACGAACACCATGTCCGAGCCTTCCAAGGCTTCGGCGATGATTTCGCGGCTCTCTTCGACGGCGCGCCTGCCGACCTCCGGATTTCCTCCGGAGCCGAGCCCGCGGGTCACGGTTGGGCCGAGCTGGATGCGCACCGGCGCCGGGGACGTCCCCAGCACTTGCAGATCCGTATTCGCGACGAGAAAGTCACAGCCGGTGAGACCGGCTTCGATCATGCGGTGAATCGCGTTTCCGCCGGCACCGCCGACGCCAATCACGCGAATCGAAGCGAGCCGATCCGGCTCGGAGGCGAGTTCGAACGACATCTTTTCCCCCTCACAAGGACCACAAAAGGTCCATCCCCACCCATCGCGCGCCACCTTGCGTCAGATCGCGCGCCGTGACTAGAAGAATTCCTCCACCCAGCGCTTCATCGTTCCGCGCACGCGGTCGATGAGGTGCTTTCCATCGAATGCCGAGCGTCCGTTTTCGCCGCGCTCGGCAGCGTACGTGATCAGCCCGACCGCCGTCGCGAAGTCGGGGGACTGCACGATCTCTTCGTGTCCGACCGTTCCGGTGGGCACGCCGTGCTTCGCCGGAAGATTGAACAGATGCTCCGCCAGACGAAGGGTGCCCCCGAGCAAGCTCCCTCCGCCCGTCAGCACGAGACCGGCTGCCAAGAGGTCCCAGTAGTCGGTCTTCTTCACTTCGCGATACGACAGCGCGAGAATCTCCTCCATGCGGGGACGGATGATTTGATTCAGGATCTCGCGTGAAACGGAACGCTCGGGACGTCCGTTCACGCCGGGCACGAGCAGGATGCCTTCGGCTCGCTCCGAAGGGAGCAGCGTCGAGTAACTGTGTTTGATCTCTTCCGCGGATGCGAGCGGCGTGCGCAGACCGATGGCGATGTCGTTGGTCACGTTCGATCCGCCGACGCCCACGACCGCGGTGTGCTTGAGTCCGCCGTCGGCGAACACGGCGATGTCCGTGGTTCCGCCGCCGATGTCGACGAGCACGCAGCCCAATTCCATCTCGTCGGGAGTGAGCACGGAGTAGCTCGCCGCGACCGACTTCAAGACCACGTCGGAGACTTCCAGCCCGGCGCGGCGCACGCACTTCAGCATGTTCTGAATGGGCGTGGAGGCGCCGGTGATGATGTGCACCTCGGTCTCGAGGCGCACGCCGGTCATTCCCACGGGATCGTGGATGCCGCCCTGATCGTCGACCGTGAACTCTTGCGGGAGCACGTGGATGATCTCGCGATCGCCGGGCAGCGCGACCGCGCGCGCCGCGTCGATCACGCGTTCCACGTCGGCGGCGGTGATCTCGTTGTCGGGATTGCGCACCCCGATCACGCCGCGGCTGTTGATGCTCTTCACGTGGTCGCCGGCGATGCCGACGGTGACCGCACCGACTTGGCGGCCGGCCATCGATTCGGCGGCGTGCACCGCCTCCTCGATCGATTGGATGGTCCGCTCGAGATTGACGACGACGCCCTTCTTGATGCCGCGCGATTCGCTGCGGCCCACGCCGAGCACGCGAAGGAGCCCGTCATCCGTGGGCTCCGCCACGATCGCCGTCGTGCGCGTCGTTCCGAGATCCAATCCCGCGACGATGTCGCTCGCCGCCATCAGCCGTCCTCCCCGCCCGAGCCCAACCCACTTCCCGAGGCGCGCCACACGGCGGTCGCCTTGGAATACAGATGCAGAGTACCGCGACACTCCCCTGGTGCGTCCAGCGTTTCCAGGAACGCGGCGAGATTTCGCACCGCGAGCCGGGGCGCGACCGGTTCTTCGAGCACGACCTCGAGTCCTTTCCCGTCGACCTCGATCACGTCGCGACCGGAAGGATCCATGGTGAGCTGCACCGGATACTGCGCGACGAGCCGTTCTCGGCGGATCGCACCGATGTACTCCGCCGCGCGCTCCAAGGCAGTCACGTCCATCCCCTTCTTGCCACGGGACGCGAGACCCGCGATCCGCGGAAGCACTCCTCCCGCGGCGCTGGAGTCGGCGAGTGCGGGCGGCAAGATGGTGAGGTCATCGGCCAGCCCGTGCGGGCGGCCCGCCCAAGAGACGAGCGCGACCGGCACGCACTCTTCGACGACGATCTTCACGCGTCCGATCCAGGGGCGCTCGATGGAGACGTCCGCGACCCAGGGATGGGTGCGCACTCGCCGGCGCGCCGCACCCGGATCCAGCGCGAGCCACGGATCTCCCACGCGAATGCCGGCGATCGACTCGATTGCTCCCACCGCCGCGTGCTTCGCGCCCACCACCTCCACGCTCTTGACTGCGAGCCGCGGGTGGTGCCAAGCGCGGGAGAAGCAGCGGCCTGGCGAAGAACACACCGGCCGCCATCACGACGAGAGCCGCGACCCCGAGCGCGACGCGGCGCCGGCCGTGGAGCGCCGCGGCGGGCGCAGCCGCCGCCGCGGGAACGTGCAGCGCACTGCGCAGCTCGCGCACCGCGGCGGAAAACGCGCGGCGCATGGAGCCCGCCCGGCGCCCGCGCCCGGACGGGCGCTGCGCGGGACGCGCCCACGGCCGGCGCCGCGTCACGGGCGAGCCTCGGGCTCGAATCCCAAGAGCCGGACCTCGAGCTCCAGCTCGATGCCGTGGTCGCTCTTGATCCGTTCGCGCAGGCGATCGACGAGGCGGAGCACATCGGACGACGTCGCGCCCCCCTCATTGATGATGAAATTGCCGTGCACCGGAGAGACCACGGCGCCGCCTTCCTTCTCGCCCTTGAGCCCGGCGAGATCGATCAGCTTCCCGGCGGAGGCGCCCGGCGGATTCTTGAAGATGCACCCCGCCGACGGCTCGCGCTCCGGCTGATCACGCCGGCGCTCGGCCTGATAGCGGCGAATCGTCTCGGTGATCGCCGCGGGATCGTCGCGGCGCACCCGGAACGAAGTCTCGGTGACCACGAATCGCTCCGGGAGATCCGATGAGCGATAGCGATGCGGAATCTCGCTCTTAGGGAGCACGAGCACGTTCCCCGAGCGATCGACCCCGGTGACATCGACCAGCGCGCCGAACGTCTCCCCGCCGCGCGTGCCGGCGTTCGTGGAGATGGCGCCTCCCAGAGTGCCCGGGAATTCCGGCACCGAACTCCAGGCCGCTCCATCCTTCTTTCTGGATGAAGCGAAGCACTCCGCTCCACAGACATCCCGCGCCGATGCGCACGAGATCGTCGCCTTCCGACTGAATCGCGCCGAGCGCGGATCCGATCCGGATCACCACGCCGTCGAATCCGGAGTCCGCGACAAGCATGTTGGAGCCGTTGCCGAGCACGAAAACCGAGGCTTCCGCGTCGGCGAGCACGCGCATCGCGCCCTGCAGCCCTTCCGTCGTCTCCGGAGTCACCACCACGGACGCGGCCCCGCCGATCTTGAACGTGGTGAGACGCGCGAGCGGAACGTCGGTGCGGACCTTGATCCCCGAGATCGTCTCGAGATGCGACGCGAGCGAGGCGGTCTTCACGCGGCCCGCCCCGAGGCCCGGATGGGACTCGCGGATCGACTCGCGGCCCAGCGGGCCGCGAGAAGATCACCTGCCTTCCATACGTCGCCTGCCCCGAGCGTGATCGCGAGGTCCCCCGCTCGAACTTCGGGCAGAATGAGGTCCACGGCTTCTTCCCAGCTCTCCGCGAGAGAGACGGGAGAGGAGCCCGCTTTGCGGGCCGCCTCGACGATGACTTCGGAGCCCACGCCGGGAATCGGCGCTTCCCCGGCGGAGTACACGGGAACGACCACGACGCGTTCCGCATTCGCGAGCGCAGGACCGAACGCCGGACCCAGATCCTTGGTGCGCGAGTAGCGGTGCGGCTGAAAGATCACCAGGCGACGCCGGCCGGGATATCCTTCACCGATCGCTTGAAGCGTCGCCTCGATCTCGGTGGGATGGTGGGCGTAGTCATCCATCACCAGAAGGTCGTCGGCGTCCGAGCGAATCTCCATGCGTCGCGAGATTCCGCTGAACTGCGCGAGCCCGGCGCGGATCTTCTCGAAGGGAATGCCCAGCTCCACCCCCACCGCCACCGCGGCGAGCGCGTTGCGCACGTTGTGCAGCCCGGGAACTGCGAGCGCGACCGAGCCAAGCGTCTTGCCCCGCTCGATCACGTTGAACACGTTCTTGGTGCCTTCCATGCGCCGGGCGACCGCGCGGAGGTCGGCGTCCGGTGAGAATCCGTAGGTGATCACCCGACGATGCAGATCGGGAATGAGCGCACGCGCGGTGGGATCGTCCGCGCAGAGAATCGCCACCCCATAGAACGGCACCGAGTTCGCGAACTGCAAGAACGCGTCGCGGATCTTCTCGACCGATCCGTAGTGGTCCATGTGCTCGCGGTCCAGGTTCGTGATCACCGCGATCGTGGGCGAAAGATGCAGGAAGGAGCCGTCGGACTCGTCCGCCTCCGCGACCAGATAGCCGCCTTGGCCGAGCCGCGCATTGGAGTCGAACGCGCGCAGGCGACCCCCGACCACCATCGTCGGATCGAGCCCGCCCTCGGAGACGACCAGCGCGGTCAGCCACGTCGTCGTGGTCTTGCCGTGTGCGCCGGCGACCGCGATCCCGAACTTCATGCGCATGAGCTCGCCGAGCATCTCGGCCCGCGGGATCACCGGAATTCCCTTTTCCTTCGCGGCGACCACTTCCGGATTCACCGGCGAGACCGCGGTGGAGACCACCACGACCTGCGCGTCGCGCACGTTTTCCGCGGCATGGCCGATCGCCACTCGGCATCCGAGACGCTCGAGACGGCGCGTCGTGTCTCCCTCCGCGAGATCGGAGCCCGAGACTTGGTATCCCTGGTTCGCGAGCACTTCGGCGATCCCGCACATTCCGGTACCGCCGATTCCCACGAAGTGAATGCGTCGAATCCGATGGAACATCGCCCCTCCTCAGATTCCGAGAAGCGCTTCGCACGAGGCCGCGATGCGCTCCCGCGCCCCGCCAAGCCCCGCACGCCGGACCGCCTCGCTCATGCGCGCGCGCTCCGGCGCGTCGGCTGCGAGCGCGATGATCGTGCTCGCCAGCCCGCGGGGATCGAGCTCCCGCTCGGGGATCACCCGCGCCGCACCCGCGGCTTCCAGGCGCCGCGCGTTCGTCATCTGATGGTCTTCGGCAGCGAACGGGAACGGCACGAGCACCGAAGGGACCCCGCACGCGGCCAGCTCCGCCAGTGTGGTCGCCCCGGCCCGACCCACGAAGAGCGCCGCGGCCGCGTAGGCCCCCCCGACGTCGTCCAAATACGGCACGACTCGCAGCCAGCTCGGGGCGCCTGCGGCGCGCCGGAGAGCTTCGTCGATGCCCCGAGCGCCGGCCTGCACCACCATCGCGAGGTTCGCGCTCTCCCCGATCTCCTTCGCCGCATCGATCGCCGCCGCCGTGACCGCGCGCGCTCCCTGGCTTCCGCCCATCACCAGGACCACCGGCGTCGCCGCGGGGATCGCGTGCGCGCGGCGAAACGCGGCGGCATCCCCCTGTTCCACGGAGCGCCGCACGGGATTTCCGCTCCGCCGAGCGCGCCCCTTGCGTGGGAGGCGCTCCATGGTCTCGGGAAACGACACGTGGACTTCGCGCGCGAAGAGCGATCCCAGTTTCGTTGCAACACCCGGGATCGAGTTCTGCTCGAGCACCATCGTGGGAATGCGCAGCAGCGAGGCGAACGCGATCACCGGCCCCGAGACATAGCCCCCGGTGCCGACGACGAGGTTCGGTGACTCCGCGAGGAGCAGTGCCGCCACGGCGAAGCAGCCGGCCGCGATCCAGAACGGAAGCGCCAGCCAGGAGAGGCTCGGGCGGCGCGCGACGCCGCGGATCGGAACGGGACGGACTTGGAATCCGGCGCGCTCGATCCACTCCGCGCCGGGCTTTCCGCGCGCGGTGGCGAAGAGAATGGAGAGATCAGGGTGTCGGGCGCGAAGCTCCTCGGCGACAGCGATGCCGGGATAGACGTGTCCGCCCGTCCCGGAAACCGCGATGAGGACCTTCATCGGCCACTCTCCCCGCGGGTCGCACGACCCGACTCACCTCACCACCCGCCTGGCCCGCCCCGGGGACCGGGATGCGATCGACAGCAGAATGCCGATGCCTCCCAAGTTCACCATCATCGACGACCCGCCGTACGAAAGAAACGGCAGCGGCAGACCCGTCGTTGGCGCGAGGCCAGTGGCCACCGCGATGTTCAGGAACGCCACGATCCCGATCATCGCCGTGATTCCGATCGCGAGGTGACGGCCGAATCCGTCGGCCGCTTCGCGCGCGATCAAGAATCCGCGCCAAAGGAGAACGCCGAAGAGTGCCACGACGATGAGGGTGCCGAGAAGCCCAAAATCCTCGCCGAGGATTGCAAACACGAAATCGGTGTGCGAGTCGGGAAGGAAGAAGTCGGACTGACCGCCCGCTCCCGGTCCCTGGCCGAACATCCCGCCCGATCCGAGCGCAACCAGAGATTGGCGCAGCTGGAAGGACGCTCCCAAGGGATCGCCCGAAGGATTCATGAACCCCTCGAGGCGCCGGATCACGTGCGGTTTCTGCAATGCGAGGAATCCGATCAGAGGAACCGTGGCGAGCCCGGACGTGGCCAGATGCGAGAAGCGCGCGCCGCCCAGGAAGAGCATCGTCGCGGCGATCAGCGAGAGCGTGAGCACGTTTCCGAAGTTCGGCTGCTGAATGAGGAAGACGGAGAAGAGGCCGAGCACGGAGATCACCGGAACGAAGCCTCGCTTGTAGTCCCGGATGCGGCCGTCCTGCGCCAGCGTGCGTGCGATGTACACCACGAGCGCCAGCTTGGCGAACTCCGCGGGCTGGACGACCATGAAGCCCAGGTCGAGCCAGCGGGTCGCGCCCTTCTTCGTCACCGCGAGCGGGAAGTGCGGGATGAGCGTCATCGCCAGCATCGCCGTCGAGCACACGACGAACGGGATCGCGAGCCGGCGAAGCACGCGGTAATCGAGCCGCGCGAACAACACCATGAGAAGGACCCCGAACAGAACCTTGGAGAGATGCTGGAGCACCATCGCCGTCGGCGACCCGAAGTATTGCTCCGAAAGCGCCTCCGACGAAGAGAACACCGCAATGCAACCGAGACCGAGAAGCAAAGCCACCGCACCGAGCAGCGGCCGATCCCCCCGACCCTCGCGACTCGTCATCGTCCTCCCCCCTCTCGACGTTCGATCGACTCCCGAACGAGCTCCTGGAAACGCTCGCCCCGATGGGCGTAGTTGCGGAACTGATCGAAGCTGGCGCACGCCGGCGAGAGCAGCACGCGCTCCCCGGAGCGCGCCTCGCTGGCCGCGCGGCGCACCGCTTCTTCCAGCGTGCCGGCGTTCTCCACGCGCGTGGCGCTCCCCCACGCCTCTTCGATCTCGCGCGCTCCTTCACCGATCGCGTACACGACCCGCGCGCCGCGGGCAACGGCTTTCGCGAGCGGGCGAAAATCCACACCCTTGGTGACGCCGCCCGCGATCAAGAGCGTGGAGACGCGCGCATCCAGCGCCTTCTCCAGCGACCCGGGATTCGTCGCCTTGGAATCGTCGATCCAGGTGACGCCGTGCGCTTCGGCCACGACTTCCATGCGATGCGGCAGCCCGCGGAACTCGCGGCAGGCCTGCGCGATTGCGTCGGACGAAATGCCCGCGAGCCGCATCGCCAGACACGCGCCCAGAAGATTCTCGCGGTTGTGCGCTCCGGGAAGCGCCCAGTCGGACAAGCGCAGCACGCGCTCCTCTCCGAAGTGCGTGCGCAGCACGACCCATCCTTCGGCGACGAACGCCCCCGGCCCGGCGAGCGGCGCTTCCTGGAAGCGGTGCACGCGGCCGGGGAGATCGGTGAAGCGGCGCGCCACCTCGGCGTCGCTGGAGCAAAGGCAAGCGGCGTCCTCGGGAGTCTGGCGCTCGAACATCGAGCGCTTGGCCGCGGCGTAGTCCTCGAAGTCGGGGTGCCAGTCGAAATGATCCTCGGTGAGGTTCAGCATCACGCCGACCTCGGGACGAAACGCGGCGCTGAACGCGAGCTGGAAGCTGGAGACCTCCAGCACGATCAGCTCCACGCTCTCGTCGCCGGCATAGGCGGCGAGCGGCGTGCCCACGTTGCCGGCGACCAGCGCCCGCTTTCCCGCGTGGCGCGCGATCGCTCCGCACAGCTCGGTCGTGGTGGTCTTGCCGTTGGTGCCGGTGATCGCGACGCACGGCGCCGTCGTGCACAGCCAGCCCAGCTCGAGCTCCGCCAGAATCGGAATGCCCAGCGCTCGCGCGCGCGCCAAAATCGGGTTGCGGGGCGGCACGCCGGGGCTGGGCACGACCAAGTCGCATCCGTCGAGGACCGCGGGATCTTCCGCGCCGATCCAGCGCGCTCCTCCGGGAATCTCGCCCGCGCCGGCGCCGAGCTTCTCCAAGGGCGACGCATCGGACACGCGCACGCGCCCACCCCGGCGCTCCACGAGCGACGCGGCGGCGCGCCCACTCTTTCCGTAGCCGAGCACGGCCACGACGGCACCCTCCAGCGCCGGCGGAGTCCGCAGGGGAGCGGCGATCGCGATTCCCTCCTTCATCTCAGTTTCAAAGTTGAGAGCGAGAGCAGCGCGAGAATTCCCGCGACGATCCAGAAGCGTACGACCACTTTCGTCTCCGGCCACCCCATGAGCTCGAAGTGATGATGCAGGGGCGCCATTCGAAAGATGCGTTTTCCCGTCATGCGGAACGACGCCACTTGAAGGATGACGGACATCGCCTCGGCGACGAAGAGCCCGCCGACGATCGCCAGAATGAACTCCATCTTGAGAAGGATGGCCACGACTCCGAGCGCTCCACCCAGCGCCAAGGACCCGGTGTCGCCCATGAAGACGTCCGCGGGAGGCGCGTTGTACCAGAGGAATCCCAGCGCGGCGCCCAGAATCGCTCCGCAGAACACGGTGAGCTCCCCGGCGTCGGGGAGATACGGAATCTGCAGATACTCCGAGAAGCGCGCGTGACCGGAAACATAGGCGAGCCCGGCGAACGCCATGGCCGCGAACGCGGTGACTCCGATCGCGAGACCGTCGAGACCGTCGGTGAGGTTCACGGCGTTCGACGCCCCGGTGATCACCAGCACGACGAACGGAATGTAGAAATATCCGAGATCGAGGACGCGATCCTTGAGAAACGGCACCGTCGTCTGCGTCGCGAAATCGGCGCGCTCGGGGGAGATCAGCAGAATCGCGCCGACCAAAATTCCGAGCGAGATCTGTCCGGCGAGCTTGGCGCGGCCGACCAGACCCTTCGGCTGCTTGCGCACCACTTGGAGATAGTCGTCGAGGAATCCGATCGCGCCGAGCCAGAGCGTCACCAGGAGCGCGATCCGCACCTGCTGGCTCCCGAGATCGGCCCAGAGAAGCGTGGGAATCACGATGCCGGCGAGAATGAGAAGGCCACCCATCGTCGGCGTTCCGGTTTTCGTCTGGTGCGTGGAAGGGCCTTCCACCCGCACGCGCTTCACCGCGCCCCAATCGCGCAGCTTCCCGATCATCCAGGGACCGAGCAGGAAGGCGAGCAGAAACGCGGTGACGGTCGCGTAGGCCGCACGAAACGTGATGTACTTGAAGACGTTGAAGGCGAAGAATTGCTCGCGAAGCGGGTAGAGCAGCTCATAGAGCATGCGGGAGCTCCTCCCCCGGAAAGAGAGCCCGGACGACGCGCTCCATCTTCATTCCTCGCGAACCCTTCACCAAGACCGCATCTCCGGGCTGAATCCATGCGTCGAGAATCCGGGCGGCCACGTTGGAGTCCACTGCGTGACGGATCGTTTGTGTGTCCCCTGATCGTCCCGCAGCCTCCTCGAAGGCCGCCCGGCTCTCATCGCCGACGAAAACCGCGAGATCCGGCGCGAGGTCGCCGACCGAGCGCCCCAGATCCGCGTGATACTTTTTCGATTCCGCGCCGAGCTCGAGCATGTCCCCGAGCACGACGGCCTTGCGTACGGCGCTGCGCTCGGAGAGCACGGCGAGCGCGGCGCGCATGGACGAAGGATTGGCATTGTAAGTGTCGTCGAGAATGGTGACGCCGCCCCGCTCCCGCACCACCAGGCGCCCGGCCACCGGCCCGAACGCGGCGAGCCGCGCGAGCCCCACATCGATGCCGACGCCCGCATCCTCGGCGAGCGCCAGCGCGGTGAGCGCGTTGCGCAGCTGGTGCTCGCCGGGCACCGCGAGCGTTCCTTCCCGCCCGTCTCCCAGCGTGAAGCGCGAGCCGCCTTCGGGTGTGATCTCACGATGCACCACCCGCCAATTGTTCGCCGGGCCGAAGCCCACGCGAAGCACGCGGCAGTCCAGCTTCGCGACCACGTCGAGCAAGTACGCGTCGTCGCCGTTCACCACCGCGAGCCCGCCCTTCGCGACGGCGCGCAGCAGGTCTCCCTTTTCGCGGGCCACATCGTTCAGCGTGCCGAATCCTTCCAGATGTGCGGCGGCGATGTTCGTGATCGCGGCGGCGGTGGGGCGCGCGATCGCGGCAAGACGCGCGATCTCCCCAGGTTTCGAGGCGCCGGCCTCGAGCACGGCGACGCGCGGCGGCACTTCCAGCGAGAGGATCGCGCGGGAGAGCCCTTCCAGGGTGTTGAAGTTCCCCGGCGACTTGAACACCGGCCCTGCGGATTCCAGAATATGAGCGGTCATCTCTTTCACGGTCGTCTTCCCCGCCGAGCCGGTGACGGCGACCACGGGGCACATCCAAGTGTCGCGGGCCCGCGACGCCAGCCGGCCGAGCGCGGCCAGCGGATCGTCCACGCGCAAGACCGCGCGACCCTCGGGGATCTCGCCGGTCCAGGATTCGTTCACCACCACGACGGAGCAGCCGGACCCGAAGGCATTCGGGACGAAATCTCGTCCGCGAACTTGAGCACCGTCGAGGGCGAAAAACGCATCCCCCTCACGGGCCGTCCGGCTGTCCGTGGTGATGGCGAAGACGGGCGCGGACGCGTCTCCTTCGACGCGCGCTCCCATTTCCGCTGCGATCGTTGCAGCGTCCCAACGGGCCACGTAGACCTCCTCGATCAACGAACCGCTCCTGGCGACGAGTCGGCGTCGCGCGCCGCGTCGCGCAGAATCTCGCGCTCCGGAAACGGATGGCGGACTCCCGCGATCTCCTGGTACGTCTCCGCTCCCTTGCCGCAGGTGAGCACGAGATCTCCGGCGCGCGCCGAACGGCACGCCGCTTCGATCGCTTCCTTTCGATCCATGACCACGAGCACGCGCTCGCGCCGCGACCACGCCGGTCATCATCTCCTGGACGATGCGCTCCGGATCTTCGCTGCGCGGATTGTCGGTGGTGAGCACGGCGAGATCGGCGAGCTCCGAGGCGATGCGCCCCATCCCCGGACGTTTGCTCGCGTCGCGCTCTCCGCCGCAGCCAAGCACCACGATCACGCGACCGCGGCTGATCTCGCGGGCCACGCCGAGTGCACGCTCCAGCCCGTCCTCGGTGTGCGCGTAGTCGACGAACGCGTCGAACGTGCCGGCGTGCACGCGCTCGAAGCGTCCCGGCGGGGCTGCCGCCTGACCGAGGCCGCGCGCGATCGTCGCCGGATCCATCCCCAAGACATGCGCCACGCCCGCAGCGGCGAGCGCGTTTTCCACGTTGTGCAGCCCGGGAAGCGTGAGCGCGACCTGCGCTTCGCCGGCCGGCGTGCGCAGGAGAAACCGCGATCCACCGGGAGAATTCCGGACCTCGTGGGCGGTCACCTCCGCCACATCACCACCCAC
The DNA here is from genome assembly GCA_963725045.1 of uncultured Gemmatimonadales bacterium. Classification (GTDB taxonomy): domain Bacteria; phylum ARS69; class ARS69; order ARS69; family ARS69; genus CAVRWY01. The sequence goes on from CAVRWY010000009.1 coordinate 223,444, forward strand.
CGCGAAGAAGATCCCATCGTTGATCTCGTCGCGGATGCGCGCCGCCCACGGGTCCCGTGCATTCAATACCGCGCGCGCCCCACCGGGGCCGCGCCCATCCTTCAAGAGCTCGGTGAAGAGCCGCGTCTTCGCCAGGCCGTATGCCTCCATCGTCTTGTGCCAATCCAGATGCTCGCGCGAGAGATTCAAGAAGGCCGCCGCGGCGAACGAAATGCCGTCCGCGCGCGAGAGATCCAGTGCGTGCGAGGAGACTTCCATCGCCGCGACCTCGGCCCCTTCGTCCGCAGCGCGCGCGAGAAGCTCTTGCAGGTCCGGCGCCTCCGGCGTGGTGCGCGGCTGCGGCACATGTCCCGAAGGAAGCCACGCGCCAAGCGTTCCAATCACCGCCGTCTTTTTTCCGGCCGCTTCCGCGATCGCGCGAAGCAGGAACGTCGACGTGGTCTTGCCGTTCGTTCCCGTGAAGCCGCAGACCGAGAGCCGCGCCGACGGATTCCCGAAGGCACGCGCGGCGAAGAGTGCGGCGGCGCGGCGCGGATCCTGCGCGACGATCCACGCGGCCTCTCCCGCGCGTCTTTCGGCGCCGTAGCCGCCACCACTCCCGCGGCGCCGCGGGCGATCGCGTCGGCGGCGTAGCGCAAGCCGTCGTCCTTGGTGCCGGCGATCGCGACGAAGAGATCTCCCGGCTCCACCTTGCGCGAATCGACGCGAACCCGCTGCACCGGCGCGTTTCCGCCGCGCACGACGCGTACGCCGGAAATGCCCCGCACGAGCTCGTCGATGGACATGCCCTTCGCGCTCATCGTTTCAATTCCCGCTGCGGTCATGATTCCTTCGCGCCTACAGCTCGCCGCCCAGCTCGAAGTCGTAGCGGCCGGGCTCCGCCGCCGCCACCGACATCCCCTCCACGATGCGCCGGAAGCACGGCGCCGCCACCTGCCCGCCGTAGCCCACGCCCTCCGGCTCGTCGACCACGACGATGCCCAGAAGCGTCGGGCTCTCCGCAGGGAGAAACCCCACGAACGACGAAACGTGCCGCCCCAGGATGTAGCGTCCGGTCTTGGGATCGACGCGCTGCGCGGTTCCGGTCTTGCCGGCGATGCGCACTCCGTCGATGTGTGCCGCAATCGGCGGTGCCGTGATCGACGACGCCGACCAGCATCGCGGTCAGCGTTTCCGCGGTCTCGCGCGTGATCGCGCGCCGGACCGGGCGCACGCCGAACGAGCGAATCGTGCCACCCGACGCGTCCTGCACTTCGCGCACGATGCGCGGGCGCAGCAGCACGCCGTCGTTGGCGATCGCGCCGTAGGCCATGACCAGTTGCAGCGGAGTCACGGCGACTTCTTGTCCGATCGAGATCGTCTCGAGCGATCGTCCCGACCAAGACGCGGGCCGCCGCACGATTCCGGAAACTTCGCCGGGCAGCTCGATGCCGGTGACGCATCCGAATCCGAACGCGCGCGCCGTTTCGTAGAGCCGCTCGGGGCCGAGCTTGCGGGCGAGCAGCGCGGTCGCGGTGTTCACGGAGAGCCCGACCGTTTCTTCGACCGTGACCCAGCCGTAGTCGTACTTGTCGTGGAGCGGCTTTCCGCCGGCCAGCTCCAGCTCCTTCTTGGACTCGATGAGCGTGCCGGGAACGACGAGCCCCGCTTCGAGACAGCCGGCGACAGCGACGACCTTGAACGTGGAGCCCGGCTCCATGAGATCGGTGATCGCACGGTTGCGACGAATGTCGGGACGCGCCTTGGCCGGCGTCTCCGGATCGAACGTGGGACACGACGCCAGCGCCAGCACGTCGCCGGTGCGCGGATCGAGAAAGATCGCGGTGGCGCCGGCGGCGCCGTGCTTGGACACGCATTCTTCGAGCTCGCGCTCGACCACGCTCTGCGCGGCGACATCGATCGTGGTGACGAGCTGAGAGCCGTCTTCCGCGGGACGCATCCGTCCGTCCGGCGTGGTGAAGCGTACGCCGCGCGCGTTGGCACCGACCACGCGCAAGCCGTTCTTGCCCTGCAGCGAGTCTTCGAAGAGAAGCTCGAGCCCTTCCAGCCCGGCGTGATCTTGATTCACGAAGCCGAGCACGTGCGCGGCCAGCGTGCCGCGGGGATAGAGCCGCCGCGCATCCTTCTCGCCGCGGCGATCCGCGGGGAGCGTGAGCGCCAGTGCGACTCCGGCGCGATCCACGATCGCTCCGCGCGCCGCGGGAATTCCGAGCGTGCGCTCCTGCTGGCTCTTGGCTTCGGCGCGGAGGGGACCGGCCTCGACGATTTGGACCTGAACCAGCCGCGCGACGACCAGTCCGCCGAGGATCACGGCCCCCACCACACCGACCTTCCAACGTGACTCGAAGCGCATCGATCCCCCGTGAGCGCGCGCGGAAGCGCGGCGCGTAGCCTTGCGAATCATCCCCGCCTCCTCACTGGAACCCAGAGAACTTCCGCAGGACGTGGAGCGCGAAAGCCGAGCGACTTCGCGCGTTCCTCGATCGTGGGCCAAGACGACAGACGCAGCTTCGTCCCCGAGCTCTCGATGAGCGTGCGCTCGAGGCGCTCCTTCTCCGCGAGCAAACCGTCGTGCGTGCGCAGCGCATCCGAGACTGCGACGCGAATCCAGACTGCGGCGAAGAGGATCGGGAGACCGAAGAAGACAGCGGCCGACTTGCCCATCCACTGCCGCCTCTCCCACCTCCGACGGCGCGCCGTCTTCGCGGCGACTCCCGCCCTCTCCGCCGAGCTGATGCGATTGCCGAAACCGACCGCGCCGATCATCGGATTCTCTCCGCCGCGCGGAGCTTGGCGCTGCGCGCTCGAGGATTGCGTGCGACTTCGGCGTCGTCGGGAACCATGGGGCGCTTGGTCAGCGGCCGAAGCCACGCCTGCGCACCGCCGCACGCGCACACCGGAAGCTCCGGCGGGCAAATGCACTCGCGCGCGGCCGCGGTGAACGTCTCTTTGACGCGGCGATCTTCCAAACTATGAAAGGAGATCACCACGGCCCGCCCGCCGATCGCGAGCGTCGTGGAAAGTGCAGCGAGAAAGCGGTCGAGCGCGTCGAGCTCGCCGTTCACGCGCAGTCGAAGCGCTTGGAACACACGCGACAACGATTTCCCGCGCGGCTCGCCGGGGCGCCCCGCGGCGCCTTCGATCGCGGCGACGAGCTCGTGCGTGGTCGTGATCGGAGCGATGGCCCGGGAGCGATCGATCGCGCGTGCGACGCGCCGCGCGTTGGGCTCTTCGCCGAGGTCGCGCAGCGTCCGCTCGATCTCCTCGACCGAGGCGCGGGCCAGCCACGCCGACGCGGGCTCGCCCGCGCTGGGGTCGAAGCGGAGATCGAGCGGACCGTTGTTGCGCGTGGAGAATCCGCGCGCCGGGTCATCGAGCTGCGGCGAGGAAACTCCGAGATCGAGAAGAATGCCGTCGGCCGCGGACCATCCCGCATCGCCCAGATGGCGCGGAAGATCGGCGAAGGAACCGTGGACCACGCGGGCACGATCGCCAAACCCTGCGAAGCGTCGCGCACACGCGTCCACGGCTTCCGGATCTCGGTCGAGCGCCAGGAGCTCGACGTCGGCTCGCGCATTCAAGAGAGAGAGAGCATGGCCGGCACGCCCCACCGTCCCGTCGACGACGCGTTTCGCATTCGGTCGGGCCCAGAGCTCCACCGCCGCCTCTTGAAGAACCGGCTCGTGGTGGAGTCTCACGGTGCCCATCCACTTCTCGCGCATCGTTTCGCGAAGCGATGTCCCCAGCACGTCATCCCCTCGACCCGGGCGCACCCGGCCATGCTCGTCAGCTCTTGAACAGCTTTCTCGCGCGAACCTCGTAGGAGTCCTGGGACGTCGTCGACTTGCGGTACTTTTCGTAAGCCGCCGCGTCCCAGATTTCGAAGTACCAGATCATTCCCAGAAGCTTGACCGGCTTCCCCTTGGTGAGACCGCCGAGCGAAAGATGCGACGTCGGAATCACGATCCGTCCGACCGTGTCGATCGGAACGGGAGAGAGCGACTCCGCGATCTCGCGCGCGGCGGCCCGGTCATCCTTTCTCTTCGATCTTGGATTCCAGGATGGCCTTCTCGAATCGCGGCCAGCTCGCTTCGGAAAAGCCGAAGAGGCAGCCATCGAATCCTTTCGAGAGGATCAGGTGGGGCTCGCGCCCTTCCTCTTTGACCCCGAGGATCCTCTTGAAGAGGCGCGGAAGCGTGATTCGCGCTTTCGCATCCACGAGGTGGTCGTACGACCCGAGAAAGGAGTCCAAGTCCTCACCGCTCTTGGAATTCCGTGATCAGAAGCGGGAGGGCGATCCCTCCTGCCCCACTTTCGCCCACATCGGGACACTAGAGCACCTGGAGGGGGGGTGCAAAGTCTTTTTTTGGGCTGGGGAGGGAAAACCGGGGCGAGGCCGAACGGATGCTCGGGCGGATGGGCGCGCAGGAGACTCGGGAGGGGGAACTGCCGCCGTGCTCGGCGGAAGGCGAGGCTTCCCGGATCGGACGTGATTAAAACCGGGATCGAAACCCCGGCGCTGGATCCGGCCTTCGATCAGTTCCCGACTTGGGTGACCTCGAACGATGCTTCCCCGGTGTTCCCGGCGGGGTCACGCACGGTGACCTCGAAGGTCCACCTGCAATCGATCGTCGCCAGATTGTTGTACTGCGACGGAGGATTCGTCGTGCTGCTTCCCGTCGCTGTGATCGGCAAGCCGCCCGCAGGAAACCTTCGAAATGGCTCGGGGGGATCGTTGGAATGCTCGGTCGGACTGCAGATACTGGTTTGAGTTTGAAAGAGGCGATAGGAGTACACCAGAATCTCCCGCGGCGTCGTTTGGGAGCGGCTCTCGTCCGACGCATCGAAAATGAATTCCACGACGGGGCTGGTGATTCGTCCAGTGGTTGGAAAGAGAATCACGGGAACGGGCGCGATGTCGTCGAAATAGACGAAGACGCGATCCACCGCGGGATTGGGATCCACGACGCCTTCCGAGTCGATCGCGCGAACGCGGAGCTCGTAAGCTCCATCCTCGAGGTTCGGAAACGTGCGGGCGACATCGGTGACGCGGTCGCTCCAGTTCTCTTCGCCCGAAAAGTCTCGCGGATCGATGGACTCGAGCACGTTGCCGGACGCACCCCCGGAGAAGTAGTACTCCTCATCCGTCAACACGAGCTGGTACTGGTAAGCGACCACGTCGGAGTCCGGGTCGGTTCCATCCCAGTTGTAGAAGAGCTCGTTGCTGAAGCTGGTGTCCGGCTGCTGGACGAGAAAAAACGTGGTGGGCCCCACGTTCTCGATCTCTTCCTTCTCGAAGGAAAAGGGACAACCGCTCATGGCGCCGACCAAGAGACCAAGCCCGCTCACGAGAAGGGCGGTCCAAGCGCCGCGTCGGCTGATCCCGGGGCTCCGTCGGCTGGGTCGGCTCAAATGATGGCTCCTCGATGGTTTCGGCCCCGGACGGAAGTCGGGAGCCTCGATCGGACTCTAGAAATCGAGCCTGTCTCTGTCAAGGGACGCACCGGAGGAGCGCGCGGGGCGAGCCGCAACGATCGCTCTCCAAGATAGCCCGCTCAAGGAGTTCTCGGCCAGGGAGACCGCTCCGGAAGGAGATGTGCGGGCATCATTCCCACGGGCCCCTGGGGATGGAGCATGACCCCCATTCGTTGGGTCGCCTTTCGCCCGGGAGCGCGCTCCTCTTCGCGCCAGTAGTCCCGTCCCTCCCACCAGAGCCGAACCATCGAAGGGAATCCGTTGCGAAACACCCAAGCGCTCCCCCATCGGTCGGGGATGCCCACGAACTCGATCGACTCCTCGGGATCCACCCCTTTCAAATAGCCCCAGCGCCCCACGATTCCACGCGTCCATTTCCCCGCGGTCGACCAATCTCCCTGGCGATCCAGGCTTCCCGCGACATGGATCGCGAAGAGAATCGCGATCGCGCCCACGGCAGCCGGCGTCCGTCCAGGCAGCAGACGCGCGACGCTGCAGCAGCTCCGCCGCCGCGAGACCCAGAATCGCGCACGCGCCGAATGAAGGAACGTACAGGAAGCGCTCTCCCGATCCCGGCAGGAAGAGATGCGGCAGCGATGCACAGGCGATCCAGGCGAGGAATCCGCGCGCGTCGCGGCCTCCCCGCCACGCGACCGCGGCGATGGCGATCGCGCCGAGCGCGAGCGGGATCGCGAGCTGCGGGCGCCGCGCGATCTCCATGGCAAATGGCCCGAGCGCGCCCGCTTCCCTCCAGAGATCTTGCACTTCCCAGTAGCGCACCGGAACGAAGCTCCCCAGCGCGAAGAACGCGAGGTTCTTCACCACGTGCGGGCCCAACGGACATTCGATAGGGGGAGAGATCGCCTCCGCGATCGATGGGCAGCACGATCGCCATGTACCCAAGAAGGAGAATCGCGAACGGAAGGCTCTCACGAATCGTGGGGAGACGGGACGTCGCGCGCCCGTCGGCGCCCGCCGGAGGCCAGAGCCAGGTGGTGAGCGGAAGGAGCACGACCAGCGCGGTCGCCGATTCTTTCGAGAGCAGCGCAGCCGCGAACGCGAGCACGCATCCGCATCGATCGCGCACGCGCCCGGTGCGGCGCGCCCGGCGAAACAGGAGAATCGTGGCGAAGACGAAGATCGCGTCGTAGACCGAGGTGATGCCGGAAGCCCACACCACCGCCTCCGCGTGCACGAAGTGCACCGCGAAGAAGAGCCCGGTGAAGAGCGCGGCCTTGCGGCGCGACGGCCCCAGGAGATCGAGCATCAGCCATGCTGCGAGCGCGGCGGCGATGCCGTGCAGGAGCACGCCGACGATGTTCCACGCGATCGGGTCGACCCCGGCGAAAGCCGTGCAGGACTCCGAAATGGAGACGCGGGATCGGTCGATAGAAGTCGACGTCTCCGGTTGCGAACGTAGTGGAAGACGTCGGTGACGGTGAACAGGCGATTGCGCTCGAGATTCAGGAAATCGTCGGAGACGAAGAAGTGATCGAGCGAAGGCGCGTACAACGCGAAGCTCGCCAGCAGCGCGAGCAGAGCGCTCCCCTTCACGAAGACGAGCTCCGTGGGCGCCCCCCGCGAGAGGCGGCGGACGGGCGCGCCGATTCGCGGAGCGAGCGGCGATACCCGTCGAGATACGCCGCCGCACGCACGAAGTCGAACACGAAGTCCGCGCGCACGAACGCGGGCAGTTGCGCCGCGAGCGCTGCCGCCGGTTTCCACACGAGGGGGCGACACGCCAGGGACGCGGCCAGCTTCGTCGCGCGCCGGCCGATTCCTTCCCCGGGCTGCGCCGGCTCGGCCAGATCCAGACGCAGCTCTTTGCGCGCCGCCGGGACCTTGCGCACCAGGATCGGGAGCATTCTCTCGCCGTAGCGCCGGAGACGCTCGGCCATCGCGCGGAACGGAGTTCAAATCGAGATGATGCGACACCGCTCCGCGGCGCGTAGGCGAACACTCCGCCGTGTGCCGCCAGGCGGTAGCCCATCTCCGTGTCTTCCCCGCCGTATTCGTCGAACTCTTCGTCGAAGCCTCCCGCGGCACGAAGCAGCTGCGGCCGCAACCGACGAGTTCCCGGTCATGAAGTAGCGCGGCGGAATGGGCGTGCCCGGCGGAATCTTGTGCACACCTCGGGAATCGATGTAGCGCACGAACGCGCTGCGCGCAATCTCGGGCGCGGTGAGAATGCAGCCGAGCACGACGGTGCGCGCCCCTGCCCCGGTGCGCCCCGCTTCGTGCGCCGTCCGGTGCGCCGCGAGAAAGCCGGGCACCACTTCCATGTCCCCGTCGAGGAACACGACCACGTCGCCGCCTGCCGCCGCGATTCCCTTGTTGCGCGTGGCGGCGCGCCCTCGCGTCTTCGGATGCACGAACACGGTGAGCTCCAGCGGAAGCGCGAGCGACGCGACGAACTCCGCCATCCCGGGATCGGCCCCGTCTTCCACGACGATCACTTCGAACGGCGGCGGCGCATCTTGCCGCGCCAGGCTGCGCAGCGTTCGCTCCACGAGCGCGCGCTTGCCGAACGTGGGGACGACGACCGAGAGCTTCACGCGCCCGCACTCCCGCGGGCCGGAGGGCGCGCGATCTCGGAGAGCATGCGCGGCAGAGCGCGCAGCTCCGCGAACGAGACCGCCCTGGTGGCGGCGAGCGCCGCGGGATAGAGCCCGAAGAGCAGCGCGAGCCGAGCAGCAATGCCGATCACGATCCCATGCTCCCCGACGAGCTCACCGGCTCCGTACACGATCGCAGCCGCGGCAAGCACGGCGGCGGCTTCGGCCCACCTCGAACGGAATGCGAAATTCCCGCTGCGGCCGCGGCCAGCATCACCCCGGCAAGCGCGGCGTTCGTCACCACGGTCGCCGCCGCCGCCCCCACTTCGAGAAAGCGCGGGATCAGGATCACGTTCAGCACGGCATTCACGACGATCGCGAGCGCGATCAGCGGAGGGAACCGGCGCGTCTGCCCCGCCACCTGCAGGCCCGTGCCGAAGCACTGCGCGGCGGCGTAGAGACAGGTGGACAGCGCGAGCAAGGGAATCACGGGGAGCGAGGGGAGATAAGTGTCCGTGCCGAACACCTGCAGAGCTCTCCCGGCGCAGCAGCGCCACCGCCAGCGCCCCACCCACCAGCGCCACGTAGAGATGGCGGAAGACCCGCGCGATGTGGGCCGCCCCGTCGACCTCGCGCGCGCGATTGAACGCGAACGACGGCCAAGCGAGCTGGATGGCGTTCATGAGCAGCGCGATCGGAAGGCAGAGCTCGGCGGCGAAGTTGTAGGTGCCGACGTGCGAGAGCCCGGCGAACACGCGCAGGAGATACGCGTCCAGATGCGTGAGCGCCCAGAGCCCCAGCGCGGAGGGAACCAGCGGCGAGCCGAAGCGCAGCACGTCGCCCAGACGCGCCCGGGCCCCGGTCAGGTCGATGCCCTGGCGCAGGAGGAGGCGCGGCGTCATGGCCAGCGTGACGATCGCGGGCCCCGCGAGATTCCCCAGAAGGAAGCCGGGAATTCCGAGATCGAGCCCGAGCACGAGCACCAGCGTGGCGACGAGCGAGATCCCGCCGCGGATCGTCATCAAGAGCGACGAAATCGCGCGAGCGGTCGTCGGAGCGCAAATGTCCCAGGAAGAGCTGCAGCTGCGCGCCGAAGAATGCCACCGCGACGGCGATCGCGACGAGCCCTCCGTGCTCGGGCGTGCCGAAGAGCACTTGCGACATGAGATCGCGAAACAGAACCAGCGGCGCGGCCAGCAAGAGATCGATCGCGGGCATCCCCAGAAACACGAGCGAGCGAAGCCGCCGGCGCTCGTCGGCATCGGGGACCTCGGCGTGGAACTTGATGAGCGCGGTGACCAGCCCCAGCTCGAAGAGCAGATGAAGTGAGATTCGTCGCGGCGAGCAGCAGCGAGTACACGCCGAACTCTTCCGAGGTGAGCCGCCGCGCGACGATCGGGAGAAGCACCGCGCGGGTGAGCCCCCCCACGATCGATCCGGTCGCATACGCCAGCGTATGGCGCGCGACCGAGGCGGTGGTGCGGGTCACTTCATCCACCCCAGCTCGCGGTAGCGCGCGTACAGCCGGCGCACGACTTCGTCGGCGCCGTGCACGCGCTCCACCCACGCTCGCCCGCGCCGCGCCCGCTCGGCGAGTGCCTCCGGACGCGCGGCCAGCTCCATCAGTTGCGACTCCAAAGTTTCGGGGCGCGTCACCAGGAACGGATGGTCGCCGAGGAAGCGCTCGTACTCCGGCTCCATCGAGGTCATGCAAGGAATTCCCATCCCGAACGCTTCCAGCGAGTTCATGCCGTAACCGGTCGCGCCGTGGTCGCCCACCTGGTCGATCACGAGATTCGCGGCGCGCTTCCTGCGCATCGCTTCGCCGTGGGTGACGCCTTCGATCAGGTCGAATTCGATCACCGCACCCCGTCCCTTGGCGCGCTCGATCGCCGCCAGGATGATCTCCGTCCCTTTGATCCAGCGATTGCGCGGGGCGTGCGCGATGCGCAGCCGGTCGGTCGGCGGCTCGCGGAACTCGACCGCGCCCAACTCGAACGGAATGAAGAAGTACTCCAGACTCGGATCGAGGCTCAGGTGATCCCATTCGCACGTGAGGTTCAAGTCCGAGATCTCGCGCACCGCCGGAACGACGCCTCGGTCGCGCAGGTCGGTGCCCAGGTAATAGCACACCACGCGTGCGCCGCGCGCCTTCATGCGCCGCAGGAAGCGCGCGTCGCGATAGAACTCCACCCCCGATTCCAGGTGGTACACATCGAACGTGTCCAGAGCGTTGCTCGCGGATCGCGCGCTCGATCCTCGGTTTCCACATCTCCTCGCGCAGCGTGAAGAACGCGCGCTCCAACGGACCGCGCGGCTGCCACACGGGAACTCCGGTGCGCGCTTCCCGCACGAACTTCTCGCGCCCGCCGTGCAACGCCGACATCGCCCGCTTCAGCGCCATGTGCACGGGCGTGCCCTGCAACAGCGGCAGGTCCAGCGAGATGTCTTCCTCGAACTCGTTCACGCAGCGCGCCAGCGTGACCAGCCGCGCTTCATTCCCGGCGCGGCGATGGGCGGCGACGAACGCCGAGGCCATCCCGACCCAGTTCTGATCGCACAGGTGGAGGATTTTCACGCGCGTCCCCTCGGGGTCACGCGATGCGCTTTCGCAGCAGCCGGAGCAGGTTCTCGCCGAGCACCAGGCGTCGTTCTTCGGCGGTGGGCTTCGCGCCTTCGAACACGGAGAGATACGCCGCCGGCCAGCCGAGCGGGTAGTCGCTGCCGAACACCAGCCGCTCGGGGCCCAGGCGATCCAGCGCGATGCGGATCGAATAGTACTCGCGGATCGATTCGGTCCCGAGATACGCGTTGGGAAGCCCGCGCCGCGCCATTTCGGCGGAGCAGTCTTGCTGCAGCGTGGCCAGATCGCCGCCGAGGTGCCCCACCACAATCGACGCGTCCGGGTGGCGTTCCGCGGCCTCCAGACAGAAACGCCAGCTGGCCATCTCCTGCCATCTGCCGCAGTGCACGACCACCGGAAGTCGGCGGCGCTCGGCGTGCTCGAGAAACGGACGCCAGATCGGATCGTCGACGCGCGCCCGCTCCAGCGAAGGATGGATTTTGAGCCCGTCGACGGCCGCCGCGTTCTTCTCCAGAAAATCCATCGTGCGCTTGGGATCGTGCGGAGAGATCCACGCGAAGAAGAACACGTTCGCGGGACGCGGGGTCATCGCCCGCAAGAGCTCGTCGTTGTCTGCCGGTATCGGTGGGCATGAGCACGCCCCCGTCGATCCCCGAGCGCTGCAGCGCATCGAGAACTTCACCGAGCGAGGCACCGGGCCACCCTTCGCGCTCGGGCTTCCACGTGCCGCAGTGCACGTGCCCGTCGAGGATCACGCGAGGAAGTCCGTCTCGTCCGCAGCGCCGCGGCGCGCTCGCGCGCGCCCGCTCATCGAACGACCGCCACCTTACCCTCGTAGATCTTACCGTTCGTCGAGACCGCCCTCACGAGATAGGTCCCCGACTCCACCGGCTTCTCCCCTTGATTGCGCCCATTCCAGGTCTTCTCGCCGGACAAGTTCTGCCCCTCGTAGACCAGCTCGCCGGAGACGTCGTACACGCGCAGTGTCGTCGTCTCTTCTTCCGGAATCGCACCCAATCCGAGCGAGCCGTTCTGGCTCGGGTGCCACGGATTCGGAAACGCGGCCAGATCGATCTTGTCGCCTCCGCCGTTCGATCCTCCGGAGAGATCGACCTTGGCGATTCCGCCCGATCCCGTCCCGATCCACAGGTTGTCCGTGCCCGCTTGCAAGTGAAGGCCCTTGATCGACTGATCGGGAAGCGGCGCCCCGGCTTCCTGGTCGTACCACTTCCATCGCTGGCTGTCCTTGGAGACGTTGACGACTCCGGCCGCGTCGGTGCCGAGCCAGATCGATCCGTCCTCGGCGAGCTCCGCCGCGGTGTAGGGAAGCGGATTGCGGCCGCCGGACTGCTCCACTCCGGGAACGATCACGTCCCAAATCACGCTCGGAATCGTGCCCACGTCCGAACCGATCTGGCCCCTGGCGAGTCCGAGGTCGCCCGCCAGCCAGATCTGATCGGTCGAGTCGATCTCGATGTTGTCGATCGGCCCGAGCTCGGTGATCTCGTTCGCGACGTTGAACTGCACCGCGATTCCGTCGTCGGAGAGATCCGTCAGCGTTCCTTTGGGATTGATCACGTAGAGCGTCCCGGCATCGTCCTGGTCGCTGAACGTGGTGACCCAGAGGCGATCGCGCGAATCGAAGGCGACGTCGCGCAAGAGCTGCACTCCTCCCGGCGCGAACGCGCTCACCGGGTAGTTCGTAACCCGCGGCTGGAGCGGCGGAGCCTGCGGCTGAATGAGCGAGAGACCGCCGCCGTTGCCGAGCTCCTGTCCGTAGACGACCCAGAGATTCCCGAAGCGATCCAGCTCCAGCGAGCGCACGTTTTTTCCCTGGGTGATGCGCTGCGGATCGGGGACCGTGTCGTGATAGGTCAGCATGACTCCCGTTTTCGGGAAGTAGTGGCTGAGCCCGCCCTGGCTGGCGCTGATCGCGGAGCCGAACCACATGGTGGAGTCTCCCCAGGCCGCCACCTCGTGGATGTCGCGGTCGACGAGGTTCTGAGCCGTGGAGAGCACCGACCAGCTCGTTCCGTCGAAGCGGCCGATGCCCACGCCGCGGTTGAACGGCCCCTTCTCCCCGGTCGCGAAGTAGAGAACACCGTCCGCCGACATTTTGAGATCGGAAACCTGCGGGAAGTGCGGTCCCAAGGGAGGCGGGCAATACCATTCGAATCCTTCACGAACGCTGAACGCGTTGTCTCTCGTGCCCAAACAGATGCGTCCACCCGCGTCGCGGGCGACTTCGCGCGGAATGTACGACAGCGTGTCGGGCATGCATTCGGCGCGGGAGAGCCGGAGAAAATTGAGCGAAGGCTGCGCGAGGTTCGCTTGGTACAGGTCGAAGTTCGTGGTCGAAGTCGCGATCAGGACGAGAAGCGTGGTTCCCTCGACGTAGAGATCGAGGATGTCCCAGTTCTGGAAGAACGGCACCGCGGTGAGCACGGTTCCGTTCCAAGTTTGCATTCCCGCCCCGGTCCCGACCCACAGCACCGACTCCCCTCCTTGCGCCGGATTCGGCGCACGCAGGAGCTTCGCGACGTTGTTCTGGATGAGCCCGGTGGATTGATCCGCGACCAGCTCCGGATCGCTGAGCGACTCGGTCGCACGCCACAGCCCGTTGCCGCGCGTTCCGATCCAGGTGACCCCCGGCTCGGGAAGAACCACCTGCGCAAGCTCCAGCGACGTCCCCAGACTGACTCGATCGAAGCGCGGGCCGGACGGGGTGCTCACCACGTCGATCGCCGAGAGCCCGCCCCCGGAGAGCCCGCCCGACGCCGTGTACTCATCCGTCAACACCACGAACACGCGGTTGCCGAGCGCCTTGATGTCGATGACGAGATCGCTCCAGAGATGCTCGAACGAGCTGAGATCGGTGATGTGGCCGCCTTGGGAATCGAACACGGAGATGCCCTTCTCCAGAGTTCCCACCCAGACGTTGCCCGAGCCGTCGATGTCCAGAGCGGTCAAGTCGTTGTCGACGAGCCCCTCGGGGATTCCGATCTTGCGCTGATTCGCCGCGCCGGAGACCACCGTCGAGAGATCGATCTGCACAATGCCGCCGTCGGCGCCGATCCACGCGGTCGAGCCGCGAATCTCGATGTCGGCGCACTCGCCCGTGGGCGGATACACCGTCCACTCTCCGAGATCTTCTTGAGCGTGCGCGAGCGGCGACGCCGCCGAGAGCGCCGCGAGAAACAAAAGCGGAACGAACGCGCTCCGCATGGATCGACGGGTCAAGGCATTCTCCTCGAGACCGGGGATGTGGAGCGGGTGCGGGCGAGACTCTTGAGCACGATCTTCAGATCTCCGAGCAGGGATTGGTTCTGGAGCGAAGAAAGGGCGAGCGACGTTTCGTCCGGTCCGCCGAGCGCCGCCGGGTCCACGATGCGCCAAGGCCCTGTGAGCCCGGGACGCGCCAGCTCGAACAGCACGCGAAGCGCTTCGTCCGAGCGGACTTCTCGCAGGCAGCGCGGCCGCGGGCCGACCAGCGACATCTCGCCGCGCATCAGAAGTCCCAGCGCATGGGTCAGCGGAATGCGCGGCATGCGCGCGCTTCGCACGCGAAGCGGACGTCCGCCCTCGCCGTGCACGATGACATGGGGTACATCTGCCGGCGGCGGACGAAGCTCGCGCCGGAACGCCCAGGGCCGCAGCAAGAGAAGCCCCACCGCTCCCACCGCACGATCCAATCCGTGCTTCACCGCGCGACCCACGACGTCGCGCGCGCCTCCGCCGGAGAGATCCACCGCGGGGCGGCCAAGCAATGCGGAGACGGTGAGCCCACCCGGGAGCACGTCGGCGACGCCGGAGACGAGACGCACGCGCACCCCGTCGCGCCGGCAGAGCAGTACCAGCCGCGCGATCTCGCGATCGGAGATCGTGGGACGCACCAGCAGCACTTCGGCGACGCGATGGCGCCGCACCACTTCGCGGATTCCCTCCGCATCCCAGAACTCGCGAAAGCGCCGCTCTCCTTCGTCCGGCTTGTCCGGGAGCGCCGCGACGACCTCGTAGCCGGCCACGGGCCGCGCCTCCAGCTCGCGCGCCAAGATCGCGCAGGCTTCGCGATCGCCGAGCACGACGGCGCGCACCAAGCCGAAGCGACGCTCGCGCAGGCGACGGGTGAGCGCGGTGAGCGCCACGCGGCCGATCAGCATTCCGGCGAACGCGAGCGGAACGAACAGCGCGACCATGAGGCGGCTGTGCAGCTCCGAGCGCGTGAGAAACGTGCTGGCCATCAGAATCAACGTGGACAGCGCGAGCCCCTTGGCGAGATCGACGGCGTCGTCGAAGAGATCGCGCGCCGAGGCATGGTGATAGAGTCCCAGGATCGCGTTCACGACCAGCACGACCCCGTTCAGCAGCAGGAGGAACGCTCCGTACGCGGCGAGCGGAAACACCGGACGATCGAGGATCGAACGCAGCTCGGCACGGGCCGCGAACGCGCCCAGGAACGCGAGATTCACCGCGAAGAGATCCAAGAGAAGCAGCACGCCGCCCAGGACCGCGTCGCGCTGCTTGCGCATGCGGTAGAGCAGCACGTTCCACTTGTCGAAGAAACGGAACATGCTGTGCAGATGGGCGCGCAGCCGCTGATTGCCGAACCCGCCTCCGGCGGCGCTCTCCCGGCGATGAACGTGCTTCATCACCGCATCGGGAACGTACATGACGTTCCAGCCGTGCTGCTTCATGCGGTAGCACCAGTCCACGTCCTCGAAGTACATGAAGAAGCGCTCGTCCATGAGCCCGACCTCGCGGATCGCTTCGGAGCGCACCATGAGGCAGGCGCCGAGCATCCAATCCACTTCCCGCGCCGACTGGTGATCCCAGTCGAGCATCAAGTGATCGCGGATGACCCGGCTCTTGGGAAAGATCTTGCCGAGAGGAGTGCGGCGAAAGAGCAGCGTCGAGAAGGTATAGAACGTGCGGCAGGAGTATTGCAGCGACCCGTCGGGATTCAGCAGCTTGCCTCCGGCGATGCCGGTCTTGGGGTGCTGCGCCATGTGCTCGAGGAGCGCGTCGATGGATCCCGGCAGCACTTCGATGTCGGGATTCAGCGTGAGCACGAAGCGTCCGGTCGCCGCGTGGATCGCTTGGTTCACCGCGCGGGAGTACCCCACGTTCTCGGTGTTGCGCACCAAGCGCACGCCGGGAAACTCGCTCGCGACCATGTCGGCGGAGCCGTCCTGGGACGCATTGTCCACGACGAGCACTTCCATCCCGCAACGCGTTCCCGAATCGCGGATCGTGCCGAGACAGCGACGCAAGTCGTCGCGCGTCTCGTAGCTCACGATCGCGATGGAAACGTCGGGAAAGGTCAGTGCCGCGGGACGTCGCGCCGCGTCGCCTTCCATCCCAACATTGATTGGAACCGGAGCTTCCATACCAGCCAGAATGCCTCGATGATGATCTTGCGATCCATCTTCGACGTTCCGGAGTGCCGGTCGACGAAGACGATCGGCATCTCGCGGATCGAGTGTCCGTTCTTCCATGCGTGGAAGTTCATCTCGATCTGGAAACCGTATCCATCGGAACGAACCGCGCTCAGATCGATCGACTCGAGAACCCGACGGCGGAAGACCTTGAATCCCCCCGTCGAGTCCTTGAGCCGCATCCCGGTCACGATCCGGGCATACCAGTTCGCCCAATAGGAAAGCAGGAGACGGCGGATCGGCCAGTTGACGACATTCGCGCCCGCCAGGTACCGCGATCCCAGAACGAGGTCGACTCCCTCCTCTTCGGCGACCCGGAGCATCTCCGGAAGAAACTTCGGATCGTGCGAGAAGTCGGCGTCCATCTGGACGATCGACTCCACGGCCGTGGTCCCGAGCGCCCACCGGAATCCCTCCCGATAGGCGGAGCCGAGCCCCTGCTTGCCGGCCCGCTCCAAAAGGTGCACCCGACCGGTCCGCGTGCCGAGCTCCTCGGCGACCCGACCGGTCCCGTCGGGAGACCCGTCGTCCACGACCAGAACCTCGAGGTCCGGACGCAGCGCCAGGACCTCAGGAACCAGGTTCCTCAGGTTCTCCCGCTCGTTGTACGTCGGGATGACGACCAGAATCCTCACACGATCTCCGAGAATAACACGCGAAGCCCGGGCCGGATACGCCGCCTGGGCTTACTGGGGACGGCCATCGTCCTCGGGGGGCCTCCCGCTGGGGGAGCGGGGTCGGACGGCATCCCGGAGCGAAGCGATTTGCTCCGAGACGAAGCCCAGGGCCAGGAGCTGCACCCCTACCATGACCAACAACATCACGAGATACAAGAGGGGGCGCGAGCCGACCCCGGTGATCGCCTTCTGGGCAAGGATGACCACGCCAAGCACGAAGCCCGCGGCCAGCATCGAGAGCCCCCACGATCCGAACAGGAGCATGGGCTTGTCGCGGAACGACGTCTCGAACTTCACGACCAGAAGATCCAGGACCCCGCGCACGATGCGCTTCTTTCCGAACTTCGAGCGCCCCGAGTGCCGCGGGTAGTAGCTGGTTCGGATCTCCTTCACGCGAAACCCTCTCTCCGCGGCCAGCACCACCATGTAGCGGTGCCAGTCGCTGCGGAGCTGGATCGCGTCGATCACTTCGCGGCGAAATCCTTTGATCCAATTCAAGTCGTGCGCATCCACTTGAAAGAGGACGCGCGAGAGCCAGTTGTACACGAAAGAGACGTAACGCTTCCCCTCGGTGCGCCCGATGCGCCAGCCCACCACCACGTCTTCTCCACGGCGCAGCTCGGACACGATCTTGGGAAGATCCTCGACCGGGTCGGACTGCAAATCCGCGGGAAGAAAGACGACCAGATCTCCGCGCACCGCGCGAAAGCCGGTGTTGAGCGCCTCCGAGAGACCCAGGTTGCGACGATGGCGAAACGTCCGCAAATGCGCCCGCGTCTCGCGTGCGGTCTCCAGCTTCGCCCAAGTCCCGTCGCCGCTTCCGTCGTCGATGACCACGATCTCCCCGCTGGCACCGGTGAGCCGGATCCCCTCCTCGATTCGCTCCAGGAGGCGGTCGATGTTCCCCTCTTCGTTGAACGCGGGGATGATGACGGAGAGCTCGGGATTCATGGCGTCCGCGGCTCGATCTGGATGTCGATCGACGCGCCGCCATGGCGCAGCGATTCCTGCGCGGCCTCCAGCGCGGCGACCACGGCGAGTCCCGCGCGGCCGTCGGTGTCGGGGCGCTGGCGCGTGCGGCAGCGATCCACGAAGTGCTTGCACTCCTCCGCGAGCGGCTCGGTGAAGCGAATCTTGGGAATGTAGATGTCGCCGTCGTGGAGGCGAAGCTGGAACTCGCCGTACTCCTGCTCCGGCGTCTGCCGGCGCACGCCCTTGTCGTAGATCTTGATCTTCCCTTCCGACTCCACGTCGTCGTACACGACCATTTTCTTCGATCCCACGAACGTCGTCTTGCGAACTTTCGAAGGGTCGAGCCAGCTGGAGTGCACGTGGGCGAGGCATCCTCCGGGATACTCGAACACCGCGAAGACCACGTCTTCGATCCCCGGCTGCACGTACGAGCGGCCGATCGCCTGCACCCGCAGCGGATCCGCGCCGAGCACGTAGTTCAAGATGGAGATGTCGTGCGGCGCGACGTTCCACAGAGCGTTCACGTCCTGGCGAATGCGTCCCAGGTTCACGCGGCTGGAATAGACGTAGAGCACCTCGCCGATCTCGCCCGATTCCACGATGCGCCGGATCGACTGCACCGCGGAATTGTAGATGAACGTATGTCCCACCATGAGCACGCGCCCGGTGCGTTCGGCGCAGGCGATCATCGCGCGGCACTCCGCGGTGGAGATCGCCAGCGGCTTCTCCACGAGGACGTCCTTCCCCGCCTCCATCGCCGCGATGCCCATCGAGGCGTGCGCCGAAGCGGGCGTGGCCAGCACCACCGCGTCGATCTCCGGATCGCGAAGCACGTCGTCGTAACGGGTGACCAGCGCCACGCCGGGCCAGCGCCGTCCCACTTCGCGCAGCCGCTTCTCGTCTTGGTCGCAGATCGCACGCAGCTCTCCGCCCGGCGCTTCCGCAACATTCCGGATCAGGTTCGGGCCCCAGTACCCGGCACCGACCACGGCCACTCGCACGACATCGCCCATCGATGATTCTCCTGCGTCCCTTGGGCCCTTGCGCTCAGTCGGTGAAGCGGAACTTGAGAAGGAACCAGAGCGCCGCGACGCCGTCCTTCCAGGTGATCTTCTTGCCGTCTTCGTACCCGCGGCCGTTGTACGAGATCGGCACTTCGTAGACTTTGTACCCGCGCTTGAAGACTTTCGCGGTGAACTCCGGCTCGAATCCGAATCGATTCGATTTCAGACTCATCGACGTGAACACGTCGGCCTTGCACATCTTGAAGCACGTCTCCATGTCGGAGAGCATGGTGTTGTACAGCACGTTGGTGATGAACGTGAGCAGGCGGTTCCCGGCGTAGTGCCAGAAGAGAAACACGCGGTGCGTTCCCAGGAAGCGCGTCCCGTAAGTCACGTCGGCGCGTCCGTCCAGGATGGGCTTGGCCAGCACCTCGTACTCTTCCGGGTAGTACTCCAGGTCGGCGTCCTGGATGATCACGAGATCCCCGGTCACGTGCTGCTGCGCGGTACGGATCGCGGCGCCCTTCCCCTGGTTCACGGAATGATGGAACACGCGCACGCCCGGTCCGGCGAGGCGCTCCAGCACCTTGGGGGTCCCGTCCCGGGAGGCGTCGTTCACCAGGAGAATCTCCTTCTCCAGCGGGAATGGAGCCGCCTGAACGCGGCGGACGATCTCCTCCACGGTCCGTTCCTCGTTGAAGACCGGAATGATGATCGTGAGCTTCCTCAACGAACGAGCTCCCGGATCCGCATTTCGAGATCCCGGTTCTTGGGGTCCAATTGCAGGGCCTTCATCCAGTTTCGGGCCGCGGCGGAGCGGTTTCCCTCTCGAAGCTCGATGACGCCGAGGTTCTGGTAGCTGAGCGGATCCCCCGGACGCTGCCGGATCGCCTCTTCCAACAGCGCCCGGGCCCGGGGCAAGTCATCCAGTTTAAAGCAGGCGATGGCTTCCAGGGCCAAAACTTCCGGCGTCTCGGCTCCCCCCGCCTCCCGAAACCGCGCGAAGGCCGCCATGGCCTCGGGCCACATCTCCTTCTCGCACAGCGTCGCCGCCTCCTCGAAGAGCGTGGGATGGTAGTCGTGGATGGGAACCCCGTCGACGGCGGGCGGCACGCGCTGAATCTCCAGCGTGGTCGCGAACAGCGTCATGAGCGGCCAGGCCTGGACCATCTGCAGCTGCTCGCCGAGCGTGGGATAGCGCGCGTCGAGCTCCCTCATGTCCCCGGGCCCGCAGATCGCCACATGCGTCACGGCGTACTTCTCGAGAAGCCCCCGCTCGCCGGGCGGACCGTAGTACGGCAGCGCGCGCATCCGCGTGTCCTGGGTGAGCAGCGGCGCCAAGGGACCCAGCATCACCGCGTTCTCGGCGATGAGCTGCGGAACGGAGCGCTGGATGTCGCGGATGAACGTGGTGCGATGCGCGGCCCACATGCCCCATTGGGCCGCGCCGATCCCGAGCGCGAGCGCGGCACACGCGACTCCGAAACGGTGCAAGCCGCGCGCGGAGATCTCGCGCCGAGCTCCCGGAAGGCGGCGGGCGATCTCCGGACTCCACAGAATGAGTAAATAAACGACGATGGAGATTCCCAGCGCCCAGGCGAGATTCTGCACGAACGTGTCCACGTGCGCGAAGATGCGCACCGCGCTCTCGTAGAGCTTCTGCGAGAGGCGCGCCGGCGGCGCCGCCGCCCACTCCAGCAGCATGGATGCGTAATGTTTCACGCCGTCGATCGCGCCGAACGCGGCCGCATACAGCCACACGAGAAGCGGCACGTGCTCGCCCCAGCCGCGGGGAGCGCGCAGGCGAAACGACGGCGCGACAGAGAAGCCGGTCGATTTGCGCCGCCGCACAAGCGATGAGCGCCGGCGCGACCAGGACGTAGTAGCGCGGGCCTTTGTACGGAAGCGCCGAGTAATAGAGCCACATGGAGACGAACCAGAACGCCCACACCGCGGTCCCATCGTCCAGACGCCGCCGGCGCGCTCTCGCATTGCCCAGCGTCCAGAACGCGAACAGGCTCCCCAGGAGCCCTTCCACCGGCATGCGATAGAACATCCACGAGCGGCGCAGCGTGTTCACGATCTCGCTGATGCCGTCGAACGGGGACACCGTGATCGGAAGCGGGCCGTGGATGCCCGTCGATTGGCGGGCGACATGATTCACGATGATCTCGCGGTTCGGCAGAAAGAACGTGGCGAGCCACACGAGGCACACCAGCGTGCCTCCGGCGACGACGGGCACGAGCGCCGACCAGCGACGCGCGCGAAGCATCACGAAGAGCACGAGACCGGGGAGGAATCCGACCGCGTGATACTTCCCGAAGAGGGTGGCGAACACCGCCAGCGCGCCGGCCGCGGCCAAGGACGCAAACGAGCGTCCCATCGCGGCCACGCAGGAGAACGCGAGCAGCATCGCCACCACGTTTTCCGCGACGGGAATCCGCGCGTACATCGTGGTCCAGTAGCAGAGCGCGCCAATCGCGGCTCCCCAGAGCGCCGCCTGGCGCCCGCGCGCGCGATGCAGTCCCCAAGCGATCGCGCCCACCGTCGCCGTTCCGGCGAGCGCCGCGATCAGAATCGTGGTGGTCCTCCCCACTCCGAAGATCTCGTATCCGATCCAGGTGAGCCAATTCATGAGGGGGAACACGAAGTAGTCGTGGTTGTAGTCCAGGATCCATTGTCCGAAGAGTGCCTTGTTGCGCGCGGCGTGCACCATGACCGCGGGATCGGTGTACACCTCGTTGGACCAGGAGAGGCGCGCCGCGGGATCCGCGGTCGGCCACAGGAAGCGAAGCGCGAACGCGAGCGTCAGCAGAGACGCGAGCGCCGGGGCCGTTCCGATGCGGAGGCGGCCCGGTTCGTTGGGAGACGTCATCCGCGGATCATTCGCTCCTCGGGCCGCGCACGATTCCGGCGTCGTCCTCGCGAAGAGCCAGGTCCTGCGCGAGAGTCTTCACCTTTCGGGACAGGTCCGAGAGCACGAGCGAGAAATGCAGGAGGATCAAGAGAAAGAACCCGAAGCTGACCAGGAAGAGCGCCGAAGGCGGGTACTTGATTCCGGTGAGAATCGCCAAACGATCGAGCAGGCCGCGCCACACGGAAAGCAAGAGCAAGACGGCCGCCGTAAAAATCCACAGGAGCGAGTACTGCTCGCGAAGGCGACGGCGCCGCACGAGCTCCAGCACGACCACCAAGAGTGCGGCGCTGCCCAGGATCGAAACCCATTGGATGCGATCCATCGTTCCTCCACAGGGACGGGCGGCCGATCAGGCTATCACGCTCCCCTCGAGACGGCCACCACGCCGGCGGGGCGCACGCCGGTGCGTCGCGTCGTCGAAACTCAGGGCACCGTCTCGCGCAACGCACGCGCGAGATCGGGATCGATCGGATCGGCGGCGAAGCCCCTTCGCCACAGAACAATCGCTCGATCGTTCTCTCCGCGGCGCGCGTAGAGCACGCCCAAGTTGTACAGCTCCGGCGGAGCATGCGGGCGAAGGCGCACGGCTTCCTCCAAGAGCCCGACGGCCGATTCTTCCTCACCCTTCGCGAGCCGGCACTCCGCCTCGAGAACGATCGCGTCCGGAATCGGCTGAAAGTGCGTCGCACGAAACTCTTGAAGCATCGCAATCGCGCCGTCGCCGTCTCCCGCCACGATCCGATCGGCGGCCTGCTCGAACGAGGTTGGCGTGTAGCGGCCCTCGGTGATCGGCTTCGCGTCGCGGATCCGGTACACCGTGATCCGCCGAAGGTGCCGTGTGCGGATCGGCCAGGTGCGGACCAGATCGAGCCGATCCAAGATGCCGGGAGAAGCGGTCTCGATCTCCTTTGTGCTCGCCGGCTCTCCGAGCACCACGTGGGTGACGCCGTACTCGTCGAAGATTCCGGGCCTCGCCATTCCGTACAAGGGGAGCGCCACGCGCGACGAGCCCAGAACGAGCGCCGGAGCCAAGGGTCCGGTGACGACGGCGTTCTCGCCCACGACTGCGTCGAACGAGGCCTTCGCTTCCTCGAGCGCGTACGACCGGCGCGGAATCCAGTCCGCGTACTGCAGGAGGTCGAAGCCGAGGATCGGATGGTGGCGGCGAGCGCGAGCTTCGGTCGAAGCGCCGCCTTTCCACGCGGGAGTGTGCCCGGTTGCGGCGGCTTCGTCCGCCGGCCGGGCGAGCGCCATTTCACGAGCGCAAAGGCGACCGCGCCGAGCACGATCGCGGCGACGCAGTTTCCCTCGAACTGCTGCACCAGCTGCGTCCACCCGGACGTGCCCATGAGAATCCCGGCCGCAGTCTTCGGAGATGTGGAATAGATGCGCTCGGCGATGAACGATGACCAGTGATTCGACCCGTCCACGACTCCGAAGGCCACCAGCACGAGCCACAGGAAGAGAAGCGCGTTGCCGAGCCGTCCGGTGATGTCGCGCATGCGCGGCGCCCCTCCTCCACGCCACGCCAGGATTTGGAGGGCGGCGCACGCCGCGATGGGCACGGCGACGAGCAGGAAATAGCGCGGGGCTTTGTACGGAAGGAACGAGAGGAGCGCCCAGCCGGCGATGACCCACGCGGCGAAAAGCGCTTCGCCGGTGGCGAGCCGCGCGCGGAGCGTCTCGCGGTGCGCGAACGTGGACACCGCGAACCAGCCGCCGACCAGCGCGACGAACGGAAAGCGCAGGAAGAACCAGGAATCGCGAAGCGCGCGCATGGGTGCGAGGAGCGTCTCCAGTGGAGACTTGGTGAGCGGTGAGCTGCCGTACAGCTCCCGCGCGCGAAAGACCTGATCGAAGATCGCCTCGCGCTGGGGAATGAGAATGAGCGCGATCCAGAGGACGCCGCCGGCGCCGAAGCCGAGCGCCGCCGGACGCAGCGCCGAGGGCGAGCGCGCGAACCACAGAAAGCCGACGATTGCGGGCACGATCATGATCGCGTGGATCTTGCCGAAGAACGCGGCGATTGCGGCGAACAGGCCGGCGAGAAAGAACGCGCGGGCCGTGCGGCCGAGTGCGAAGCCGCAAGCCACCACGAGAAGCGCGGCCACGAGATTCTCGGCGATGGGAACGCGCGAGAACATCACGATCCAGAACGAGATGGCGCAGAGGCCCGCGGCGGCGAAGGCGGCGCGCACCTCCGGGACCGCGCGCGATCGCCCAAGCGAGGAATGCGACCGCCGCCGTTCCGAAGAGCGCGGAGAGCACTTGGGTGACGATGCGGGTCGCGCCGAATGCGGAAAACGCGCCCCAGGTGATCGCGTTGAGCATCGGGTAGAAGACGAGATCCTTGCTGTCGTCGCGGATCCAGGAACCGAAGAGAACCGCGTTGCGCGCGGCGTGCACGATTGCGGGGGGATCGGTGATCTCCCCTCCCGACCAGGTGAGCCGCTCGGGCGGATCGGTGAGCGGCCACACCAGACGAAGCCCGAGCGCCACCGCGATGAGCAGGATCCAGCGAATGGGCGTCACGGTGCGGGCGGAATCCGTCCGCGGGGGCACGGCGCGGAACAGGCCCACGAAAATCGCGAGCAGCACTTTCACGAGGTAATAGACGGAGCGTGCGGCGGTGATCGACGAGCGGCCCTGAGCGCGCTCGCGAAAACGACACGCCACTTCGACGATGCGAAATCCGGCGCGCTTCAAAAGCACGAGCGACTCCACCTCCGGATAATCTTGCGGGTAGTGCTCGGCGAGATACGCGATCACCGCACGTCCCGCCGCGCGAAACCCCGACGTGGTGTCGAGCAGCGGCTGTCCGCCGATCGCAGAGACCGTCGCCGAGAAAATACGCATCCCGATGCGGCGAACCGCCGGCGCACGATACGTCGAAGCCCCGACATAGCGCGAGCCCAACACGAGGTCGGCCTCCCCCGCCGCGAGAGGTGCCAGGAGCCGTTCGATCTCGCCGGCATCGTGCTGCCCGTCGCCGTCGACCTGAATGGCGACGTCGTAGTCGTGCAGGACGGCGAAGCGGAATCCGGATTGAACGGCGCCCGCCGATTCCCAGATTGAACGGGAGCACGAGCACGCGCGCGCCGGTCGCGCGCGCGGCGGCGGCGGTGCCGTCGGAGGATCCGTCGTCGACGACCAGGACGTCGGCGCGCCCGGTCGCCAGGATCTCCCGGACGACCGCGCCGACGCTGCGCTCCTCGTTGAACGCGGGAACGATCGCGAGAACTTTCACGCGCGTTCTCCGGAAGAGGACGTCGAGAGTGCCGCGCACCAGACCGCGCCCCCGCGCGAAGGCGCGCAGCGACCCGACGGGACCGAGAAGAAACGCCGCAGGCTCCTTGGTGTGCGCATAGACCCGAAGGGCGAGCGCCAAATGGAACGCGGCGATGAAGACGAAGCCCGACGCGGCCGCGATCGCGACGACCGGAAAGAGCGGCGAGACGACGGCGGCGATCAACGTGAGGATGGCGAGCGGCGGGGCGGCCAGGTCCCCCACGCCGGCGTAGCCGTCGCCGCGCATGCGTCCCGGGTGCGCCGCGTACAACACGACGCGCCAGCGTCCGTGTCGCACTTGCTCCCGTAGATACTGCCCGAGCGACGTCGGATGGTGGTGATCGACGAGCGCGCCGCGCGCGAAGCGGATGCGCACGCCTCGGTCCCTCCATCGATACGAAAGATCGTTGTCCTCGCCGGACGGGGCACGATAGGACTCGTCGAAGCCGCCGACCGACTCGAGCGCGGAACGGAGCGCACCCAGATTGTACGAGCCGGCGAACTCCACGAGATCCGGGAAGTCGCGCGTGTCGCCATACGATCTCGGCGTGGATCGCGCGGGCCAGCGCGGACTTCGGATTCGCGATGCCGTAGCTTCCGCAGGCGACCGGATGCGCTGCGTCCAGCGCGCCGGAGAGGAGGCGCGCCCAGTCGGGGTGCGGGATGCAGTCGGAGTCGGTGAAGAGAATGGCGGTGGCACGGGCCTGCCGCCAGCCGGCATTGCGCGCCGCCGCGGGACCGCGGTTCAACTGTCGAAGGACGCGCGCGCCGCTCAATTCCGCGATCGCCGCCGTCCCATCCGAAGAGCCGTCGTCGACCACGATGACTTCGTGGGGCGCGCGCAAATCCTGCGCGGCGCACGCGGCGAGCAGCTTCGGAAGCGTGCGCCCGGCGTTGTACGCGGCGATCACGATGGAGACTTGGGGAGTCGCTCGGACGTCGATCTCGCTCATGCTCGTTCCTTCGACGCGCGTTCCGCCGCTTCCCAGACTTCCGCGATCGGTTGGACCGCGGCGTCGAACGTTCCGTGATCCCGAAGCCAGCGCCCGCCAGCGGCGGCGCGCGTGCGATCCGGAGCCGCCAGCTCCTCCAGGATCGCGCGGGCGAACGCCGCCGGCGGCCCCGGATCGACGAGCCGCACGAACTCGCCGAAGCGCTCCGTGTCCGGCGTGCGCGTGGTCACCACGGGAACTCCCGCGGCGAGCGCTTCGCGTACTTTGATCGAGGCGCGGTGGCGGCTCGCTTCGTTGGGCTCGAGATAATTGAGCGCGACGTCCGCGAGCGCAAAGAAGCCCGGGGCATCGCGATGCTCGACGCTTCCCGCGAAGATCGCGAAGTCCGGCGGAAGCCGGCGCGACGCCGCCTCCTCGAGCGCCGCGCGATCGCGTCCGTCGCCGACCACGAGCAGGCGCGAACCGGGGCGCTCGTGCGCGACAATGCCGAGCGCGGGAAGGAGCGCGCCAAGGCTCGACGCCGGACCCAGGTGGCCGGCATAGAGAATCACCGGACCTCGCCCAGCCCGAGCAGCGCGCGCCGCTCGTCCAGGGAGGCGGCGGCGCTTCCTCCCTCGCGCGCACGGGCGAAACGCTCGACATCGATCCCTTGGTCCACGAACACCGGAGCGCTCCGCCCGCCGCGCATCGATTGCACCAGGATTCGCAGCGGCTCGTTGTGCACGGTGACGTCGTCGGCGGCGCGGACGGCGGCGCGAAGGTTCGCATGCAAGAGCGCGCGCACGGCCGGCGACCGCGAGTACGCGTGATCCAGATCGTCCACGTCGAGCGCGAAGCGTGCCCCGCCGATCCACGCGAGGCGCGCCAGGAATCCACGAGTTCGGCAGCGCCTTCAGCGCCCACACGACCTGCGGGCGCGCGCGCAACACCGCCCACGCTTCCCCATCCCGAGCCAGAGCGGCGCCTGCCACTCGGGCGATCCCACCGAGCCGCGGACAGGAATGCCGGCGCACTCCCTCCGGCGTCTCGGGATCGACGCCGCGCGGCACCGGCTCCATCAAGTGCACGTCGTGCCCGCGGCGCGCGAGCGCGCCCGCCAGTCCGCGAAAGCGAATCGCGCTGCCCGACTGATGCTCGACCGAGGAGAGAAGAAGGATGCGCACGTCAGTGCACGTAGCCGAGCGACTCGAGCCGGCGCTTCACTTCGGGATCGATCGCCGCCGCGGTCGTGGAATCGGGCGCCGGAATCTTCGCGCGCATGCCGGCCCAATCCGGCACCCGAGGAATCGAGCGGGCGTCGTCTCGCCGGGGTCGGTGGCGAGGTCGTAGGCTTGGGTTTCGCCGGTCGCGAAATTGACGATGAGCTTGCGGCCGAGCATCGGTTGAAACAGGAAGAGCCGACTACCGGGAACTCGACGAACGCGGCCTTCGACTCGCGTCCCTCCGGCGCAAAGGTCTCGGCGAGGACTCCGCCCGGATGCTGCGCCCCGAATGGGATCGAGTCGAGGAGTGCCAGGTCGAGATCTCCTCTCCCCGACGGTCAGGTCGAATCAGCCCAGCCTCCACCTCATTCGAATTGCACGCGTTCGTCCGAATGGCGCCTCGTGCCGTGCTCCCTCCGACTCTTGAGGGCCGTCTCTCGTCACGCCAGACTCGGAGGCCTGACCTCGGCGCGAATCCAGGGGACACGAAGGTCCTCCTCATAGAGAAGCTGACCATGGGTGAGCTCTCCGTGCTGCTCCAGCCCTTCACCATGATCTGCGGTGAGAATCGCCAGATGCTCGCTCGCTCCGTCGCTTCAGGTCCGGATGCCATCGATCTCCCACTCCCGCAGAAGATCCTCCAGATGACGATCGACCTCGCGCATCTCGGCATCGTAGTCCGCAATCGGCCACTTCGTGACCGACTTCCCGATGGCGCTCCACGCGTCCGACTCCGCTCGAATCGGGCTCGTAGAACGGCCGGCGCATCGTAGGGAGAGTGGGGATCGTAGAGATGGACCCAAACGAAGCGCGGAGCCGTCGGTGCTGTCGCATCCAGCGGTCGCGCGCTCGACGGTCTTTTCGCGCGCGTCTCTCCACCAGATCCATGGGAACGATGCGGTTCGCCGCGCGCAGAGGCAGCCAGCGACGTCACCATGGGATGAAGTCGATCGAAGATCGAGAACGAGTCGTCGTAGTGCCGTGAATCCGCGCTCTAATCCCAGAGAGTCCAGCCTTGAGCGGAATCCCGCTGACGAATGCGGCGCATCGATATCCGTGAACTCGCGAGGCGTCTCGCCAGCGTCGGCTCCTGCCCCTCGATAGGGCATTCCGTTGTTGAAGACGCCATGTTCGCGCGGTGAGAGGCCCGTGAACATCGTCGACGTGACTCGGATTCGTGAGTGGGAATCGGCGAGTAGCACGTTCTCGTATGTCAACCGCGTCGCGCCAATCGATCGATTGCCGGAGTCGTGCCGCGTGGATATCCGTAGCAAGAGAGATGATCGGCGCGCGTCGTGTCGAGGGTAATCAAGCAGAATGTCGGGAACGTTCTGGGCGATGGTCTCGAGGATGCCATGTGGGCGTGCCGCCGCTGTCCGAGGACGACGAAGACCGGCGCAATGCGACCGATACCCAGTAGCGCAGCCCTCCCCCACCCTCGTCCCCGCGCCTCCAGCACCGCATCGATCGGGCGCCGCATCAAGCGCACGATCAGGAACGCCGCCGCGACGGCGCCAAGCGCCGCGGCCGTGTAGGCCGGCGCGCTCTTCGCGGAAGTGAGCGGCTCGCCGAAGTACCAGTGCACATGAATCCGGATGGCGACCCACACGAACAGCGCCACCGCCAGCCCCACCGCGAAGAGCGCACGCGGCGGCGTTCCGCGAATGCGCCGCACGATCGAGAAGAGCACGCCGGCGAGCACGCCGAGCATCGCGTGGAGAAGAATGGAGGCGGCGACGAACCCCAGCGGGGAACGCCAGCCTTGGAAGGATCGCGGGTTTTCGATCAGGACCGCCACCGCATCCGCGACCCCGACGACGATCCCCAAGAGAATTCCGGCCCGCAGGGCCGACGCCGACCTCACCGCTTGCGCTCCCCCCGCCATTCGTTACGCTCGCGCCCTTCGAAAGGACTCCACCCCTTGCGCAAGATGTTCGTCCTCCTCGCGTCGGTCGCGCTTCTGCTCATTCTCGCCCGAGCCGCGGGTTTTCACCACATCGCCGACGTGTGGCGGCGCATCCCCCCCGGGGCAATCGCGCTCTCGATCGCGTGCTTCTTCGGATCGATCGCGGCGAGAGTCCTCGCCTGGAAGGCGATTCTCGGAAGCGCCGTGCCCGCACCCTGGGCGATCGCTCCTCCCCTTGCGCTCGGCTTCGTGCTCGGAAACGTCGCCCCAGTGAAGGCCGGTGAGCCCGCGGTCGCGCTCCTCGTCTCGCGGGCGTTCGGGGTCCCACTGGCGCGCACGCTTTCCGCGCTCGCCGCGGAGCGCGGCATCCAGCTCGTCGTGCTTCTCGCGTTGTTCGTCGGGGCCACGGCTCTGAAGGCCGGCGAGCTCCTCGACGTGCGCGGCGCCGCGATCGCTGCGGCCATCGTACTCGCCGCGCTCCTAGTCGCATTCCTTTTGGCCCGCCCGTATCTTCCCGCGCATCGCTGTCGCTGTGCGCCGCATCCCGCGCCTCGGCGACGCGCTGTCCCGCTCCCTCGTCGAGCTGGACGGCATCCTGCGCAACCGTCCGCTTCTCCTGCGACTCGCCGCGCTCGCCGCGCTCTTCTGGCTCCTGCAGTTCGTCTCTCTCTGGGCGATCTTGTCGGGCGGCGGGCTTTCCATCGATCTCGCCGGCGCGGCAGTCGTCGCCGGCGCCGCGATCCTCGGAAGCACGCTCACGTTCCTCCCGCTCGGAACGCAGGACGGAATCTCGGCGGTCGTCCTGAAGGCGTTCGGCGCGCCGCTCGCGACGGGATTCGCGCTCGCGCTCTTCCACACCGCGCTCTCACTCGTGTGCAGCGCGGCGCTCGTGGTGCTGATGCCGTGGTTCGGAATGAAGAACGTCGCCGCCGGAGAGAGTCCGCGCGACTAGCTTCTCGTCCGGGGGCTAGGTCTCGTCCCGGAATTCATGTGTGGATCTCGCCGAGGAATCATGCCCGCTGGCAAGGCGTGACGACGAAGCCGTATCCCTGGATACGGCGAGGAGGAACAACGCCGCCAGAGGGCATGAGAACCGGCGAGATCTACGCAGGAATTCCGGGACGAGACCCTAAGACCCTAGATCCAGCCCAGCGCTTTGCGTCGCAGGAATGCGCGGCCGAGACGCATGGTCTGCTTGAAGTCGTCCTTGGAGCGGAACGCGCGGCGGACCATCATGCCGATGTACTGCGGGCGCAGGTAGTACTGCCGGTACGCGTCGCGCGCGTACTCTTCGATCTTCTCCTGCGGAAGATTCTTGAAGCTGACCGCCGACTTGGAGAATCCGTCGTGCTGCGACCAATCCTGATCGGAGACGAGGCTTCCGCTTTCTTCCACCATCTTGAGGAGCGCGGTGCCGGGTAGCGGCGTCGCGATCCCGAACTGGCAGAACTCCGCGTTCAAATTGTAGGCGTACTCGATCGTCTTCTCGACCGTCTCCGGCGTATCCCAGGGAAATCCCAGGATGAAGCAATTGTGCACGTCGATGCCGGCGTTCTTCGTCCAGCGCGTCGCCTTCTCGATCGCCTCGACCTTGCCGTTCTTGCGCATCTTGTCGAGGATCTCCTGCGACGCGGACTCGCATCCATAGAGAATGCGCGAGCAGCCCGCCTTCTTCATCTCCACGAGAAGATCCGGATCCATGCGATCGGGGCGGCACTGCGGCGCCCAGATGAGATCCATGTTCTTCTCTTGGAGAAGCTTGCAGATGCGCAGCACGCGGTCGCGGTTCAGCTCGAAGATGTCGTCGTCCAGGCGAATCTCGCGCACGCCGTACGTCTTGTGCAGGTGCTCCATCTCCGCGACCACGCGCTCCGGCGACGCCGCGCGCCACTTGTGACCGTAGATCGTCTGCGGGAACCAGCAGTAGATGCACTGGTACGGGCAGCCGCGCGACGTGATCATGGTGGCCGCGGGGAGCTTGCGGAACACGCTTTCCGTGTAGCGGGTGAGGTCGATCAGGTCGTACGCGGGAAACGGTAGCGCGTCCAGGTCCGCGACGTGGCGCGCCGCACCGACCTCGATCACCGCGCCGTCGTCGGCGCGCACGCACAGCCCTTCGGTCTTCTTCCAGGCGTCGCCGCCCTGATCCATCGCGTCGACGAGCTCGCGAAGCGCGTCGTCGTACTCGCCGCGAATCGCGAAGTCCACGGACGGCGTATCCCCCACCACCTTCGAGCCCATGGGCGTCACGAACGGCCCGACGAAGCCCACCTTCGCGCGCGTCTTCGTTTTGATGTCGGCCGCGAGCTTGCAGTCCACCGCGATCTTGATCTGCTCCACGTACATCACGACGAGATCCGGCGCGATCTTCTCGATGCGCGGCATGAGATCGACGTACCCGAGCCCCTCGGCCTGGGCGTCGATGTAGGAGACGTCGTGCCCCGCCTCGCGAAGGATCGCCGCGGCCTGCAGATTCAAGTAGCTGTAGGTGATCTCGCCGGTGACGGAGAGCGCGGGAAAACGCCGCCCACCCTTCGTCACCTTCGATTCCGACGACCAATCCATCGACGGCGGCGTATCGACGAAGAGCACCTTCATCGTGCGTCTCCGTCCGCGCCGACCGTTTCGGCGCCGCGCGTCTTCCCGAAGTAATCGACGAAGCTCTTCAGGCCGTGCAGCTTGGTGCGCACGTCGGACCAGCTCCGGATGTTGCCGACGATCGTCTTCATCTGCTTCGGACGCAGGTAAAAGCTGCGCAGCCCTTCGTCGACCAGCTCCTCGATCTCCCGCATGGAGAGCCCGGGAATGTCGACGACGCCGCGCTGCTCGAGATCGCCGTCCACCCAGTCGGTCCAGTCTTTCGCGATGAGGTAATCGTTGCGCTTGGCCCAGTCGTAGTACTCGGTGCCGGGATACGCGGCCACGCCCGTGAATTGGCAGGTGTCGATGTCCAGCTCCTGCGCGAAGCGGATCGTCTGCAGCGCGGTCTCGCGCGTCTCCCCCGGTCCGCCGATCATGAAGCAGCCGTGCACGCGAATGCCGGCATCGGCCGCGTTCTTGGCGAACTCGCGCATCTTCTCGGTGCCGATGCCCTTCTTGATGCGCTTGAGCATCTCGTCGTTGCCGAACTCGAATCCGCAGCAGAACATACGCGCGCCGGACTGGTGCATGAGGCGCAGCACTTCCTTGTCGACGAGATCGGGGCGCGCGTTGCAGCTCCAGCGAATGCGCCGGTCCAGCCCGCGGTCCATGATCCCTGTGCAGATCTCTTTCAGACGATCGAGATGCGTGGACAGCGTGAGCGTGTCGTCCTCGAACATGATCTCTTTGAGGTCGGGGAAGAGCTCGAGGTCGTGCTCCATCTCGTCGAGGATGCGCGCCGGCGACATCGTGCGGTAGCGGTGTCCGTACATCACCTGAGGAAGCTGGCAGAACGTGCACTTCGCCGGGCAGCCGCGACCGCCGATCAGGGTGATGAAGGGATACAGCTTGCCGGCGTCGTGATAGTCACGGATGTCGATGTGGTGCCACGCCGGGAACGGAAGCGCGTCCAAGTCTTCGATCACGGGGCGATCCGCTTCGTGCACGACCTCGTCGCCGCTCCAGTGCGAGAGACCGAGCACGCCGTCGAACTTGCCGGTGTCGGCCACTTCGCGAAGCGTGAAGTCGTACTCGCGCCGCGTCACCGCATCCAAGTATCCGCGGCTGCGACGAAGCGTGTCCTCGGGCTCCGCGGAAACGTGCGAGCCGATCATCACCGTGATCGCGCCGCCGGACGCCTTCTTGGCCATCTCGGCGTGCTCCAGGTCGTTCACGATGGACGGCGTGGTCGCGAAGAGCACGGTCATGTCCGGGCCGAACGCGCGGATGCGCTCCTCGACTTCGGCCATGGGCATGTCCTTCGCGGATGCGTCCAAGAAGGCGCAGGTGTGGCCGGCCTGCTCCAGGACGGCGACGGCACGCGCGAGATAGTCGGGATGGCGCTGGACCCGCCCGCGAGATTTCGCGAACCAGCGGGCATTCTTGACGAAACCCTTGCCGTAGGCCGGGTTGACCACGAAGACTTTCAACGGTGCGGTGCCCCTCAGCTCTTTAGATGCATCTTCTCGGCGAGGTCAGCGAGCCACTCGGCTTCCCGGCGGAGCCCCTCCTCGACCGGGGTTCGGGGAGTATACCCGAACTCGTCCCTGGCCCGGCGGATGTCCGCGTGGGAATGGTCCACATCCCCCCGTTCCTTCGCCGTATAGCGGACTTTCGCCGTTTTCTTGAGGCAATCCTGGAGGATCCCCAGGACGTCCTTCAAGGGCCGGCGCGATCCGCCCCCGATATTAAAGACACGGCTCTTCGTCGCCGTGTCCCCCGCCCGCACCGTGGCGTCCACGATGTCGGCGACGTACGTGCAGTCTCTACTTTGGCTTCCGTCGCCGTAAACGTCCACCGGGCGATCCTCCAGGATGGCCCGGATGAACTTGTGGAAGCCCATGTCGGGACGCTGGCGCGGCCCGTAGACCGTGAAGTAGCGGAGCGCCACGTAGTCGACGCCCCAGTTCTCGGCGTAGAGCGCGCAGAGGTGCTCGCCGGTCACCTTGGTCGCGCCGTACGGGGAGTTCGGCGCGAGGATCACGTCCTCCGGGGTCGGGAGCTGCTGGATCTTGCCGTAGACCGAGGACGACGACGCGAACACCAGCTTGATCCCGCTGCCCCCTTTGAGCGCTTCGAGGAGCTTCTGCGTGGCGGTGACGTTGCAGCGGACGTAGGTGTCGAACTCCGCGCCCCAGCTCGCGCGCACGCCGGCCTGCGCCGCCAGGTGATAGACGATCGTCCGTCCTTCCAGGAGCGACGCGAGGTCGACGGAGTTGAGGTCCGCATCGACGAAGCGAAAGCCCGGCTTCCCGCGAAGCGTCCCGAGATTCCGCTCCTTCGCGGCGCGGAGTAGTAGTCGGTGAAGCAGTCGATGCCGAGGACGTCGTCGCCGCGCGCGAGCAGCGCCTCGCAAAGGTGCGATCCGATGAATCCGGCGGCGCCGGTGACGAGGACGGGGTTGGCCATGGGTCGACTCCTCCCTGCTACGACGAATCGCTCGTGTCGGCGCCCGCACCCGCTCGCATTCGGCCTCGAAGCTCTTCGAGCACCGCCTTCGCCGTCGAGTCCCCCGGATGAAGCGCGACCCACTGGCGCAGGACGTTCTCCGCGTCGGCGTACCGGCCCAGGCGCGCGTAGCCCTGGTACAGGCCGGCAAGCATCTCCAAGGATGTCGGCGCCACGCGCAGGCCTTTCAAGTACCAGTCGAGCGCTTCCTCGCGCTTTTCTTCCCGGTCGGCCAGGTAAGCGAGCCCGATGTAGATCCGCTCGTCGCGAGGCTGGCGCTCCAAGCGCTCCATATAGAACGCCTTCGCTTCGTCGAAGGCCTCCCCTTCGATCAAGAGTCCGCCGAGGCTGCCCACGATCGGATCGTAGTCGGGCGCGATCTTGATCGCATTCTTCATGCAGTCGATCGCCTGCTTCATGTCCCCCTGATCGCGATACGAAAGGCTCATGCGCGCCCACGCCGCCGCGTAGTTCGTGATCAGCTTCTCTTCGTTGGAGTCGCGGTAGACCGTGGGATCCAGTGTGCCGTCGTCGCGCAAGAGACCCCGGTACTTGTAGACCTCGGTGAGATTGCGCCGCGTGATTTCCAGATTCACGTCGTTGATGAGCCCCGGCTCGGTCTGATCCTTGCCGAGCAGCTCGGCGGAGCGGGCCTTCTCGGGATCGAGGCGAAACACGAGCCCTTCCAGACGCAGCACCGGTTCGAGGCCCATGAGGTCGTCGACCGTCACCGCGAAGTAGATCGGGCGCGGCTCGTTGTTCTCGTACACGGTGTTGATCACGTCGATCGCGACCTGATCCTTCACCATGTAGAGCTCCCCGGTTTCGCGATCCTGCACCGGACGAAGCGTCTTGAGCTCTTCGGTGGTGTAGGTCATGGGAACGCGCTTCGGAAGCGCGTGCCGGTCGCCCAGCGCCTTCCCTTCCACTGACGGCGGCTCGGCCATCGCGGCCGCGATCATTGCGTCGGTCGGCTCGTCGCGGAGCTGCTCGCCGTACCACGGTGTATTCAAGAGGCTCAGATTCACGATGCGCACGTCCTTGCGGAAGCCGTGCACTTCCTGCAGGTACCAGAGCGGGAACGTGTCGTTGTCGCCGTTCGTGAAAAGAATCGAGTCGGGCTCGAGCGCGACCAGCATGTTGTAGGCGTAGTCGTAGGCCACCCAGTTCCCGCGGCGGTCGTGCGTCTCCCACTGCGTGCGGATCGGCACCATGGCGACTGCGATGGCCAGCACTCCTGCCCCGGCCGCCGCCGGCACCGACATGCTTCCAGGGAATCCCTCGCGGATGCGCTGCGCGAGCCACGCCACCCCCATGCCCATCCACACTGCGTAGTAGAAGAATCCCGGCGCGAAGAAGTAGTCGCGCTCGCGGACTTCATGGTCAGTGAAATTCATTTTTACGACGAGCGCGGCCGTGGTCCAAAGGAAGAGAAGGCCGAACAGCACGAACGTCCGCGGCTCTTTGCGCCAGTGGATCCACGCGCCGGGAATCCCCAGGAGAAGAAGGAGCGGCGGCCACCCGCTGCGCAGCGGCCACTGCTCGCGGAAGTAGCGCCAGAACATGTCGTCGAACTGGAAGACCCACGACGCTTGGCGCTCGAACGTGGAGACCGGCCGGTACTGGGCGCGCAGGATCACGTCCCAGAACGCGGCCCAGTTGTCGGGCTGCGCTTCGTTGATCGCCGGATTCAGCGCCGAGCGAATCGGCATATAAAGGTGGCAGGACACGCCGAGCACGGTGACCAGCGTGAGAAGAAAGCCGAGATCCGTGAACGGGTTCTCCAGCTTCTTCGGCGACGCGAACGCGAACCAAGGCAAGAGGAACGCGGCGACCGGCCCGCCGATCGCGAGCACGAGGCGCATCGTGGACGGCGGGAGCGCCAGCACGGCCCAGATCGCGACCAGGATCGCGACGGCGTGTGCGGTGTAGATCGGCCCGCGGTAGCGGCGTTTGAACTCCGCGGGGAGTAGTGCCAGCTGGAGTGTGGGCAAGAGAAGGAGCGCGACGACCAGCAGGAAGAACTGCATGTCCTTGGCCATCGCCAGCACCACGAAGAAGCTCACCACGAGGGACACGCGCTTCTCGTAGAGGAACGCGAACGGGAGAATGGCGAGCGCGGCGAGATACGTAGCGAGGTGCACGCCGATGTTCAGCGCCAAGAGATAGGCGATGACCACGAGCAGGCGCTCGTCCTTCGGCTCGCGAATCGGCCCACAGCAGCGTGAGCCAGGTCGCGAAGATCGTCCACATTCCGGAGACGGCGTAGACCTCGGCCTCGATCGAGTTGATCCATAGAGTGTTCGCGAACGCAGCGAAGAGCGCAGCGGCGATGCCGGAGATCGTCGCGGGAAAACAGCGCGCCGATTGATCGCCTCCGGCCCAGATCTTCTTCCCGATGCGCACCACGCACAGATAGACGAAGACGGCGGCGATCGCACTCGGCAGCGCGGAGAGCAGGTTGACGGCGCGCGCCGGCGACGCCACCCCCAGAAGGTCGTGGAAGATCAAGGAGAAGAAGCGCCCCATTAAGACGTAGAGGGGTGTCCCCGGCGGATGCGGAATCCCCAGCGAGACCGAAGTGGCGATGAACTCCCCGGCATCCCAGAAGGAGACGTCGGGCGAGAGCGTGATCCAGTAGATCGCGAAGACGAAGAGGCCGACGGCGATCGCGACGGCGCGATCCAGTGTGTTGTGGCCGAGACGGGCGGCGACTTCCGCGGACAGGAACGGTGCCCGCGGTGCCGGCTCGAAGGGAGCGGTTTCGGTGCTCGTCATCGGGCGATTCTACCCGCGGGCTGGAAGGAAGGATCCTCCGGAGAAAGCCGCAGGAATGTAGGAGAGGCTGGAGAAGCCGTCAAATCATCCGGATGGAGCGATGGCCCCTCCGCTCAAACGGCAACCGTCAACGTCGCCGTCAGTTCCTTCGAGACATCGCCCGTCACCGCGGCGATCTGGGACGCCGCTCCATCGTGGAACTCGAAGTCCGTCTCGAGGCTCATGTTCTCGAGATTCGAGGCGCTTCGCTCGTATCCCGTCGAGGCGTA
The DNA here is from genome assembly GCA_963725045.1 of uncultured Gemmatimonadales bacterium. GTDB lineage: Bacteria > ARS69 > ARS69 > ARS69 > ARS69 > CAVRWY01. Next base: position 260,547 of record CAVRWY010000009.1, read on the forward strand.
GACCTTCTCGCAAGCTGCTTCCGGAAGAGCGACCTGCGAGGTGACGATCTTCCCGCTCTCCTTGGCGGCGGCGGCGAGGCTCGAATAGACCTCGAAGTGGACGTGCGGCCAGCGTCCCGAGTAGCACGCTGGGAAGATCGTCGAGAACGTCGCGCGGCCGCGCGCATCCGTCTCTTGGACGCCGCGCAGATAGTTCTGCTCCTCCGCACCCGCGGAGTAGAGCGAGTAGCGCCCTTCACGATCGCATTGCCACACATAGATGGCGTGGCCTGCGAGCGGCGAGCAATCGGCCGCCGACACGAGCACCAGACTCAACGTCAAAGGTACGCCCTGGGCCGCGCCGGTCACGTCTCCGAAGCTCGAGCGAATGTCGCTCCGGACGATTCCCTGCCGCGAAAGGATCGGGGAACCCTCCGAGCTCCTTCCCTGAAATGGTCCTGCGGACTCTTCGGGGATGCGGGGACAGTCGCGGCGTCCTTCTCGCTCGCGCGACCGTCCCACGGCAGCATGGGGAGAAGGCTCGCGCCCAGCGCGAGGCGCACGAAACGCCGGCGCGTCATGAGCGCGCCGATCGATCTCAGATCTCGATGCAGCCCGCCGAAGTCGTCGTGGTGCATGGTGTGCTCCGTTCTTCCTCCGGCGTCATTCTCGCGGCGTCAACTTCAAGACGGATAGGAGCTCGCGACCGTTCGACGGGTGGGGAATGAGAACACTCACGAGGGATTCTCGCCCATCGCGTTCACGAGCCAAGCCTTCGCGAACGTCCAGTCTCGCTTCACGGTGCGTGCGGCGACGCCGAGTGTTTCGGCGGTCTCGTCGATGTCGAGTCCCCCGTAGAAGCGTAGGCGCACGACTTGCGCCGCGCGAGGGTCGTTGCGCTCGAGACGACTCGATCGCGGACTCGAGCGAAAGAACGTCGGTGGGTTCGTACTCCACCGGCGAGATCGGCGACAGGAACGTCCGCGAACGAGATGCGCTGCGCCGGGCGGCCGTCGGTGTCGCCGCCACGCTTCTCGCGTCCCTTCGCTCGCGCGCGCTCGATCAGAATGCGCCGCATCGCCTCGGCCGCCGCACTGAAGAAGTGCCCGCGACTGTCCCACGCGGCGCCCCCTCCCTGGAGTCGAAGGTACGCCTCATGGACCAGCTCGGTCGCGCGCATCGTCTGTCCGGGACGCTCGTGACGCATCTTGGCATGCGCCAGCTCGCGCAGCTCCGAATAGAGAGTCTCCAAGAGACGTGCATTGATTCGAGAGGGCGAGGGCTGCTCTGGAGAAGGTTGCCGATCGGGAGGGTGGTCCATGGGGAGACGTTAGCACGCCCCCGCCCCCTGCGCGCTTGCGGCAGGACCCTACTCGCTATCGGCCTTTAAACTGTCGAGAGACGCGCGGTATCCGGCGGCGCGAACCGAATCTCCGGAGCGTTCGAATGCATCGATCGCGTACTCCAGAGCATTCACCTTGATCTTCGGCCGCACCCAGGTCGATTGCATCACCCGAGGAACGCTCACCACCAAGTGAGACTCCGCTTCATCTCCACGACCCTGCTCGAAGAGTGACTTCCCGAGCTCTGCAAGGAGCATTGCTTCCTCGCCGTCGTCCTCGGGTGGCTTCGCTTGAAGCACGGCGAGCTGCTCTCGCAGGAGCATCTCCGCTTCGCGCACCCGACCCAACCGGTTGTAGCCTTGCGCCATTCCTCGCACGGACTCGTTCACGTCCGGATGGTTCGCGTCCAGCGTCTTGCGCCGGATCTCGAGAGCCTGTTGCGAGGTAGCCCCTCCGCTTCGACGTGAGCGACTCTGCGAATCGAGAATTCCGGCCAAGTTCGCCAGCGTCCCGGCATAACCGGGCGTATCGTCCGCCGACATGCGCTTTCTCATCGCCAGAGATTCTCGATAAAATGCTTCGGATTCATCGAACCGCTTCATCGCGCTCATCAAGCCGCCCATATTGTTCAGCGACGTCGCAATCTCCGTGTGATCTCCCCGTAGATCTCGCGCCGCATCGCGAGGCTCTCACGATAGAGACTCTCCGCCTCCGCCAGACGGCCCTGGCTCTTCAAAGCGAGGCCGAGATTGTTCATCGTCGCGGCGATCACGGGATGGACGTCGCCGAGCAGTTTCACCTCGAGCGGCAGCGCTTCTCGATAGATCGATTCCGCGGCTGCGTACTTTCCCTGTTGCCGGAGCGTGCTTCCGAGACTCAGCAGAATCTGAGGAACGACCGGATGATCGGGACCCAGGGCGCGGTTCGCCCTCTCCAAGGACGCCAGGTACGTCGATTCCGCCTCGGCATATTTGCCGCGGGCCTGCAGCATGACGGCCAGGTCGTTCAGCGCCATTCCCCCTTGGCTTTCGTCGGACGACTCGTGCAACGCAGCGATACGGACCACCTCTCGGGCGGATTGCTCCGCTTGTTCCAGGTCTCCCGCTTCCTTCCAGCAGTTCGCCATTCCGCCCCAAATTTGACCCACGACGAGGCTGTTCGCACCGAAATGGCGCCCCCCGAGCTCCAGCGCCTCCTCGTAGTAGGCTCGCGCAGAATCCGCCCGTCCCGCCGCCAACAGCGCATTGCCCAATACCCCGAGAGCGGTCACCATTTCCTTGCTCTCGGCGCCGTGAGCGGATCGTGTCGATTGCATCGCCAGGCGTGCCTGCGCTTCGCTCTCTTGAACGAGGCCGAGACCGCGGTAGGTCCTCGCCAGAGTGATCTGGAGCGCGCTCTGGACTTCCGGCTCATTCCCAAGCTTCGCGGCCACTTCGGCGGCGGCTCGGTCGAGGACTTCTCGAACCGTCACTTCCTTTCCCCCGGGCGTTCTCGGGATCGACCGAGGCCAACATGTTCTGGAGAAATCCAGCGACGCGCTCCGCCTTCATGCGTTCGACGCGCTGATTCCCGAACATGATCCACATGGTCGCGGCGAACACGACGAGCGCGGCGGCGAGCACGGCACCGAGCCCGACGATCGCCTTGTGACGCGACACCAGCTTCTGAAGCTGGTAAGTCGTGCTCGGAGGGCGCGCGAGGATCGGTTGATTCGCGAGCAATCGTGAAACGTCTTCGCCCAGCGCCGCGGCCGTTGCGTAGCGGCGAGCCGGGTCCTTTTCCAGCGCTTTAAGTGTGATCCACTCGAGATCTCCACGGAGTTTTCGCGCGAGTGATGGCGGGTCGACGCGCCGGTGGTCCGCAACCGCGGATGCGGATTCGCCGAGGCCGGACAACCGCGTCGTCAGCTTCACCGGATCACGCTCGCGAATCAACCGCATCAGCTCGATGACGCCACCGGCAAGCGAATCGCGCCGATCGAAAGGAAGCGCACCCACCAAGAGCTCGTAGAGAATGACCCCAAGCGAATAGACGTCCGAGCGCGTGTCCACACCCCAGTGCGAGCCGGCGGCCTGCTCCGGGCTCATGTACTCGGGCGTCCCGATCATCACGCCGGCCTGCGTGTGCAAAGTTTCCTCGGTGAGTCGCGCGCCCAGCGCCTTGGCGACGCCGAAGTCGATCACCTTGACCTGTGGCTTCACGCCGACCATCGACACCAAGACGTTGGAGGGCTTGAGATCGCGGTGAATGACTCCCTTCTGATGGGCGTGCTGAATGGCCTCGCACAGTTGCAGGAAGAGTCCCAGCCGGTCGTCGATGCTCATGCGCTGCCGGTCGGCGAACGCGGTGATCGGCAGGCCGGCCACGTACTCCATCACGAAGTACGGATCGCCGGATCCCGTGACACCGGCGTCGTGCACGGTCGCGATGTTCGGGTGATCCATGAGTGCCAGCGCCTGTCGCTCGGCATCGAAGCGGGCCAGAACCTGAGAGGAGTTCGGTCCGGATCGCAGAAGTTTCAAGGCCACCTTGCGATGAATCGGCCGCGACTGCTCGGCGAGGTAGACGACCCCGAAGCCGCCCTCGCCGATTTTCTCGAGGATGCGGTACGGGCCGATGCTGCGCTCGGGGAGCTCGGACCGAGACTCCTCGACGGTTCGTTCGAGTGTCGCCGCAGGATCTTCCGCGCCGGAAGTCACCGCGCCGCGCGACTCGAGGAGCGAGGCGGCCGCGTCGTGCGCCGTGAGCAGCGCCTCGACGCGTTTGCGCATCTCCGCGTCATGCGGGAATTCGCGATCGAGAATGGAGCGGCGCTCCGACGAATCGAGCGACGCCGCCCGGTCGAAAATCGAGCGAAGACGATTCCAGGTCTGGTTTTCGTTCATGGCCACCGCCGATCCGGCCTCGGAGCAGAACGCTACGGCGGCGCACAGAGGTCCTCAAGGGCAATTCCTCCGCCGCCTCCAGGCCCGTGGCCCGACTTCCGCCCCCGCGGCGCATGAGGGAGTGACCCCTCGATGTGGGGCCTCGGCCGAGGGCCGCGATGCCCTCTGCGCGGCCGGGGCCCCCGAGGAGCCTGGAGGGATTCCGATGAAGCGCTTCTTTACGATCGCAATGTCTATCTCTCTGCTCGCCGCAACTTCGGCGAACGCAGATCCCCAGTACGGCTGGATGGTGAGCAGCAGCAGCACGGACCCATGTGTGAACTCAGGCACGTTCCCGCCGAGCGGACTCATCGAGCTCCACGTCTGGTACGCCTACAACACCACCCTGGGCCTCGGTGGAGCCGCTCTAACTGCGAGCACCAATCCACCGGGAGCGGTGAACCTCCTCGCCTTCAACGCAGCGAACGGATTCATCAATGCCGGGACGACGACGGAACTTCTTCTTGCGGTCGGCGAGTGTCCCAATGCCCCGCTGCGGGCCGGCACTTGGCTCTGTGTTCCCACGGTCGCGAATTGGGAACTGTGTCTTGGCTCCGGCGAGAACGTCTCGGTCAACTGCGACCCCGTTCCGATCGCCTTTCCGAACGAGACCCGAGGTTTCGCGAACAACGTCGCCATCACCTGCTCGTCGCCGGTTCTGGACACGCAGCTTTGTCCGCCGCCGCCACCCCCACCGCCCCCACCGCCTCCTCCACCGCCGCACCAGTACGGCTGGATGGTGAGCAGCAGTCCGACCGATCCGTGCGCGAATGCGGGATCGCTTCCGTCGGGTATCGTGACGCTCTATCTCTGGTATGCGTTCAATGCGAACGAGGGCCTCGGCGGCGCGGAGATGACGCTCGCGGTCGATCCTTCCAGTGCGCTGACGTACTCGCATTCAACCCGCTGAGCGATGTCATCAATGCGGGCTCCGCAACCCATCTTCTTCTCGGGTTCGGGGGCTGTCCCGACGCTCCCTGCTCGTCGGAAGCTGGCTGTGCCTTTCCAGCCAGACGGCGTGGGAGGTTTGTCTCATAGGGCCGCAGAACGTTTCGGCGTCTTGTGATCCCAACGATCACACGTTGTATCCGAACGATTCCCGCGGATACACGAACCAACGTCACACTGAGCTGCTCGGATCCATTTCTGGACCAGATCTGTCCTGCGCCTCCACCCCCTCCGCCACCGCCCCCGCCGCCCGTCGACCGCTACGGATGGACGGTGAGCAGTAGCTCGGTGGATCCGTGCGTGAATGCGGGCTCATTCACTCCCGGCGGCATCATCACTCTCTACCTTTGGTACGGCTACAACACGACCGAGGGCATCCAGGCCGCGGACATCACGGCCACGGTGAGTCCATCGGGAACGTTGAACTTTCTCGGTTTCAACGCGGCGAATGGATTCATCAATGCCGGGACGCCGACGGATCTTCTCCTCGCGGTTGGCGGCTGTCCTAACGCCCCGCTTCTCGCCGGGACATGGGCCGTGCGTCGTCCTCGGCGTCGGCGTGGGAGGTTTGCCTCGGGGGAAAGAACGTTTCGGCGAACTGCGACGTGCCGATCCCCATCTTGATCCCGAACGACACGCGCGGGTTCGCCAACAACACAGCGCTGACTTGTTCCCCGGGGGTCGGACCCATGTGCCAGCCCGCTGTCTCGGTGGAAAGTGCGAGCTGGGGATCGATCAAAGCGATGTATCGCTGACGCGAACAAGAGGCAACACGGGCGAATCGGAGGTCCGCCTCGGATCGCGGCCTCTCCTGCCCTCGGGGGGAGGCCGCTTCCTTTGCCTCGAACCGCGGCGCCACGACGGCCGTCGCTTCCCCGGCGCGCAGCCCGTGGCCCTTCTTCCATGTCCGCGGCGCATGAATGAGTGGCCCCCTCGAGGCGGGGTTCCGGCCAGGGGCAGCGATGGCCCTCTGCGAGGCCGGGACCCTCCCGAGGCCAACTCTCAGGAGGCTCCCATGAACCGCGCGATGCTCGCTCTTCTCGTGTTGTCCCTGTCTCTCGTGTCGATCCAGGCCTCTCTGGCGGCCTCCGCGCCGCAGGGCGTCGCCGTCCCCGGGCAGGTTTCGGTGACGGGAAGCGCCCAGGCCATCACTCCGGACAAGGCCGAACGCCTTGATCCCAACGTGTTCCATTGCGGTCCCATCACCTCGAAGGATCCCGCGGTCCGTAAGAAAGTCGAGGCGCTCTACAAAGAGCAATGGGATCTCCAGCAGTCCACGCTCGCCGAGCTGCGCGAGATCGGCGAGACCGCCCGCGAGACCACCGATCCCCAAGCCCGCCTCGCGCTCTCCAAGGATGGAATGGATCTCAAGCGCTCGCTCGAGCTGCGGAACATGGAGCTGGGACTCGAGATTGCGCGCTTGAACGAAGACGCGCCGCGCGTCGCCGACTTCGAGAAAGCGCTCGATCAGCTGCTCCATCCCGAGAAGTGGATGCCCGTGTACACCGCCGACCCCGAGCTCCATGCGAAGCGCCTTCGCGAGCACGGAATCACCAAGTAACCGGAAGGAAGGAAGGTACGCCATGATTCGCCCCGCCCTTGCTTCCGTGATCGCCGGGACGCTGTGCATAACTGCGTCCCCGGCGCTCTCGCTTCCCGATCTCGTTTCCAATTGGACCGCGCCCGGGTGGACCTGGCCCGCGCTCCCCCGCGCGGCTCCCGACGGAGCGCCGACGAACATGCCTCTCGGTTCCGGGGCGCTCCCTGGAAACTCCTGGAGCACATACTGGAACGCGACCGTTCGTAATCAGTCCGGAGAAAACACCGGTGGGCCGTTCAGTCACTTCATGTTTCTGGACGACTACTTCCAAGCCTCCAACTGGTCGTCGTTTCTTCTTCCGAACGGATACGCGTTCTACATGAATCATCCGGCGGCGACCCCCATCAAGGGGGGGCGCCACACGATGTTGTCCCGTGCCGACATCTACAACGAGATCTTCGAGAGCAATGAGTCGAACAACGACTGGGCGCGACAGTACATCTGGTCGGGGCTCACTCTCAGCCCGAACGCCCCGGCGACCCGGACGTACGATCCAAACGTCTTCTCCACGGGGGTCGGTCCATACTGGAACAACGAAGGCTTCGAGGCGTTCGCCGGGACGCATTACTGGAACGTGTTTGCCGTCATCCCGGAAGACGCTTCCTCCGACTTCGACATCCACCTCTCCACCGAAGCGCCGGCAAACGTTCCCCAGCAGGGGTTCGGGTTTCCGGTCGCCTCCTCGAGCCACGTCGGTTGGGATACCGACTTCGTCATCCTCGATCGCAACGTCGTGCCCAACGGTACGTATTACGCCTTCGTGCAAAATTTCAATGGCACTGCCAACAAGGTCGTTGAGTTCGACGCCGACCAAGGAACGCTCTTCAATCCGGGAGAGTCCGCCCTCTTCTACCTCGATTCCGGTGAAATCGTCGAGATGCACGAAGTCTACCTGCAGGGTGGACAGCCGACGCGAATTCAGATTCGCCGCGTCGCCGGCGATTCGGACGTGTACGTCGGTCTGTTCAATCCGGCCGGCGGATTCGCGGGAAGCTTCGACGCCGTGGCGTGGGCTTCCACGATTGGTCTCGGCCCCAACAACGACCTGTTCATCAACTACACGGCTCCCGTGGGCGACTACTACGGAATCGTGGTGGCAAAGCCCGAGCCGCAATCACTCGCAAAGACGTTGCATTACTCCGTCGTGGTGAGCCAGCTGCCCAACATCACTCGGTACGCACCGGGGGGTTGGTCCGGGGGCCGTCGTTCCGCGGTCGACCGGGGACTCGAACGCCAGCTTCGCACCGCTCTCCCCGACGCTGCCGGGAAACGTGCTCGGTACGTATGCCAACTTTTCGAGCATCAACCAAGGTCCGGTCACGGCACCGAATTTCTGGACACGCCTCTGGACCGACGATGTTGCCTCATTCGATGGCTATTTCGTGGGCACCCTTCCCCCGGGAGCTTACCTCTACTGGGTCAACAATCAGTACACCGTTCCAGGAGGGCTTCATCATCTCCGGTCTCAGTCGGACGTCTTCGCCAACGTGACCGAGTTCGTCGAGACCGACAATGACTTCACCGATTGGTTCGTATGGACGCCGCTCGATCTCGCGAATCAGGTCCCGGTTCTCCGTAACGCTCCGCCGGTTCGCACTCCGTTGGGCGGCGGTCCCTATGAATCCTGCGACGGCTTCCGCTCGCCGGGATATCAAGGGAGCTACTGGACCGCGATCGGGATGATTCCGACGAGCATGTCGAACGACTACGACGTCCGCCTGCACACGGCTTCTGTGGGGAGCAAAGACGGATTCGGCAGCTCGCTGGCGTGGTCGGCGGATCCCTTCGCGGGAAACCCCGACTTCTGCATCGTCAATTTCAATATGGTTCCGGGGCTCCCGTTCGACGCCTCCGTCACGAACTGGAGTGGGTCCGCGGATGGCTTCTACGTTCAGCGCGCCGACGCGCCGTACTACGGCATCGTCCCGGCCGGCTTATCGCGCTTCGGGCCGATGACCCTGGATGCGCACGATTGCTTGGACATCCACACCACGGTGCGCGAGCACTGGGGGGTAGTGGACCACAGCCGCCGGCGCAACGCGGACTGGCTGCAGGAGTACTTCATCCCCCGCGACCGGTTCCTGGACTTCATCGGCATGGCCCGGCCGATCCTGGCCGGCGGCGGCCTGCGCGTGCTGAACACCACCGTGCGAGTGGTGCACGAGAACCGCGAGGCATTCCTGTCCTACGCCCGGCAGGACGCCTTCTCATTCGTCATCTTCTTCGAGCAGAAGCTCGACGCCGCCTCGATCCGCCGCACCGAGGCCGAGCTGAAGCGGCTGCTCGACTGCGCCCTGGCCTGCGGCGGTTGCCACTACCTTTGCTACCAGCGCGTCGCCAACCCGGCGCAGCTGGCCAAGGCCTATCCCCGCATCGGTGCCTTCTTCGAAGCCAAGCGCCGCTACGATCCGGACGGCCTGTTCCTCAACGACTTCCACCGGCAATACGCGCCCGCGTTCGCCGCCCCATGCGAGGCCACGCCGCATGTCCAAGCCTGAGCCCGTGTCCCTGTCCCTAGACTGGCCCAATCTGCACCGCGCGCTGCGGCTGCCCCAACCGGAGGTCCACATGTCCAAGCCTGAGCCCGTGTCCCTGTCCCTAGACTGGCCCAATCCGCACCGCGCGCTGCGGCTGCCCCAACCGGAGGTCCACCACTTCACCACCGAGGACGGCGTGGGTCTGCGCCTCGTCCGGTACAAAGGCGGCGACGCGGGACCGGTGATCTTCAGCCACGGCAACGGCACATCCAACAAGATGGCCCTGCTCGACACGATCGACACCAACCTGGCCGAATATCTGGTCGAGCGCGGCCATGACCTGTGGCTGTTCGAATGGCGTGGCTCGCCCGACCTCGACCACCCCGGCTACTCCCTCTACGACGTGGCGAAATACGACTGGCCGGCGGCGGTGCGCCATGTGGTCGACAAGAGCGGCGCGTCCCAGGTGGACTGCGTGGCGTTCTGCGCCGGCGGCATGACCCTGCTGATCGCTCTGGCGGCGGGCCGTCTGCAGGGCCTCGTGCGGTCGGCGGCGTCCCTGCAGGCCAGCCTCACCTTCACCATGCCTTGGCTGCCCCGGCTAAAGAGCTCGGTGCGGCTCGCCGAGCTGGTGGAGCTGCTGGGCTGGCGCACCTACCGCCAGGACGCCGGCAACCCCTCCTGGCCCTACCGCCTGTTGGACGGCGCGCTCAAGCTGCACCCGACGCCCCACGGCGAAGGCTGCGGCAACCCCAGCTGCCAGCGGATGGTGTTCTGCTATGGCCCCCCCGTGCGTCACGCCAACCTGAACGACGCCACCCACGCCCGGCTGTCCGGTCTCTACGGCAGGGCCAGCGTCCGTTCCGTGTGCGAGCTGGCGGGTGCCGTGCGTAAGGGCCGGATCGCGCCGCTCGACGACGCCGCGCTCGACAACCTGCGTCTGCCGCTGACCTTCATCCACGGCGAGGCCAACAAGCTGCTCCTGCCCGACAGCAGCCGGCGCCTGCACGACATGCTGGTCGCCCGCCACGGCCCGGCGTTCTACCGGCTCGCCTTCACGCCGGACTACAGCCATACCGACAGTCTGGCGGGGGCGAACGCCGCGCGCGACGTGTTCCCCGTCATCGGTGCGCATCTGGACCGGTGGTCGAAGGCACCCGCCGCCCAAAAAGGGGAGACAGGGGCACACAGGGGCCACGAGAGTGCGCAAAAAGGCGCGCGTCCCTGAACGCGCAGCGACGCAAGCAACCGAAAAGATGCCGCTTTCTCAGTAAGGGGCGCCGCGAGCACACGGTCAGCGGCGCGGCCGCAGGTGATGGGCGGCTTGATCAGCCCTGGTCAGTGACGGGTTTCCGGGCGTAGGCCCAGGGGAGAAGCTCGTCGAGACGGCTCTGGAGATGGCCGTTGATTTGAGGGTCATGGGTTACATCTCAGAGGTTGAAACAGGTTTTACTAGGTTGTGCGTCCCGCTCCCGTCCCGCTCCCCAGGGGTTGTAGAGGGAGCGGGACGTTTGAGTCGTGTTTCTGACTCTGGAACTCCAAAATCGTCATGTCGCGAGCCGCCTGGAGATCGGCGGCGGTAAGACCCCATGACGGGCGCGCGCGCACGCGCGCGTTGGGCCCGTCAGAATGTTTCAGTACCCCAAGCTCCCAGGTGTCAACGCCGCCCGGATCGGGACCGTCGCTCCTACGAACGCTTGCGGGACATCGGGGCACATAATGTTGAACTCGGAGCCGACTTCAGCGTCTTTCTACCACGCTGCCTACGTCGGGCGCCAAGCCCACACGTGAAGCCATCCGCGTGCGTGGTGTCGATCGCCGTGAACGAGGCCATGGAGCGGATATATGGCCTTGAGGACGCCGCCAGCACGATCGCGGACGTTTTGAAGAAGCTGGCAGCACAGCACCCAGGCGTTGAGGCCATCGTGCTCTCGCACGACTATAGGGTCTTCGGGCCACGCCCTCACACCGTTGTCGCAGGGGATTTCGCCGAGCTGCTGTCGCGCAAGCTCCCTCAGCTCCCTGTCCGGTTCCTCGATGCGAGATTGCAAGCGGCCCACGCGCTGCAGCTCGCACGTTCAAGTCGCCTCGTCATTTCCGGCGTCATGCACTACGCACTGATGGCAAGCTTCGCCGGCACCCGGGCTACTTCATTGCCTACCATGACAAGGGCCTTGGCCAGCGCGAGCACAACAGGCTGTTCGCGACCGGAGACCTGGGTGGCCTATGGACCTTCGCGGGGGCCTTCGCCCACAGGAAAGGCTTGGATCGCTGGCTTGCCCAGGTCGGACACTGGCGTCTCAGGGAACGAACTGCGCTGGCAATGAAACATTGCGGAGAGGCTTGACCGACGCGGTGTCGCCCCGCACCGGAGGCGCCGCATGCCCACCTTTGCAGAGCGCGATAAGGCCCATTAGGTGACGCGCGGTTCGCGCAATGTCCCGGCGCGCCGAACCTCACGACGCGGTGGCCTTGCGCCCGCTGGCGCGCTAATCTGCGCAGACGCCGGAGGAACACACCATGCCACATGCGTCTGACGACGGTCCCGCCATCAAGGCCTACTGCAGCCCGGCTGCACCAGCTGCCTCAGGATGAAGGAGTTCCTCGCCAAGCACGGCGTGCCGTTCGTGTCCGTCAACGTGCTGGAGGACAAGGACGCCTTTGCCGAGCTGGCGGCGCTGGGCGTGCGCTCCGTGCCGATCGTGCGCCGCGGCAGCGACTGGGCCAACGGCCAAGTGCTGCGCGACGTTGCGCGCGTCGCCGGCATCCCCTGGGGTGGCGCGCAGATGCTGCCGCCGGACCAGCTCGCAACCAGGCTGGTGACCATCCAGCAGGCAGCGCAGCGGCTTTCTGCACAGATTCCGGACGACAAGCTCGCCCGCCTGCTGCCGCACCGGCCGCGCAGCTACGCCCAGCTCGCCTACCACACGTTCAACATCGCCGATGCCTTCCTGGAGCACGAGGTGCAGGGCCTGCCCCTTAAGGAGGGCGTCTACGGGCGCGTGCCGCCGCCCGAGATGGACAGCAAGGCCAAGATCCTCGCCTACGGCGCCGACGTGCTGGCACGCTTCCAGGCTTGGTGGAGCGGCCCTGGCCAAGCGGCCGATTTCGCGCGCAAGGCGAGCGTCTACTATGGCGACGTGACGCTGCACGAGTTCCTGGAGCGCACGACGTGGCACTCGGGCCAGCACGTGCGCCAGATCATGATGGTGCTCGGCATGCTAGGCATCGCGCGTCAGGCGGATCGGTGCCGATCAGGTCGAAGTCGCGGGCTGCTCGTCGTCCCAGACCTTGTCCGGCATGGGCAGGCCCGCGAAGGTCTCCTGCCCGATCGGCCCGTCGGGCCAGCGGGTATGACCGATCGAAGAAATGACTGTAGACCCGGTCGAATTGCAGGGGTGCGAGAGCTGCCCCGATGGCCCGGACACCTTTCTCCGACAAGGGGATGTTGTTCGGATAGCTGCGCATGAAGGTGAAGGATTTGCGGTCCAGATTCACCGTGGCGATGTCTGCCGAACAAACCACGCCCCGGCCTTCGGCGCCCGCCGCCCAATGCAGCATTGCGCCTCCGGGGAAATGTCCGCCGCCTCGGATCAGCCTCACGCCGGGGAGCAACTCCAGGGTCTCCCCTCGCCATAGCTTGATGCAGGGATCAGGCCGCATCACCCAAGCTGAATCGTCGGCGTGCAGGTGCACGGGCACATTGCCGAGCGCGCGGCTCCACTCAACGAGCGTGGTGTAGAAATGTGGATGCGAAATCAATAGCGCTCAAACCGCCGAGAGCTTTGATGAGAGTAACAGTGGCATTGTCGATGAGCGAGATGCAGTCCCAGAGCACGTTGCCGTGAGGCGGCAAACGAGCAGGGCACGCTGGCCGATGGCAAAAGTTGGCTGCGTGCCGATACCGATGAGGCCGGGCTCATGCTCACGGAAGGCGTTAAGGTGGCGCACGGCCAATATTTCAAGCGTCGATTGTCCGCCCGGCGGCGTGAACTGCCGCTCGTCCTCACACACCCCGGCACTGAGCCGGCGGAGCCACGCTCGGCGCGTACTGCATGCCGCACGCCGTGCAGATGAAGGCTGGCATTGCCCCTCCTTCTTGGGTTGAGGCGGGCATCATAGTTCCTAAAGCCGACCATTCTAAGTGTTGGGCTAGCCGCCCAGCAATCCCGAGAGTAGCTTCGACCTCACTGCGGCGGACTGCATTCGCTCGATGCAGGCCGGGACTTTGCGATCCCGCCAGGAACCGTCGTTCGCAGGCAGTCCAAAAACTCCTCGCGGCGTTCTTTAGGTAGGGCATCAAGCACGCGCGCATCAATATACCACGCCAATACTCCTGGTAGGAGCTCCCACCCGACGCAGGACGAACCTCGAATATCTCGTCCTGGACAAGGGCTCGCAATCGATTGCTGAGAATGTTCTTCGCCATTCCCAGGCTCCGTTGGAAGTCATTGAAGCGAGTTCAGTTGGCGTCCGGCGGGTCCACATTGATGAAGCTTCGGAGGCAAGCGGACAGGGGATAGCATCGAGGCAGCACGCTGCCCCCACTCTGCCCTGAGATTACAACGGTGCTCGGCGACGAGTTAGCCCGCTTTTCCCCCGTGATTGGTCAAATAAGCAAGATGATGCGACGCTCATCTAGCGCTCTTGCCCAATGTTTGGTTAAGATCACCGATATCTGTGGGTCGAAGGGTTCGGATATGACCGTAGCCACATCTATTGATGTTAAACAGTCGGCTCCTGACCGCACGCCGCTGCCGGCATCGGCACTGTATGTCCCACGGGTCGCTCCGCTCGGCGGCCCAGTAGGAACCCTGTCGTTCTTTGCGACGCTGTTGCGCAACCCCCTTCGCATCCTTCCCGCAGCGGTCTACGAAGAGGGGATCGTCTTGGCCGGTCGGGCCGGCCGCGCGGTGTGTTGGATCACCGAGCCATCCCACATCAAGACCGTGCTGCTCGACAAGCGCGACATGTTCCAGCGCACACGTCATTACGCAGCGCATCCTGGGACCACTGCTCGGGAAGGGTGTGTTCACCGCTGACGGCGCCGACTGGAAATGGCAGCGTCAGACAGCGGCACCCGTCTTCCGCCATCACGACCTCGTCGGCTTCGTGCCAACCATCGTGCGAGGCGGCGGAGCGCTTGCTCGACGATTGGCGCAAGGACCCCAGCGGAACGGTACGCGACGTCGATCGCGACATGACGCTGGTTACTTTCGATGTCATCTCGCACACGCTGCTTCCGGGTGGCGATGCCCACGTGGGGCCGCTCATTGGTCGCGCCAACATCGACTATGCGAAGCCGCTCGGCTGGCAGATGGCCTATGCCAACTTCGGTCTGCCGTCCTGGATGCCACACCCGGGTAAGCTCAAGATGCATTTGACCCAGCGGCGGCTGAGATCGGCCGTGGCAGGCCCTCGTCGCCGAGCGCCGTGCCGGTCCTGTCGCCAAGGACGACCTCCTGCAGCGGCTGGCAAATGCGAAGTACCCGGAGACGGACGCGCAAATGTCGGACGAACTCCTGATCGACAATCTGCTCACCTTTTTCCTGGCCGGTCACGAGACTACGGCCAAAGCGCTCACCTGGACGCTCTATTTGCTCGCCCGCGCACCTTATTGGGCGGACCGCATCCTGGAGGAGGTGCGCCAGGTCGCCGGTGAAGGCCCGATCAGGCCCGACCACATCGACAAGCTCGTGATCACGACGCAGGTGCTGAAGGAGAGCATGCGGCTCTATCCGCCGGCGCCCATCATGTCGCGGCAAGCGACCGTCGACACCGAGCTTGCCGGCATGCCTATCAAGGCTGGCACCCAGGTCATCATCCCGATCTACGCCATACAACGCCACCGGCGCTGTTGGTCCAATCCTGACCGCTTCGACCCGACCCGATTCGCGCAGGAAAACGAGGCGAAGATTCCACGCTATCACTACATGCCGTTCGGCGCGGGACCACGCATCTGCATCGGTATGGCCTTCGCGCTGATCGAGGGTGTTGCCATTCTGGCGACGCTGGTGCGCGCCGCAAGCTTTGCGACCACGTCTGACCACGCGCCCGAGCCGGTTTAGCCGCGTTACATTGCGGCCGGCCGGCGGCATGCCGCTATCGATACGAATGCGTTAGCCCTGTTTGGGCACTCAGAGCCATGTACGCACAGACGCTACGGATTGCGGCCAGAATGCTCAGCGACCAGGAAGGGGCGAGCCATGGACTATGATCTGATCGCGCGCAGCGGCCGCGTCATCGACCCGTCGCAGCGACCGACGATTTTGCGCGAGCAACGTGCCGGCAGTTCATGGCACCTCTGGGCATTTGGGCGGTAGGTAGGACCTATGCAAAAGCGGTCCTCGACCGATCTGCGATCGGCGACGTGGAACCCATCGCAGGCCAGGTCCGCTGCTTGGGGTATCGCGTCGGGGCCTCAGATCGTCCCCCTTGGTCGAGAGACAAAGCAGCATGCACCGCCCCGCGTCCAAGCGGCTGATCTGACGACAGGTTTCGGACCTCTTCGTCCATCGAGCAGCTGCCGCCCGTCGATTTTGACCCAAAATGTATGGACCGGCGGTGCGATCTCAGGCTGTGGCCCTGATCACCCTCTTCGTCTGTCCATTTCTCTTGTTCGACCGCGCCGCAGGCTTTCTCTCGCCCCGACCGCAGGATGCCGAGGCCAGCGCGCGCAGATGCTGTCCAGGCTGGCCCGGTCCAGGGCCACCCGAAGGGCTTGGCCTTGACAGCATCGAGCACGACGGCACGCTCATCATGGCGGGGCCTCCTCACGCGGCTTGGGACACGGGTTCTGACATTTTCCTCATCTCGAAGTTGCGGCCGTGGTGCAGCACGCTCCAGGCGATGCGCGCGAGCTTGTTGGCCAGCGCGATTGCCAGCACGTTGTGGTGCAGCCGCCTGGCGGCCGCCTCGATCCAAGGCCTGAGGCCGTAGCGCTACCAAGTTGCCCGCGCGGGAGTTTTCCGGCGCAAGGTGATGGCGCCGCGCGTGTTGAGGCCGACGAGGCGGAAGATGTTCTTGCCGATGTCGATGCCGAGGACGGCGACGGTGTCTGTGGACTGGCGAGGCATGGCGGGGCTCCTTGTCGCTACTCACCCCCGTTCAACCTGGGGTACTGCGGGGAGCACCGCCGGTCCATTCCATTAGCGGTGAGACGCCCACAAGGTTGGTGCCTTCGCCCCCTCCGTGCACGAAGCTGGGCGACTAATGATGGAATCCATCCATGACCGAAGACGATTTCTGGACCGAATTGGAGTGGCAAATCTGCCGCGAATTGAGTGGTATGGATGACAGTGTTCTAACGCATATGTGGTGCGACGGCATCCGTGGCGTCATCGTGCGCTCGTGGCGAATGGCGCCAAACGCTCTGCCGCGCTACCGAACGTGCCTACCACCCTGGAGGCCGGTTTTGCCAGCGCCGAGTATCCGATCTGGTTGGGAATGTTTCTCCCAGCGAGGACGCCGCGCGACATCGTCGACAAGCTCAATCGCGAGACGCTCAAGGCGCTGCAAGCGCCCAAGGTGCGGGACAAGCTCGCTGCACTGGGCTTCGAGCCGATGGCCATGACGCCCGCCGAATTCGCCGCGCACGTCGAAAAGGAAATCGCCATCAACGCGGCGCTGGTCAAAGCAGCCGGCCTTAAGACGCACTGACAACGGATTACGGCAGGTCATCGGCGACCGTTCGCGCGGTCGCCCGTGCATTCACTTCTGCTTCTGGCACGAAGGGTGAGTTCGCTGCAGCGCGCCAAGTAGGCAGAATTCGGGGGTACTGCTGCCGTGGCTGCGAGGCGTCCGGCATACGCGCTTTTGACCCAAAATCCCCTTGATGTGGATCTGTCACGAACGTGGCTTGCGCGTCACGAGGGGCGAGCATTCCTGCAGCCGACTCGCGCGTCAGCCACCCCGGCGCGTGAGCTAGGCGGTCTTGTCAGCCTCGTCGACGAGAATGTCGATGAGATGCACGCGTCCGCCGCTGTCGCCGGCGGCGAGGCTCTTGCCGTCGGGGGCGAGCGCGAGGGCAAGGAAGGTGAAGTCGCCATCGAGGCGGGCGATCTGCCGCCCGCTCGCCCCTCCCACAGGCGCAGCGTGCGGTCGGAAGAGCCCGAGACCACGCGTCGGCCGTCGGGGGAGAGCGCCGCCGCTGTCACCCCACCATCGTGGCCCTCCAGGACACGCGCGGCCCCGCTCTCGACCTCCCACAGGCGCACCGAATGGCGCAGGGCTGGTCCAGCTTGACCCAATCGCCGAGCGCCAGGCTAACGCCGTGTCCGGCGATCACGTTGACCAGCTGGATGGCGCAGACCTCGCCGACGATGGCCGGGGTGCGGCACGATCCGAGCGCGTCATCATCCAAGGCAGCGACGCGCGCTGCGTGCTCGGCCTCGTGGTCTGTGAGTAGCGGGAGCGAAGTTCCAATCGGGATCACCGCCCCCGACGACGGCGCTTGTTCTCCTGACTGGCGATGACGGCCGGCAGAACGGCGCCCTTCAGCATGTTCACGGCAGCGCCACGAGCGAGCACATCCGCATTGCTCAGCATGCCGTTGAAAGCCGCCTGATTCATCGCCAGGAACTGGCGCGCCTGCCGCGCTTGGCGCTTGCGGTCGGCGTCGAGATGCACCTCGACCGACGACTTTGGTTTGTGGGCCATCGATCAATCCTTCAAGGTGATGCGCTTGCTGACGATGGCGCGCACGAAGTGCGCACGTTCGTCCGGCTCAGCCAGGGAAAGGAGCAGGCTCCATTCCTGCTTGGTCAGTTTGCGGCGCGGCGCGAGGGGCTCGCGGTGTGGGTCCTTGGCGAGCGCGCAGCGGTACGCACTCAGCGCGGCACCCACTTGGTTGAGCTCATAGCCGCCAAGCGGCGAGAGTCCGTAGGCCGGCCTCAGGCGAATAGGGATCTCGTCGTAGGTCTCGACCTGAGCGCGGATGGCTGGCGAGCTGGGCATAGTGTTGGTCCTCCTGGGTTCGGGGAGCCGGGACAAACCCGGCGGGCGCTGTGACGGGCGCAGCTGCGGTGGCGTCCAGGACGCATAGGCTTTCTGGAGCTGCCACTCCTGATTGGCGCGGCGCTGGGCGCCCATGCGACGGGGGCGATAGGTGTCGGTCATTGGTGCTCTCAGTAGCGCCCGCCCGGCCGGGCGGATCTCACACCCGTCGGGCATCCGCTGCCGCCCGGTGTGGGCCGGGCAAACGATCGGCTACAGGCAGCAGGTGGGATGCCCGACGGGCCTACACCGCCGGCCAAGCGCGCGTCGGCACCGCGGCGAACTCCCGTGTGGCATCGCGCCAGCGGGCATGGTGCGCGCGGCAGCTGCGGCCGGCGGATCTCTCAGTTCTTGCGGTCGGGCTTCAGGCTGGCGAGAAGCGCCGTGGTCTCGAACACGCGCACGCGTTCGCTCAGCGTCCTGGGCTCGCACACGCGGCCCTCGTGGACCCATCGGTTCAGCGTGGTGCGCGAGACGCCGAGAGCCTTGGCTGCCGCGCCGAATCGCAGGATGGGCGGAAGCTCCGCCACCTTGATCGTGGTATGGTCATGTGGGGGGATGTCCTGGAACGCAAAGCGCCCGCAGGCCGTGGGCCTCGGGCGCTATTTTGCATCATGGTGTGAATCACTACATCGCAGTCGTGGGGATGTCAACTCTTTTTCGCTGTAGGCGTAGTCTGCTGATCAGACGGCGCATCATGGTTTAGCGCCGCAGGCGCCACACGCCGATGCCGCCCTTGCCATCGGCCATGAGCTGGATGCCGGCGGCAGCGAGCGCAGCGCAAACGCCGGAAACCGTTGATTCTGCCGGGGTTCCATGCTCATTCTCCAAGCGCTGCACGGTGCGCAACTTGACGCCGGCATGGCGAGCAAGATCATCTTGCGACCAGCGTAAGAGGGCGCGCGCGGCACAGAGCTGGTCTGCGAACTCCGCCTTCTGTTTGGGGTCTGACAAGTCGCACCATACGACACGCATTTCGCCGGGGCTCGAATCGTCGGCCGGAAGATTCGCGGGGTGATTCGCAGCCTGCGGTGTGAGCTGCTTCATGAGGTGGGCGACGGCTGCGGGGTCTATCTCGATCATCCCGAGGCTCCTATCGTAGCGTCCGCTCTATCACATGGACGGAGGCGGGACGTGAAGCTCTTAGCGTTGCTGGCCGCCGGCGTGCTCACGTTCGCCGTGCCGGCCCACGCCCGGGACAACCAAGCCCTGACGACCTGCAAGGCGGAGCTGGCCGCAGCCTGGGTGGAACTGCTCAAGCCACTGATCGAGGGGGCGGGATCTGATGCGGAGCGTGCATCCTACCGTAGCGCGCTCTAAGCCACCGAAACTCGGATCGCGGCGATGGAAGATCTCGAAGGTCTCGCCCTGTGCCGCGGCGAGTTGGAGCGCGCGGCGCTGCGTAAAGCAAATGCGGCCGCACTGCAGAAGCTGCTCAAGGGTGCCGACTAAGCAGATTCTCGTCGTTGACCCAACGCAAGCAAGCCCGCAAAGACCGTTATGCTCCGGAACCTGACGGAGGCAAACCGGAGGAAGTGGACAGCAACCGACCAGCAACTCCGAGCAGCCGTCAATCCGTGTCGGGCTTCACGCCAGGCGGCATGGTCTTCCACTTGCCCATACGCATTGGTATGCGCCGCTCAATCACAACATGGCTCGGATCGCTGACCTCGTCGCGCGTGAACACTCCAGGCGGACGGCCCTGCGACTTGCGCTTGAGCTCATCGACGATTGCCAGAAGTTCGGCGGATGGGACGTGATCGGGATTGATCACCGGTTCCTTTCGTTCCACCTGAAGCTTCAGCTGCTTCCAGAGCCGCGTGGTCAGGAAGGCGTCATCATTAGGTGGATAGGACGCAAGACGAAAGATGCCTTGGTCAAGTAGCTCTGCCGGCAGGGCAGAATAATGAGTATCGAGCGCGGCCAAGTCGCGCTTGAGATCCTCGCCTGATATAAAGACCTGCTTGTCCGACATGAACAGGGGCGCGGCGCGGCGATGCAGCTTGTCGTTTGAGACGAACGCCATGCAGAAGGGAAGGTAGTAGAGATACGCGATGTCGATGCGGTTGCTCGGGCGGTCTGGGGAGATGAGCTTCTTGTCGATGGCAACATGGAAGAACACGTCCACCATCAGGCAATGGGCCGTATACGGGGCGTAGGTCTGCAACGGCGGGCGGCCTGCCTGCTTCCATCTTCCCTGCACGACAGACCAGTGGCGCGGCTGCAAGCCGAGCAGCGTATACGCCGTCTTAAGGGTGAGGAACTGCTGACCTGTACCGGAAACAACGTCCCTCGCGATCGCGAGGGCCTCGTCGAGATTCCTGGGACTGGCCTGAATTCTGAGAACGTGCTTTGCCAGCCTGGCCATTTCAGCATGCTTGGCATCCTTGAGCTGGGCGCGCCACGTGCTGGCGAAGTCACGCTCGACATCGAGAAACGAGCCCTGTTGCCAGCGGTGGAACGCCTTGAGCTCAGGGGCTTCCTCGTAGAGGACGCCGACCCTTCCTTCGTGCCTGACGGGCACGCCGCCGGGGCGAATGGGAACCCGCCGCATGTCCACGGCCTGCCCGTTCAGCTCCGACAGGCATATGGAGGCGTGGAGCATGTTAGGCGTGGAATGCATGACGGGCGTCTTCCTGGCAACATCTCCCACGATCTTCTCCTGGCTGCGCTTGCCGGGTGGCTCCTTGTCGAGATCCGCCAGGACCTCAGTGTAGAAAGATCGGGCAGATATTCGCGCTGAACAGCGCGTCGAAGAGAGCGGCCTCATCGACGTTCAGCATCTCCAGGAACGACTTGTCGAACAGTGTAATTGGGCCCATTGGATCATCTTGGGAAGCTTCGCGCCGCGCCTGCTACGCGTGGGTTGTGGCAACGGGGGCCGCCAAGGCTAGAACGCAAAGCACAGTCTGGGATTGAGCGCGAGTGGGCGGCTGAATTGAGCCGCGTCCAACTGTTAGTCCATTTGCTGGTTCGGAGGCAACGGGCGGCCGTCTGGCAGGAAGCATCGAAAGCTGACGCAAGGAACACTGGCCAAGTCTTGGGCCGGCTGGGGAACTCTGCTTAGGATGGCTTCTCGTCACCAACCATCGAGGAGGGGGAGAGTTCAACATGCGGCTCGTCCAGCGATCCACATCAGGGCCGTTACCCACCTCGACTTACAACTTCGTTGGCGACACCGGCACGGTGCTGGGCTTCTGCCAGGTGCGGCATCGACCGAGCTGCAACCGCGATTTGCCGCCGGAGGCCGCCAACCACGTGTATTACGAAATTGGCGAGCCGTACCGCGGCGTCGGCTACGGCAAGGAGTTGATGCGGCTGGCGCTCGCCGAGGCCAGGCGCATCGGGCTGCACCACGTGCGCCTCACCGTCCTGGACGACAACCCCACCTCCCGCCACATCATAGAGAGCCACGGCGCGGTGTGGCTTCGAGACTTCGTGTGCGCACAGGGCCGGCGCTACCACTTGTTTGAGATCGACTTGGCGCCATGACCGAGCGCGGAAGCGCGCGGCGTGGCAGCCCTCGGTCCTGGGAGCCACGGCGGGAGTCCAGGACGAGTTGGATCTAGGCCGCGGCGCCGGTGGGCGCGCGCTCCCTCAGGTCCACCATGTGGTCGAAGGCCGAAGGCCTATTCGAGGTCTGGAACTGAGGACGCCGCGCCGCTACACACGGAGGCTCCGTGCGGAACGGGGACCGGGTCACGGAGGCTTAGGCGGCGCTGGCGCTGGCCACCCGATGCTCTTGCGCCTTCTCCGCTCGGTAGTCCCGCATGTATTGAGCCATATAGGCCCGGCGCTTGACCGGGTCCCGGTAGCGGTAGGTCGACGATCCGGCATTAGCCACACGCCGTTTGCTGCCCTTCGCCGCGCGCACCGGGATGGTCCGGAGGTTCTGGGGTTCCTCCTTGACGTTGGCCGGTGCAGTCTGCACCGGTTCCTGGCTAACGAGAGCGACCGGAGAGATGATCCGCACCACCCGTCGGGGCTGGCGCCAGGGCCACGAGAACGCGGGGTGCAGGGGCCGCGAGTATCTGGCTAACGGGGAGAGCTGCCTGCGCTGCACTCCTTCCCTGTGGCGCGACGGGCGGCTTGACCATGATGGCGTCCACGACCGCGCAGGCGGCCCACGCATGGGCGATGATGAGCAAGATCGGCGCGCCCACCCAGAGAAGGAGGAGGAAGATTACCTCGGCCATGGCGCCCCGGCCGATAGCTGAGCGGCATCGTCACGTCAAATCACGCTCCGGCCGGTGTTGGCGCCTCCGAGAACCTCTGCTCGTGGAGTCACGCCGAGGCCCGGTCCCGCGCCCGCTCGATCCGACCCTTTTGGCAGTTAAGGCAGTTGGGGGTCGGGGTGTGTTTTCGCGTGAAGGTCGACCGGTCCCGCGGCAGCAAACGGCTTCAGGTGCTTACATGGTGCTTACATCTGATCCATGACTCTCAGGAAATCCCTTTGTAATCATCAGCTCTAAGATATTTTTGAACTGCCCCTCTTGGGTTCGAACCAAGCCGCCCGAGTTCAAGGCGCGGTGCCCTACCAGCTGGGCGAAGGGGCAACGCGATTGGTGCCACGTGCGGGATTCGAACCCGCGCCACCCGATTTGAAGGACCGGCGTCCTCGGCCGCTAGACGAACGTGGCGATGAATGGAGCGGGCAGCGAGAATCGAACTCGCGTCTTCTGTTTGGAAGGCAGCGGCTCTGCCATTGAGCTACGCCCGCGTGGCGGATGGTGCAGGGATCGAACCTGCGCGACCCGAAGGTCTCGACGCATTAGCATCGCGTTGCCTTACCGCTCGGCCAACCATCCGGTGTTGGCGCCCTCGGAGTGAATTCGAACACCCGACCCGCCGCTTAGAAGGCGGCCGCTCTGATCCGCTGAGCTACGAGGGCAAAGTGGTCAGCGTGGATGGATTTGAACCACCGATCTCCTGCTTCCAAGGCAGGCAGGGACGACCAGGCTCCCCTACACGCTGATTGACTGGCGCACACGGCAGGACTCGAACCTGCACCTCCCTGGTCCGCAACCAGGAGCTTTATCCAGTTGAGCTACGTGTGCGTGACTGGTGCCGCGACGGAGACTTCGAACTCCGGTCTGCCGGCTGAGAACCGGCATGTCCTGGCCACTAGACGAGCGCGGCAAACTGGCTCCCCGACCAGGACTTCGAACCTGGATTGACCGGTTAACAGCCGGGCGTCCTACCGTTGGACGATCAGGGAATGGTGGAGCACCTCCGACTCGAACCGAGGTCAACCTCCTTGCAAGGGAGATCCGCGGACCCTGCGCGTGCCCCGATTGGTCTTGTCATAGGGGGCCAGACCCTTGCTCCGCGTGCACGGACCAATGGCGAGACGGTCTGACCCCCACGAATAGGGTGGTGCCTGGGGTAGGTTTCGAGCCCACCTCTCCGCGGCTTCAACGCGGCGCTTTCACCCAGATTAGCTTCCCAGGCGGAATTGAACGTGGTGCGGCCGACGGGAATCGAACCCGTGTCTGCGCGGTGGCACCGCTCGGCTCTGCCATTGAGCTACGGACGCCCGAGCTTCCAGGAGTGGTGCACAGAGCAGGACTTCGAACCTGCGAAGCCCGAGGGCACCTGGTTTACAGCCAAGCCTCGTTGCCGCTTGAGTATCTGTGCGCGAGTTGGATGCGGGCGATCCTTGCGATCGCCCGCACCCGTGTTGGCGGAAGGCTGACGGTTCGAACGCCACACCTTGCGGTGCCCACCCGTTTTCAAGACGGGTTGCCGGCCACTCCAGCGGAACCTTCCCTTGTTGGCCGTCTCGGCGCGACTTGAACGCGCGACCCCCGCCTTCGGACGGCGGTGCTCTGATCCACTGAGCTACGAGACGATGCTAGGCCTCGAGCTGCGCATCCCAGTAGAGATAGTCCGCCCAGCTCTCGTGCAGATAGCCGGGCGGAAACGCGCGCTTGGCTGCCAGCAGCTCGTTGAGCGTCGGCTCCTTGGGCAACCGCCGCGGCTTGATGCGCAGCGAGTTGCCCTTGCCCGTGTTGCACGGGACGCATGCCGTGACGATGTTCGACCAGGTCGTCTGCCCGCCGCGCGAGCGCGGAACGACATGCTCGAACGTCAGCGCCGACGCGGCGAACGCTTGGCCGCAGTACTGGCAGGTGAAGCGATCGCGCAGGAACACGTTGAAGCGCGTGAAGGCGACGCGCCGCGGCGGCCGCTGATACTTCCGCAGCGCCACGACCGAGGGCAGCCGAATTCTGCGTGGACGGGCTGCGCGCCCACGCGTCGTACTCGGCCACCACGGAGATGCGCTGGCTGAACACGGCGCTGATCGCGTCCTGCCACGACAGCAGCGAGAGCGGGAAGTAGCTCATCGGCCGGAAGTCGGCGTTGAGCACGAGCGCAGGATGCGCGGTCATCGTCATGGCAGACCTCCTTTCGTGGTTGCTTGGTGACAAGGCTGGGTGAAGCTGGCGGCCTGCACGGGAATCCAACCCGTCTCGACCCGCAGACAACGGGCTCGCCTCAGCAGATGCGCCGCAGGCCAATAGGATTGGTACACGACCGCGGACTCGAACCGCGAACCTCCGACTTAAGAGGACGGCGCTCTACCGATTGAGCTAGTCGTGTGCAGGTGGTGGTGGGTTTGGGGGACCCGGGAGGAGTCGAACCTCTTGCGCGCGGATCAAAAGCCCGTTGCTCAACCGTCTCAGGCTTGAACGCTCCGGGTCCATCGGCGATGGAGATGCGGCGGCAAGCCGCCCGCTTGTTTGAGAGTTCGGCCGGGCGCTCTGCCTTTGAGCTACGGGAGAGATGCTGGTGCTTCGTCGCGGACTCGAAGCGCGGGTCCCCTGCATGTCGCGCAGGTGCTTTGGCCGCTAAGCTAACGAAGCGCGTGGTGTGGTGCTCGCTCCAGGATTCGAACCTGGGAATGTCGGTGTGTAAGACCGATGCCTTGGCCGCTTGGCGAAGCGAGCAATTGCTGGTGCACCCGGAAGGACTTGAACCTCCACGCCGTTGCGGCGGCCGCTTCTGAGGCGGCTGCGTCTACCGTTTCGCCACGAGTGCATTGCCAAGAGCTCATCGATGCTGCCGCAACGGCGGATCGAACGCCGGTTTCCGCCTTACCAAAGCGGTGCCCTGCCACTGGACGACTGCGGCCAAGAGTTCAGTTGGTGCTGGCTGGAGGACTCGAACCTCCCGCCTCTCGCTTACGAGGCGAGTGCTCTGCCCGCTGAGCTAAGCCAGCTCCGGAAATAGACAAACGGATCGCAGCGCCGCTCCCGGAGTGGAAAGCGACCTTGTGGTGCGCCGAGGCTCGGCGCCGCGCCCGGATTGGACCTTCACAATGTCAAAGAGCGCGCCGCCGCCGGCGCCGTAGTCACAGGCGTTCGGATTTATGGTTCGAGCGTGCGCAGGGATGCCCGTGCGCCGTCGGCACATGAGATGAGCTTCGATGTTCTTCGGTTAGTCCTGTGGGCCATCTGCCCTCCTGCCTCAGCGGCGGAGGGGGGACCCTGCGCCGGTTATTCCGGTTTCAGTCTCGAGCCTTGTTCGGACCGATTGAACGAACTGGGGAAGCCCCGATAGCCGCGCGCGCCCACGGGCAGCCAACCGTTCGGTCGATAAGACCGTCCGGTGGCGGCGCTGAGCGCGGTGGCAATATGTGATGCTCTGCGCATCGGGTCCTCAGTGTTGCCGCCGAAAAATCCGTCGGCGGTCGGAAGGAGAGCGCGGGTCAATGCCCGAAGTTCCTCGATTAGTCAAGCGGGAGAATCGAGTGCCGCATATCAAATCCGAAAACGCAGCCGTGCGGCATGATCCGTCGGAGGCCCTTGTCTCGGTCGTATGGTGGCGATGCTACACTCTCCACACAAGTGACCGTCAGAAGGGAATAACGCATGGCCAAGTTCACGTGGGATCACATCCATCTGCGCAGCCCGAACCCGGAAGCCACAGCTGCCTTCTACGAGCGCATGTTCGACGCCGAGGTCATTCGCACGATGCAGCAGGGCAAGCCGCGCATCGACCTGAAGGTCGGCGGCGCCAACGTGTTCATTCTGCCGGTGGTGGCCGGCGACAAGACCAATCCGCCGCCGACGTTGCCTTATCAGGGCCTCGACCACTTCGGGCTGTCGGTGACAGGCATCGATGCGGTGGTGGCCGATCTCAAGGCCAAGGGCGCCGAGTTCACGATGGAGCCCAACAACATCCGCCCCGGAATACGCATCGCCTTCCTGCGCGGGCCTGAGGGTGTGTCGATCGAGCTGCTCGAGCGCTCGTCGGCTTGACGCGCTGGCCAAGATCCAGGGAGGGGCGCAACGTGAGCAACTCCTCCCTTGTCGTCGCCAGTCACTATGCCGGCTTTGCCGCATCCGCCTCGGATCAAATGGCCGGCATACCCTCAGCACCGGACTCCATCGAAGACGCGACGGTCACCGGCCGCGCCTGATCGCCGAATGTCCGCTTGTGTATAGGCCCGAAATCCACAGGCAGTGATGGCGGATCGGCCTGAATTTTGACTTATCGAGCGGGGTCGCGCTGGTGGGGGCAATGCGTGGCGCCGATTTGCAGCATGACCGCCGCCACGCCAAAAGGGACGGCCGAGCAACCCCGCCCCTCGAGCCCCAGAGAAAGACCACACAGCGGATTGTCCTACACGCGAGACGTGATCGAAGGCGAGCAGCTTGCGCCGATCAATGATCAGATGTAAGAAGCTCGCCTCATTCAACCTGGCGACGTTCAACCGAGGAGGAGACCAGCCGTGAGTCCACTACCGCGCTCGACACATGCCGTGCCGACGCTCGCGGAGCGACCGGCTGACAGTCATCCATTCGGATTGAACGACCATGGCACGTTCGTTGATCCAGCGCCGGCAGGAGGCCGAGCGCGCGCGGGTTGATGCCTATGAGGCGTCGCTGCGGCGTGTTTCGCAGCGGGCGCGTTCGGCACCGGACTTCCACAAGGCGATCGCCGAGGCCAGGGACGGTTTCGAGGCCGCGGTCGTGCGCGACCCCTGGGCTTGGCGCCCGCAGATGAAGACGCGCGATGCCGCGCGCCTGCGTCTTGCCGCGGCCCGCTATCTCTTCGCGCGCTACCCGGTTGCGGAGCACCTGGAGCAGATCTGGGTGGACCGCGACGGGCTCGATCGCGACGAGATCGTGTTGCGCAAGCGCTGGTACATCGTGCCTGCCGGCGGCGGCTCGCTCTACAAGGAGGGGGCCGGCGCGTGGCTGTCCCGCAAGGAGGTCCACGCCTTCCTCAATCCGTTGGGGCGCCCCGGCTTCGAGGAGGCGATGTGGCAGGCGATTGCCCGTTCCTACACGGGCGATGCTGCCATCGCGCTGCGGACCGCGCGCACCAGGATCGTACGGACGCTGCGTGCCGAGCTCGGCTTCTGGCGCGAGGCGGTGCGCTTCTTCTGTGCGCATCCGGCCACGGTGGAGGAGATGGACGACCTGCGCGACTATCTCGCGGACTGCCACCAGCGCGATCCGGGGTTCAGCCTCAAGGGCCGTACGCTCGCTTCGCTCAGCCGGCAGATGCGCGAGTGGCACCGCGACCTCGAGGCGATCGCGCGCATCGAGGCCGCCCGCCGCCGCGCGGAGGCAGCGCAGGCCCGTGCGCGCGGACAGCCGATCGCAGGCGAGGCGTCCGGCGGCAGCTGGCGTGGCGCGGCGATCACGGACTGGTCGTGGGGCCCGGCGCCCAAGGACCGCTCCTGGCGCGAGGAGTACCTGGTGATCCAGCTGCGTACGGCCGCCGATCTGGTGGCCGAGACGCGGGCCATGCACCACTGCGTCGCGAGCTACGCGGCCAAGTGCATCGCCGGGAACGCGTCGATCTGGTCGCTGCGCCGCCGCGCTGCGGGCAATACCGAGCGGCTCTTGACGATCGAGCTCGACCGTCAGCACCGGGCGGTCCAGGTGCGCGGCTTTGCCAACCGGCCGGCACGCACGGAGGAGCGCAAGCTCCTGGAGCGCTGGGCCAGGGCGCGCGCGATCGACCTCGCATAGCAAAGCCCCGCGCCGCGAGACGGCGCGGGGCGCTCGGGCCCGCGAGCCCATTCCCGTTGCGAGTGCAGATGAGCATGTTCCATGGCACATGCTCTGCCGCATCGCCGCCGGACGGCCCTTCGGCAGGCAGCTGCACATGGGAGACAATTGGTGTAGCAAGGCGGCAATTCCTTGCTGCAGAGCAACGGGGGCGTCTACCGCGAATGCTGCTGTCGATCACGACCACCTACAGGCCGGCCACGGACCTCGGCTATCTCCTGCACAAGCATCCGGCGCGCAGCCACGAGCTGGAGCTGGCCTTCGGCTGCGCGCACATGTTCTATCCCGAGGCGACCGACGAGCGCTGCACGTTCGCGCTGCTGCTCGACGTCGACCCAGTCGGCCTCGTGCGCGGCGGAGGCAAGGACGGGGGATTGCTCGACCAGTACGTCAACGACCGCCCCTACGCCGCCTCATCGTTCCTGTCGGTGGCGATCGCCAAGACGCTGCGGACTGCGCTCGGCGGCCGCAGCGAGCAGCGCCCCGATCTCGTGCAGCAGCCGATCCCGCTGTCGGCGCTGGTGACGCCGCTGCCGGTGCGCGGCGGCACCGACCTGATCGAGCGCCTGTTCGCGCCGCTGGGCTACCGGATTGCGGTCGAGACTCTGCCGCTCGATGCGGCGATGCCCGATTGGGGGCCGAGCCCCTACGTCACACTGCAGCTGGAAGCGACGTGTCGCCTCGTCGACCTCCTCAACCACCTCTACGTGCTGATCCCCGTCCTCGATCTGAAGAAGCACTACTATATCGACACCGAGGAGATCGAGAAGCTGCTGGCCAAGGGCGGCACCTGGCTGCCGGTCCATCCCGAGCGCGACCTCATCGCGCGCCGCTATCTCAGACGCAAGCGCGGGCTGGCCAGGGAGGCGATCGCACGCCTGGCCGAGGCTGACGCCGAGGCAGCCGACGGCGAGGCGGAGATCGAGACCCCGCCCGATGCAGACGGCGTCGTCGAGCTTCCCAAGAATGCCGCCGAGGAGAAGCTGGAGAAGCCGCTGCGCCTGCACGACCAGCGGCTGGAGCGCGTCACCGAGGTGCTCAAGGCATCGGGCGCCCGGCGCGTGGTCGACCTCGGCTGCGGCAGCGGCAAGCTGCTGAAGCGGCTACTGTCGGAGAGGCAGTTCACCGAGATCCTCGGCGTCGACGTCGGCACCCAGGACCTGGAGATCGCGGCGCGGCGGCTGCGGCTCGACTTTCTCAACGAGCGGCAGGGCGCGCGGATCAGGATCGTGCAAGGCGCATTGACCTACCGCGACCAACGCATCGAGGGGTTCGATGCAGCCGCGCTGGTCGAGGTGATCGAGCACATCGAGCCGGATCGCCTCGCATCGGTGGAGCGCGTCGTCTTCGAGTTTGCAAAGCCTGGGCTGGTAGTCGTGACCACGCCCAACCGCGAGTACAACGCCAGGTTCGAAGGCATGGCGCCCGGCCAGTTGCGCCACGCCGACCATCGCTTCGAGTGGACGCGGGCAGAGTTCCAGGCCTGGGTGGATGGCGTGAGCGGCCGGTTCGGCTACGCGGCCCGGATCGAACCGGTCGGCGAGGAGGATGTGACGCTGGGCGCGCCGTCGCAGATGGCGATCTTCGAGCGGGGTGAGGCATGAGGATCGCTATCCCCGACTTCTGTCTCGTCGCGCTGATCGGCGCCTCCGGCTCCGGCAAGTCGACGTTTGCACGCCGGCATTTCAAGCCGACCGAGGTCATCTCGTCCGATGCCTGCCGCGGCATGGTGGAGGACGACGAGAACAGCCTCGATGCCACAGCGGATGCCTTCGCACTCCTTCACGTCATCGCCGAGACGCGCCTGAAGCGGCGCAAGCTCGTCGTCATCGACGCTACCAATGTGCGCCAGGAAGATCGCGCGCAGCTCGTACGCACTGCCAAGAAATACCATGCGCTGGCCGTCGCCATCGTGCTCAACCCTGGCGAGGGCATCTGCCACGAGCGCAACAAGGCGCGGCCCGACCGCCAGTACGGGCCGCACGTGGTGCGCAACCACATGGCCAGCCTCAGGCGCAACATCCGCCGCATCGACAAGGAGGGCTTCCGCTATGTCCACGAGCTCCGTTCCGTGGAGGAGATCGACAGCGTCGAGATCGCACGCGAGCGCCTGTGGACCGATGCACGGCACAAGGACGGTCCCTTCGACATCATCGGCGACGTGCACGGCTGCGCCGACGAGCTGGAAGCGCTGCTCGCCAAGCTGGGCTACCTGGTCTCCTGGGAGGGTAGAGGTAACTCGGACTGGGCGTGCACCGTGATCCCGCCCCAGGGACGCCGCGCGATCTTCGTCGGCGACCTTGTGGATCGCGGGCCAAGGACGCCCGACGTCCTGAGGCTCGTGCATGCAATGGTCACCAGCGGCGCCGCCTTCTGTGTCCCTGGGAATCACGATGTGAAGCTCATCCGCTGGCTGCATGGACGCAACGTCAAACTCACGCATGGCCTCGCAGAGTCCGCGGCGCAGCTGGAACAGGAATCGGAGTCGTTCCGCTTACGCATGAGGACGTTTCTCGACGGCCTCGTCAGCCATCTGTGGCTCGACGGCGGCAAGCTGGTGGTGGCGCACGCGGGCATCAAGGAGGAGATGATCGGCCGCTCGTCGGGCGCGGTCCGCGAGTTCTGCCTCTACGGCGAGACCACGGGGGAGACCGACGAGTTCGGCTTGCCCATCCGCTACAACTGGGCGGCCGAGTACCGGGGCGGCACGGCGGTCGTCTACGGCCACACGCCCGTCGTCACCGCGGAGTGGCTGAACAATACCATCTGCATCGACACCGGCTGCGTTTTCGGCGGCAAGCTCACGGCGCTACGCTGGCCGGAGAAGGAGCTGATCGACGTTCCGGCCGCCAAGGTCTATGCCGAGCCCGTGCGGCCGCTCGGAGCCGCCGTGTCGGGCGACCTCAGCCTCCAGCACGCCAACGACGATGTGCTCGACCTGTCGCTGGTGATCGGGAAGCGCATCGTCGATATCGGCCGGTCCGATGGATCCGGCCGCTCGATCACCGTCGACGAGGGCAGCGCCGCAGCCGCCCTGGAGGTCATGACCCGGTTCGCGGTCCATCCCAAGTGGCTGATCCACCTGCCGCCCACCATGTCGCCGCCGGCGACGAGCGCCCGTGAGGGCCTGCTCGAGCACCCCGACGAGGCGTTCGCCTACTACCGCGACGAGGGCATCGCGGAGGTCGTCGTCGAGGAAAAGCACATGGGCTCGCGTGCACTGCTCGTCGTCTGCCGCGACGAAGACGCCGCGCGCGACCGCTTCGGCGTGAAGACCGGCGAGACCGGGATGATCTACACCCGTACCGGCCGAGCCTTCTTTCCGGATCGGACCACAGCCGAGGCCGTGCTCGCGCGCGTGCGCGCGGCCATGACCGAGGTCGGATTCTGGGAGCGGCATGCCACCGCGTGGGCGCTCCTCGACGCCGAGATCATGCCCTGGTCCGCCAAGGCGCAATCCCTCATCCGCGAGCAGTATGCGGCCACCGGGGCCGCGGCGACGGCCGGGCTGATCCGGTCGGTCGCCCTGCTGCGGCGGGCGGCGGACCGCGATCCATCGCTGGCGCCACTGCTGCAGCGCTTCGAGGCCCGGAGCGAGCGCTCAGCGAGGTATGCCCAGGCCTACCAGCGCTACTGCTGGCCCGTCGCGTCGCTCGACGACTACCGCATCGCGCCGTTCCATCTGCTGGCGACGGAGGGGGCCGTGCACATGGACAAGGATCATCTCTGGCACATGGCCGAGGTGGCGCGGCTCGCCGAGCCCGGCGACCAGCTCATGGTCGCCACGGCGCATCATCTCGTCGATCTTGCTGATCCCGCGAGCGCCGAGACGGCGATCCAATGGTGGGGCGACCTGACAGGTCGCGGCGGCGAGGGCATGGTGGTGAAGCCGCGTGCCTTCATCGCGCGGGGACGCAAGGGTCTCGCACAGCCGGCCGTGAAGTGCCGTGGGCCGGAATATCTGCGCATCATCTATGGACCAGAATACGACGCCACGGAGCACCTCGTGAGGCTGCGCAGCCGCGGCCTCGGCCGGAAGCGCTCGCTGGCGGCCCGCGAGTTCCTCCTCGGCCGGGAGGCGCTGGAGCGCTTCATCGCGCGCGAGCCGCTGCGGCGCGTGCACGAGGCCGTATTCGCCGTACTGGCGTTGGAAAGCGAGCCGGTTGATCCAAGGTTGTAGTCCGAGCGCTTGCGGTGCCCTGTATCAGTGAAACGGGCGCGTCTCGACCGGTGCCCGACGGCTGCCATCAAGCGCATGCTGGTCTGTCTCTCGACCATAAGCGGGCCACGGCGCTCGGAGCACGGCCGCAGTACCTTCAAATGCGGACGTCGAATGAGCAGCGTCCTGCGCGACCTAGTCGCCTGCCGTGAGGTCGGCTCTTGTATACGCTTGCCGGCAGAGCCCAGCGACCCCAAGGTGATCGACGGCACGCGGCCAGTACAGAGTGACCACCACGTGGCGCTCGCAAGGGCATCTTGACAGATGCGCGCCAGCGGCCGCTCGGTCAAGTGCCGAGAATGTCTGGCGGACGAGTTGATCGGCCACGGCGGCTCTGCGTAAAAGCCGACGGCTCGGGTGGTCGTTTCCTTTGCGCGGCAGGCTGGCGACGGTCTGGCAGCCCCGGGCGGCCGGGCGCCAGTCGCCCCCTTGCAGCGCGCTTGAGCCACTGTGACTTTTTTCCCGGCCACGAACGTCCTAGGTTCAGCAGACACAGGAGCGGGCCGATGAGTCTCAAGGACAAGACCATCGTTGTGACCGGCGGCAGCCGAGGCCTGGGCCTCGGGCTCGTTGAGGCCCTGGTGGATCACGGCGCCAAAGTGACCGTCGTGGCGCGCGACAAGGCGACCCTCGCGGCGGTACAGAAGAGGCTCGGCGTCGCCGTGATCTCGGCCAACGTCACCGACGAGGGGGCCGCGTTACGCATCCTCGCTGACGTCCGGCCCGAGGTCCTGGTGCTGAACGCCGGCACGCCGCCTCGCATGGGGCGGCTCGACCAGCTGAGCTGGGCGGACTTCACCGCGCCGTGGGAGACCGACGTGAAGGGCGGCTTCTACTGGATACAGGGCGCCCTGAACCTTCCGCTCGCGCCGGGCGCCCGCGTCCTCGTGGGCTCCAGCGGCGCGGCGCAGCAGGGCTCGCCACTCTCGGGCGGCTACGCCGGCGCCAAGCGTATGCTCTGGTTCATGGCCAAGTATGCCAATGGGGTCGCCGCGCAGAAGGGACTGGGCATCCGCTTCCAGGCGATCGTGCCTCAGCAGATGATCGGCGGGACCGGGGTCGGCGACGCGGGGGCAAGCGCCTACGCCCGGGCGATGGGCATCGAGCGCGAGGCGTTCCTGGCCCGGTTCGGTGCGCCGATGCCGCCCCGCCAGTTCGGTGACCACGTGGTCGCGGTGCTGGAAGAGCCGCAGTACGCCAGGGGCCTCGCGTTTGGCCTGAAGGGCGATACGGAGATCGCGGTCATCGAGGAGGCGGCGGCTTGAGCGGAGACCCATCCTCGTCCTCAACCGATCGCCACGCGCAGTTGATGGCGCTCGCTGGCAAGTTGCGGCCGGAGCTTCATCGCTACTGCGCCCGCCTGGTGGGCTCGGTGATCGAGGGCGAGGATGTGGTGCAGGACACCTTCGCCCGCGCCTTCGCCGCCCTGGACGAGCTGCAGGAGGTCCCGCCGCTCCGCGCCTGGCTGTTCAGGATCGCCCACAACCGCGCGCTGGACCTGCTGCGCAGCCGGGCGATCCGCGCAGCCGAGCCCATCGAGGCAGCCCATGAGGTCGCCGATCCGGAGAGCCCAGATCCTGTGGAGGTGCTGATGCGGTGGGAGGCGGTCGACACTGCGGTGTCGCGGTTCGTGGAGCTTCCAACCGTGCAGCGCAGCGTGGTGATCCTCAAGGACGTGCTCGATCAGTCCCTCGAGGAGGTCGCCGCCATGCTCGACCTCACGGTCAACGCCGTGAAGGGCCACCTCGCCCGCGGGCGGGCCCGGCTCAAGGCCATCAACGCCCAGGCGCTAGCCCAGCCCGCGCGGCGCCCGCCGTCACCGGCCGTGACCCGCTATGTCGCTCTGTTCAACCAGGGCGACTGGGACGGGCTGCGCGCCATGCTGGCCGACGACGTGCGGCTGGTTCAATCGTCACATCCGCTGCGCACCGGCGCCGCCGACGTGGGCGAGTTCTTCGGCATCTACGGACGCAGTGCCCCAGTGCGGCTCGCCCCCGCCTGGCTCGAGGGCCGCGAGGTGATCGCGGTCTACGAGGAGCAGGCAGGGAAGCCCAGCTACCTGATGTGGCTGGAGTGGACGGACGGACGGATCAGTTTCATCCGCGACTACCGTTATGTCCGCTACGTCGTCGTCGACGCGGAGCTAGTCCTGGCGCCAGACGCCGCACCTCAGGGCGACGAACCGCCTGTGCGATGAGCTTGGCCGCCTGACCGAGAGCGACGTCTTGACCCTCGCACCGCCGTGGCGCTGAACACGCCCTCCTGAGGCACGCTATAATCCCTCCCGGAGGTGCGACATGAGCCGGGTTACGGTGAAAGCGTTCGGCAAAGCGCCAGCGGGCATCGCCACGGGGCAGTGCTTGTGCGGCAAGGTGCAGGTCGAGATCAGCATTCCAGCATTCTGGGCGTGGCACGATCATTCGCGGGCCAGCCGGCGGGCGCATGGCGCGGCCTATGCGACGTATGTCGGCTGTTGGCGCAGCCGTTTCCGCGTGACCAAGGGCGAGAGGCAGCTTACCCGCTCAAGGACGAGGCGAGCGGGGACACACGCGCATTTTGCTCCCGATGCGGCACTCCCGTTGTGTATACCGGAGGCGGTCATCGAAGATGGTGAACATTCCGCGCGCCTTGTTCGACGGCCGCACCGGTCGCCAACCGCTCTATCACGTCGCGATCGGCGACTCGCCGGAGTGGGCCTATCGCTACGAAAAGCTGCGCCCCTTGAAAGGGTATCCGGGCGTCATGTGGACTGGCCCGAAACGGCGCAAACGCCCCGCGGCGTCCGACATGGGGTTCGAGCCGTGAGACGCGAGGCCAACAGGTGTCTGAAAAATGACGCCATCGGATCGCAGGGAAGATAGACATCGAAAGCGAAGGCTGCGTGAGGGCGGTCGCTGTACCCCACAGAGTGGACGCGATCGGCGACACCGGACGATCGCCAATGGCGTTCCGGCAAAGGTCGGCTTTTGTATAGGTGGGTCGAGCGCTGCGCCACCACGACCTCGACCGTCGGAGTGATCCGATAGCGTCCGTCACGTGCCTGTCGCTACGTGCCACAAGCGGTCATGGCTGCACAATCACCGGCCCACCTCCGCCGCTAGCTCCGCCACCCGCAGGTTGGTCACGGCTGTATTGCCGTCGCTCAAGAACCACGCCGCCGACAATTCGGTCCAGGCAAGAATCCAGTTCAGCAGGCGCTGTCGCTCGAGACTTGCCGCTTCAACCACAACGTCCAGGCGCCACACGAAGCGGCCCGGCTCGGTTGCTACTGAGCGCGTCGCATCGGCGAGATCGGGGTTGGTGAAAATGTTAGCGAAGTCGAATCCTCGCTCACCCAGGAGTCCCTTGGGATCGATTGCTAGCCAGCCGCGCGCTCCAAAGTCCAACACATTACCGTGGTGCAGGTCGCCGTGTAGGACGCCAACCTCTCGCGGTTTGGCCAGCAGCGCCGGGCGGCCTCGGCACAGCGGGCGAGGATGCCGCCGTGGGTCGCAGCGGCGGGTTCCAGCTCGCGGAACCAGTGCGGCAGTGGGACCAGTTCCGGCAGCGGCTGAGGCCTAGAGGCATGCAGTCGGCCCGCCACGGCGCATAGGACTCGGCACGCCTCGTCATCGCGCCCGTTGCGGACCCATGTCGGCGAGGGAGGCGGTCCCCTCCGCGCGTTCCAGAAGGATTGCATCGTCGTCGCGAGCCAGCACTCGCGCGGCTCCGTCGCCATCCCACCAATCCATTAGCATGACACCAAAGCGCTCCTCCGCTTCGATCGCCAGCTTGAGCATGGCCGGCTTGCCACGATGCCGCATGGGCAGTAGGCGGCCGTGGAAATGTTGCAGCGTTGGAAAGCCCGTGCGACATCTCATGCCAGGGGCCGTAGGACGTAGCCGGTCGATCTGGACAGCGCCGGCCGGTAGCGTGCATCGATGGGCGCGTGTCGCTCACGGACGAACGCGGATGATCGTCTTCCCCTTGCGTCGCTCGGTCGCGTTGAAGGCGGCGACGGCGTCGTCGAGGGTCGAGACGGTGCCGATGTTCGTCCGCAGCCGTCCGTCCCGCACCCGCTGGACGATCTCACTCAGTTGGGCACGATCGGACTCTACAACGAAGTCGACCGCCAGGCCGTCGGCGGGCCGCGCCTCGGACGGCCCGACGATGGACACCAGCGTTCCTCCGGCTCGAACCAGGCGCACGGACCGCTTCCCGATGTCGCCGCCGATGACATCGAACACCAGATCGACTTCACCGACGTTTTCCAGCGCGTCGTTGTCGAGGTTGACGAACTCGTTCGCGCCGAAGTCGAGCGCCGTCTGACGGTCGGCGGCGCGTCCGGTGCCGATGACGTAGGCGCCGGCCTCTCGTGCGAGTTGCGTCACCATCGACCCGACTGCGCCGGCCGCGCCGTGCACGAGGACGCTCTGCCCCGCCTGAAGGCGGCCGTGCTCGAACAGTCCCTGCCACGCAGTCAGGCCCGAGATCGGCAGGCTCGCGCCCACCGTGAAGTCGACGTCGCCCGGCAGCGGCGCGAGGTTGCGTGCCTCGACGGCCACATACTCCGCCAGGCTGCCGTCGCGATACCAGTCCGTGAGGCCGAACACCCGCTGTCCCACCGACAGCCCCCTCGTGCCATAGCCGAGGGCGGTGACCACTCCGGCCAGCTCGTGCCCAGGGATCGACGGTGTTCGGTCACGGTCGAGGCGATCGGTCCAGGTCGAGGGCCACGCCAACTCAGTCCCGACGAATCCCGACGCATGAACCTGAACGACGACGTTGTTTATCGCTGCCTGCGGCTCGGGCCGCTCCACCAACGTCATCCCGGCCGTTCCCGCAGCTTGGTCCGTCACAACGATCGCCTTCATGATAATTTTCTCCTCGGTCATTTGTCTCTTTCCGCCGTTCCTGATTACGGCTATGGCGGGTGGGAACAGGGCGGCCACCTGGGAACCAAAAGAAGGCTTCCCGCTCGGGCGCCATTGTTCTGACGACTAGAGCCGCGTGACGTGGGCCGAAACGCATTGCCAGCGTCCGCCGCGCAGCTGCCAATCATCGGTGTAGCGGCCGGCACCCTCGGTAGCGTCGGGCTTTTGGTAGCTGGTACGGGCGTGGATGATCGCGAAGTCGCCGAGAATGCGGATCAGCACCTCATGCTCGCGGATGTTCTTGACCGATGAGCCGCGGGCGATCTGCGCGAGAAAGGCCTTGCGGTCGATGAAGCTCCCATCGGAGTTGGTGTTGAAGAAGTCGGGCGCAAGGTTGGCATCAAACCAGGCGACATCGGCCTCCTCGACGGATCGGGATGAAGTTCCGGTTGAGCTGCTGCAGCTTGGCACGGTGTTGTTCGCTGTCGGCCATGGCTCGACTCCATTGGGTTGGGGCGAACGCCCCTTCCGTACGCTCCGACGACTTAGCGAAAGCAATCGGGGAAAACCCCGATTCCGGTTCGTTGGCCCCTGAGGCAATCCAATTGGGCGAGCTCACAATTTTGTTTACCCAGCATGCACACCTTCGTGCAGCAGCACCAACCGGTGCAAGAGTCAGCTTGGGGTCAAAATCGACGGGCGGCAAACGTTCGATGAACGAAGTGGTCCGGAACCTGTTGTGAGATCAGCCGCTTGGGAGCGAGCGGCGTATCCCGCTTTGTCTCTCACCAAGGGGACGATCTGACGCCCGACGCGATACCCAATCAGCGGACCTAGCCTGCGACGGGTTCCGCGGCGCCGATCGCAGATCGGCCGAGGTCGCTTTTGTATATTCAGTACGGGCAAAAGCCACGCATCCAGACTTCCGGCGACTGTGAGAGCGACATCCCCAAGCAGCGAACATGGGCGCGGGCTCGTCCTAGGATTGCGGTTCGGCTTGTTGACAGACACAATCCGTCCAGCATCTTCGGGATTTCGGCCCGATCACCAGGGAGAGATGGCAGAGCGATGAGCAGCAACGACGACTACGTCCCGCCCAAGGTCTGGAAATGGGAAAGGCCGCGCGCGGGCGAAGAATGGAGGTACTCGGGTATCAATCGGCCGATTGCCGGGCCGACACATGAGGCGGAGCTGCCTGTCGGCAAGCACCCCTTGCAGCTCTATTCGCGCGGCACCCCCAACGGCGTGAAAGTGACCGTAATGCTGGAAGAGCTGCTCGCACTCGGCCACAGCGGCGCCGAGTACGATGCCTGGCTGATCGACATCGGCAAAGGCGAGCAGTTCGGCAGTGGCTTCGTGGACGTGAATCCGAACTCCAAGATACCGGCTCTGATGGATCGGAGTGGTGCCAGAGCCTCGCCGCGTGTTCGAAGTCCGGATCGATCCTGCTCTACCTCGCCGAGAAATTCGGCGCATTCCTCCCGTCCGATCCGGACAAGCGCACCGAGGTGCTCAACTGGCTGTTCTGGCAGATGGGCAGTACGCCCTACATCGGCGGCGGGTTCGGTCACTTCTATCACTACGCGCCCGTCAAGATCGAGTATGCGATCAACCGGTTCGCGATGGAGGCGAAGCGGCAGCTGGATGTGCTTGACGGATCGAGCAGCACGAGTATATGGCCGGCGACGACTATTCGATCGCCGACATGGCGATCTGG
>CAVRWY010000010.1:0-321513 GCA_963725045.1 uncultured Gemmatimonadales bacterium
CGGTCGAACTGGAGCCGACTCCAGCAGCATCGCAAGCTCGTCGTAGCCGAATGGTTTGACCAGATGCGCGTCGAAACCCGCGTATTGGCTCAACTGAAGGTCGACAAGCTGCGCCCACCCCGTCGCGGCGATGATCATCGGGCGCACGCCCAACGATTGCTCTCGAATGCGCCGGCAAACTTCATAGCCGTTCATCTTGGGGAGCCCGACATCCAGCACAACAACGTCGGGCACGGTGCGGATGGCCGCCTCTAGACCGGCGACGCCGTCGAATGCGACTTCCACCTGATGTCCATTCAGTTCTAGCAACACTCCGAGCGTCTGAACGAAGTCGGCGTTGTCGTCGACTACCAAGAAGCGGCGACCTATCTTGGTCCCCGTTCTCGGACTACGCGCGCTGCGAAGCGGACGACATGACGCACCTCCCAAGTCCTCGTGGCTAACCCCTGCATAGAGGCAAGAAACGGGCCGCGCGCGACCGCCTCGAGTCGGTACGCTGGATTTATGACCAGTAGTGGAACTCCGCGTATCGAGCGTGCCCCCAACGCTGGCTGCAGTAGTGACGACATCCGCTGCCGGCGTAACCCCGTGCAGGCAGTTTGCCGGCCGCGCGTCCCGGCTAGCGCCGTCCAGGCGCTGTTTCGCGCCCTAGACGGCAGTAATCCACTTGACAGTTCTTGACCACGTCGCAGCCGGCGGAGCTTACAATTACTCCCGCTTTGAGAATTTCCTCCCCGATTGGAGATCTTGAAGCCCCCTGTAGAGCTCGACCTCCGGTCGGGCTCTCTTTTTTTGGGCTACACTTTTCCGCATCGCAGCCGGCGCGGAAGGCTCATGCCCTCGAGCTCCGACAAGTGGATTCGCTCTATCAACGACAATCCGGCGGGCAAGGTCGTCGCCGACCCGGAGCGGCAATCGCTGGGAGTGGGAATCGGACGACGATACGTCGCATCTGCTGAAAAAGCTCAACAACGACGAGCTCGCGATCGAGAGCCACGGACATTCATCCGACGCCCACTCTCGCCGGAACGGCAGCCGCACGCCGCACCAAAGCGTCCGCAAGCCGCCCGCTGAAGCCCGGCACCCGAGATTCGGGCGGCGGGTTCAACCCGTACGATCACGGGGGTAAAAAGCGGCGCTGACGCTCGGCGAGCGGAGCCCGTTCGCGCGATGGGTGAAACGCCGGGGCCTAGAACTCCGTGCCGTCCTTAGCGATGAAGGTCTTGACGTAGCCGCCGTCCTCGCCGGTTCGCATCGGCGCGATGTCGATGCTGATCGTGTCACCCGTGTGCACCATCTCGGGACGCCAGCCACGGCGATAGACATTGTTGCGGCTGTGGCCTTCGTACTCGATGACGCGCGTGCCCTTGCCGTCCGTCACCTCGAGGAACAGCGCGATGTGCGGATTCGCGACGCGCATCTCCTTGACGACGCCCTCGATGCGCACCGTTTGCGCGAAGTCGAACTGCGCCGCGGAGTGATGAGCCAGCGCCGCCGTCGAGAACGACGCGATCGCAACGAGCAATGCACCCGAACCAACTCTCCGAGTCATCCGAGCACTCCATGACACTTCCAGGCGTTGCGAAGTATAGGGTGTCGGGCGTGGAGAAATGCAAAGTAGTGGCGGCGTGGGGCCGAACCCCCAACAGGCGTTACGCGCTCGCGCGGCAGGCACTCCTATAATTTGTACCGATTTCCAAACGGCGAGGGCCATGGCAAGACCACGAAGATCGACGAGGTAGCGTTCGCGGGCGGCTCCGGGACGCGTTACGACTTCCGCATCTATGTCTGGGAGACGAAGTTCAAGGCGGTTCCGGGCGTGTACGTCGTCGCGTCTCGAACGATCGAGCCGGGCCAGACGCCGCAATACGAGCCGCTGTTCGTCGGCGAGGCGGCCGATCTGTCGGCAGCGCTGAAGAGTCACCCGCGCGACGAGTGCTTCCAGATGTACTACGGCAACGTCGTCGGCGTGCTCAAAGAGGACGACGATGCCCGACGCGCGTCGATTCTCGCCGATCTCCTCGAGCCTCGCACCGCCGTGCAACGCCACTGACGCAGCGTGAGCCCATGCCATTCGTCATTCGTCACGAACCGGAAGCGCGACGCTTCGTCGCAGATTTCGACGGCAAACGGCGTACATCACTTACCGCGAGCGTTACGGGCGGGTTCTCGCGCTCGACCACACGTACGTGCCGCGAGCGGTGCGAGGGGGCGGAATTGCGTCGCAATTGACGGCTCGCGCGCTTGCGCACGCGCGTGAGCGCGGTTGCCGAGTCGTTCCAAGTTGCCCGTTCGTCGCCGCGTACATGGAGCGGCACCCGGAGTTTCGTGAACTCCGCTTGAGGTAGGCTCCGCCCCCAACGGCGCCGACGAGGACTAGCTGTTGGTGCGACGCATCGCGCATACCCGCTGACTTTGCGACGGGTGTCGCGCCGATGTCGCATGGGGGTTGGCTAAACTGCCTGGCTTGGTGCGTTGCGTCCGGCAACCGCTATCCGGGAGAACTACCCATGAGCGCCCGCTCGTTCCACCCGCGTCTACCTCACGCCGCCGCGCCGCCCTACGGCGCCAACCACTCTCCCTCGCAGTGCCGCCGCGCTCGCCTCCAGCTTCGCGACCATCGGGGCAGGCTCAGCCCGTTGAGCCTCGAGACGATCATCGTCACCGCCACACGTCGTGAGCTCAGCGTCCAAGACATTCCGCTCAACATCGCCGCGTTCGACGATTCGCTGCTCGAGGCGCGCGAGATCAGCGACCTCGCGGAGCTCGGCCGCAACGTGCCCGGGCTCTACGTCATCGACCAGGGCAAACGCTCGTCGACAACATCGTCGTGCGCGGCTCAACCTGAACGCGTATCCAGTCCGCCGAGTTCCTCGGCGACACGGGCGGTAACACGGTCGCGACGTACGTCGGCGAGGTGCCGCTGTACGTCGACTTGACGATTACCGACATCGAGCGCGTCGAGGTCTTGCTCGGCCCGCAGGGCACGCTGTATGGCGCCGGCACGCTCGGCGGTGCCATTCGGTACATTCCGCGCCAGCCGGAGCTCGACGACACGACCATCGCGGTGCGCGGCACCACCTTCTCCGTCACCGAGAGCGACAGCGTCGGCTGTCGCGGCGGCGCGACGTTCAACGCACCGCTCGGCGGCGACCTCGGTTTCCGCGCCTCGTTCGATCGCTACGACGATCCGGGCTTCGTCGAGCACGCCGTACTCGTGCGCCGAGTCGGGCGTGTTCGATCCCGAGCCCGACTTCACGAATCGCAGCCGCCGCGGCCGCCAATCTCTACGGCGAGACCGACGTCGACTGGGAAGAGACAACCGGCGCGCGTGCCGCGTTGCGGTGGCAACCCACCGACAACGTCGATACGACCTTCACCTATCACTATCAGAACATGGAGGTCGGCGACATGTCCGCGGAACCATGTCGCCGCCTTCAGCACCGGGCGGTTCAAATCAGCGAGACCCGTTATCCCGAGCCGAGCGAGCGGCGCCGACGAGCTGCTGTCGGCCGAGATCGTCGCCGACCTCGGCTTCGCGCAGTTGACGTCGGCTACTGGCAAGTCGAAGTACGACGAGGTTGGGGCAGCGGGATCAAACCGACTTGCTGATTACGCTGCAGTACAGCTACGGAAGAAGTTTCCGACTTTTTCCGCGTTCACGCGTGGGACGGAGGAGGAAGAAAACCTACCGCGCAGGAGATCCGTCTCGTCTCCCAAAGCACGGGCGCGGTGAATTGGATCGTGGGCCTGTTCTACAACGACTTCGAGCAGC
Organism: uncultured Gemmatimonadales bacterium; assembly: GCA_963725045.1. Lineage (GTDB taxonomy): Bacteria > ARS69 > ARS69 > ARS69 > ARS69 > CAVRWY01. The sequence goes on from CAVRWY010000010.1 coordinate 3,776, forward strand.
CCGATGGCGTGAGCCGCGAGTACACGCCGGGTTGGGCGGAGTATCTCGGCGGCTCGCGGCCCGACAATCTCGAATACATCAGCGTGCTGTACGAAGACCTCACGGAGAGCGCTCTCTACGGCGAGGTCAGCTTCGACGTGACGGATCGATGGCAGATCACGGTCGGCACGCGCTACTACGACTACTCGTACGAAGCACTGAGCGCGCAGGCGCTGCCGTTAGCCGATACGGTCTTCGGCGGGGCGCCCGAGGGCGCGATCGATCTGAATTTCGACGACCCCGCCATCCAGGACGACAGCGGCTCGTTGTTCAAGTTCAATACGGCGTATCGTTCGGCATTGGCCGCGCTGGGATACTTCACGATCAGCGAGGGCTATGGATTTTAGGCGCATCGAACGGCATTCCGTTGTGCGACCCAGATCCGGACAATCAACAGAACGTTTGCGCGACGCCTGGAGGAGCTTGAGTACCGGCCCGACACGACGACGAACTACGAGATCGGTTTGCGCAGCCAATGGCTCGACCGGCGTCTCACCCTGAACGGTGCGTTGTACTACATCGACTGGCAGGATCCGCAGCTGGCGTCTGCGACGGCCACCGGCGCGCAGCCGATCTCGATCAACGGCCAAGGGGCAGAGACGACGGGTTTCAGAAGTTGGGGATCGATGCTCAGGTCACGGATCGCCTGAATATCGGCTTCAACTTCTCGCACATGAACGCCGAACTCACCGAGGTGGCGCCCCGATTGGTCCGCGACTAGACACCGGATCGTTTCGGTACCGACCCGGTTGAATACATCGACGGCCAGCCGGGAGATCGCTTGCCCCGAGCTGGCCCAAAGACCAGGCGATGGTGTACTTCGGCTACGACTGGACGCTCTCCTCGCGGTGGGATCTCACGCTCAACTACGGCGTCAGCTCGATCGGTGACGTCATCACGACGACGCGCTTGCGCGCTGCTGGGCCGCGCATCAGAGCATCACCGATCCCGCGCACGCCGCGGCCGCGGTCGCGCTGCGGGCAGCGGGTCGCCAGACCCGACCGCCGGAGGACCCGCACCAGGTCGAGGTCCGTGACCTGAGCTCCTATGACCGGGTGTTCGGCTTGGACGGGGAGGTGGCCTGATGCCCACCGCGAAGACCACTCGGGACTTCGGTGCGGAGATCGCCTACCTGACCCGCGCGTTGAAGGCCCCCACCCTGCGGGAGTCGGTGGACCGCCTCGTCGAGCGGGCCACCGCCGAGTCGTGGTCGTATCCGGAGTTCCTGGCCGCCTGCCTGCAACGCGAGGTCTCCGCGCGGGAGTCCCACGGCGGGGAGGGCCGGATCCGGGCGGCCCGGTTCCCGGCGCGCAAGAGCCTCGAGGAGTTCGACTACGACCACGCCCGCGGCCTCAAACGCGAGTCGATCGCCCACCTGGGCACCCTGGACTTCGTCACCGCCCGGGAGAACGTGGTGTTCCTCGGACCCCCTGGGACCGGCAAGACACACTTGGCGACCGGGTTGGCGATCCGGGCCTGCCAAGCCGGGCACCGGGTGCTGTTCAACACCGCCGCCCAATGGGTCACCCTGCTCGCCGACGCCCACCACGACGGCCGGCTGCAAGCCGAGCTCACCCGACTGGGCCGCTACCCGCTGATCGTCGTCGACGAGGTCGGCTACATCCCCTTCGAGCCCGAGGCCGCGAACCTGTTCTTCCAACTCGTGTCCTCCCGCTACGAGCGGGCCAGCCTGATCGTCACCAGCAACAAGCCGTTCGGGCGCTGGGGCGAGGTCTTCGGCGACGACGTCGTGGCCGCCGCCATGATCGACCGACTCGTGCACCACGCCGAAGTCATCGCCCTCAAAGGCGACAGCTACCGGCTACGCAACCGCGACCTCGGCGGCCGACCACCAGCCGCCGCCACCGACCAAGACTGACCAACAACAACCAGGAGGTGGCTCAGATTTCGACCGCAGGAAGTGGCTCAATTTTCAGCCGTAGTTGACACGCCGCCGCCTGCTGCCATCTGTAGGCTCGTGCACGTGACTGGACCGCCGTCGCCCTACGCCCGTGACGGCCGCTCGATGCGCGAGCGGATGCTCTCCGGTGACATGTACATCTTCGATGAGCCGGACCTGACGCAGGCGTCGGAGCGGGCGTTTCGGCTGACGCACAGGCTCAACACGATGGACCCGACGGACGCCGCCCCCCGTCGGGCTCTGCTCACGGAACTGCTAGGGGCCTTCGGCGAGGCCAGTGAGATCCGCTCGCCGTTCCACTGCGACTTCGGCAGCCACACCTTCATCGGGGCCCGTACGGTCGCGAACTTCGGCCTGATCAGCCTGGACGTGGCGACCGTGACCATCGGCGATGACGTTCTGATGGGCCCGAACGTCCAACTGCTGACCGCTCTCCACCCGATCGAGCCCGGGCCCCGTCGGGACAAGTGGGAAGCGGGAAGCCCCATAGTCATCGGTGACAACGTCTGGCTCGGCGGTGGCGTCATCGTCTGCCCTGGCGTGACGATCGGGGAGAACACAGTAGTCGGGGCGGGCGCTGTGGTCGCCAGCGATCTGCCGGCGAACGTCGTCGCGGTCGGCAACCCGGCGCGGGTCATCCGGCGAATCTGATGGTGAGCTGCCACGGAAGCCATCAATCCCGCGGCACCTCACGGGGGCTTCGAGACCGCGCGGGCCGAGGGATGGCGTTCTGAGCTGACTGCGCGTCGGCTCGGTGCCTCGGTCGCGGCCTGATTCAGCGGGGCCGGATCTCGAACCGCTGGCCGCTCGTGTCCAGCACCCCGACACCCCTCACGGTGGCGACCACCGGGTGCCCGTCGTCCGTCGCGGGGCAGTACCGCCACCCGAGGACGGCATGCGTCTCGATGCCGTCGAGCAGCACGATCCACCGGTTGGGGTCGGGCACGAACGCGTGCCCCGAGTGGATGCACGAGGGGCCCACGCAATGCGAGCGGGTGGCCTTCGAAGTCACCTCCGCCACGTGCGCCGGGCGCACCGGAGGTCTCGGACTCCGCGCCGGCTCCGGCAGCGTCCCCCGGGCGGGTCGCCCGGACACGGTCCCAGTCGATCCGGGTGGCGTCGTTCTTGGACTGTTCAGTCATGCCGCCTCCTTCGTCCACGAATCATGCCGCCGACTACGATGCCAGCATGAGGCCGGACGCCGACGCGGCCGGTGAGACGCACTCGGTCGGCGGTTCGCCGACCGAGCCCAGGCAGGGATGCTCTCAGCCGCCCGAGGCGGAGAAGTGCTGGTAGTCCTTGGAGTCCGACCAGTCGCCCCCCCACTGCCAGCCGATGCGCGCGAACGCCCGGACGACGACGTCGCCCTCCCGGATCACGCCGACGGGGAGGGCCGTTCCGGCGGATCGGTCGATGGTGGCGAACGGCCTGCCCGCGGGCGGCGCGATCGACGTCGCGGTCACGTAGGGGTTCTGCACGGGGTTGATGTCGATGGCCGCGCCGTAGGCGTGCGCCGACCACGAGGAGCTGCCCGCGACGCGACGGCAGTTGTACCCCGAGGTGTTGTTCGCCGCCATGGATCGATCGTCGTCGCCCTCGAAGTCGTCGACGAGCCGCATCTGGCGGATCGGCCATCGCGCCTCGTACAGCTGCTCGAAGGCCTCGGCGACGTCCGTCGCGTGGTCCCGGTGGACCACCATCTCCCCGAGGTGCGCCTCGCCGTCGAAGCCGACGAAGCTGAACCGCAGATGGCGCAGCTCCGCCCAGCCGAGCGGACAGCCCGGGCGGTGGCTGAACCGCATCCGGTCACGGAGCGCCGCCCCGATCGGTTGCACCGATGCCACGATACGCGGGCAGCTCGCTCCGCATCCGGGGTCGGAGGCCCGGTCGGGCCCGGCGGAGCGGGACGGCGGCGCGGTCGCCGTCGGAGTCGGACGGCGACGTCCTCGGACCGAGCGGCCGGAGGCGACCTGCTCGGGGGTCGCGGAGCAGGCAGCGAGCACGAGGACCAGCGCGACGAGCACCGACCACGGTCGGGGCATGCGTCAGCAGCCCCGGCGGACCGGCGAGCGCCGGCGCCTCGGCGAGCCCGGTGCAGCCGCGCAGTCGGCGCCAGTCGGCCTCGGCAGCCGCCCGGTCCGCGCCGGTGAGCGGCACGGGACGTCCGTCCGGCTGGATCTCGGCCGGGACCCAGGCGTCGTCCACGACCGCCCCGTCCTCGATCCGGACCTGGAGCACACCGGACTCCGGACGCCGGTCGTGGTACCAGAGGAAGTTCCCGAGGCCGTAGTTGACGTAGGTGTCGCCCAGCCATCCCGACCCGAGCGGGACGTGGGCGTGGGTGCCGACGACGATGTCGGCGCCCGCCTCGGCCAGCGCGCGCGCGGTGGCCCGCTGCTGGCGGGTCGGGCAGCTCTCCAGCTCCGCCCCCCAGTGCAGGTAGACGACCACGACGTCGTCGGTCGCGCTGGCGGAGCGAACCGCCGCGCAGGAGGGCGCGGGGACGCTCGGAGTGGGCAGCGGCGACGCCCGGGTTGTCCGGCCCGGCGGCCCAGACGTCGCTCGCCCCTTCGCGCATGGACCCGTCCGCGGCCAGGAACGCGACGTCGGTGCCTCGGATCGAGACCCGGTGCGGCGCGAAGGCGGCCTCTCGGTCGTGGCCGATTCCGATCACCGGGATCGGGCTGGTCGTCGATCGCCCGGAGGGTGTCCTCGAGGCCGACCGGCCCGAAGTCGGCACCGTGGTTGTTGGCCATCGTGACCAGGTCGATCCCGGCCGCGGCCAGGACGTCCAGCGCGGCCGGGGAGGTGCGGAAGTGGTAGCGCCTGCTGGGAGCCTCGAGCTCCTTCGCCTCCGGCTCGCCCCGGCTCGTGATCGCGGACTCGAGGTTGACCATGGTGAGGTCGGCGGCGGACAGGGTCTCGGCGATCGGACCCAGCGCGCCGCGTGGCTCGTCGAGCAGCCTGGCCAGGTGCGCTCGAAGTGCATGTCCCCGGCGAACGCGAGGACGACCTCTCCCTTGGGCGCATCGTCAGGCGCCGACGATCGGCGTTGGGGTCGAACGCGATCCCCGGGGCAGGCCCGACTGTCGGTGCGCCGGAGGTTCGTCGCTCACTGCAGCCGCTGACGAGCACCTCGAGCAGCGCCACCACCGCGGCACAGGCGAGCAGCACGACCACCCGTGGCCATACCCACGGCGTGCTTCGCCGGCCGTCGGGCCGGCCCGGACGGTCGACCCGCTGGCGTCCGACGTCGACTCCGACCACCGGCGGACCTCCGGCTGCTGGTGCGCTCGGGAGCCCGCCCGCAGGCGACACCCGGAGCGCCCTATGAACTCTACGCGCGCCGGGTGCACCGGCAATGGAATCGCGTCCCCGTGGCGGACACCCGCCGTTGGGCGGGCATGACTCGGGCAGGCCGTTCGGTCGGGCCGCCAGCACGTCGGTCCCCGTGGCGCGAAAAGGTCGGAACGACGACGATGGCTGCACCCGTGTCGGGATGCATGACCGATCCGCCATGCTCAGGTCAGGGGCGTGAGCTTGTGCACGTCGTCGGTCGGCAGGACGTCCACGGTCGCCAGGACCTCCACCTCGCGGAAGTTGACCACCCCCCCGTACACGCTCAGGAACGCCGTGTCGGAGGCATCGCGCCCCGTCGAGATGCGCAGCAGCGACCCGCGCGGGGCGAGCGTGGTCGCGTCCACCACGTACCAGCTCCCCCCGATGTAGGCCTCGGCGACGGCGTGGAAGTCCATCGGGTCCAGGCCGGGGGCATAGACGGCGACCAGTCGGGCGGGCACGTCCAGCGAGCGCAGGAGGGCCGCGACGAGGTGGGCGAAGTCGCGGCACACGCCCTGTCTCGCGAGCAGGGTGTGGACGGCACCGTCCGTGGGCAGGCTCGAGCCGGGGACGTACGCGCAGGCGCGTCCCCACCCAGGAGCTGACCGCCGCGAGCAGGTCGGTCTCCGCCAGGCCGGCGAACTCGGCGCGGGCCGTGGGCGCCAGCGAGTCGGACTCGCAGTACCGGCTGGGGCGCAGGTACCTCAGCAGGTCGGCCTCGCTGGTCTCCATCGGGGCGCTGAACCCGGCGACGCCCGCCGAGTACTGCACCACCATCTCCCCCGGCGTGGCATCGACCACGTGGATCCGGGTGCCGTGCTCGGCCATGACGCAGCGCGGCAGCACCTCCCGTCCGCCGATGGTCACGCTCAGCCACTCGGACACGTCGTGGCCGGCGGCCGGCGCGATCTGGAGGGCGACCGTCGCCGATTCGACGACGTCGGCGACGATCCGGGCGGCCACATCACGGTGCATGGGCTGATTCTGGTGCCCCCGGGCGTCGATCCAAAGCCGGTCCCCGTTGTGGCCGTCCGGCGGGTTCAGGCCGGGGCGGACCGCTCAGGAGCGCGAGAACGCCGAGGCCCGGGCCACTTGGTCGGCGTTGGGCCGCACGCCGGTGTAGAGCACGAACTGCTCGGCCGCCTGCAGGGTGATGACCTCGGTGCCGGTGATGACGGTCTGCTCCCGAGCCCGCGCCCGGCGGACCAGGGGCGTTGCCTCTGGCACCGCCACGACCTCGAACACGACCCTGGCAGCGTCGACCACCTCGCTCGGAAGTGGGATGCCGTGGGCGTCCGGGCCACCGGCCATGCCCACGGGCGTCGCGTTGACGACGAGCTCGGGTCGGTCCGAGCCGATCGCGGGCAGCCAGCCGAAGCCGTACTGCTCGGCCAGGCGGCGCCCGGTGACCTCGTTGCGCGCGACGACGCTCCCGGACTCGAAGCCGCAGTCGCGCAGGGCGGCGACCACGGCCTTGGCCATGCCTCCGCTGCCGAGGACCGCGAAGGTCAGCCCCGGATTCGCGACCCGCTCCCGCAGCAGCGCGGCCACGGCGACGTAGTCGGTGTTGTACGCCCGCAGATGGCCGTCGGTGTTGACGATCGTGTTCACCGAGTCGATCGCCCGGGCGGAGTCGTCGAGGGAGTCGACCAGCGCGATCACGTCCTCCTTGAACGGCATCGACACGCCGCAGCCCCTGATCCCCAGGGCCCGGATGCCCGCGACGGCCGCCGGGAGGTCGGTGGTCGTGAACGCCTTGTAGACGTAGTCCAGTCCGAGCTCGTCGTAGAGGTGGTTGTGCAGCCGCGTGCCGAGGTTGCTGGGCCTCGATGCCAGCGAGATGCACAGGGTGGTGTCCTTGGTGATCGCCCGGGTGTCCATCGGCATCCCTCCTCGTCTGGCCCTCGATCGTCATGGCCCGTTGATCGACCTGGCTCCCGATCGGCCTGGTCACTCGATCGTCTCCGTTGGCGAGACGCCCCCCGCCGGTCGTGGTGGACCGACGAGGGGCTGACCCGACCGGACGCTAGATGGGCGATCCCGAAGGGCTGGAGCCATCATGGCGCGCGGGCGGCAGGGATGCCGGGCGGTCGGTGGGCTCGCGAACGCGGCCGATCACCGGCTCGTGCAGCGGCTACAGGCCCAGGCGGCGCAGGGTCTGCGAACCCGGAATCCCGTCCGCCTGGTCACCGCTCCACCCCAGCGAGCGCTGGAAGTCCGCGACCGCCTGCTGGGTCCGGGCTCCGAAGTAGCCGGTCTGACCGGCCGGGATCGAGAACCCTCGGCTGATCAGCACGCCCTGCAGGTCGTAGACCAGGCGCGCGTCCTGCGGATCCCAGGATCGATCCGTGCCCTTCAAAGGCGCCTCGACGCGCTCCTTGGCGGGGGCGGCCTCGAGGTGGCGTCGTTCACGGTCTGAATCCCCGCGGACGTGCCGCGACCGCCACCGCGCCGCCCGCCGATCCGCCGACCCCCAGGCGCCGGAGGGTCTCAGCCCCGGCGATCCCGTCCGCCCCGGACCCGCTCCAGCCCTGCGCCCGCTGGAAGGCCGCCACCGCCGCGGTCGTCTGGGCACCGTAGCGCCCGGTGGCACCGGCGGGGATCGCGAAGCCCTGCGCGATCAGCGCCTGCTGCAGGCGCCTCGTCTGCTCGGTGCTGAGCGTGACCCCCGAGGCACCGCCTCCCGGCAGGGAGACCGAACGCGCATCGCCGCCCCCGCCGAACCAGGCGCTCGTGTCGTTCTCCGCCGCGACCGCCGCCGACTGGCTGTCCTCGCGCAGGTTCACGTGGACGTGCGTCATGTGCGGGTCACCGGACTGCGCGCGCGGGAGCCCACCCGTTGGTCCGGCTCCAGATCTGGCCGCCGTGGATCACGTACCACACACGCGGGTCCCCGATCACAGCACCGAGGAGCGCGGGGACGTCGATCCCTGCCGCCGTGATGTCGATGGCGTGGACGGTTCCGACCGTGCCGACCTGTGGGCCGTTCGCGGACCCCACCGGGTTGTGGCTGCTCGTCGACTGCCCGTGGCGGGTGTCGCCGATGACGCCGTCGCTCGCCCTGCTTCGCTGCGGCCAACGCGCGTCGACCTCGTCGCGAAGCGCCACGAGCGCGGGGGCCGTGGTCCAGGGCGATCAGCGACAGCGAGCTCATGGTGGCCGGCTCGCCGGGCTGATCGGTGGATCCGGGAACCGCAGCAGCCACCTGCGGCAGCCCGGCCGCGATCAGGAGCGCGCACCCGACGGCGGCCAGCGCCCGCGTCCGGGCTCGCACTCCCATGGGCAGAATCATCAGATGCCCCTCCCACATCGGCAACCCCCGGCATCCCCACGAGGCCGAGGCGGACATGAATTCCGCAGATACCGTGGCAGACACGCCGAAGGGATGCAATTGCACCAGAAACCCGGAACCCGCATCTACACTTCGCCGCTCGATCTGGTAGAACCCCCGCCGCGACAGCCATCCGCGATGCCCACCAGCTCGGCGGGGCGCCCGCGGTGCCTACCCCACTAGCCTGATCGCGCGTCGTGGAGAGGATCCGGATGAACGTCGGGCAGTGGTTGGCGGCGCTCATGCCGGTCCTCTCCGTGGCCGTGCTGCTCGTCCTCCTGCGCATGCCGGCCGCCAGGGCGATGCCCCTGGCCCTGGTCATCACGATCGCCCTGGCGATGCTCGCGTGGGGCGTCCCCGCCGTGCAGATCTCGGCATCGGTGATCGAGGGGCTGATCATCGCGGCCTCCGTGGTCCTCATCGTCCTGGGCGCCCTGGCCTTCCTCGGGGTCATGCGGGCCTCCGGAGCCCTCGCGCTGATCCGGCTGGACGTGCTCAAGGTCAGCCCCGACAGCCGGATCCAGATGCTCTTCGTGGGGTGGTTCCTCGTCTGCTTCATCGAGGGGGCCGCCGGGTTCGGGACGCCCGCCACGGTCGCGGCGCCGCTGCTGATCGCGCTGGGCTTCCCCGCCCTGGCCGCCGTGTGCCTGGCCCTCGTCGCGGACGTCTCGGCGGTCACCTTCGGTGCGGTGGGCACGCCGATCATCGTCGGCCTGACCGAGGGCACCGGCCGGCAGTGGTCCGACCCGGAGGACGCCCAGGCGATGACGGACGTGGCCCTGCAGGCAACGGCGATCGACGTGCTCGCCGGCATGACCATCCCCCTGCTCATGCTCTGGTTCCTGACGAACGTGTTCGCCACGGAGAAGGGGCGCCGGCCGTTCTTCGAGATGATCCCGCTGGCCTTGATCTCCGCCGTGGGGTTCTCCGTCCCGGCCTACCTGTGGACGCTGGCCCTCGGGGTCGAGTTCGGCGGGATCCTGGGTGCGGCCACCGGGATGGCCGTCCTCTTCGGCTTCGTCAGGCTGGGCATCTTCGTGCCGAAGTCCCCCTGGTCGGTGACGGTGGGGTACATCGACGCCGCCGAGCTCAAGGCGATGGTCGACCAGACCGAGGCCGAGGCCGCGGACGCGCACCTGTCGACCTTCCGCGTCTGGGCCCCCTACTTCCTGCTCACGGCGCTCCTGCTCCTGACGCGCGTGGTGGACGCGGTCAACGCGACGCTGAACTCCTGGACCCTGGGTCTCGAACTCGATCCTCGGAACGCCGATCTCGGCCGGGTTCGAGCCCCTGTACTCCCCCGGTGTGATCTTCCTGGTCGTCGCGGCGTTCACCGTGTGGCTGCACCGCCTGCGCGGCCCCAAGATCCTGGAGGCGGTGGACAGCACGCTGCAGGCCGTGCTCGGCTCCGCGCTGGTCCTGATGGCCGCCGTCCCGATCGTGCGGGTCTTCCTCAACTCCGGGGTCAACTCGTCGGGCCTCGCGTCGATGCCCCTGGAGCTGGCGGGCGCGGCCGCCGACTCGGTCGGCGAGAACTGGCCGCTGGCCGCCACCTGGGTCGGCGCCCTGGGCTCGTTCGTCTCCGGCAGCGCGACCTTCAGCCACCTGATGTTCGGAGCACTGCAGGAGTCCGTCGCGGGCACGGTCGGGGTGAGCCCCGAGGTCGTCCTGGCCCAACAGGTCGGCGGCGCGAACGCCGGGAACATGGTCTGCGTCACCAATGTCGTGACAGTGGCGGCAGTCGGTGGCCTGCTCGGCCTGGAGGGCCGGATCATCCGGGTGACGGTGATCCCGATGGCCGTCTACGCCGCGGTGTTCACCATCGTCGGGATGCTGCTGGCCTGAGGGCCCGGTGCGAGGCGCGCACGACACATCGGGGGCGTCGGCGATGGGATGCTGTCGGGATGCGTGCCTGGGTGGTGGACCGACCCGGCCCATCGGCGTCCCTTCGGCTGGCGGAGATCCCGAGCCCGTGGCGCAGCCAGACCAGAGCACGCCGCGACGTCGAGGTGCTCGTCAGGGTGGAGGCCGTCGGGCTCAACCCCGTCGACCGCACCAGCACCGAGCCCGGCCACCCGGCCTGGCGCTATCCCTACATCCCGGGCACGGACATCGCCGGCCGGGTCGTGGCGGTGCACGCCGACGCCGCGGCGCGTCGCGAGGTCGGCTGGATGCTGCCCGCCCCGGGCGACCGCGTCGTCCTCTACCACGACGTGCGCGAGCCGGGCGGGTTCGCCCAGTACGTCGCCGTGCCGCCGGAGGCACTGGCCGTCATCCCACCGTCGCTGGATCCGATCGCCGCGGCCAGCCTGCCCACCCCCGGCCTGACCGCGCTGGACGCCGTCGAGCGCCGGCTGCGCCAGATCTCGGGACACACGGTGCTCGTCAACGGCGACGTCGGCGGGGTCGCGTGCCTTCGCCGTCCAGCTGGCGAAGCTGTTCGGGGCGAAGGTCATCGCAACCGCCTCCCCCGAGCTCGAGTCCGCAGCCCGCGCGCTGGGCGCGCTGCACGTCCTGGACGACCGCGCAGCCGACTTCGCCGAGCAGCTCGGGCTGATCTGCCCCGGCGGGCTGGACGCGGTCATCGACGCGGTGTCGGCGCGCTCGGCGACCAGGGGGCTGTCGCTCCTGCGGCACGCCGGGCACCTGGTGAGCGTCGCCGGTCGCCCGGATCTCGCCACGATCCCGGAGTCCGCGCTCGCGCCGACCGTGTCCGAGGTCGCGCTCGGCTCGGCCTACACCCATGGCGGATTCGAGGGCCGACGCTGGCTGAGCAGGGGGCTGGAACGCCTGATGCGGCTCATCGTCGAGGGACACCTGCATCCCCCGGAGATCCGGGTGATCGGCTTCGAGGACATCCCGGACGCACTGGACGAGCTCGCCGAGGGCAGCGTCGCGGAACGGCTCGTGGCCAACCTGCGCTGGCAGTGACCTACTGGCGCTGCCCATCCGGACAGATCTGCCCCGGCGGGCAGTACTGCGGGATCGGCTGCGCCAAGAAGGCAAGTGCCGCGATGATCACCAGGATGCGATCGAGCCGATCCACGCGCCCCGGTAGAGGTTCTGGCTGCGCCCCCGGATCCGATCGGAATAGCGGCGCAACCCCAAGGCGATCAGGGCCATGCCCACGGCCAGTCCGACCGCGAGGCCGACCTTCGCACCGCTGGGACGCGCCAGACTCGCTGCCCAATGTCGCGCCGACGCTTGCGAAGGTCGCGAGGACGAAAGTGGCCGGGATCAGGGAGATGCCGCTGAACACCGACGTCATCAGGGTGTCGTTGGCCATCTGGTCGGTATCGGGCTCGCGGTCCGGCGACGTACTCGACACGACCGGTGGTCGGCTTGGCCATGGCACCTCCTGCTCGTGACACCCCAACACTCTCACACCCGCCCTCGAACAGGGCGTCCGTCGGGAGACGTCAGATGCGTCTAGGTGCGCACGAGCTTGCGCCGCTTCACCGTGTACCCGGGCGGAAGCGTGCCCTCCTTGAGCATGCGGATGGGGCAGCGCGCGCAGCGCGGCTTGTCGGAGCAGCACTTCTTCTTCGGCCTGGGCACGCGGTGCATGCTAGGACATCAGGTAAGGGTCACCTAACCGGGGTCGGTTTCAGTCCGCCCACACCTGTGCCGTGCGCCCGACGTCCGACAGGATCTCCTTGAGCGTGTCGAAGTCCTCGTGACGCAGGCGCATCCAGGCATTGGCGTGGTACCCGGCCTCCACGGGCTGGGTGGGCGTCCCGGGAGCCGGGAAGTGCGACGCGGTCACCAGATCGCCGTACCTGTGGTGGACCTCGTCCAGCCCCGAGTACCCGCTGATCACGCCGTCGCGGTTCGGACGCAGCGCGACCAGCCCGCAGGAGTACCTGCCGGGTCGGCTGATGCTTGGGCTGCCCGTACATCAGCGCGTGGGCCCACTCGTAGTGCAGGTCCATCTCGTTGGCCTCGTTGTACATGTCCCACTGGCCGACTCCGGGGGGCCGGGCACCGATCTCGGAGAACCGGAGTCCCTTCGGCCCGAAGAACCACTCCATGTGCGTGGCCGACGTGTCCAGGCCCAACACAGCGATGACGCGGCGGGCCATCTCGCGGACCTCCTCGTACTCGGCTCCCATGACGCGGTTGGTCGCGATGATCTGCGGGGAGATCCAGCGGGTGCGCATCGCCTCGAGCACGTTCGGGAAGTAGTGCGAGGCGAACTCGTGGGTGACGTGGCCGTTGATCGTGATCGTGTCGAGGAAGCCCTCGTGACCCTCGACGAACTCCTCGAGGGCCAGGGAGCTCCCCGCGTCCACCCCGGACGCGGCGCACGCGGCGGCCAGCTGCTCGTCGTCGGCGACGCGGATCGTCCCGGCCGCGCCGGCCCCGTCGCGGGGCTTGAGGATCAGGGGATACCCGACGGCACGCGCGAACTCCAGCGCCTCGGCCGTCGTCGCCACGGCGGTCGAGGCCGCGGTCGGGATGCCCGCCTCGCGCAGGACCTGCTTCATGGTCGGCTTGTCCCGGCAGAGGTACGCGGCGCGCGCCGAGGTCCCCGGGATCCCGCACCGCTCGCGGACCCGGGCCACCGGCATCACGTGCGACTCGATCGAGCACTCCAGCCGATCGACCCAGGTGTGGCCCTGCGCCTGCCGCACGGCCCACTCCAGGGCGCCCTCGTTGGTGACCGACCCGATGCGCATGTGCCAGTCGATCCAGGACTTCAGCTCGTCGTCGTAGTCGTCGTAGTCGTACTCGCTGACGACCATCACGTAGGCACCGACCGCACGCAGGGCCCTGACGAACCGGCGCTGGGTGTCCGGGAACCGTGGCTCGACGAAGACGATGTTCACATCCAGAAGGATGCCCCCCGCGCCGCGCGCCGCGTCGCGCCGGTCACTCGTCCTCGGCGGGCGGGACGAACCAGCCCCGGCGGATCGCCAGGGCGCCGTTGAACGCCGCACCGAGCATCAGCGCCAGGACCGTCACGTAGACCCAGTACATGACCGCGACCGGCGCCGCGATGACGCCGTACACCGACCCGTCCCGGAAGATCCAGGCGAAGTACCAGCGCAGCGCCCAGGAGAGGACCACCCACAGGCACATCGCGATCAGGGCACCCGGGATGTCGGCGACCCACGGCGGTGCGGTGCGGGACCGCCCAGTGGTACAGCGAGACGACCAGGAGCAGGACGACCAGGACCTGGGCGACGATCAGCAGCCACCGCCAGCCCCCCACCCTGGGCGCCCGGGACGATCCGGGTCAGGAACGTGGGCCCGGCCAGGATCAGCGGGATGGCGACGATCAGGACGCCGAGCCCGGCGACGTAGACCCCCAGCGAGAGCAGCTTGGTGTGGACGAACGAGCGCAGGCCCTCGCGCTGGTAGACGATCGTCATGGCGTTGACCAGGGCGTCGACCACGCGGGAGCCGGCCCAGATGGCGATCACCACGCCGACGATGCCCAGCGTCGTCTGACCGCGGCTGAAGATCGTGTCGAGCAGGGGCACCAGCAGCTCGTCGATCGCCTCGGGGGTGAGCACGTTGTCGGCGACCTCGAGCACGGCGGCCCGGAAGTCCTCGACGACGTCGACGCCGAGCAGGCCCTGGAGGTGGCACGATCCCGGCGACCAGCCCGACGATCAGCCACGGCAGGGCGAACACGGCCCAGAAGGACGCCTCGGCCGCCAGGCCCGTGGAGCGCGTCTGGTAGGCCACGATCAGGCTGTCGCCGAGCGTGCTGCCGACGAACCGTCGCCCAGCCGCCTTCACCCAGCGCGCCACGCCACCACCTCCCGTCCGGCCCCGTGGGCGAATCTAGCGCCCCGGGGGCCGGCAGCCCGACCCGCTAGGTTTGGGGCGTGACCCACGAGTGCGACATCCTGATCATCGGCGCCGGCCCGACCGGGCTCTACGCGGCCTACTACGCAGGATTCCGCGGCTGGTCGGTGGTGGTGATGGACGCCCTGCCGGAGGCCGGCGGGCAGATCACGGCGCTGTACCCGGAGAAGGACATCTTCGACGTCGCCGGGTATCGCGACCGTCGAAGGGCCGCGTCCTGGTCGACAACCTGGTGGCCGCCGCCGCGCCCTTCTCCCCGACCTACATCCTGGGCGAGCAGGCCGTCGAGCCTCGACGCGCCCGCCGACGGCCCGGTCACGGTCACCGGCTCGAACGGGCAGCGTCGTCGTGGCCAAGGCCGTGATCATCACCGGCGGGATCGGCTCGTTCACGCCGCGCGCGCTGCCGGCCGACGACGGCTGGGAGGGCCGCGGGCTGGTCTACTTCGTGCCGCAGCATGGCCGAGCACGCCGGCCGGGACGTCGTGATCGTCGGCGGCGGGGACTCGGCCTTCGACTGGGCCTACGCGCTGGCACCCGATCGCCAGCAGCGTCGCGCTGGTGCACCGCCGCGAGCAGTTCCGTGCCCACGGCGCGATGGTCGACACGGTTCGCGACCTGGGGGTGTCGCTGTTCACCAACTGCGAGGTCAGCGCGATCCGGGGCGGCGACGCCGTCGCGGAGGTGGAGATCACCCACAAGGTGTCGGGCGACGGTGACCGTGCTCCCCGCGCAGACCGTCGTCGCCGCCCTCGGCTTCATCGCCAACATCGGCCCCATCGCGACCTGGGGGCTGGAGCTGCTCAAGCGCCACATCGTGGTGGACACCACGATGCGCACCAACGTCCCGCGCGTCTTCGCGGCCGGCGACATCGTCACCTATCCCGGGAAGGTCCCGCTGATCTCGGTCGGGTTCGGCGAGGCGGCGCTGGCGGTGAACAACGCCGCCCCGATCGTCGACCCGGGCATGGGCATCTTCCCCGGGCCACTCCTCCGGAGGGTCGGCCGAATGAGCAGCGCCGATCCGCGCGACGAGCACCAGCGCGCTGGCCGGCACAGCAGCCTCACTCCGCACGGGACATGTCCGGCCGGGACATCGCGACGACAGGCTTCGCCGACGTGCGTCGCCGGCAACGACGCAGTACGCCGCCGCAGTTCCACGGGCTCGGGCCTCGGCGGTCGGGCCGCCAAGGGCCTGGCGATCATCACCTGCATGGACTCGCGCATCGACCCGCTGGGCGTGGTCGGGATGAAGCCCGGCGACGTCAAGATCCTGCGCAACGCCGGCGCCCGGGTCACCGACGACGTCCTGCGCACGCTCGTGCTGGCCGACCTACCTGCTCGGACGTGCGACCGGGTGCTCGTCGTGCCGCACACCCGGTGCGCGATGGTCGGCACGCGAGGAGGCGAGATCCACGCGCAGATCGCCGCAAGTACGGGGTGGACACGCGCAGCGTCGAGTTCCGCACCGTCGACCGACGCAACGGGCGACGCTGCGTGCGCGACCTGCGCGGCATCCGCAGCTTCCCGCTGCTGCCCGGCCGAGCCTGCCGTCGCCGGTGCGGTCTACGACGTGGACACCGGCGACTGGGCCCGCTGCAGGTCTGGAGCGACTGAGCCGCTCCCGCAGCGTGCGCCGCGGTCAGGCGTCGATGCGGTCGCGGTCCAGGTCCGGCCGAGCCCGCCACGATGAACTCCTTGCGGGGCGCGACGTCGGAGCCCATGAGCAGGTCGAAGACCCGGGACGCGGCGTGGCCGTCCTCGACGCGGCACCCGGCGCAGGGTGCGGCGGCCCGGCTCCATCGTGGTCTCGCGCAGCTGGCTGGCGTCCATCTCGCCGAGGCCCTTGTAGCGCTGCGGGTCCTTCCAGCGTCCGGCCCGCCCGCGTCAGCTCGGCGCAGCAGCCGCCTTCAGCTCGGCGTCGGAGTGCGTGTAGCGGACCTCGGCGGCTTCCGGCCGCCGGCGGCCGGCACCTCGATGCGGTGCAGCGGCGGCACCGCCGAGTAGACCCGGCCCTCGGCCAGCATCTGCGGGCATGTAGCGGTGGAACAGCGTCAGCAGCAGGCAGCGGATGTGCGCGCCGTCGACGTCGGCGTCGGCCATCAGGATGACCTTGCCGTAGCGCAGCGCCTCGAGGTCGAAGGTCCGCCCGGAACCCGCCCCGAGCACCTGGATGATCGCGGCGCACTCGGCGTTCTTGAGCATGTCGGCCACCGAGGCCTTGTGCACGTTGAGGATCTTGCCGCGGATCGGCAGCAGCGCCTGGAACTCCGAGTCGCGCGCCAGCTTCGCGGTGCCCAGCGCGGAGTTGCCCTCCACGATGAACAGCTCGGTGCGCTCGAGGTCCTCGCTGCGGCAGTCGACCAGCTTGGCCGGCATCGACGAGGACTCCAGCGCGCTCTTGCGCCGCTGCACGTCGCGGTGCGTCCGGGCGGCGACCCGGGCGCGCATCGCGTTGGCGACCTTCTCGGCCACCGCCCGGACCACCAGCTTGTCGCCGCGCGGCGGGCTGGCCAGCCACGTGCCGCAGCTCCCGGCCGACCACGCTGCGCGACGATCCGCGTGGCGGCCGGGGTGCCCAGGATCTCCTTGGTCTGACCCTCGAACTGCGGCTCGGCCAGCCGGACGGTGACCACCGCGGTGGCCCCCTCGAGGGCGTCGTCCTTGGTGATCGGCGTCCTCGCTGGGCCGCAGCAGCTTCGCGGCCCTCAGGTGGTCGTTGAGCGTCTTGACCAGCGCCCGCTCGAAGCCGGCCACGTGCGTGCCGCCCTTGGGCGTGGCCACGATGTTGACGAACGAGCGGACGTCGGTGTCGTAGTGGTTGCACCACCGCAGCGCCACGTCGACGACGAGCTCGCGCTCCACCTCGGTGGGCACCATGTGACCCGCGCCCGTCGAGCACCGGCACCGTCTCGGTGAACGTCCCGGCCCCGGCCAGCCGCAGGACACCGGTGACACGGCTCGCCGGTGGACAGGTGCTCGACGAACTCCGCGATCCCGCCCCGGTGGGCGAACGTGCGCTCCGTCGGGCGCCTCCGGGTCGCGCACGTCGCGCACGACGATCGTCAGCCCGGGCACCAGGAACGTCGTCTGCTGGGCCCGGGCGTGGACCGCGTCGAGGTCGATCGCGCGCGTCGGCGGTGAAGACCTGCCGGTCCGGCCAGAAGCGCACCCGCGTGCCCGGTCTTCGAGCGCGGCGCACGGCCCGGCGACGCGCAGCCCCGACCGCTTGGCGAACGCCGCGTCCGGGCCCTCGCCGTCGAACGTGCCCGGCACGCCGCGGCGGAACGAGATCAGGTGGACCTTCGCCGTCGCGGTCGACCTCGACGTCGCAGCCGCGCGCTCAGCGCGTTGACCACGCTGGCGCCCACGCCGTGCAGCCCGCCGGAGGCCGTGTAGGAGCCGCCGCCGAACTTGCCGCCCGCGTGCAGCTTGGTCATCACGACCTCGACGCCGGTCAGCCGGGTCCGCGGCTCCACGTCCACCGGGATGCCGCGGCCGTCGTCGTGGACCTCGATCGACCCGTCCGGCGCGCAGGATCACGTCGATCCGCGTGCACCACCCGCCCAGGGCCTCGTCGACGCGAGTTGTCCAGGATCTCCCACAGGCAGTGCATCAGCCCGCGCGAGTCGGTCGACCCGATGTACATGCCCGGGCGCTTGCGCACCGCCTCCAGGCCCTCGAGCACCGACAGGTGCTGCGCGGAGTAGCCCGGCGGCCGGCGCTGTCGGCACGCCGGGCGGCCGCGCCGGCTCGGCTCCACGGGCTCGGCGGTCACGGCCAAGGGTACCGGGCGCCCGACACGCGCCGGCTGACGTGCGCCGGCGCCACCGCCGTGGCGCGGCGGGAACACTGCCTGTCGCAGGTTGCGCGCGCGGGCGAACGTGCTCGGCAGATGTCGGTCCGGGGGTGCCACACTGGTAGTCCACGAGGAACCGAGGAGGGGACATGGTTGGCACTCTCGAGGTGGAGGTGGCGCTCAGCGCCGCCGACCGGTGCGACAGGTGCGGGGCGCAGGCGGTCGCCCGCGCGACCCTGACATCGGGGACGCACCTGCTCTTCTGCGGTCATCACCTGCGGGCTCACGAGGCCGGCCTGCGGGCAGTCTCGGCGCGGATCGAGCGTCCGCGGGATCCGTGCCGCACGCGGACGCGAGCCGACCAGCGCTGAGTGAACGACGCTCGCGCTCAACGTCCTGGTCGGCAGTCGCGCTGCTCGTCGCCGCGGCTGGGCGTGGTCGTGCCCGTCCTGCCCGGGACCGATCCTCGCACTGGCGCGCGTTCCTGGTCTGGGCGATGGTCACCGGGGGCACCGGCGCCTGGGTGCATTCGCGGTCGATCGCGCTGATCCTCGGCGCTCGGCCAGGTGCTCAAGTACCTGCTGCCGCACAGCGTCGATGCACCGCGGCCGGCATCCCGGGGCGCTCGATCATGGTCGGCGGCGCTGGTGCGATCGTCGGGTTCTTCCTGATCCCCGTGGTCGGCCTGCTCGTCGGGTTCGTCGGGGGCATCTTCGCCGCCGAGCAGCTGCGGCTGCGCGCTGGGCCGGCGGCTCGGCAGTCCACCTGGGTCGCGATGAAGGCCACCGGCTTCTCGATGCTCATCGAGCTCGCGGCGCTGCTGCTGGCGGCATCGCATGGGCGGGCGCGGTACGTCCTACTGCCCTCGGCGTGACCACGGATCCTCGTGGCCGTGCACCGGCTGCGTGGACCTGTGGCGTGTCCAGGTGGCGCTTTGGGTCCAACGGTCCCCGGGGCTACGCTATGCCGTGGTGGGCAGTACACCGTGGGAGGGGCAGTGTCGGCGGTGAGCAGGTCGAGCGGCGGCGAGGCTCGCGGGGATCGGCTTGTCCGCAGCCCTGCTCACCGGCGCCGCCGCCCTGCCCGTGGCTGCCGAGCGGCCCATGCGGACGGTCGATCCGGACGTCTCGTCGTTCCAGGAGACCGCCGAGGACGCGCTTCGCACGCTGGCCCGCGCGGCGCGCGCCGACGTACGCGACCGAGATCGCTGCGGCCCGTGCCCAGCGCGCCAAGGGTCTGGCCGCGCCGAAGGCGATGCGTGCCACCGCCCTCTACGATGCCGACACGAAGGCGGAGCGGCGCCTGGCGCCGACGTGTGTACGCCAGGAGCGCCGAGCCCGTCCTGCAGGAGTACCGCACCGCGAAGCAGGCCGCCCTCGCCAAGCGCGACGCCGCCATCGACGGGGCGCTGGCCGAGTACCTCGACCGGACGGGCAAGCCGGAGACCGGCGTCGCTCTGAAGGCCTACCGCGACGCGACCGCCGTCGCCGGCAACACGCTGGAGCTGGCGATGACCTCCGGGCGTGACACCCTGAAGACCGATACGGCCGACGAGCGCGCGCAGCTGGTCGCCGACCTCGAGGAGGCGACGACCGAGTCCGATCGCCAGGACGCCTGGCTGGACTACCAGGCCGCGTCCGCCGACGACCGCGAGGCCTACGAGCTCTCGGTCAAGAGCGCCCGGGCCACCTATGCCTCGGCCATGTCCGAGGCGCGCCGGGCGTTCAAGGCGACCACCGGGACCTCGATCAAGAAGCTGCTGAAGCTCCCGTTCAAGGTCTGATCCCGGCCGCGAACCTCTCGATCCGCGGCAGCGACACCGGCATCGCTGTCCGGATGTGCTGGGCGAACAGGCTCACCCGGAACTCGTCGACCATCGTGCGCGCGGTCCGCGCGGGCTCGCCGGCCGCCATCGGGTCGGCCACCGGCCAGTCCGGGCAGCCTGCCGGCCATCAGCGCCTCGGCCTCCCGGACCGCCGCGAGCCGGCGACCGTCGGCAGCCGGATCGTCGGCCAGCTTCGCGGCGCGCCAGGCCAGCGCCTGCAGGTAGCGCCGCAGGTCGGGCAGCCGGTCGACACCGATCCGGCTGACCGGCGTGCGGGCCGACGAGCCGGAGCAGCTCGGCCCGGACGTCGGCGACGGACTCGGCGACGACCGGCGCGCGTCAGCTCGTCGACCGCGTCGCTCGGCCTCCCAGGCCAGGTCCAGGCCGCGACGACCTGGGCCAGCGCAGCGGCGAACCGGCGCGGGCAGCTCGAGGGTGATCCGGCGCCACCTGCCGCGCCGAACGCCGGCTCGTCGCGGACCGGCGGTCTCGGCCAGGAGCAGCGCGTCGATGCAGGCGTCGGCGGTGTCGGCGAGCAGCGCCTGGGCGCCGCCGTGCGGGTACCGGCCGAGCGACGAGCCGAGCCGCGTCGTCCAGGCCGGAATGACCCCGGGGCGCGGGGTTCGGCACCGCCAGCGCGACGAGCCGGCGGACACCCCGCAGGTGCGTCCGCGCCGCCTCGTCCGGGTCGGGCAGGACCGTCGAGGTCGACCGACTGCGCCACGGTCGACCAGGGCCGGGATAGCCCGACGACCGGCACGCCCGACGACCTGCCGCTCGACCGCTCCGGGATGGTCGCCGAACGTCCAGGTCCGTCGCCCCGGCGACCGTGCACGTCGGCGGCCGCGCGCGCGAGCATCGCGGCGCGGTCGGGGGCGTGCGCGCGCTGCAGGGCGGCCAGGTCGCGGCCCTCGCCGAGCACCCGGCCCGACTCGTCGAGCACCCGGTAGCGCGGCAGCAGGTGCAGCGGCACCCGCGTGAGGTCCCAGTCCGCCGCGGTGACCCGCACGCCGGTGAGCCGGGTCGACCGCGGCGGCGACCGCCTCCAGCAGCGGGCGCTCGGCGAGCTCCGGAGCGTCGAGCACCTGCGGGCGCGAGGTTCGGGGCCGGACCCAGCTGGCGGCGGATCGACTTGGGCGGGCTGCGCAGCAGGGCGGTGACGAGCTCGCCGCGCGGTGCCCGGGGCGGCACCCGGGACCTCCGCCGGGTCGAGGTCCGGGCAGGACCGCCAGCGGGACGTCGACGGTCACCCCGTCGGCGTCGTCCCCCGGCTCGAAGGCGTACGCTGAGGTTGAGGGTCGACATCCGGCCCGGCGCTCCAGCGCAGCGGGAAGTCACCCTCGTCCGGGCAGGTCCTCCCCCGGAGGCCGACGTCGGCCGCGGTCAGCGTCAGCAGGTCCGGGGTCGCGCGGACTGCCCGCTTCCACCAGGCGTCGAAGTGCCGCACCGAGGTGACGTCGGCGGGGATCCGCGCGTCGTAGAAGGCGAACAGCCCGTCGTCGTCGATCACCAGCCCGCGGCGCCGGCTGCGCTCCTCGAGCTCCTGCGGCCGCCCGCAGCGCGCTCCCGGTTCGCGTGCCAGAACCGGTGCCGCGTGCGCCAGTCGCCCTCGACCAGGGCCGCCGCGGATGAACAGCTCGCCGGCAGAGCGCCGGGTCGATGCGGCCGTAGTCGACCGTGCCGGCCGGCGACGAGCGGGATCCCGTACAGGGTCACCCGCTCGATCGCCACCGTGGCGCCCCGCTTGGCCGACCAGTGCGGCTCGGAGTAGCTCCGGCGACACCAGGTGCGCCGGCGGCCTCCTCGATCCACTCCGGCTTGATCGCGGCGTTGCGCCGGGCGAACAGCCGCGAGGTCTCGACCAGCTCGCGAGGACATGACCCACTCGGGATTCGTCCGGGCCAGCGCCGATCCGGGGAAGATGACGAACCGCGCGCCCCGGGCGCCCAGGTAGTCGCGACGCAGCGGGTCCCACATCCCGACCTGCGACAGCATCCCGGTCAGCAGCGCCCGGTGGATGCGCGTCGCGGTCCTCGGCCGCGCTGCTCCAGCGCGATGCCCAGGCCGGCGAGCACCTCGCGGAGCTGCGCCGACGAGGTCCTGCCACTCGCGGATCCGCAGGTAGTTCAGGTACTGCTCGCGGCACGCCCGGCGCAGCCCGTTGGCCGACGTGCCGCTGCGCACCTCGCGGATGTGCTCCCAGAGGTTGAGCAGGGTGACGAAGTCCGAGCGCTTGTCGGCGAACCGGGCGTGCGCGGCGTCGGCCCGGCCGCGCTCCGCCTCCGGGCGCTCCCGCGGGTCCTGGATCGTCAGGCCGGCCGCGATGACGACCACCTCGCGCACGCAGCCCGCCTCGGCGGCGGCCAGGACCATCCGGGCCAGGCGCGGGTCCAGCGGGAGCCGGGCCAGCTGCCGGCCCAGCGGGGTGAGCCGGGGCGGTCCGCTGCCCGTCCTTGAGGGCGCCGAGCTCGTGCAGCAGCGCGACGCCGTCGCGGATCTGCCGGGTGTCGGGCGGGTCGAGGAACGGGAACCGCTCGATCTCCCCCAGCCGCAGCGCCGCCATCTGCAGCATCACCGAGGCCAGGTTGGTGCGCAGGATCTCGGGGTCGGTGAACGCCGGCCGGTCGAGCGAAGTCCTGCTCGCTGTAGAGCCGGACGGCGATGCCGTCGCGGACGCGCCCGCACCGGCCGGCGCGCTGGTTGGCCGACGCCTGGGAGATCGGCTCGATCGGCAGCCGCTGCACCTTCAGCCGCTTGCTGTAGCGCGAGATCCGCGCGGTGCCCGGGTCGACGACGTAGCGGATGCCCGGCACGGTGATCGAGGTCTCGGCGACGTTCGTGGCCAGCACCACCCGCCGGCCCGCCGCCGGGGGCGAACACCCGGTGCTGCTCGGCCGTGCGTCAGCCGCGCGTACAGCGGCAGGACCGTCGGTCGCGCGGTCGAGCATCGGGCGCAGCGCGTCGGCGACGTCGTGGATCTCGCGCTGGCCGGACAGGAACACCAGCACGTCGCCGTCGCCGGAGGTCAGGCACTCCAGGACCGCCTCGCAGACGGCGTCGACGTCGTCGGCTGGCCACGTCCTCGGTCGGCCGGTAGCGGATCTCGACCGGGTAGGTGCGGCCGCTGACCTCGATGATCGGCGCGCCGCCGAAGTGCGCGGAGAACCGCTCGACGTCGATGGTCGCGCTGGTGACGATCACCCGCAGGTCGGGCCGGCGCGGCAGCAGGCGCTTGAGGTAGCCGAGCAGGAAGTCGATGTTGAGGCTGCGCTCGTGCGCCTCGTCGATGATGATCGTGTCGTAGCGGCGCAGGTCGCGGTCGCGCTGCAGCTCGGCGAGCAGGATGCCGTCGGTCATCACCTTGACCCGGTCCCCCTGGCGGTGCGGTCGGTGAACCGGACCGCGAAGCCGACCTCCGCGCCCAGCTCGACCCCGCACTCCTCGGCGATCCGGGCGGCCAGCGTGCGGGCGGCGATGCGGCGCGGCTGGGTGTGGCCGATCATCGCCGGCGCTGCCCCGGCCCGCCGCCAGCGCGATCTTGGGCAGCTGGGTGGTCTTGCCCGAGCCGGTCTCGCCGGCGACGACGATGACCTGGTGGTCGCGCAGCGCCGCGGCGATCGCCTCGACGTGCGCGGCGATCGGCAGGTGCTCGGGGACGCTCAGCCGGAGGGCCACTGCCGGTCAGGCCCGCCGGGCCTCCGCCGCGGCCGCGATGTCGCGCAGATCCTTGGCAAGAGCCTTGCGGGACGCGCCGAGGAAGAGGCGCCCGACGGTCGCAGCCATGATCCGGCCACCCGGTGCTGGTCGGCTCGCCACGGAACGTCATCGTGAGCGTGCACGCGGACTCGCCATCCGGCTCCACGGCCAGCGTCGAGTCGTAACGGGCGCCGTGGCTCTCCGCGACGGCGGAGTACGAGCGACCCGGGTCCACCGCGCTGACCTCCATCTCCTCGGTCGCCTGCTTCCCGAGCATGGTGCGGGTCTCACGCCACCGCGTGCCCGACGCCGAACTCGGGGGGTCCGCCGAGGATCTCGACCGCGTCGATCCCCGAGATGACCTGCGGGCTGTTCGCGAGGTCGGTGATCACCGCCCAGACCTGCTCGGACGGGCGCTGCGACCCGCTGGCTCACCTCGATGTCCATGGGTCAAGGCTGCCACACCGGGGCTGCTACCAGGAGCGGTCCAGCGGACGGCCCTCCGCGTAGCCCGCGGCCGACTGCACGCCCAGCAGCGCCCGCTCGTGGAACGCCTGCATCGACGCGGCTCCCGCGTACGTGCAGGCCGAGCGGACACCCGAGGTGATCGAGTCCAGCAGGTCCTCGACGCCCGGGCGCTCGGGGTCGATGTACATCCGGGAGTGCGAGATCCCCTCCTCGAACATCGCCTTGCGGGCGCGGTCGAAGCGCCGACTCGTCGGAGGTCCGGCCGCGCACCGCCCGGGCCGAGGCCATCCCGAAGCTGACCTTGTAGGCCTTGCCCGAGGGGTCGACCTGCAGGTCGCCGGGCGACTCGTACGTGCCGGCGAACCACGAGCCGATCATCACCGCTCCCGCGCCCGCGGCCAGGGCGATCGCCACGTCGCGGGGGTGTCGCACGCCCCCGTCGGCCCAGATCCAGCGACCCTCCTCGCGAGCCGCCGCCGCGCAGTCGACGACGGCCGAGAGCTGGGGACGCCCGACACCGGTCTGCATCCGCGTGGTGCACATCGCGCCCGGGCCGACCCCGACCTTGACGATGTCGGCGCCGGCCTCGATCAGGTCGAGCGTGCCGGCGGCGGTCACGACGTTGCCGGCGACCACCGGCACGCCGGGCGCGACGTGGCGCGCCCGGCCGACGGCCGCGAGGGCCTCGATCATCTTCTCCTGGTGGCCGTGGGCGGTGTCCACGACGAGGATGTCCACGCCGGCGGCCAGCAGCGCCTCCGCGCGGCCCTGGACGTCGCCGTTCACGCCGATCGCGGCGCCGACGCGCAGCCGGCCATCGGCGTCCAGGGCCGGGGTGTAGACCGTCGCCCGCAGCGCGCCGGCCGCGGTCAGGACGCCGACCATCGTGCCGTCCGCGGCGACGACCGGGGCGAACCGGCGCCGCGCCGCGGTGCAGCGCGTCGAAGGCCGCCGCGGGGTCGACGCCGTCGGGCAGGGTGAAGACGTCCTCGCTCATCACCTCGGCCGACGCTGCCGAACCGGTCGGTGTCGGCGCAGTCGGACTCGGTGACGATGCCGACCGGGACCCCGTCCGCTCTCGACGATCGCCGCGCCGTGCGCGCGCTTGTGGATCAGCGAGAGGGCCGCGCCGATCGGTCGTCGTCCGGGCTCAGGCGCACGGGCGTGTCGTAGACCGGGTGCCGGCCCTTCACCCAGGAGATCGACCTCGGCCACGACGTCGACCGGGATGTCCTGCGGGAGGATCACCAGCCCGCCGCGCCGCGCGACCGTCTCGGCCATCCGCCGGCCGGCCACGGCGGTCATGTTCGCCACGACGATCGGGATGGTGGCCCCGGAGCCGTCGGGCGCGGTCAGGTCCACCGCGAACCGGGAGGCGACGGCCGAGCGGGTGGGAACCAGGAACGCGTCGTCGTAGGTCAGGTCGTGGGCGGGCGGCTCGTGCAGGAAGCGCATGCCGTCACGCTATCCCGCAGGAGTCGGGCGGTATCCCTCGCATGGGCGATCGGGTGGGGCAGTGGCGCCGGAGGGTCGACCTGCACTTCGGGTTCTGACCGACCTCGGTCGCGGACGCGGTCAGTCCAGGTAGTCGCGCAGGACCTGCGACCGGCTCGGGTGGCGGAGCTTCGACATCGTCTTGGACTCGATCTGGCGGATCCGCTCGCGGGTCACCCCGTAGACCTTGCCGATCTCGTCGAGGGTCTTGGGCTGCCCGTCGGTGAGGCCGAAGCGCATCCGCACCACGCCGGCCTCGCGGTCGGACAGGGTGTCCAGGACCCCGTCGAGCTGCTCCTGCAGCAGGGTGAACGACACGGCGTCGGAGGGCACGATCGCCTCGGAGTCCTCGATCAGGTCGCCGAACTCGGAGTCGCCGTCCTCGCCGAGCGGGGTGTGCAGCGAGATCGGCTCGCGGCCGTACTTCTGGACCTCGACGACCTTCTCGGGGGTCATGTCGAGCTCCTTGGCCAGCTCCTCCGGGGTGGGCTCGCGGCCCAGGTCCTGCAGCATCTGGCGCTGCACGCGGGCGAGCTTGTTGATGACCTCGACCATGTGCACGGGGATGCGGATCGTGCGGGCCTGGTCGGCCATCGCCCGGGTGATCGCCTGGCGGATCCACCAGGTGGCGTACGTCGAGAACTTGTAGCCCTTGGTGTAGTCGAACTTCTCGACCGCGCGGATCAGGCCCAGGTTGCCCTCCTGGATCAGGTCCAGGAACAGCATCCCGCGACCGGTGTAGCGCTTGGCCAGGCGAGACCACGAGGCGCAGGTTGGCCTCGAGCAGGTGGTTCTTGGCCCGCCGGCCGTCCTCGGCGATCCACTCGAGGTCGCGGCGCAGCTTCGGGTCCAGCGACATGCCGGAGTTCAGCTTCTCCTCGGCGAACAGGCCCGCCTCGATCCGCTTGGCCAGCTGCACCTCCTGCTCGGCGTTGAGCAGCGCGACCTTGCCGATCTGCTTGAGGTAGTCCTTGACCGGGTCGGCGGTGGCGCCAGCGACCGTGACCTGCTGCTGCGGCTCGTCCTCGATGTCGGCGTCCGAGATCTCGAACGCCTCGGTCTCGGGGCCCTCCAGCACGCTCACGGCGGCGGGTTCGGCCGGCTGGGCAGCCTCGCCCTTGACCGCCTCCAGGTCCTTGGCGAGGTCCACCTCCAGCTCGGCCTCCAGCGCCGCGGCCTTGGCCAGCTCGCTGCTGGCGGCCTCGGGGCTCAGGGCGTCGACGTCGAGGTCCACGTCGTCAGCATCGGCATCGGCAAGGCCGGCCGCCGGATCGACCTTCGAAGCTGCCTTCGCCGCGTCCTTGGCGCTCGTCGTGGACCGTGTCGCCGCCGTCCTCTTCGCGGGGGACCTGCGGGCTCGCGGTGCGGGACCCGACTCGACCGCCGCTTCGGCAGTTCGACCGCGGCCGGCGCGCGGGTGCCCCTCTTCGGGGTGGACGTTCGGGTCGCTGCCGCTGGGGCCTTCTTCGCCGCACGCCCCGCAGGTGCCTTGACCGAAGCCACAGGGCTGGTCACTTCGACCTCGCTCGGCTCGATCGACTCGGCCATGACGGATCTCTTGGAACTCACCAGTGCTTGCCTCTCACTTCGACCACTTCGGCGTCCGGGCACGCGATCAGTGCGCCGATCCCGGGAGGGGGCCCATTCTGTCACGCGTGCGCGGCTGAGCTGCCCACGTCAGTACAACGGCGCAGGCGCGGTGATCTGTTCCCATTTGGGGTGGTTGTCAAACACCGGGTATGGCGAGGCGGGCCCGGCGTGCCGCGAAGCCGGCCCGGCATGCCGCGACGCCGGGCCGGCCCAGCCGATTCGTCAGTCGGACTTGGCGGCGCGGAAGCCGGCCTCGAGGTCGGCCAGGATGTCGTTGATGTTCTCGATGCCGACCGCGAGGCGGACCAGCCCGGGGGTGACGCCGGTGGCTCAGCTGCTCCTCCTGGCGTCAGCTGCGAGTGCGTCGTCGTGGCCGGGTGGATCACCAGGCTGCGCACGTCGCCGATGTTGGCCACGTGGCTGTGCAGCTCGAGCGCCTCGACGAACGCGCCGGCCCGCCTCGACCCCGCCCTCGATCTCGAAGGCCGAGCACGGCGCCGGTGCCCAGCGGGGCGTACTTGCGGCCCAGCTCGTACCACGGGCTGCTCGGCAGGCCGGCGTAGTGCGACCTGACTCGACCTCGTCGCGGCCCTCCAGCCACTCGCGCGACCGCCTTGGCGTTGGCGACGTGCCGCTCGATCGCGCAGGCTCAGCGTCTCGATGCCCTGGGCGATGCAGGAAGGCGTTGAACGGCGCGACGGCCGGGCCGAGGTCGCGCAGGAGCTGCACCCGCGCCTTGAGGATGAAGGCCAGGTTGGCGCCGAGCGCGCTGCCCACGCCGAGGTCGCGGGCGTAGACCAGGCCGTGGTAGCTCGGGATCGGGCTGGTTGAAGCTCGGGGAACGCTCCGGGTCCGCGGCGAAGTCGAACGTGCCGCGCGTCGACGATCACGCCCGGCGATCGCGGTGCCGTGCCCGCCGAGGTACTTGGTCGCCGAGTGCACGACGATGTCGGCGCCCCACTCGATCGGGCGGATCAGGTACGGCGTGGCGACGGTGTTGTCCACGATCAGCGGCACGCCGGCCTCGTGGGCCACCCCGGCGACGCCCTCGATGTCGAGGATGTCGTTCTTCGGGTTGGAGATCGTCTCGGCGAAGAACGCCTTGGTGTTCGGGCCGGACGGCGGCGCGCCAGACTGTCCAGGTCGTCGGGGTCCTCGACGAAGGACACCTCGATGCCCAGCTTCGGGAAGGTGTAGTGGAACAGGTTGTACGTGCCGCCGTACAGGCTCGGGCTGGACACGATGTGGTCCCCGGCCTCGGCGAGGTTGAGCAGGGCGAGCGTCTCCGCCGCCTGGCCGGAGGCGACCAGCAGCGCGCCGACGCCGCCCTCGAGGGAGGCGATGCGCTCCTCGACCACGGCCTGGGTCGGGTTCATGATCCGGGTGTAGATGTTGCCGAACTCCTTGAGCGCGAACAGGTTCGCGGCGTGGTCGGTGCTGTTGAAGGTGTAGCAGGTCGTCTGGTAGATCGGCAGGGCCCGGGCGTTGGTGGTGCCGTCGGGCGTCTGGCCGGCGTGGATCTGGCGGGTCTCGAAGGACCAGGCGTTGTTCATCTCGACGTCTCCTCTGTCTCGGCCCCAGGGGGCCTTGGCGGTGTGACGTTGGCCGGGGAAGCGACGATGCCGATCCCTGACCCCCGTCGGGGTCCGGGGCCTTGCTGCCGCAAGACCCGCGCTTGCTGCGTCCTGCCGCACGGCAGTAGCAACCAGGTCCTCACCTGGGGCACCCCACCGCGGTCGGAGGGTTGCCGCCCAGCAAGCCAGGGCTTGACGCTGGGACTCTTGACCTGGCCGGCGACGCTACACGGGAGCCTCCAGGGCGCGCAACCGGGCGCGTTCGGCGTGTCGTCGCCGTGCCCACGGGTGCAAGAATCCGCGGAATGGCGCGCTCGCACGGCGTTCGTCCTCGGCGGCGGAGGGCATCCTCGGTGCTGCCGAGGTCGGGATGCTCCGGGCCGCTCGAGGAGGCCGGGATCACGCCGGACCTGATCCTCGGGACCTCGATCGGTGCCATGAACGGCGCCCTCCTGGCCGCCGACCCCACCTCCGCCGGGGTGCGCCGCCTGGAGGCGCTGTGGATCCACGCGGTCACCGACGGGCCGCTCGGGCAGGTCGATGCGCCAGCGGGTGGCCGCCATCGCCACCTCGCGGGCCCGCGCCGCATCGAACCCCGGCCCGCTGCACCGGCTCCTGGCCGAGAACCTCCCCGAGCGCGATCGAGGACCTCGCGGTGGAGTTCGCCTGCGTGGCCGCGAGCATCGAGCGCGCGGCGGAGCACTGGTTCACCAGCGGGACCGCTGGTGCCCGCCGTCCTGGCCTCCGCCGCACTTCCCGGCCTGTACCCGCCGGTCGTCATCGACGGGGAGCACTTCCTCGACGGCGGGCTGGTCAACTCGATCCCGCTCGACCGCGCCCGCAAGCTGGGCGCCGAGCGGGCCTTCGTCCTGCAGGTCGGTCGCATCGAGCAGCCCCTCACCGCGCCCCAGAAGCCCGTGGGAGGTGCCCATGGTCGCCTTCGAGGTCGCGCGGCGGGCCCGATTCAACGCCTCCCTGGCGCGCTCCCGGGAGTTGATCGAGGTGCACGTCCTGCCCACCGGTGGGCTCGCCCCGGCACCCACCGACCGCGCCAACTTCGACACGTTCGACACCTCCCGCGTCGCGCGAGCGGATCCAGGCCGCCCATGTCGCGGCGTCGGCGTACCTCGCCGGGCTGGGCGCCCCCGGACGCGTCGACCGACCACCGCGTGAGCGTCCCCCTGCCGCCCCGGTGGGTCCGCAGACTGCTGCTCCAGCCGATCTTCTGGCTCGCCTCCGTCTGCGTGCTGGTGGTCGGACTGCCCTTCCTGCTCGTGGTCATGGCGCTCCTGTCGTTCGCCCTGCCGGCCAAGCTGCGGGCCCTGCGCCTGCTCGGCTTCGCGATCGTGTACCTGACGCTGGAGGTCGTCGCCCTGGCCCTCGCCTTCGGCTCGTGGCTGGCCAGCGGGTTCGGCTGGGCGCTGCGGCGTCCGGCCTTCGTCGAGTTCCACTACCGGGTCGTCACCGGGCCTCCTGCGGGTCCTGCACTGGCTCGGATCGCAGTTCTTCGTCCTGAGCGTCGACCGCCGCGGTCCGGACCTGCCGGGTGACGACGGCGACCCCGAGACGATCGAGCACCCGCTGCTGGTCCTGAGCCGCCATGCCGGACCCGGCGACTCGTTCCTCCTCGTCCACGAGCTGCTGACGTGGGAGGGTCGTCGGCCGCGCGTGGTCCTCAAGGAGACCCTCCAATGGGACCCGATGATCGACGTGCTGCTCAACCGGCTGCCCATGACGTTCCTGGACCCGACGCCCGGGCAACAGGACGCCGTGGTCGAGGAGATCGGGCGCCTGGCGGCATCCATGTCCCCGCGCGACGCCCTGCTGATCTTCCCGGAGGGGGGCAACGTCACGCCGGCGCGGCGCACCCGTGCGATCGAGCGCCTGCGCAGAGTCCGATCGCGAGGCCGCCGCGGTTCGCGCCGAGGGCATCGTGAACCTGCTGCCCCCTCGACCCCGCGGCGTGCGCGCCGCCCTGACTCGCGAACCCGGACCTCGAGGTCGTGGTCGTGGCCCACACCGGGCTCGACGAGCTGAACACGGTGCGCGACATCTGGCGGGCGATCCCGGTCGACAAGACGATGCACCTGCGCTGGCACGCCCTTCCCGCGTCGGAGGTCCCGACCGACCCCGCCGGGCTCTCGGACTGGCTGTTCACCGAATGGGAGCAGATGGACGCCTGGGTCAGCGCCCACCGATCGGGAGCCCCCGAGGCCATCGGCTGAGGTGGCTCATGACGGTCGCGCGGGTCAGCGACGGCCGGGATTGCGGCACTCGGCCTCCGAGAGTCCGGTCAGCGACTCCCGCCAGATCCGCGGGTCGGTGCCCTGGCCCATCAGCTGCGAGGCCATGACCGCCAGCCGGTAGCCGGGGTCCTCCTCCAGGGCGCGCTGCACGCAGATCGTCGCCAGCGAGCCGTCCCCCACCATCCACGCCACGAGCGCCAGGATCGTTGCCGCCGGCGCCGATGCCCCGAGCGGGGCGCAGCGCAGCGCGTCGCACAGGGTCTCGATCGTGCCCGCCCAGCAGCGCTCGGCAGTGCCGGCCCCGGACCACCAGCCGGTGCAGCACCACATCACGGACGCGGGTGTCGGACAGGCCGCGGAACAGCCGGGCCGCCTTGGCCGTGCTCAGCGGCGCTCGCCTGGCGAGTCGCAGGCGTCGGGCGGCATCAGCAGGCTCGGTGAGGAAGCGGATCTGTGCGTCGCACCATCGCAGCGTCGGGCTGCGGGGCGCGCGCCGCTCATGGCCCGCCCGACCTTGCCGGCCCGCTAGCTCGTCGCGTGCGATCCGGTCGCGCGAGGCGGTCCCTGCTGGGCAGCGGGGCGTACCCGGCGAAGACGTACTCGGCGCGGACGGCGTTCATGGTCGCCGGATCGAGTGCCGTGCTCGTCTCCGGGACAGCAGACCGGGTCGGAGCACGAGTGCGACCACCAGACTCGGCCATTCGTGCTCAGGCTGGCACCCACCTCGATGCCGGCCAGAGTCCAGAGCGCGCCTCGAGTGCGACCAGGAAGGGCGTGCTGGGCAGCTCGTGGCGAGTCGCGCCGTCCTCATCGTCGACCCAGGCCACGACATCGATGGCGCACCCGCCGGTGCGCGCGATCGCGCAGGGCGATGTCAGCAGCGATCGACGTCGCCCGCGCCCACCGGTGGCAGGTCGACGCGCAGGATCACCGGTGAGCGCCTGACCAGGCACGCCGTGGATGAAGGCGACGACGCAGTCGGCGGGGACGAAGCCCGAGCAGCGGGGCGCAGGAGGCCACGAGGCTGCTCGGACAGGTGATGGGCGGGAGGAGCTGGTTCGGCGGTCATGGCCCAACCGTGCTCCCTGCGGCACTGCCTCGGGAAGGGGTCCGCAGGGATCTGTGGACGGCTGTGCTCAGATCTGCTCCCCGACAGCCAGCGACCGTGGCCGTCCAGGTGCTGGCCGGGGCCACCACGACGCACTCGTCGCCGACGACATGCCCGAGCAGGGCGCTGGCCAGGGGCGACGTGCTGCTGATCCGCTCCTCGTCGAGGTAGGCCTCGACCGGATCGACGATCCGCACGACCAGGCGCTCACCGTCGGCGTCGGTGACCGCCACCCGCGACCCGAGGGTGATGACCGGGCCCGAGCGCATCGAGGTCCAGGGTGCCGGACGTGCCGAGGAGCACCACGATCCGGTCGTGCTCGGCCTGGAGTCGTTCGAAGTCCGCCACGACCCGCTCGTCGCGCTCGTCCTCGACCAGGAGCGGCCGCATGGCCGGGAGCTCCTCGCTGGCGATCTCGTCCACTCGTGCCTGCAGGCTGGCCCGGCCCTCTGGCGTGAGCATCACCCGCAGGTCGTTCGTCATGGCTGATCCACCTCTGAGTTGGTCCTCGCGGCTCGATCGCCGCGTCGCTCCATCGTGACCGCCCCTGTCGTGTGGGCGTGCAGAGGCTACCCTGCCGGGAGCTCCGCGACTGCCATGGGCGCTGGTGCTGACCGTCGACAGTGCGGATTGAGCGGCCCGGACCCCCGCGGCTTCCCCTCCGCAGAGCGCCCGGGCCCTGACGAGAAGCTACCCGCGGCGCGGGTGCCATCGGGCACCGCCACGCCGGGCAGTCGAGCTGTGGAGCAGCGTGCTCAGCATCGACCGGCGCGAACTCAGGCTGCGGTCTCCGCTGCAGAGGCCGGCGAGTCGGTAGCATGCGCCGGAGGAGTCGCACGCCGACCACGGCTCCGCGGCAGGTCCATGGAGGTGATCGGTGTGATGGTCCGGCGGCGCAGTCGACGGGGCCGATGTCTGCCCGACCTGACCGGACTCCGCGAGCGCCCATCCGGCGCTGCGACCTGGCCCAGGAACCTGCCGCCGACGAGTTGCTGTCCCGCGATCCGTTCGCACTTCTCACCGGCATGCTGCTCGACCAGCAGTTCCCCATGGAGCGGGCCTTCGCCGGACCCGCGCCTACTGGCCGACCGACTCGGGGTGGATCGGCTGGACCCCCGCGCGATCGCCGCCCTGGACCCCGACGCGTTCGTCGCCCTGGCGAGCGGACCACCCGCCGTGCACCGGTACCCCCGCGCGATGGCCGGGCGCATCCAGACCCTCGCCCAGCACGTGGTCGACCAGTACGCCGGGGACACCGCGGCGCATCTGGACCACAGCGGAGACCGGTGGCGAGCTGCTGCGCCGACTCCGCGGCCTGCCGGGCTTCGGCGAGCAGAAGTCGCGCATCTTCGTCGCGCTGCTGGGCAAGCAGCTCGGGGTTCGCCCAGCCGGATGGCGCGAGGCAGCCGGCGCGTACGGCGAGGAGGGCTCCCGCCGATCGGTGGCCGACGTGGTCGACAGCTCGACCCTCGCCGAGGTCCGGGCCTTCAAGCAGCAGCAGAAGGCGGCTTCGAAGGCTTGAGTCGATGCCGGCTGGGCGCGACAGCCTGACTCGCGCACGCCGCCGGTAGCGCGCCGATCGGCCCCCGGGTCTCCGACGTGAGGGCCGATCGTCAACCGCGCGGCCGGCCAGTGCCGGACGGGCCTGCCCGGCTCAGCTGCAGCCGCTCGTGTTCCCGCACCCCTCGCAGACGTAGCACGAGCCGGCCGGGCGCATCTTCGTTCCGCAGGTGAAGCACAGCGGCGCGTCCGAGGCCTTGCCGTTGATCGCCTCCAGCAGCTCCGCCGAGGAGTGGACGTCCGCTGCAGCGACCTGGCCGCCCCCTTGACGCTGCCGCGCGGTCGAGCTGGCGCCTCGGTCGCGACGGGGTGCTCGTCGACCGGGACCGACTGGGCCAGGCCCTCGACGTCGATCTCCAGCTGGGCGCCGCCGTAGGTGGCCGCGACCTGCGCCGCCCGCTCGTCGGCGGTGAAGATGCCCAGGGCCTCGCGGCTGTCGTAGTCGCAGGTAGTCGAGCGCCAGCCGCCGGAAGATGTAGTCGACGATCGACTGCGCCATCCGGATGTCCGGGTCGTCGGTCATGCCCGAGGGCTCGAAGCGCATGTTGACGAACTTGCTGACGAACGCCTCCAGCGGGACGCCGTACTGCAGCGCGATCGAGGTGGCGATGGAGAAGGCGTCCATCACGCCCGCCAGGGTGGAGCCCTGCTTGCCGAGCTTGAGGAACACCTCGCCCAGCCCGTCGTCGGGGTAGGACCCCGCCGTCATGTAGCCCTCGGCGCCGCCGACCGCGAAGGAGACGGTCCGGCTGGGCCGCGACTTCGGCAGCCGCTTGCGGATCGGCCGGTACTCCACCTCGATCGGCGGGCGCCGGCGCCTCGACCTTCTTCGACCTTGGCGTCGGAGAGCGGCTGGCCGACCTTGCAGTTGTCGCGGTAGATCGCCAGGGCCTTGATCCCCATCTTCCAGGCCTGGAAGTAGATCTCCTCGACCTCCTCGACCGTGGCCGACTCCGGCATGTTCACGGTCTTGGAGATGGCACCGGAGAGGAACGGCTGGCACGCAGCCATCATCCGCACGTGGCCCATCGGGGTGATCGCCCGCTCACCCATCGCGCAGTCGAAGACGGAGTAGTGCTCGGTCTGCAGCGCCGGTGCGTCGATGACGTGCCCGTGCTCGGCGATGTACTCGACGATCGCCTCGATCGTCTCCTCGGCGTAACCCAAGCGCGCGCAGCGCGCGCGGCACCGTCTGGTTGACGATCTGCATCGAACCGCCGCCGACGAGCTTCTTGAACTTGACCAGCGAGAAGTCCGGCTCGATGCCGGTGGTGTCGCAGTCCATCATGAACCCGATGGTGCCGGTCGGCGCCAGGACGGAGGCCTGCGCGTTGCGCCAGCCGTGCACCGTGCCGATCTGGATGCCCTCCTGCCAGACCTTCCCGGCCAGCTTGAGGATGTCGCCGTCCAGCGACGAGTGCGTGCGCAGCGAGTCGGTGGCGGCGGCAGTGCTTGCGCATGACCCGGGTGTGGGCGTCGCTGTTGCGGGCGTAGCCCTCGTAGGGACCCACCACCGAGGCCAGCTCGGCGGAGCGCCGGTAGGCGGTGCCGGTCATCAGGCTGGTGATCGCCGCCGCCAGCGCCCGACCGCCGTCGGAGTCGTAGGCGAGGCCGGTCGCCATCAGCAGGGCGCCGAGGTTCGCGTAGCCGATGCCCAGCTGGCGGAACTTGCGGGTGGTGTCGCCGATCGCCTCGGTCGGGAAGTCCGCGAAGCAGATGGAGATGTCCATCGCGGTGATGATGAACTCGACGGACCTCACGAACCGGGCCGCGTCGAAGCGAGTCGTCGTCCTTGAGGAACTTCAGCAGGTTCAGGGACGCCAGGTTGCACGAGGAGTTGTCCAGGCTCATGTACTCCGAGCACGGGTTGGACGCGGTGATCCGACCGGACTCGGGGTTGGTGTGCCAGTCGTTGATCGTGTCGTCGTACTGGATGCCCGGATCGGCGCACGCCCACGCCGCCTCCGCCATGCGAGCGGAACAGCGCCTTCGCGTCGACGGTCTCGATGACCTCGCCCGGTGCCGCGCGCGTGCAGGCCGAACTCGTGGCCCTCCTCGACGGCGCGCATGAACTCGTCGGAGACCCGCACCGAGTTGTTCGCGTTCTGGTACTGGACCGAGGTGATGTCCTTGCCGCCGAGGTCCATGTCGAACCCGGCATCGCGCAGGACGCGGATCTTCTCCTCCTCGCGCACCTTGGTGGCGATGAACTCCTCGATGTCGGGGTGATCGACGTCGAGCACGACCATCTTGGCCGCGCGCCGGGTCGCGCCACCGGACTTGATCGTCCCGGCGGAGGCATCCGCGCCGCGCATGAACGACACCGGGCCCGAGGCCGTCCCGCCGCTGGAGAGCAGCTCCTTGCTCGAGCGGATCCGCGACAGGTTCAGCCCGGCGCCCGAGCCGCCCTTGAAGATCCAGGCCCTCCTCGCGGTACCAGTTGAGGATCGAGTCCATCGTGTCGTCGACGGACAGGATGAAGCAGGCGCTGACCTGCTGCGGCGAGGCGCGTGCCGACGTTGAACCACACCGGGGAGTTGAACGAGAAGACCTGGTGCAGCAGCATCCAGGTCAGCTCGTGCTCGAAGATCTCGGCGTCGCTGCTCGGTCGCGAAGTAGCCGTGCTCCCGCCCGGCGCGCCCGTAGCGTGAGCACCACGCGGTCGATCAGCTGGCGCAGGCTGTGCTCGCGCTGCGTCGCTGCCGAGCGCTCCCCGGAAGTACTTCGTGGTGACGATCGTGGAGGCGTTGACCGACCAGAAGTCAGGGAACTCCACCGCCGCGCTGCTCGAAGACCGTCTCGTTGGTCCTCCAGTTCGTCTGCACGACGTCGCGGGACTCCCAGACGACCTCGTCGTAGGGGTGCACGCCCTCGGTCGTGTGGACCCGCTGGAACCTGACGCTGGGCACCACGCGGGGCCGCCGCTCGGTGCTCGCTGCGCGGACTCTCGGCGGCCTTCTGTGGGTCCGACGATGCTCGGGTCATGCGCTCTCCTGTTCGATCGTCCGCCGACGTTCGCGGTGCCTCCCCGGCGACCGGGTGGGCTGGATGGACGGATGGGCCGACGTGGAGCTCGTGCTGGTCGGATCAGGACCTGCGCGCTGCGCGAGGTGCCGCTGCGTGCCGGGACTGCTGGCTCGGCGATGCCGGCTGCGGCGCGCAGCAGGGCGATCTCGGCCTCGAAGTCGGCCAGGGACTCGAAGGACCGGTAGACCGAGGCGAACCGCAGGTAGGCCACCTCGTCGAGGATGCGCAGCGGGCCGAGGATGGCCAGGCCGACGTCGTGGGTGGCGATGGCCGCCTGACCGGTGGCCCGCAGGTCGTCCTCGACCCGCTGGGCGAGGAGCGCCAGGTCGTCCTCGCTCACCGGGCGGCCCTGACACGCCTTGCGCACGCCGGCGACGACCTTCTCCCGGCTGAAGGGCTCGACGACGCCCGAGCGCTTCACCACCAGCATGCTCATCGTCTCGACGGTGGTGAAGCGCTGACTGCAGGACGGGACACAGCCGGCGCCGCCGGATGGCCGTGCCGTCCTCGGTCGAGCGCGAGTCGACGACCCGGGTCTCCGCGGAGCGGCAGAAGGGGCAGAGCATCGGTCACCTCCAGGACGTACGGGCTCCTGGCCGGACCGACCCTGGGGATTTCCTGGGGATACCTGTTCGAACCTGTGGATCATCAACCACAACCTGTGGATGACTTACACCGGTGTAACTACTAGATGTGGTGAACGCTAGACCCTCAGGACCCCTGATGCAAGCATTGGCGCACGGCGACGCGCCACCAGCGCGGTCCGGCTCGCAGCGGCCTCAGCCGGCAGCCGCAGCTGGGCAGCAGCAGGACCTGACCCGGCTGGATCAGGTTCGACCGCAGCCCGTTCAGCTCGCGGATCTGCACGACCACCTCACGCGGATCCGCGCCAGGGGCGCGCCGCTGGGCGATCCCCCACAGCGAGTCGCCCCGCTCCACGACGACGCTGAGTCGTGCTGAACCGCCAGCTGGTCGGCGCGGCGGATCGGCGGCCAGCGCCCTGCCGTCGCCGAACCCACCGGCCACGCTCAGGGCGAGCAGGAGCAAGAGCACGAGCAGCGACGCCGCTGCGGATGAGCCGCCCGCGCCGGGTGAGGCGGACGTCTCCGACGCGCGTCGACCGGGCCGCGTGCGCGGCCCCAGGCTGCGGCACCTGATGTTGACATCGCGACCTCCTCCTCGTACTGATGTTCGTTCGAACATCTGTGCTAGTTGTACCACCGCCGACCGACACGCTCAACCCCGAATCGAACAGATGTTTGAAGATGTCGGCTCGCGGCGGTAGCCTGCGTGGCAGGTGACCAGCCATCGGCCACCTGCCGACAAGACTCGTGCCGGGGTCTGACAACGCATGGCTCGCAGCACGCGGGCGTCCGACCGGACGCACCGAACTGGAGGGGACCATGGCGACGATCCACCCGCTGCCCGATTCCGCCGAGGACCGCGCCGGGCTGACGCTGCGCCAGCGGCGGGTGCTCGAGGTGATCCGCGAGTCCGTCGAGGATCGGGGCTATCCGCCGAGCGTCCGTGAGATCGGGGAGTCCGTCGGCCTGAACTCCCCGTCGAGCGTGGCCCACCAGCTGAAGGTCCTCGAGGCCAAGGGCTACCTGAGACGGGACCCGAACCGCCCGCGGGCGATGGAGGTCCTGGATCCCTACGGCCTCGCCGAGGACTCCGCCGCCGAGCTGGACGCCCGGCCCGGAGGCGGTCCTGGTGCCGGTCGTCGGCCAGATCGCCGCCGGCGGGCCGATCCTCGCCGAGCAGGTGGTCGAGGCCGTCTTCCCGCTCCCCCGCGAGCTCGTCGGGGACGGGGACCTGTTCCTCCTGCGGGTGCAAGGGCGACTCGATGATCGACGCCGCCATCTGCGACGGCGACTACGTGGTGATCCGGGCGGGCCAGTCGGCCGAGAACGGCTCGATCGTGGCAGCCCTGCTCGAGGACGAGGCCACGGTCAAGACGCTCAGGCGGCGCGACGGCCACACGTGGCTCATGCCGCACAATCCGGCGTTCGATCCGATCGACGGCGACCACGCGGTCATCATGGGCACGGTCGTCGCGGTGCTCACGGAAGGTCTGACCCGTTCGAGCCCGGCCGCTGAGTCCGCGCGCCGCCCTGGCCTAGTCTCTGGCACGTGCGCTTGACGACCGAAGCTCGAAGCCCAACGAGCGCGTCGAGCAGGGCGCAGCAGCCCGGCGCGCGCCTCCCCCGCCAGGACCTGGCGCGATGGGCTCCCGGCGCCGGATCGAGCTGGATCCGGTCGACCGCCTGATCGACCAGGGCAGCGCCCGGATCGCCAGTCTCGTGCCCATCCGGCACGGCCGGATGAGCGCCTCGGCGTTCGCGTTCTACCGCGGGTCCGCGGTGGTGATGGCCGCCGATCTGGCCAGCCAGCCCAACACCGGCCTGACGGTGCAGCTGTGCGGGGACGCACACATCGCGAACTTCGGCATGTTCGCCTCCCCCGAGCGGACGCTGCTGTTCGACCTCAACGACTTCGACGAGACCCACCCCGGGCCGTTCGAGTGGGACGTGAAGCGCATGGCCGCCTCGGCCGTGCTCGCCGCCCGCTCGAACGGCTGGCGCTCGTCGTCGCAGCGGGCGATGGCGCGCACGTCGGTGCGCGGCCTATCGGGAGGCGATGCGCACGTTCGCCTCCATGCGCACGCTGGATGTCTGGTACTCCCGCCTCGACGTCTCGGACCTCGGTCAGCTGGCCAGCAGCATGCCGGCCGAGGCGGCGCTGGCCCGGGTCGAGCGCTCGATCGAGGGCGCGCGCCGACG
This sequence comes from uncultured Gemmatimonadales bacterium, assembly GCA_963725045.1. Taxonomy (GTDB): domain Bacteria; phylum ARS69; class ARS69; order ARS69; family ARS69; genus CAVRWY01. The sequence goes on from CAVRWY010000010.1 coordinate 43,392, forward strand.
CACCAACCTGCAGGCGATGGGCAAGCTGACCACCGTGGTCGACGGCCAGCGCAGGTTCGTCGAGGATCCGCCGCTGCTCATGCGGGTCGGTGCGGAGCAGGCCGAGCTGCTGCGGGCACGACGCCATGCTGGCCTACCGGCACACGCTCGTCTCCGATCGCGCCGCCCTGCTCGACCAGTTCCACGTCGTCGACGTCGCGCGCAAGGTGGTCGGCGTCGGAAGCGTGGGCACGCGGTGCTACGTGCTGCTGATGCAGGGGGTCGACGGCGGCGACCCGCTCATGCTGCAGTTCAAGGAGGCGACGGCCTCCGTCCTGGAACCGCTACACGCGAGGCCAGCGAGTTCGACCACCACGGTGCGCGGGTGGTTGCCGGCCAGCGCCTGATGCAGGCCGCCTCCGACATCTTCATCGGGTGGACCTCAGCCACCGACGCCCAGAACGTCGTCCACGACTCCTACGTGCGCCAGCTGCGCGACATGAAGTTCTCGCCCGATCTGTCGGCCCTCGACGAGTCGAGCCTGGCGATGTACCTGCACGCCTGTGGCTGGACGCTGGCTCGGGCGCACGCCCGCTCCGGGGACCGGCTGGCGATCAACGCCTACCTGGGCCGCAGTGGCGAAGTTCGACGAGGCGATCACGCTCGTGGTCGATGGACTACGCCGATCAGGCCGAGGCGGATCACGAGGCGCTCGTGCAGGCGATCCGCATGGCTCGGCTCCCGGCGATCACCGGCGTGTGAGGGCCTCGTCGATCAGTGCCCGGGTACGGAGTGCTCCGTGTCGAGCAGGGCCAGCACGTACGGCGATCTGACCAGGCTGCTGACGAAGTCGCGGAAGGCTGCTTCCAGGGGAGCCGGCACGAGTCCCGGCTGCCAGGGATCGGCGCCACCGGCCGGCGCGGGCAGGCCCACCCGCCGGCTGGCCAGGTCGTAGACGCCAAGCGCGACTGCCAAGGAACCTGCCCAGGCTGTCCTTGAACATGCGATGGATGGCATCGGCGGCGACCGCGCTGTTGATCACCACGCACGTGTCGACGAGCGCGGCCCGATAGCCGGCCCGGCGGACCACGTCGGTGCTGTGCTCGAGGCGCAGCGCCCTGGCCGCCCCGCGCACCGCAGGCATGATCGCGTCCACGATCGCGCGCAGTGGAAGATTGGCCGACAGGGCCAGGTAGGTGGTGGGATCGAGGTAGGCGTCGACGGCCGCGCCGACCGCCCCGCACCCGGTGTGCCCGACGACCGCCAGCAGCCGCAGGCTGGGCAGATGGCTCACCGCGTAGTCGAGGCTGCCGACGCACTCGGCGCCCAGGACGTTGCCGGCCACGCGGACCGCGAAGATCGAGTTCGCGACTGCAGGAAGACCAGCTCGAGGGGAACACGGGAGTCCGCGCAGCCGAGGATCGCTGCGAACGGGGCCTGCGTCGGAGGCACTCCCGGCACGGCTCCCAGCCCCAGGTCGTCGGCACTCACGGGCAGGACGTGCCGGCTGTCCCCCTCGACGGACGACGTGAGACCGGCGAAGTCTCGATTGCCCGCACGGAGCCGGTCGGCAGCCTCGTCGGGCGTCGACGGAACGCGCTCGTCCACCGGCTTGCGCGGGTCGAACCTCCACGTGATCTCGATCATCGAAGCAACCGTCCGCTCGCCACGCGGTCGGTCGATCGCGGGCACGCCACGCTACTGCCCGACCGGGCCACGGTGCAGGCCGGCCGGGCACCGGCGGGGCTTGCCCACCGGCCAGCGCCATCCGGATCAGCGGGTGCTGGTAGGTGCGGCCGTCAGGGAGACGTCGAGTCGGCCGAGGGCGGCCAGGACGGTCGGGAGGTCGGTCGTCCACCACAGCGGTGGCAGGCTCTGCCGCAGCCGGGCCCCGTACCCGGTCGTGGCCAGGCGCGAGTCCAGGACCGCCACGACACCGCGGTCCTCAGGTGATCGGATGAGGCGGCCGGCGCCCTGGGCCAGCATCAGTGCGGCCCGGGGAACCGACACGGCTGCGAACCCGCTGCCACCCCGGCTGTCGATCAGCTCCTGACGGGCCGAGACGACCGGGTCGTCGGGCCGTCGGGAAGGGGATCCGGTCGATCACCACCAGCGTGCACGACGGACCCGGGACGTCGACCCCCTGCCACAGCGAGAGGGTCCCAGCAAGGAGGATCGCGGGTCGTCGGCGAACTGCTTGACCAGCCCGGCGACCGCGTCCCCGCGCCGGGCCACGATCAGCGGGCGGTCGGCTGCGCGACTGCCAGCCGGCGGCGCAGCACCTCCTCCGAGCGCTCGACCGACCGCCAGGACGAGAAGAGCGCCAGCGTGCGGCCGCCGGCTGCGTCGATGAGGTCGGCGATCTGCTCGAGGGCCTGCTCGCTGATCCCCTCGCGACCCGGGCGCGGCAGGTCGGCGGCGCAGTAGAGGATCCCCTGGCGGCTGTGGTCGAAGGGCGAGCCGACATCCAGCCCGTGCCAGCCGTCCGGGCACCCGAGGCTGTCGGCCAACGGGTCGAAGGACCCGCCGATGGCCAGCGTCGCGCTGGTCAGCACGACGGGTCGAGCCGCGAACAGGTTCGCCGCGAGCAGGTCGCGCACGGAGATCGGCGCCAGGTACAGGGTGAGCCGGTCCCCCGGGCGCCCGCCGACCCAGGCGACCGAGTCGGCATCGAGCCGCAGGGCAGTCGGCGGCGACCTCGTGGATCGCCTGGATCCCGGCCCGCGCGGTGGTGCGGTCCGAGGCGGCGTCCGGGGCGTCGGAGCTGTCACCGCGCAGCCTGGCCGAGCGCGGCCCGCCCCGCATCCCGGAGCGCGGTGAGGGCGACGACGAGCTCGTCCGGGAGCTCCCGCAGCCGCGCCTCCGGGCAGGCCGGCGAGGACCTCGCCGAGGAACCCGCCGCGTCCAGGAGCGGGTCGCTGAGCTCCGGTCCGAGGAACTTGCGGGCCCGCGCCGACCGCACGCTCGACGACCGGCGCCGAGAGCTCCCGGGTCAGGGCGGTGGTCATCCGGTCGACCAGCTCGTGCGCCTCGTCGACGACGACCGCCGCCGTGCTCGGGCAGCACCGGGACGTCGCCCTGGACGTGGATCGCCAGCAGCGCGTGGTTGGTCACGACCAGGTCGGCCGTCGCGCGCCCGGGCCTTCGGCGGCCTCGGCGAAGCAGTCCTGGCCGAAGGCGCAGTTCGTCGCGCCCGGACACTCCCGGGCGGAGATGGACAGCCCCGCCCAGACCCGGCCGTCGACCGGCTCGGCGAGGTCGTCACGGTCTCCGGTCGTCGGTGGTCTGCGCCCAGCGCTGGACGCGCGCGGCCTGCCTGCCCAGCCTGGTGGTGGGCGAGTCGAAGAGGGCCGCCTCGTCCGGGTCCGGCGACCCCCGGTTCAGGCGGTCCAGGCACACGTAGTTGCTGCGACCCTTGAGCACGGCGAAGGTGATCGTCGCGCCCGAGCACCGGCGTCAGGGCGCGGCTGACCACCGGCAGGTCCTTGTCGACCAGCTGGCGCTGCAGCGCGAGGGTCGCCGTCGCGATGACGACCGGCTCGTCGCGGCTCGTCGCGAACCGGGCGGCCGGGACCAGGTAGGCAAGCGACTTGCCCGTGCCGGTCCCGGCCTGGACCAGCACGGTGCCGGAACCGGAGTCGAGGCAGGCGCCGATCTCGGCGGCCATCCGGTGCTGACCCGCGCGCACCTGGCCACCGAGCTCCGCGACGCGCCAGGTCGAGCAGGTCCGGACGGGTGGCGGACCGGTGGGCGCCTCCGGTCGCGCGCTGCGCTGGCGGTCACTCGGAGCCGGCCCGCGCCCAGGGGCTCCGCCCACGTCCTCGCCCGCGGCCCGGCCCAGCTCGACGGCGAGCTGCTCCCCCACCACGGCACGCACCTGGGCGCCCTCGTGGGTGTACTCGCACCTCGACGTCGCGGCCCTCCTCGTGGACCCTGGCAGACGAGGTCGCCCCGGTCGAACGGGACGAGCAGCTCGACGCGCTCGGTCGGGTCGGGCAGGTCCGCCTCGATGGCGGCCAGCAGCTCCGCGATGCCCGCGCCCGTGGCCGCCGAGACGACGCACTGAGTGCGGTTCCCGGTCGCGCAGGCGACCGACGACCAGCGGATCGGCGACGTCGGACTTGTTGATCACCACGCAGCTCGGGGACCTCGGAGGCGCCGATCTCGGCGAGCACCTCGCGCACGGCGGCGATCTGCTCCTCGGGGAACTCGTCGGAGCCGTCCACCACGTGCAGGATCAGGTCGGCGTCGGACACCTCCTCCAGCGTCGAGCGGAAGGCCTCGACGAGCTGGTGGGGCAGGTGCCGCACGAACCCGACCGTGTCGGCGAGCGTGAACAGCCGGCCGGAGGGGGTCTCGGCCCGCCGGACGGTCGGGTCGAGCGTGGCGAACAGGGCGTCCTCGACCAGGACCCCGGCTCCGGTCATCCGGTTGAGCAGGCTGGACTTGCCCGGAGTTCGTGTAACCGGCCAGGACCACGGACGGGACGTGAGCTGCGCCTGCCGGGCGCCGCGCATGGTCCGCCGGGCCGTGGCCATCGCGGCGATCTCCCGCCGCAGCCGCGAGATGCTCTCCCGGACCCGGCGCCGATCGGTCTCGATCTTGGTCTCCCCCGGGCCCCTGCGAGCCGATGCCCTGACCGCCGGCGACGCGACCGCCGGCCTGTCGCGACAGGGACTCGCCCCAGCCGCGCAGCCTCGGCAGCAGGTACTGCATCTGGGCCAGCGACACCTGCGCCTTGCCCCTCCCGGCTGCGTGCGTGCTGGGCGAAGATGTCGAGGATCAGCCACGTGCGGTCGACGACCTTGACCTTCACCGAGCTCCTCCAGGCGCCGCAGCTGCCCCGGGGTCAGCTCCCCGTCGCAGATGACGGTGTCAGCGCCGACCGAGCGCACGACCTCGCGCAGCTCGGTCACCTTGCCCGAGCCGATGTAGGTGGCTGTGTCGGGCCGGTCGCGGCGCTGGATCAGCCCGTCGCAGACCTCGGAGCCGGCCGTCTCGGCCAGTCGCGCGAGCTCGGCCAGGGACCGCTCGGCGTCGCCGAGGGTGCCGGCGGTCCAGACGCCGACGAGCACGACGCGCTCGAGGCGCACCTGCCGGTACTCGACCTCGGTGACGTCCTCGAGCTCGGTGCTCAGGCCGGGCACACGGCGCAAGGCCTGGCGATCGAGGAGATCTGGGGTCTCAGACATGGCGCCTCCCACCATGCGGGCTCCAGGGTGCCCCGGGCCACGACCTGCGTCGGCCCCTGGAGGTCGACCGAGCCGTCGGGCTCGCCACGTGACCACCAGGGTGCCGCCCGGGACGTCGACGCGGACCTGCTGGCCCGCGGGGGCTCCGCCGCCGCGGCGGATCGTGGCGACCGCCGCGGCGCAGGCGCCGGTGCCGCAGCTCATCGGTCTCGCCGACGCCACGCTCGAACACGCGCATCTCGATGTGGTCCGTCGGCCAGGACTCGCGACGAACTCGACGTTGACGCCGTCCGGGAAGGCCTCGTCGGGAGTCACGACGGGAGCCGCGCGCAGCGTCGCCGGCCTCCGCGAGGTCGTCCACCCAGGTGACGGCGTGCGGGTTGGGCAGCAGGACCCCGACGGCCGGCTGCCCCGGCGGCCGGCGCGCTCGACCCGACCGCAGCGACACGGACGTCGTCGCCGGTCGAGGAACCGGGCGTGGCCCATGTCGATCCCGATCGACGCCCGGTCGTCGACGACGACCCCACGGGCACCCCCGCGGGTGGCGATCGAGAAGGTGCCGGGCGCTGGCGAGCCCGGCCTCCAGCAGGTGGGCGACGAAGACGCGCGCGCCGTTGCCGCACATCTCGGACACGCTGCCGTCGGCGTTGCGGTAGTCCATGAACCAGGGCGCCACGCCAGCCTGCGTCGGCCACCTCGGGATGCCCCTCGGTCCGCGCCACGACCAGGACCCCGTCGGCGCCGACACCGCGGTGGCGATCGCACAGCGCCCTGACGATGCGACGGCGTCACGCTGGCGGCATCGATCTCCGGCAGGAGGACGAAGTCGTTGCCGGTCCCGTGGCCCTTGACGAAGGGGACGGCGGCCGGACTCATGGCCCAAGCCTTACGGGGGGATGCGGCCAGCAGGCCCACGATCCGCGAAGCTGTGGAGGACGGCTCGGCGCTCGCGTCGAGCCACGTCGTGCGCGGATCCCGGTGGAACCAGCGCTGCTGGCGCCGGGCGAGACGCTGGGTCGCCAGGACGATGCCCTCGACAGCCGTGGCCCGGTCGACGCGGCCGTCGAGGAGGTCCATCACCTGTGGATAGCCCAGGGCCCGGCTCGCTGTGCGCCCGTCGCGCAGGCCCGAGCCGATCAGGTGGCGCACCTCGTCCACCAGGCCCTGCTCGAACATCCGTCGACGCGCCGCTCGATCCGCTCGTCGAGCTCGGTCGCGGGGCGACGTCCAGGCCGACGCTGACATGTGCGCACGAGTGGTGGGCCGTCCGCGGGAAGCTGAGCGGCGAACGCCCTGCCGGTCAGCTCGCCCACCTCGAGGGCTCGCACGATGCGCCGCCCGTTCGTGGGCAGGATGTGGGCCGCGGCGTCGGGATCGCGCTCGCGCAGGACGGCGTGCAGGGCCTGGGGTCCGAGGCCGGCCGAGCTGACGCTCCCAGCGGGCGCGGATCTCCGGATCGCTGCCCGGGAACCGCAGGTCGTCGAGGAGGGCGCGCACGTAGAGCCCCGAGCCGCCGACCACGACCGCCGGGACGCCGCGGGCGGCGAGGTCCCGCAGCACGGCGCGCGCCCATCCCTGGTAGGCGGCGACGCTGAGCTCCTCGCGTGACGTCGAGGATGTCGAGCAGGTGGTGGCGCACGCGCCGCGCGCTGGGCTGCGGGACACCTTGGCCGTCCCGATGTCCATCCCTCGGTAGACCTGGAAGGCGTCGGCGTTCACGACCTCGCCGCCGATCAGCTGCGGCGAGGTGCAACGGCGACGTCGGACTTGCCCGTGGCGGTCGGGCCGACGATGGCCACGACACAGTCGGGCAGGCGTGGTCGCGCACTCAGATCAGCTCGAGGCCTGCCGGACACCGGGCAGGCCGCAGATCCGGGCATGCCGAGGGCGACCGGCGCCTGGCGCCTGCCCGGCCGCGCCCCCGGACCGGCAGCGGGGGTGCCGCACGACGCCTGGCCGGCCTCCCAGGCGTCACCGGCTCGCGTGCGGCGGACCGAGGTGCGCTGCGCCAGTGAGGTGGTGGGGCGCAGCGGACTCGATGCGTGACCATCGACGCAGTCCCCCGGCCGCGCGCTCGGCGCGCCCGCGAAGTGCACGAGTCGGCCGTCGCGGGCCCGCCCGGACATGCGGCGGGTCTGCTCGTCCTTGCGACCCTCACCCTGGGACACCAGCACCTCGACGCGTGGCGCCGAGCAGCCGGCGGTTCTCCTCCCAGGAGATCTCGCTCGAGCGCCTCGACCAGCCGCTCGTAGCGCTCCTGGACGACCGGCCTTGGGGACCTGGTCGGCCATCTCGGCCGCCGGCGTGCCGGGCCGCGGGGAGTACTGGAAGGTGAAGGCGGAGCTGAACCGAGCCGCCTCGACCACGTCCAGGGTCGCGGCGAAGTCCTCCTCGGTCTCGCCGGGGAACCCGACGATGATGTCGGTCGTGATGGCCGCGTCCGGGATGCGATCGCGCGGACGTCGTCGAGGATGCCCGAGGTAGCGCTCGCGCCGGTAGGAGCGGCGCATGGCGCGCAGGATCCGGTCGCTGCCGGACTGCAGCGGCATGTGCAGGGAGGGCATCACCGCGGGAGTCTCGGCCATGGCCTCGATCACGTCGTCGGTGAAGTCGCGCGGGTGCGGGGAGGTGAACCGGATGCGCTCGATGCCCGGCACGGCACCGCACGCGCGCAGCAGGTCGGCGAACGCGTCAGCGCTCGCCGAACTCGGCGCCGTAGGCGTTGACGTTCTGGCCCAGCAGCGTCACCTCGATGACGCCGTCGGCGACCAGCGCCTCGACCTCGGCGAGGATCTCGCCGGGTCGCCGATCGCGCTCCCGCCCTCGCAGGCTGGGAACGATGCAGAACGTGCACGTGTTGTTGCACCCGACGCTGATCGCGACCCACGCCGCGTACGCGGACTCCCGACGGCTGGGCAGCGTCGAGGGGAAGGTGCGCAGGGACTCCTCGATCTCGACCTGCGCCGCATGGTTGACCGCGGCCCGGCGCAGCAGCACCGGCAGCGCGTCGACGTTGTGCGTGCCGAAGACGACGTCCACCCACGGGCGCCCGGGCGACGATCCCCTCCCGGTCCTTCTGCGCCAGGCAGCCGCCCACCGCGATCTGCATCCCCGCGTGCGCCGCGCTTCACGGACGCCAGGTGCCCAGGTTCCCGTAGAGCTTGTTGTCGGCGTTCTCCCGGACGGCGCAGGTGTTGAGCACGACGACGTCGGCCAGTCGGCCCTCGCGCGGCGCGGCACGTAGCCGTGGGACTCCAGCAGCCCCGCGATCCGCTCGGAGTCGTGCACGTTCATCTGGCAGCCGAAGGTGCGCACCTGGTAGGTGCGCGCCTGCGGCGAGAGATGGTGTCCATCGGCCCCAAGGGTAGGCGCTGGCGGGCCAGGCCGAGAACTGCTCGGCCAGGACCGCGGGCGCGGAGTCAGGCCCGGAGTCGCATCGCAAGTCGGCCCAGCTGCTCCATCGACCTCGCTCGGCGCTCGAGTCGCCGACTCCAGGACGACCTCGAGCACGACCCTGCGAGGTGACGGAGGCGCCGTAGCCCTTTCGGGCCAGGGCGCCGGCGACCCGCCGGATCTGCGTCGCGCAGCGGGAGCCCGGCCATGCGAGCGGGCCTTGCGCGCCGGCGATCGCCGCGGGCCGCGTCAGCTCGGCTTCCGGGTCCAGGGCGGCCAGCGCCTCCGCGATGTGCTGCTCGTCCACTCCCCTGGCTCGCAGCTCCGCGCGCAGGGCCCGTGCTGGACAGCCCACGGCGTTCGCTGCCGTGACTCGACCCACATCGCGGCGAACAGCCGGTCGTCGACCAGGCCGACCTCCTCGAACCTGTCCAGGACCGCCCCGGCGACGTCGTCCGGGACGTTGCGCTCCCGGAGGGTCGTCGCGAGCTGCGGCTCGGGTGCGCGGGCGCCGCGTCCAGCCGCCGGAGCAGGATCGCGCGCGCTACCTGCTCGGGATCCGCCTGGGGGTCGTCGCACTGTCGCCGGGAGGTTCACTGGACCAGCGCCTGCCCGCCGATCTGGACGGTCCTGCCGACATGGGCTCAGACGTCGATCGGGCGAGGTGCCAGGGGCGCCTCCGGGTCCGCCGGCGCATCGACCTGCGGACCGATCCCCAGCTTCTCCTTGATGCGCTTCTCGAGCTCGTCGGCCAGGTCGGGGTTGTCCCGCAGGAAGGCGCGGGCGTTCTCCTTGCCCTGACCCAGCTGGTCGCCGTCGTAGGTGTACCAGGCGCCGGACTTGCGGACGAAGCCCTGGTCGACGCCCATGTCGATCAGGCCGCCCTCGCGGGAGATCCCGATGCCGTAGAGGATGTCGAACTCGGCCTGCTTGAACGGCGGGGCGACCTTGTTCTTCACGACCTTGACGCGGGTGCGCGAGCCGACCGGCTCGGTGCCGTCCTTCAACGTCTCGATGCGCCGCACGTCCAGGCGCACCGAGGCGTAGAACTTCAGCGCCTTGCCGCCCGTCGTCGTCTCCGGGCTGCCGAACATCACGCCGATCTTCTCGCGCAGCTGGTTGATGAAGATGGCGGTCGTGTTGGTGTTGCTCAGCGCGCCGGTCATCTTGCGCAGCGCCTGGCTCATCAGCCTCGCCTGCAGACCGACGTGGCTGTCACCCATGTCGCCCTCGATCTCGGCCTTCGGGGTCAGTGCCGCCACCGAGTCGATGACGATCAGGTCGATGGCGCCGGAGCGCACGAGCGTGTCGGCGATCTCGAGGGCCTGCTCCCCGGTGTCGGGCTGGGAGACGTACAGGTCGTCGAGGTTCACGCCCAGCTTCTGGGCGTAGACCGGGTCGAGTGCGTGCTCGGCGTCGATGAAGGCCGCGATGCCGCCCGCCCGCTGGACGCTGGCCACCGCGTGCAGGGCGACGGTCGTCTTGCCGCTGGCCTCCGGGCCGTAGATCTCGACGACGCGCCCTCGCGGGAGCCCGCCGATCCCGAGCGCGACGTCGAGGGCGATCGATCCGGTCGGGATCACGTCCATCGGCACGATGGGCTGGTCCCCCAGACGCATCACCGTGCCCTTGCCGAACTGCTTCTCGAGTTGCGCCAGCGCCGACTCCAGCGCCCTGTCCCGGTCCTGACCGGCCATGTTCACTCCTAGGATCTCGTGGTGCCCGCGGCACCCTCGCTCTGACAGGCCGGACACTAGACCGGGGCTGCGACATTGCGACCCGCATCCGGTGACGATCTGTGGATGACCCCTCACCGATCGCATCGCCTGACCGGATCAGCCTAGTACGAACACGTGTTCGACCGCGAGCGACACGCCGGATTCGGATCATCTGAGCTCGCGCGGGACCGACGCGCGTGCGCACACACCGCGCGCCAGACCTCGCGGGTCTCCTCGCCGTCGGCGAGGGCCTGCTCCACCGTGCGCCCGCCCAGCGCCGCCAGGTGCTGCTCCGCAGCCCAGGAGCGCGCGTAGGCCCGCCCGAACGTCAGCTCCATCCGCTCCCAGAAGTCAGCAGCTCGCACTTCGAGCCTCCTTTCCGCCGCCCCCTGAACGCTGCGTTCGCGCCGGGGAGGCATCATCCGCGGGCGCTGGGGCCACTAGCCGTCCGCGATGTACGTTATGGCCCACAAGGTAGCCGCGAGCAGACCCCGGTCCAGCCCGTTCCGATAATCCACCGTCATGGCGGTGCGCGTGCGCCACAGCTTCTGAGTCACGTGGGCAATCGGTTGCCCAGCTGCAGAGAACCAGCACTCGACGAGGTCTCCCTTGGCTGACCACGTGAGGCCGTCGGCGAAGGTCACCGTCATTGTGAACGGGCGCCAGATGTACTTCCACGTAACCGTTGCAACAAGGGTCCCATCCGCCTGAGTGATTACCAGCGGCCGCCTCTTGAACCCCGACGGGCGGGTGATCAGGAACAGGGCTAGGTCGGAGGGGTCGCGGACCTCCATCGCAATGCGACCCCGGACAACAGAGGCAACGGGAGACCCCTCCACGGTCGCCATGGAGAGGGCGCCCGAGCGGATCCCGTGGGCGCGGTGGGTCGGGCTGATCGAGCCGCACTACTACGCGGACGGGCCGGGCAAGCGGGGCCGCAAGGCCGAAGCCGGTGGAGACGATGCTGCGGATGTACCTGCTGCAGGTGTGGTTCTCGCTGTCCGATGAGGGCGTGGAGGACGCGGTCTACGACTCGTATGCGATGCGCCGGTTCATGGGGCTGGACTTCGCGGTCGAGCAGGTGCCCGACGCGACGACGCTGCTGCACTTCCGGCACCTGCTGGAGAAGCACCAGCTCGGCGAGAAGCTGTTCGACGCCCAGAACGAGGTCTTCGAGGAGCAGGGCTGGATCATGCGCGGCGGGTCGATCGTGGACGCCACGATCATCGCCGCGCCGTCGTCGACGAAGAACGCCGACGGGTGCCCGGGACCCGGAGATGCATCAGACGAAGAAGGGCAACCAGTGGTACTTCGGGATGAAGGCCCACATCGGGGTCGACGCCGGCACCGGGTACGTCCACTCGGTGACCGCGACCGCGGCGAACGTGCACGACCTCGACGAGACGGCCAACCTGGTGCGCGCCGATGACGAGGTGGTCTACGCCGACGCCGGCTACCAGGGCGTGGAGAAACGGCCCGACATCGCCGGCGACGAGCACCTGTCGCACGGTGCGAGTTCCGGGTCGCGGCCCGCAAGGGCGGGCTGAAGACGATGCCCGGACCGGACCGGCCGGCCGAGTCACGCAAGGCATCGGTGCGGGCCAAGGTCGAGCACCCGTTCCTGATCGTCAAACGCGACTTCGGGTTCACCAAGACCCGCTACCGCGGGACTCGCCAAGAACCGCAACCACCTGCACATGCTGTTCGCCTCCGCGAACTGGCTGATGCGAGCCCGCGCCGTCGCCCTCACCGGGTTCCCAGAAGTCCGTCAGTCGCACCTGAGGATCCTGCCACTGCCCGGACCGCCCGTGCGAGTGCCATCCACCGCCCGCCGCCGGCTCAGCTCGAGCCGCTCGCGATGTCGGACCCGTGGTCCAAGATGGTCGTCATGGATCCGATGGCCGCATTCTCCGAGCCCACGAGGCGATGGTTCGAGTCTGCGTTCGCGGGTCCGACCGAGATCCAGGCCGTGGCCTGGCCGAGGATCCAGGCCGGGGTGGATGTTCTGGCGGTGGCGCCCACGGGCTCGGGCAAGACCCTGGCGGCCTTCCTTTGCGCGATCGATCGATGCCTCACCCCGCGCCCGGAGCCCGGGGTTCGGGTGCTCTATGTCAGCCCGATGAAGGCCCTGGCCGTGGATGTGGAGCGCAACCTCCGTGCGCCCCTGGCCGGGATCGCCACCCGCTGCGACGTGCTCGGCATGCCCCGCCCGGGCATCACTGTGGCGCTGCGCACCGGCGACACCACCACGCAGGAACGGCGGGTGATGGCACGGCGGCCACCGGACGTGCTGATCACCACGCCGGAGTCCCTGTTCCTGATGCTCACCTCGGCGACCCGCAGCATCCTGACCGCGGTCGAGTCGGTGATCGTCGACGAGGTGCACGCCATGGCCGGGTCGAAGCGTGGGGCCCACCTGGCGGTCAGCCTGGCCCGCCTCGACCATCTCGTGGGCCGGCGGGTCCCCCGGGTCGGCCTGTCGGCGACCGTGCGCCCCACGAGTGTCGCGGCGCAGTTCCTCGGAGGTGATCGGCATGTCGAGGTCCTCGAACAGGGCAGCACCAAGGAGTGGGAGCTGAGCATCCAGGTTCCCGTCGAGGACCTCGGTGAGCTGGGCACCGGCACCGGCCCGGACGGCTCACCGTCGGCTTCGATCTGGCCGCACGTGGAGCAGCGGATCGTCGACCTGATCGAGGGCCACCGTTCCACGATCGTCTTCGCGAACTCCCGGCGCCTGTCCGAGCGGCTGACAGCCCGGCTCAACGAGATCCACGCCGAGCGCACCGCAGCGCCGGTGGTCCTCACGACCGGGACCGGACCACCGGCACAGATCATGGCGCAGGCGGGGGCCTCGCTCGGTGCGCCTGCGCTCCTCGCGCGGGCGCACCACGGCTCGGTGAGCAAAGAGCAGCGAGCCCAGATCGAGGACGACCTGAAGCGCGGCCGGCTGCGGGCCGTGGTGGCCACGTCCAGCTACGGCTTCTCCGACTTGATCGTTGGGGCGTACCACTTCGACAACGGCGAGGTGGACGAGGGTCGGGCGTTCGTCTACCACGGCTCGGCCGCGGGCCCTGGTCTCTCCGCAGCCTGGACCGCTGAATGCGATCAGGCCGGAGCGAGCTTCGGATTCTCGGTGGGGACCGCAGGGGACGTAAACAACGACGGCTTCTCCGACGTCATCGTTGGCGCCGTGGGTTACGACCACGGGGAGACCGATGAGGGGCGGGCGTTCGTCTATCACGGCTCGGCCACGGGCCTTGGTCCCTCCTCGGTCTGGACCGCCGAGAGCGACCAGGTCGGCGCGAACCTCGGAAACTCTGCGGGGACTGCGGGGGACGTGAACGGCGACGGGTTCTCTGACGTGATTGTTGGCGCGTACCTGTTCGTCGACTTTGCTGGGAAGGCGTTCGTCTACGTGGGTGCGCCCGCGGGTCTTGGCACCTCGCCGGCCTGGGTCGCCACGGGCAATCCCGGCTCCACCTTCGGCAATTCGGTGGGAACGGCGGGGGACGTCAATCGGGACGGCTACTCCGACGTCATCGTGGGCGCCATGCATGACGGCAGCGTGGGGCGGGCGTTCGCGTATCACGGCTCGGCTGCCGGGCTCTCCACCTTCGCCGCCTGGACCGCAGCAGGCACCCAACTCGGCTCGGGGTTGGGCTGTTCCGTGGGGACGGCGGGGGACGTCGAACGGGGACGGCTTCTCCGACGTCATCGTCGGCGCCAGCGGATACGACAACGGGGAGGCGAATGAAGGGCGGGCGTTCGCCTACTATGGCTCGGCTGCGGGGCTCTCCCCGTCCCCGAACTGGACCGCGGAGAGCAACCAATTCGAAGCGACGTTTGGCTACTCCGTGGGGACCGCGGGGGACGTCAATGGCGACGGCTTCTCCGACGTGATCGTCGGCGCTCCCGACTACCGCGTTGGTCAAGTCGTCGTGGGAGCCGCTCTCGTCTATCACGGATCGGCTGCGGGCCTTGACCTCTCTCTCGCATGGGGGTGGGGTGGCACCAGCGACAATGCTGGGTTTGGTACGTCTGTGGGAACGGCGGGGGACGTGAACGGCGACGGCTTCTCCGACGTGATCATCGGCGCTCCCGATCACACCAACTCTCAATTCGAGGAAGGGGCTGCGTTTGTCTACTACGGCAGCGGTGGCGCCAGCCTCGACCGCAATGCCCGCCAGGTTCGCTCCGACGACACGGCTCTCATCTCGCTCCTCGGCCGCTCTGACTCTCCGTCCGCGTTCCGTCTCAAGACGCTCGGCCGGACCGCCGCCGGCCGGGGCGACGTTCGTCTGCAAGCGGAAATCAAACCCATCGGCATTGCGTTCAACGGCACCGGGTTTGTCACGGGACTCGAGTCCAACACGGGTGTGCCGTCCGTCGGGGGAAGCGCTGTTCTCTTGAATGAAATGATCGGCGGCCTGAACGCGAACACGCTCTACCACTGGCGGCTCCGCACGGTCAGCGATTCGCCGTTCTTCCCGCACTCGCCGTGGTTTTCGCAGGTTGGGAATGCACCCAGCGAAGCGGATCTTCGGACAGCGGCGGGAAGCGTCGCCGTAGCCGATCCGAATGCCGTCGCGGCTCATTTGTGGCTCGAGCCCAGCGCGCCCAATCCGTTCACGGTGGAAACGCGTGTCACCTACGCGTTGCCGGCGCGGGGCCGCGTGCGGCTTGCGGTCTACGATGTCGCTGGCCGAGAGGTCGCCGTCTTGGCTGAGGGTGTGCAGGATGTCGGACGTCACATCCAAACCTGGGACGGCCGCGAAGCGGGCGGCGCAAGGCTCGCCGCGGGGGTTTACTTTGCGCGGCTCGAGTTCGCAGGTCGAGTGGAATCACGAAAGATGGTGCTCACGCGCTAGGGCGTTCAATCTTTTGCGCAGTAGCGGCGCGCTGATCTGCAATGAGGACAGCGCGCCGCCGACTTTGTGGGCGGTCCACTACTACTGGGCTTTCGCGAGGGCGTGGCTTTACGGAGAACTAATCAAGGAATAATCGAGGCGAGCGGCGCATCGCACTGACGCCATCACTTCGAACCCTTCTTCAGCGGGTAGTCCGGCCGTGTGCGGAGAGGGGCGAGCTCCGGAAACGAAGCCGCGTCGCTCTCGTCGACGCCGAGGGCGCTGGCGAGAGAGAGCTTTTCGATCGCACCGTCCGGATCTCCGGCGGCGGCGCGCGCGGCCGCCCACCCCAGATACATCGGGCCGAGCTCGGGATCGGCATTCTCCGCATCGATCGTCACGAGCCGGATTCCATTCGCGATCATCGCCTCGGCCTCCGGGTGACGGCGCTCGAGGGACCGCATGTAGCCATGCTCGACGACGTAGCCACCGAGAGCTCGCCGCGTCCCGACTTCCGTGGAATCGAAGATCGCCTCGGCGTGTGTGTAGAGCGTTTCAGCCATGGAAAAGCGGCCGTCGTCGCGGCACAGCGTCGCGTAGCTCCCGTAGGCATGCCCATTGTAGATGCTCTTGGGGTCGAGGCTGTCGAAGACGGCGATCACCGTCCGAAACGAAGACTCCGCACGCGCGGTTCGCCCCGCCTGGGCGAGGCAGCGCGCCAGATTGATCTCCATCTCTGCGGTCCGAAGGCTGCGCGCACCGAGAGTCTCGCCGCGGATGGCGACGGCTTCTTCGCTGCGCGCGACCGCCGAGTCGGCCTGGCCAACGGTGTGGTAGAGAATGCCCAAGGTGTTCAAGGGATGCGCGAGCTCCATCCGCCTTGCACTCTTGCGGAGGATGCGCAGGTGCTCCTCGCCGACGACGATCGCGTCCTCGTAGCGGCCCTCCCCGATGAGCGCTTCCACCTGGGCACTCAACGCCGCTGCGATGCCCGGGTGGTCGGGGGGATAGATCTTCCGCGCGAGGCGCACCGCTTCCTCGGCGTGGGACTTCGCCTTCTCGTGGTCCGTGAGGTTGGTGTAGCACTGGGCGAGCCGCCGATGAAGGTCGACGGCCCAGCTCGGCGACTGGCCTGACGAGTCCGTGAGCGCCAGCGCGTGAAGGTAGCGGCGTTCTTCCTCTTGGGATCGTCCCTCGCCTCCCGCGATGGCGCCCCACGTTCCGTAGAGGCTGATCAGCTCGAGCGTGTCCGGGGTGGCTGCGGCTTCGTGGAGCTCGATGGCGCGCAGGATGAGCGGCTCGGCGGCAGCACGTTCGCCGCGATCGTTGAGCCACGCGCCCTTCACGCGGAGGCAACTCGCGAGCAACTCGGGAGAGCCGTCCCCTGACTCCGGCAGGATGGAGAGCGCGCGGTCCATGAGGACGCCGATCTCGGGATCGTGGCGCCTGCCGGCGGAGCGTAGGCCGTTCGCCAGCTCGTAGAGTTGGCGTGTGACTTGCCGCGGATCCGGCGTCGCCGCGGATTCGCTGACCGCCAGCGCTTCGCGAAGGAGTGCCAGGCCCTCGTCGTCGAGCGCCAGATTCAGGTGTGCACTTCCCAGGGTCGTCAGCAGTCGGGCCCGCACTTGCGGGTCGTCCTTCATGGTGTCGCGGATGCGACGCGCCCCTTCTTCGAGTAGCGTGCGTGCGGTAATCGTCTCGCCGCGGGAGCGATCGGGAGTGGACGACTTGAACACGCTGACGAGGTAGTCCGAGACCTGGCTCGCCGCCTTCGCTTCCCGTCGCGCCTCGTGCTCGGCACGAACCGCGCGCGTGAAGCCGATCGTACTGGCGATCCCGCCGGCAACGATGGCGAGGAGCACGAGCGCGGCCGCAGCGACGACGGCGCGGTGACGGCGTGCGAACTTCCGCACGCGGTACGTTGCGCTCGGCGGACCGGCCAGCACCGGCTCGTTCGCGAGATGCCGGCGCACGTCGGCGATGAGCTCGGTGGCCGAGGAGTAGCGACGTTCGGGGTCCTTCTCGATCGCGCGCAGTGTGACCCACTGCAGCTCGCCTTTCAGCTCGCGCACCAGGCGCCGCGGATCCACGGATCTCCGCTCGGCGATCTGCGTGATCTCCCTCTCCCCGCTCTGGACCAAACGCGCCGTGAGCGTGGGTGGATCCTCTTCGCGAATCACCCGCACCGCTTCCGAGAGCGCGGCGGCTCGAAGCCGCTGCGCGTCGAACGGCGGCGCACCGGCCAAGAGCTCGTAGAGCAGCACTCCCAAGGAGTAGATGTCCGATCGCGTGTCCACGGTTGCAGCGCCGCCGGCCTGCTCCGGGCTCATGTACCCCAGCGTTCCAACGACCATTCCCTCGCGGGTCATCACCGTAT
The DNA here is from genome assembly GCA_963725045.1 of uncultured Gemmatimonadales bacterium. Classification (GTDB taxonomy): domain Bacteria; phylum ARS69; class ARS69; order ARS69; family ARS69; genus CAVRWY01. The sequence goes on from CAVRWY010000010.1 coordinate 60,898, forward strand.
GGCCGAGAATCGTGTCCGTGTCCGACTCCGTGGTCGCCTTCACGATTCCGAAGTCGATCAACTTCGGCGTCGGTTTGCCGTCCCGCACCGCAACCAATACATTCGACGGCTTGATGTCCCGGTGAATCACGCCCCTTTGATGCGCGTGCTGAATTGCGTCGCAGACTTGCAGAAACAATTCGAGCCGCTCGGGAATGCGCAGCTTTTCCCGATCGCAATACGTGGTGAGGGGAATGCCATCCACGTACTCCATGACGAAGTAGGGATGGCCCGATTCGGTCTCGCCCGCCTCGTGGACCTGCGCGATGCAAGGATGATCCATGAGCGCCAGCGCGCGGCGCTCCGCCTCGAAGCGGGCGATCACCTGCTTCGTGTCCATGCCGGGCTTGATCAGCTTGAGGGCAACGCGCCGGCGGATGGGGTGGGTCTGCTCGGCGAGGTACACCACGCCGAAACCGCCTTCACCGAGAATCTCCAGTAATCGGTAGGGGCCGATCGAGCCGTGGCGTGCGGTCGAGGGCGCGGCGAAAAACTCGTGACCGGTGGCACTCGCGGCGAGGACTCTCACGAGCTCCGCGCGCAGCTCTTCGTCACCGGCGACTTCGCGGTCGATGAACGCGGACCGCTCCGCTTCGGGAATGCTCTCGAGCTCGCCGAAGAGCTGGCGCAGGCGGCTCCATTGTTCACGGTTCATCGGCGCATTGTAATGGAAGGTGAACGATCCGTACTGCAGACGTCAGTCATGGTGCTCGTCGAGTCCGCCGGCCGCTCGTGTCGCTGCGGGATCGGGAGTCTCACCCCGAGCGAGGCACGAGCAACCGGCGCCGAGTCCTTCAGCCGACGAGGCGGGACTGGTTGTGGTTCCCGGCAAGCTTGCCGGCGAAGAGGTCCACGAGAAGGACGAAGAACGTGAGCATCGACTTCTCCTGAAATTTCCGTTGCGAGAAGGCCGTTCGGACGAACGGCCACCCCTCGTATGCTCCGAAAACGGCCGAGGCGTGCACTTTGACCTGTCGGGCCGCTGATTGGTCAGCGCTCCATCCGGGTCTGGTTGTGATTGGCCGCGAGCCTGCCGGCGAAGAGGTCAACGAGAAGGACGAAAAACGTAAGCATGGTTCGCTCCTGAGATTCGAGAGCCGAGTCGATGGCCGACCGTTTGGGCAGCCATCCCTACTTGCTCCGAAATCGGCCGAGGGGTGCACAGGGCAATCGACCACCTCCGGCCTGGGGCGCCTTGCGGCCAGGGGCTCCTCGGTCACGCCGCCATTGGCCAGCTGAGCCCATTTGCACACATTCGCCGCGTAAGGCGCATGCAGGGGTGGCGGCCCGACCGGGCGGCCATCGATGACACGCATTTCGATCCCGGAGTCGATCAATGTTTACATTCTTCCTCCTTCTCGTGGATCTCGTTGCTGGCAGGCTCGTGGGAAACCACAACCAGACCCGCCTCGACGCCTGACCTCCCACCCCGGTCGCTCATGCTTTGCGCGCGGGTGCTACGGACCGAGATGATCGGGTTGAGGCTGCCGGTCATCCTCGGTACCATCGTCTCCATGACGAGCGGCCCCCCTGAGGACAACTCCAGTCCGAACGACGAAAGCTCCAGCGCTTACTTCGCCCGCGTCTACGACGAGCTCCGCCGAATCGCCCATGCGCGCATGCGCGGGGACCAAGCCGGGTACAGCTTGCAGACGACGGAGCTCGTCCACGAGGCGTACTTGCGTCTCCGCGCCCCGGATGGCGGAGCGTGGCATAGCCGCGGGCAGTTCTTCGCCGCCGCGGCGCAGGCCATGCGCCGCATCTTGATCGACCGCGCGCGAGCGAAGGGGCGCGTGAAGCGAGGCGGGGATTCGGAGGGGCGGCCGGCAGCCCGACTCTCCTTGGATCTTGAAGAGATGGTCTCCCTCGCCGATGACCGAGACCCGGAAACCATCCTCGCCCTGGACCGCGCCATCGAGAAGCTTGGGGAACAGGACGAACGCGCGGCGCAGATCGTGCGGTTGCGGTTCTGGGCCGGCCTCAACAACGAGGAAGTGGCCGAGGCTCTGGAGACCTCGCTCCGGACGGTCCTCTACGACTGGTCCTTTGCGAGGGCCTGGCTCTACGGCGAGCTGACCAAGGGATAGTCGGGGCGAGAACGGAGCGAGGTGAGCTCCGGGTATCTCGCGGCATCGGCGACTGTCATGCCACATCGGGCCGCGCTCTCGAGGTGCTCGATCGCACCCTCAGCATTGCCGCCTCCGGCTTGTGACGCAGCCCACAGAACGTAGGCCCCGCCGAGGTCGGCGCTTTCTTTCGGATTCTCCCCGAACTGCAGGGCGAAGCCCGATCGAATCATCGACTCCGCTTCGTCATGCCGGCCCTGTTTCGATCGCAAGTAGCCGTGATTGATCCGACACATGCCGAGGTAGGGCCGCGTCCCCTCGCTCGTCGAATCCAGGGAGGCCTCGGCGTGGACGTAGAGGCTCTCGGCACGCGCGATCCGGCCCGTGTCTCGGCAAAGTGCGGCGTAATTGATTCCGGTCTCGATCGAGAAGATGCTCTCCGAGCCCAGGCGCTCGAACCCGTCGAGGGCCGCACGAAACGTGGAGTCGGCGCGCTGCGTCATCCCCGCCGATGCGTAGCAGCTGGCCAGAGTGGCCAGGGCCTCGAAGGTACGCGCGCTCTCTTGGCCGGACTTCCGTCGCACTTCGCAGGCCTCCTCGGCGCGCGCGATCGCAAGGTCGAGCTGGTTCGTCGCTTGGTACAGAAGCGCCAAAGCGTTCAGCTCGTATGCGACGCCGTCCGGAGTTCCCTTCGCGCGCACGATCTTCAGTGCCTCTTCCCTCACCGGAATCGCGTCCTCGTATCGCCCTTGGGCGATGAACGCCTCAGCCTGCCCCCCCAGTGCGTCCGCCAGATTCGGGTGGTCCGCTGCGTAGATTTGCCTCGCGAGGCGCACGCCCTCGTCGGCATGAGTGGCGGCTTTCTCGGCATCATCCAGGGATCGGTAGACCGAAGCGAGCCGGCGATGCGCGCGGACCGACCAGCTCGGTTCGTCGACCTCGATGGAGAGCTCCAGCTGGCGCAGGTAGTGACGTTCCGCGGTCTCCAAGTCGAACCGGCGGTGAGCGATGTTCGCCTTGATCGAATGCATGCGCATGACTTGTGACTGGTTGGGCTCCGCCTCGGACTCCGCCATCTCGAGCGCCATGGTCACGAACGAATCCGCGATCGCGCCCTCACCCTTTTCGTTCCACCACTGCCCCTTCCGGGAGTAGCAACGGGCCAGCAGTTTAGTGTCCGTCTCATCGGACGATTGCAAGAGCGCGATGGCGCGATCCACGAGCACCACGACGCTGTCATCCTGCGCTGCCATCGAGAGGGCTTGTGCCAAGCCCTCGAGTCGTCTCGCAACTTCTCGCTCGTGCCGTCCCGCCGACTCGGTGACCTGCAGCGCCTCCCGCTTGAGGCGAATCCCTTCGTCGTAGTGTCCAAGACTCATGTACGAGCCTCCCATCGCCTCGAGGACGCGGCCACGAACGATTGGATCCTCCATCCCTTTGCCCTCGATGCGCTGCGTGCCGATGTCCAACAGCCCTCGCGCGGTCACGACTTCTCCCTTGGAGCGGTCGGGAGACGACGCTTGGAACAGCTCGACCAAGAAGTCGGAGACTTGCTGCGCGGATTCCGCTTCGCGACGCGCGACGTGCTCGGCGCGAACGGCGCGCGTGAAGCCGATCGTCGCGGCGATCCCGCCCACCACGATCCCGGCCAGAGCGAGCGCCGCGGCGGATACGGCCACGCGATGTCTTCGCGCGAACTTGGCGAGCCGGTACGTCCTGCTCGGCGGGCCGGCGAGCACCGGCTCGTTCGCCAGATGCCGGCGCATGTCCGCGATGAGCTCGGTGGCCGAGGAGTAGCGACGTTCGGGGTCCTTCTCGATCGCGCGCAATGTGACCCACTGCAGCTCGCCTTTCAGCTCGCGCACGAGGCGGCGCGGATCCGACGGACCTCTGCTCGGCGATCTGCGTCACCTCTTGCTCCCCGCTCTGGACCAGATCGCGCCGTGAGCGTCGGCGGATCCTCTTCGCGGATCACCCGCACCGCTTCCGAGAGCGCTGCCTGTCGAAGCCGCTGCGCGTCGAACGGCGGCGCACCGGCCAGGAGCTCGTAGAGAAGCACGCCCAAGGAGTAGATGTCGGATCGCGTGTCCACGGTTGCAGCGCCACCGGCCTGCTCCGGGCTCATGTACCCGAGCGTGCCGACGACCATTCCCTCGCGCGTCATCACCGTGGTGCCGAGAATCGTGTCCGTGTCCGATTCCGTCGTCGCCTTCACGATTCCGAAGTCGATCAACTTCGGCGTCGGTGTCCCGTCCCGCACCGCAACCAGTACATTCGACGGCTTGATGTCCCGGTGAATCACACCCCTTTGGTGCGCGTGCTGAATCGCGTCGCAGACTTGCAGAAACAGTTCGAGCCGCTCGGGAATGCGCAGCTTTTCCCGATCGCAATACGTGGTGAGGGGAATGCCCTCCACGTACTCCATGACGAAGTAGGGATGGCCCGATTCGGTCTCGCCGGCCTCGTGGACCTGAGCGATGCAAGGATGATCCATGAGCGCCAGCGCGTGGCGCTCCGCCTCGAAGCGGGCGATCACCTGCTTCGTGTCCATGCCGGGCTTGATCAGCTTGAGGGCAACGCGCCGGCGGATGGGGTGCGTCTGCTCGGCGAGGTACACCACGCCGAAACCGCCTTCGCCGAGAATCTCGAGAAGCCGGTAGGGACCGATCGAGCCGTGGCGTGCCGTCGAGTGGGCGCGGCGAAGAACTCGTGACCGGAGGCACTCGCGGCGAGGACTCTCACCAGCTCCGCGCGCAATTCCTCGTCACCGGCGACTTCGCGGTCGATGAACGCGGACCGCTCCGCTTCGGGAATGCTCTCGAGCTCGCCGAAGAGCTGGCGCAGCCGGCTCCATTGTTCGCGATTCATCGGCGCATTGTAATGGAAGGCGAGCGATCCGTACTGCAGATGTCAGTCACGGCATCGCCGGCGGCCGGCCGCTCGTGCCGCGGCGGGATGAGTCTCATGCCGAGCGAGGCACGAGCGGACGGTGCTGCAGCGTCAGCCGTCGAGCCGGGTCTGGTTGTGGTTCCCGGCAAGCCTGCCGGCGACGAGGTCGACGAGAAGGACGAAGAACGTGAGCATCGATTTCTCCTGAAATCTAAGTTGCGAGAAGACCGCTCGGACGAGCGGCCACCCCTCCTTGCGCCGAAATCGGCCGAGGGGTGCAACCGGCCTGGATGGCTGCGCGGCTAGCGCACCAGCACGACCTTCCTCGCCTCCACGCGATCGCCGGCGGCCAGGCGCACGAAGTAGACCCCGGCCGGAAGCGGACCGCCGCTCGCGTCGCGACCATCCCACCTGACTACCCGACGTCCCGCATCCTGCAGGGCGTTTACGAGCTCCACGCGCTCTCGCCCCGCCACGTCGTACACGGCAAGCTGCACCCGGGCGCGCTGCGGCAACGTGTAGACCACCGCGAACAGGGACGCGATGGCGAAGCGCAAACATGAGCAGACTCGCCTTCGGCCGACTCGCACGAGGAACGAACGAGGCGATGCGCTTGGCGTTCATCGGAAAATCCTTCTGTGACTGGGGCGTCATCGGGCCAGGACCACCTTCCGCGATTCCACGCGGCCGCCGAACTCGAGGCGCGCGAAGTAGACTCCGGACGCGAGACGTCGACCGCTCGCGGAACGTCCGTTCCAAGTTGTGGCGTAATTTCCCGAGCTCTGGATTTCGTCCGCCAGCACAGCGACCTCACGACCCGAAACGTCGTACACCGCGAGACGCACCGGCCCGCGCTCGGGCAGCGTGTAGGCGAGCTGCGTGGTGACCGAGAAGGGATTGGGTGCGCTTGGTTCGAGCCAAACGGGTCCAGCAACGGGCGACGCGTCCGCGACGCCTGTGCTCGCCGAAGCTGCCCGCAGGTCGGCCTCGGCGCTGCCGTTCGACGCGAGCGTGAACCACGGCGAGCGCGGGAAGAACGGCGAGTCGCTCGCCGAGCGCACGCGCCAGTGGTAGAGCGTGCCCGGAAGGAGACCCGGGCGCTTCGCGAGAAGAACGCTGCTCCCATTGCGGACCGGGCGCTCCGGTGTCCTCGAGCTGCTCGTGAAAGATGTAGCCGCCGCCGTCGAAGGGCGTCCCGAACGGCTCGACCTCGCCCTCGATCCGCACCCGGCCTCGCCCGGCTGGCGTGCGGCCGAGAATCCGCAGGCGGAATTGACTCGGATCATCGGAGAGGCCAAGCACCTCGATGCGCGAATGGTCCATGCGCGCCTGCTGCGGGATGCGGTCGAGCCCGTCACCGCCGTTGCCGTAGTAGACGAACGCCCGCCCCTCGTCGTCTGGCCGTTGTCGTAGAGGAAGGCCCCGACGATGACGTCCGAGTAGCCGTCGCCGTTCACGTCCCCGGCCGTCGCCACCGAGGCGCCGAACGCGGCGTCGGCCTGGTTGCTCTCCGCGGTCCAGGCGGCGATCGCGGCCGAGCCCCGCCGCCGAGCCGTGGTAGACGAACGCCCGCCCTTCGTCGGTCTGGCCGTTGTCGTAGCGATAGGCCCCGACGATCACGTCGGAGAAGCCGTCGCCGTTGACGTCGCCCGCCGTCGCCACCGAGACGCCGAACCCGGCGCCGGCCTGGTCGCTCTCCGCGGTCCAGGCCGGCGTCGCCGCGAGCCCCGCCGCCGAGCCGTGGTAGACGAACGCCCGCCCCTCGTCGTCTGACCGTTGTCGTAGCGCAGGCGCCGACGATGACGTCGGAGTAGCCGTCGCCGTTCACGTCCCCCGCCGTCGCCACCGAATACGCCGAAGTGGGCGCTCGCCTGGTCGCTCTCCGCGGTCCACGCCGGCGCTCGTCGCGAGCCCCGCCGCCGAGCCGAGGTAGACGAAGGCCCGCCCCTCGTCGGTCTGGCCGTTGTCGTAGCCAGGCGCCCCGACGATGACGTCGGCGAAGCCGTCGCCGTTCACGTCCCCCGCCGTCGCCACCGAGAACGCCGAAGATGGCGCCGGCCTGGTCGCTCTCCGCGGTCCAGGCGGCGGTGGTCGCGAGCCCCGCCGCCGAGCCGTGGTACGACGAACGCCCGCCCCTCGTCGCTCTGGCCGTTGTCGAAGGTCGGCGCGCCGACGATGACGTCGGCGTAGCCGTCGCCGTTCACGTCCCCCGCCGTCGCCACCGAGCGCGCCGAAGCAGGCGTCGGCCTGGTTGCTCTCCGCCGTCCAGGCGGCGGTCGTGCGCGAGCCCCGCCGCCGAGCCGTGGTAGACGAACGCCCGCCCCTCGTCGGTCTGGCCGTTGTCGAAGTCAGTCGCCCCGACGATGACGTCGGCGTAGCCGTCGCCGTTCACGTCCCCCGCCGTCGCCACCGAGCAGCCGAACTGGGCGTCGGCCTGGTCGCCCTCCGCCGTCCAGGCGGGCGGTCGTCGCGAGCCCCGCCGCCGAGCCGTGGTAGACGAACGCCCGCCCCTCGTCGGCCTGGCCGTTGTCGTAGTAGGTCGGCCCCGACGATGACGTCGGCGTAGCCGTCGCCGTTCACGTCGCCCGCCGTCGCCACCGAGTCGCCGAAGTACGGCGCCGGCCTGGTCGCTCTCCGCGGTCCAGGCGGCGGCTGTGCGCGAGCGCCCGCCGCCGAGCCGTGGTAGACGAACGCGCGCCCCTCGTCGGTCTGGCCGTTGTCGTAGCAGGACGCGCCGACGATGACGTCCGCGTAGCCGTCGCCGTTCACGTCCCCCGCCGTCGCCACCGCAGACGCCGAGCTGAGCGCCGCCCTGATCGCTCTCCGCCGTCCACGCGGCGGTCGTCGCGAGCCCGCCGGCCGAGCCGCGGTAGACGAACGCGCGCCCCTCGTCGGTCTGGCCGTTGTCGAAGCTGTAGGCGCCGACGATGACGTCCGCGAAGCCGTCGCCGTTCACGTCGCCCGCCGTCGCCACCGAGCCGCCGAAGCTCGGCGCCGGCCTGGTTCGGCTCGGCGGTCCAGGCGGGTGCTGCCGCGAGCCCCGCCGCCGAGCCGTGGTAGACGAACGCCCGCCCTTCGCTCGCCTCGCCGTTGTCGTATTGCACGGCCCCGACGATGACGTCCGCGTAGCCGTCGCCGTTCACGTCGCCCGCCGTCGCCACCGACCAGCCGAAGCGCGCCGCGCCTGGTCGCTCTCCGCGGTCCAGGCCGCGGTCGCCGCCAGTCCCGCCGGCCGAGCCGTGGTAGACGAACGCCCGCCCTTCGTCCGTCTGCCCGTTGCCGTAGCCGATCGGCGCCGACGATGACGTCGGCGAAGCCGTCGCCGTTCACGTCGCCCGCCGTCGCCACCGAGATGCCGAACTGGTCGAACGCTTCGGTGCCGTCTCCGCGGTCCAGGCTTCGGTCGTGCGAGAGCCCGGACGCCGAGCCGTGGTAGACGAACGCGCGACCCTCGTCGTCTGCCGTTGTCGAACTGATTGGCGCCGACGATGACGTCGGCGAAGCCGTCGCCGTTCACGTCGCCCGCCGTCGCCACCGACCAGCCGAACTGCGCGCTGGCCTGGTCGCTCTCCGCGGTCCACGCGGCGGTCGGCGCGAGGCCCGCCGCCGAGCCGAGGTAGACGAACGCCCGTCCCTCGTCGGTCTGGCCGTTGTCGAAGTAGAGCGCGCCGACGATGACGTCGGCGAAGCCGTCGCCGTTCACGTCGCCCGCCGTCGCCACCGAGAAGCCGAAGAGTGCGCTGGCCTGGTTGCTCTCGGCGGTCCAGGCTGGGGTCGCGGAGAGGCCGGCCGCCGAGCCGTGGTAGACGAACGCGCGTCCCTCGTCGGTCTCTCCGTTGTCGTACTGATCGGCCCCGACGATGACGTCCGAGTAGCCGTCGCCGTTGACGTCGCCGGCTGTCGCCACCACGCGGCCGAAACGAGTGAAGGCTTGATCGCTCTCCGCGGTCCAGACCGGCGAGGTCAGCAACGGATCGATCGTGAGCGGATAGGCCGCACCGTCGTCTTCGATCACGATCGCCACTTCGATGCCGTCGAGCGCGAAGTGCGACGGGAGATCGTCGCCCGTTCGCGTCCCACACATGGAGACCGCCGTAGCGCAGCACGCGGGCGTCCGTGCTCGTCGAGAAGGTCGATCGCGTCTCGTCCGCGCTCGACGAGCTGCGGGCGCAGTCCGCCGCCGAATTCACCGGCGACGAGGAGCGGGCCGTCGCCGGCCGGCCGCTCGTGAATCGTGAAGCCCTGTTCGAGTCCTTCCTTCCGATTCTCGTACCACTCGTCGAACTCGGGACGGCAGTAGGTGACACGCGATCCGTTCGGCTCGGGGCTTGCGGCTTCGACCGCGTGCAGCGCACCGGGGCGACCGAAGCTTGCGGTTTCCCACGCGAAGCGCCAGCCGCGCCGCGTCGCCCTCGGGGTTGTCCGCGGCACGACCTCGATGCCGCGCGCGCGGAAGTGCGTGCGCAAATTGTGCGCGCGGTTCGGAGCTTGCAGTCCCTGCGGGTTCGCAGACGCGCGGTACTCCTCGCGCTCGATCTGCGCGGTCACGCTCTGCCACCAGCCCTCGTCGGCACCGGCCTGGCGAACGTCACTCCACGTCGGACGGCGACCGTTCGGTTTGGACGCGGTCGCCGACTCGCTGGGGCGCGAGGAATGCGAGCAGTGCAGCGATGGAAATCGTGACGACGCGGGTCATGGGATTCCTCCGATCGAGAACGTTGCCATTCGGGCGCGACGTTCAGGCGAGCGGGACTGCCGAGCCCCGCGGCTCTCCCCTCAGTCGAGCGAAGCTCGCTCCCTGAGGGTCGGCACCCCTGCATGCTCCGAACGCGGGCGAAGTGTGCAGATCGGCGTGGATGGCGCCGGCTCAGGGGACGCCGTCGATCGGGAGGGAGGTCAGAAAGGGAGGTCGCCGATCCCGGCGGTCCTGCCGGCGGTGCGAGCGAGAGCTAGGAGACGGCTTGGGGTTCGGTTTCCGCCGTGGACTCGTCCGCCGCGGGGGACGTTGCCCCCACGGCGGGGCGCGCCAGGTTTCCGGAGCTTGCCGCCATTAGCGGATCGACGTGCTCGCCGGACCCGGCGCCGCCTCGTCCTCCTCGGTTTCGAACTCCCAGACAGGACCCTGCCGGGTACCGTCCGCGTTCTCGGCAATGATCCGCCAGAAGTATTTCGTGTCTTCGTCGAGCTCGGGAAGGATCCAGAACTTGAGCGGCGTCGTTCCTTGAAACTCGCCTTCGTCGGGATGACTGTCCCGGCCGAAGTAGACGTGATACAGGACGACTCCGAGACACTCGCTGTCTCCGCACCCCCAGCTCAGGTTCGCGTTGAGGGGCACATCGTTTTCGTGATGCGCGGGAGAAGGCGTGCACACCGGAGTCGGAGGGTCGTTGCACGGCGGCGCCGCGGTCGTGAAGCTCCACACGGTCCCCGAGGTCACGCCGTTCGCATCTTCCGCGTCGATGCGCCAGAAGTACTGCCTTCCTTCGGCGAGACGCGGAAGCGTCCACGATTTGTTCGCCGTCGACCCGACATGCTCCTCGGCGCCCGGATCGGGATTCGTTCCGAAGTAGACGTGATACGTCACCGCGAGCGCGCACTGCGTGTCGCCGCAGGACCACGCCAGATCCGTCTCGCGCGAAACGTCCTCGGCGTCGGCGGCCGGATTCGGGCTGCACACGGCGGCAGGCGGAGCGACGCAGGATGCCGCCTCCGTCGTGAAGTTCCACACTGGGCCGGGCGTCGTGCCGTTCGCGTCCTGCGCGTCGACGCGCCAGAAATATTGCGTCTCGTGCGCGAGCTCGGGAAGATCGAAGCTCTGGCTCGACACGATGCCGGCGGACTGCGTGGGATCGGGGTCCGTTCCGAGGCTCGTGCCGAAATACACGAGATTCGTCACGGGAAGCGCGCACTCGCTGTTTCCGCATCCCCACGCGAGGTTCGCGTCGATGGCGACGCCGCCGGCGCCCAGCGCCGGAGCCGGCGAGCAGGCCGCGGACGGCGGAGAGACGCACGGCGCCGCCGCGGTTGTGAACTCCCATACCGGGCTCGACGTGATGCCGTTCTCGTCGTGTGCGACGATCTTCCAGTAGTAGCGCGTGTTCGGCCCGAGCTCGGGGAGATCCCACGTCTTGGTCGGCGTCGTGCCGACCAGCTCGTTCGCACCCGGAGCCGGGTTTCCTCCGAAATAAACGCGATACTCGACGACGCGATCGCACGGACTGTCGCCGCAGGACCACGCGAGATCGGTACTCGGGGTGATTTCGCCGGCGAGATGTGCGGGAGAAGGTGCACAGGCCGGCGCGGGCGGCACCGTGCACGACGTGGGACGAACGCAGAACACCTCGCTGTTGCGATCGCACTCCTGTCTTCCCAGTGGAGCGACGCGAACGCGGAACTCTTCCGAGCACAATTGATCGGCGAGCCCGCCGGAGCTCACGACCCAGGAGTACGATCCGTCGTTGAGCTCGTCCGTCGCGATGGGGACCGACTCCGTTCCGACGACGAGCTCGAGGCCGACGCGCCCCGCTCCCCCGCCTTCCCACGCGATCTCCCGCGTCTCCCCCTCACCCCAGATCACGCCGGCCGCGGGCTGGATCACCGCGCCGGGACAAACTACCTGGCTCGTGATCGTGATCGACCAGGTGGGGATTCTTCCGGTCGCGAAGAATCGAACTTCCCCGGTCGTCGTCCCGAACACCATGCGCTCCGCATCGAACGTCAAGGCGATGTCCTGCGAGCCGTCGGCGGCGATGCGTCCCTGGTCGGGAGTGACGAGCGTGATCCACTCGGTCTGCGAAACGCGCGCTCCATTCGAGCTCGGCGCCGCCCACGTTGTGGACCGTGATCACTGCTTCGCCGTCGAGCGCCTCGATCGCCAGGGTGCTGGGATTCACCCGCAGCTCGGGTTCCTCGGTGCACGAGTCGCAGCTCGGCATGAGAAGGAGAATCGCCCAGAAGAGGATTCTGGGAGAGAAACGGCGGGGAGCCCTCGACGAGGGCAGTGAACCAGGGGACATGAATACCTTTGGTGGTCGAGCACCAACCGCGTGCGTCGAACACGAGACAACGATAGGCCCCTCGGCGATGCAAAGTCAATGGAGGGGCCGGGATCGGAAGCGGCGTTCGTCTAACCCTCGAGCGCTTCGAACGTCGCCCCCACGGCGACGGGGGCCGCCCAGGGATCGAAACGCGCGACATTCGCCCAGCCGGCGCCGACGGACACGAGGCCGCCGCCGAACTCGACGAACGAATCGATCTTGTGGACGCGCAGGTCCGGCAGGCGCTCGGCGCCGAGACCGAGCAAGGGGACGATCACGTCCTTGGGGCGCGCCAGATTTCCGGAGCGCCGGCCGACGAGCATCTCCAGCGCGGGGCCGCGCGAATCTTCGACGACGGCGAGCGAACGAACCAGCGCGCGAACGTCGAAGCGCGATTCCTTGAACCCTGCGCCGCGCGCCGCCTTCTTGACGCGCTTCACGGCGATGACTTCGTCGCGTGCCAGGAACTCCGCCGCGCGCGCCTCCACTTCCCCGAGCGAAAGCCCGAGCCGCGCCAGCGACACGCGATACGTCGCCGCGGCGATGCGCGCCGTCAGCGAGGGCGCACCGATCTCGATGCGGCACGCCGCCGCGACATTCATTCCCGATGCGCGCGCCGCATTCATCCGCGCGGTCAGCTCGGCCGGGTCCATCTCCGAGCGCAGGCGAATGTCCGCGTACTCTCCTTCGCTGGACATCCCCACCGGGAGCGCATCGCCCATCGCGAGCTTCATGTGCGGGCTGAAGCCCTGGCTGTACGACGCCGGCACGCGCGCGCGGCGCACCATGCGGCCGAGCGCGTTCTGCAGCTCGAGATGCGAGAGGAGCGCGATCTCTTCCCCCTTCGTGAAGCGGAAGCGCACGCGCATGACCTCGGGATCCTCGAAGATCCGCGTGTCGGGAGGCGTGCCCTGCTTCCAGATCACGGTCTCCTTCATCCCCTTCTTGTACGTCTGGATCATCGAATTGCAGAGCTTGCGATCCTCGTGAATGACGCCGCACACGTGGCAGCCGTTGCGGCAATCGGACTTGAGCGCCTCTTCCAGCATGCGCGACTTTGCGTCCGCGAGATCCTTCGCCAGAAATTCCTTGGTGATGAAAATGTCGACGTGATCCCACGGCAGAGGCTCGTCGATGGCGCGCTCGCGCAGGCAGTGCGCGGGATCCACGCCCCACTTGTCGATCGCCCGCGTCCACTTGGCGAAGTCGAAGTGCTCGCTCCATCCGTCGAGGCGGCACCCCTCGCGCCAGGCGTGCTCGAACAACTCGCCGACGCGGCGATCTCCGCGCGACACGATTCCTTCGAGCCAGCTGTTCTCCGCTTCGTGCGGACGCAGCTGGATGCCGCGCACGTTCAGGCGGCGGCGCAGGATCTCCTGCTTGTGGCGCGTCTCTTCGATCCCGATCTGGCGCTCCCACTGGAACGGCGTGAACGGCTTGGGCACGAACGTGGACACGCCGACGTTCACGCCGGCCTTGGACTGCACGAAGCGCCCGCGCCGCAGCACCTCCAGGGCCAGCTTGCGCGATCGCTTCGACGTCCTCGTCCGTTTCCGTGGGATGGCCGATCATGAAGTAGAGCTTCACCTTCGTCCAACCGCGCGCGAACACGGAGCCCGTGGTCTGCCACAGCTCTTCGTCGGGAATCCATTTGTTGATCAGCGCGCGCAGCCGCGGCGTCGCCGCTTCGGGCGCGAACGTGATCCCGGACTTCTTCGCGGTCGCGACCATGTCCGAGAGATCGACCGAGAACGAGTCCGTGCGCAGCGACGGCAGCGTGACCGCGACGCCGCGCGGGGTGAGCTGGCTCACCGAGCGCTCGACGAGATGCTTCACCTTGGAGTAGTCGCACGTGGAAAGACTCGACAGCGAGATCTCGTCGTAGCCGGTCTTGGAGATCGTCTCGTCGAGGAGCTTCTCGATCGTATCCAGCGAGCGTTCCCGCACCGGGCGATAGGTCATCCCCGCCTGGCAGAAGCGGCATCCCTGCGTGCAGCCGCGCAGCACTTCCATGGACACGCGGTCGTGCACCTGCTGCGTGAACGGGACGATGTAGCTGGTCGGGAAGCTGGCCGTGTCCAGGCTCTTGATCATCGCCTTCTTGATGATGGGACCGCCGGGCGCGGGAAGAATCGCGCCGTCGGGGCCGGTCACCGTGGGATAGAGCAGCGGCACGTACACGCCGGGAATGCGCGGCGAGCTCTTCGAGCCGTTCGCGCCGGTGCATCCCGCGCGTGCCGCGCAGCGTGTTCGCGATCGCGACGATCGCCTCTTCCCCATCGCCGATCACGATCGCATCCAGCGCGCGCGCGTACGGCTCCGGGTGATACACGCACGGGCCGCCCGCGAACGTGATGGGATGGCGGTCGTCGCGATCCTCCGCGCGGATCGGAATGCCGGCGAGATCGAGCATGGTGAGAATGTTCGTCACCGAGAGCTCGTACTGGATCGAGAATCCGATCGCATCGAACTCGGACAGCGGCGTCTTGGTCTCCCAGGTGAACGACGGAAGTCCGCGGGCGCGCAGCATCGCTTCCAAGTCCGGCGCGGGCATGTAGGCGCGCTCGGCAACGACGCCGTCCATCCGATTCAAGATGTCGTAGAGGATCAGGATGCCGAGATTGGAGAGCCCGACGTCGTAGAGATCCGGAAACGCGAGCGCGAATCGAAGGTCGTCCGCACGCCTCTCCTTGCGCACCACGTTCAGCTCGTTCCCGAGATAGCGGGACGGCTTCTCCACGTGAGGAAGGATCTCTTCGAGAAGGAGGGCTTCGAGGTTCACGGGATCCTTCGATGAGGTGGGTTCGGACGCAAATCGCCGAAGGCGCCGGACGGTATCGACTCAGGCACGAGCGGTCAAGTTCGCCCGGCTCACCCCAAGGAGGCGGCTCGAGGGCGGTACGGCGTGCCTGGTGCGTTCATTCGCTCGGGAGGCTCATCGCCTTTTTCGTGTAGCCGGCCGGAATCTCGAACGTGCTCTCCGGAATCTCTTCGCGCCGGATCGACTGGACCCGTGTCTCGTCGACCACCTTCCCGTCGCTCAAGTCCTGCACCAGGATCGGCCAGCCGTCGAGCTTCGTGACCACCGACAGCTCGCTCTCCACGAGCTGCATCGCGTTCGGCCCGAGCGTGCTGAGGAGAGACTCGATCATCGACGCCATTTCCTTGAAAGCAGCCGTATCGGCGGGCTCGATTCCCGTCGCTTCGTGAGACGCCACCCAGACGAATTCGGTGAGCGCCCCGTCTTCGCGTCGCTCGTACTTCGTACAGGGATAGCCGCTGATCGTCTTCGTTTCGGAAGTCTCCTCCAGCGTGATCTTGGGCAGCGCCGTGGAGACGTCGCCGGTGATTCCCTTCATGCTCTCCTCGATCCATGCGCGCTGATCCGCGGGAAGCTTGGCCAACTCCTCCTGCACTTTGGTCAGGGCCTGATTCACTTGGCCGCCCACGTTCTCCACCATCGCCTTGTCGATTTCGGCGTAGGTCTTGTCTTCGTGGTCGACGATCCACATCAAGTCGCGGTCGCCACGGAAGATCGTGTCCGGAACGTCTTCGCCGGCGCCGTCCCATTGCTGCGCCATACCGGTCCGAAGCGATGGAGAGAACACTCGCGCTCACGCTGGCGCTCTTCGTCCCGACTCCCTCGGTGTGCTGAACTTGGAGGATGACGTCGGCCGAGGCTGGTGAGGCGAAGGAGGCGGCGAGAGAAAACGCCGCGAACATCGTGGCGACACGACTCATCGAATGGACCTCCAGGGGAAGGCGATCGCTCGAAGCCTCAGCGGCTCGTGCCCGAACCGTCGAGCGCCCCGCCTTCGATGATGTCGTTTTCGGTCTCGAAGTGCCACACCGGGCCGGTGGTCGTTCCGTTCGAATCTTCCACGTCGATCCGCCAGTAATAGTCTTCATTCTCTTGGAGGAAGGGCAGCGACCAGAACTGGAACGGCGTCGTCCCCTGGAAGTCGTCTCCGTCGGGGCTATTCGTCCTCGCCGAAATACACTCGATAGAGAACTGCACCGAGACACTGAGGGTCGCCGCAGCCCCAGAAGAGATTGACGTTCCTGGCGACGTTCGCTTCATCGTCTTGGGGAGAAGGATCGCACGGCGGATTCGGCGGATCGGTGCACGGTGCCGCCCCGGTCGTGAAGCTCCAGACCGGGCCCATGGTGGTGCCGTTCGCGTCCACCGCTTCGATGCGCCAGTAGTATTGAGTTTCGTACGTCATCGACGGGAGATCCCAGCTCTTGCTCTCCGTCGGGCCGAGGAACTCTCCGAGGCCGAGATCGGGGGTCGTTCCGAAGAACACGCGATACGTGACCGTGTGACCGCACTGCGAATCGCCGCACGACCACGCCAAATCCGTTTCGATGTCGACGTCGGTGCCGTCCGCGGCGGGCACCGGCGAGCAGAGATCGGTCGGCGGTGCAACGCAGGGCGCAGCTCCGGTCGTGAAGTCCCAGACCTGGCTCGAGGTCGTGCCGTTCGCGTCTTGCGCATCGACACGCCAGTAGTAGTGCGTCTCGTACGCCAGAGTCGGGAGGTCGAAGCTCTTGCTCGACGGCGAACCCACCAGCTCGTCATCGCCCGGAGTGGAATCCGTCCCGAAGTACACGTGGTAGGTCACGGGCAGCGCGCATTGGCTGTCGCCGCACGACCAGGCCAGATCCGTGTCGATCCCGAGGTCGGTGCCACCGGCGGCGGGTGCGGGAGAACACGGCTCCGTCGGTGCCGCGACGCAGGGCGCAGCGGTGGTCGTGAAGCTCCACACCGGGCTCGGCGTCGTGCCGTTCGCGTCTTGCGCATCGACGCGCCAGTAGTAGTTCGTCTGGTAGGCCAGGGTCGGGAGATCGAAGCTCTTGCTCGAGGGCGAGCCGGCGAGCGTGAGTGCGCCCGAATCCGTTCCGAAGTACACGTGGTACGTCACCGGAAGCGCGCATTGACTGTCGCCGCACGACCAGGCCAGATCCGTGTCGATCGCGAGATCCGTCCCGCCGGCGACGGGTACGGGAGTGCACGGGGTCGTCGGCGCGGCGACGCAGGGCGCAGCCGCGGTCGTGAAGCTCCACACCGGGCTCGGCGTCGTGCCGTTCGCGTCCTGCGCATCGACGCGCCAATAGTATTGCGTCGAGTACGCGAGCGTCGGCAAGGCGAAGCTCTTGGTCGACGGCGATCCCGCGAGCGTGAGAGCGCCCGGATTCGTCCCGAAGTACACGTTGTATGTCACCGGCAGCGCGCATTGACTGTCGCCGCACGACCACGCCAGATCGGTGTCGATCGCGAGATCGTTGCCGCCGGTGGCCGGCACGGGAGTGCACGGCGCCGTCGGCACCGCGACGCAAGGCTCGGCCGCGGACGTGAAGCTCCACACCGGGCTGGACGTCGTGCCGTTCGCATCCTGCGCATCGACGCGCCAGTAGTACTGCGTCGAGAAGGCCATCGGCAGGAGATCGAAGCTCTTGGTCGATGACGAGCCGACCAGCTCGTTGGCGCCGGGGCTCGGATTCGTCCCGAAGTACACCCAGTACGTCACCGACAGTCCGCACTGGCTGTCCCCGCACGACCACGCGAGATCCGAATCGACGGGAATGTTCGCGCCCCCCGTTTCGGGGAGAGGCGAGCATGCCGCGACCGGCATCGTGAGGCACGGCGTCGACGAAGTCGTGAAGTCCCACACCGGGCTGGAGGTCGTGCCGTTCGCATCCTGCGCATCGACGCGCCAGTAGTAGTGCGTCTCGTAGGCGAGCGGCGGCAACGCCCAGCTCTTGGTCGTCGGCGAGCCCGCGAGCGTGAGAGCTCCCGGATTCGTTCCAAAGTACACGTTGTATGTCACCGGCAGCGCGCACTGGCTGTCGCCGCACGCCCACGCGAGATCCGTGTCGATCGCGAGATCGGTGCCACCGGTGGCGGGCGCGGGAGTGCATGGCGCCGTCGGCACCGCCACGCACGGCGTCGACGAAGTCGTGAAGTCCCACACCGGGCCCGGCGTCGTGCCGTTCGCATCCTGTGCGTCGATGCGCCAGTAGTAGTGCGTCGAGTACGCCAGAGTCGGAAGGTCGAAACTCTGGCTCGAGGGCGAGCCCGCGAGCGTGAGGGCACCCGGATTTGTCCCAAAGTACACGTTGTACGTCACCGGCAGCGCGCATTGACTCTCGCCGCACGACCAGCTGAGATCGGCGTCGATCAGGACGTCCGTCCCGCCGAGAGAAGGCACGGGCGAGCACGCCGCCGTCGGCACCGCGGCGCAGGGAGCTACAGCGGTGGTGAAGTCCCACACCGAGCCCAAGGTCGTGCCGTTCGCATCTTCGACATCGATGCGCCAGTAGTAGTGAGTCTCGTGGGCCAGCGTGGGAAGATCGAAGCTCTCGACCAAGGGAGAGCCGGCGAGCGCGAGGGCGCCCGGGTTCGTCCCGAAGTACACGTGGTACGTCACCGCCAGACCGCACGGGCTGTCGCCGCAGTTCCACGAGAGATCGGTGTCGATCGGAGTATTCGTACCGCCTGAGATGGGCGCGGGATCGCAGGCCATGTACGGAACGGAGTCGCACGGAGCTCCGGCCGTCGAGAACTGCCAGACGGGGCTCGACGTGGTTCCGTTCGTGTCGTGCGATTCGATCTTCCAATAGTACTGAGTCTCCGCGGCCAGCACGGGAAGATCCCAACTCTTCGTCGTCGTGGAATCGACGAGAGCGGGAGAAGAATTCGTCCCGAAGAACACGCGGTATCTCACGTCCAGACCGCATGGACTGTCGCCGCAAGCCCACGAGAGATTCGCGTCGGAAGAGATTCCCGTGGCCTGGTCGAACGGCGACGGCGAGCAGGCGATCTCCGGAGGCTGCGTGCACGAGGTCGGTTTCACGCAGAACGGCTGGCTCAGCTGGCTGCACTCCGGGCCGCCGATCAAGGTCACGCGAATCGCGTGGTTCGCTTCGCAAAGCGGGTCGGCGAGACCGTCGCCGTTGACCAGCCAGGAGTAGGACCCGTCGTTGGGCTCGGCCGCAGCGATCGTGCGGAACTCAGCTCCCGAAACGAGATCGATCTGCACGGTGCCCAGGCCGTCCGCGACCCAAGCGATGTCGTGGGTCTCTCCCTCGATCCAGACCGCACCGCTCTCCGGCTGGCCGACCGGTCCCGGGCAGGACGATCCGCAGGTCACGACCACGGACCAGGTGGGAATGCGTCCGTTCGCCGAGAAACGCACTTCCCCGGTCGAGGAGCCGAAGGACTTCACGCTGGTGTCGAAGGAGATCTCCACGTCCTCGGAGGACCCCGCCGGGAGACTGCCCGAGCTCGGGGTGACGAGCACGATCCAGTCCGTCTCGGACGCCGCCGACCAGTCCAGGTCGGCGTCGCCCACGTTGCGAACGGTGATGACCGCCGCGTCGTCGAGAGGGTCGATCGTGAACGAGCTGGGGGTGACCCGAAGCTCCGGCTCCGGATTGCAGGAGTCGCAACTGGGCATCGCGAACAGCAGCGCCCAGAGCAAGACCTCGCGTGGACCTGGCCGTCTGCGGGTCCGCCGAAGCTGGGTCGAACGATGGAGCATGGACCTGACCTCGAGGTTCGACGCCTTCGCGGGGTCGAACCGGACGTCGACAAACGATAGACCCCGCCGTTTCGGGATGTCAAATCGACCAGGGGACGGTCAAGCCTCGCCCGGCGGAGGGGCATCCATTCTACTCGAAGTCCAGGGTCGAGCGACAGAATCGAGTGGAAGCAAAAATCCTAAGCCCAACGAAGAACAATCTTTCCGAAGTGGTCGCTGGCCTCCATCCGGAGATGGGCCTGGGCGGCCTCGGCCATCGGAAAGACGCGATCGACGACGGGGTGGAGGTGCCCCGCCTCGAGGAGGGCCACCACTTCCCGGAGCTCCGCGAAGTCTCCCATGTAGCTGCCGAGCACGGAGAGCTGCTTCGAATAAAGGTGCGAGAGATGGAGCTCGCCGCCCGGCCCGGTCGTCGTCCCGCAGGTGACGAGCCGCCCGCCGTAGGCCAAGGTCGTCATGGCCTTCGCGAACACGGCCTCGCCGACATGCTCCACCACGACGTCGACGCCGCGGCCTCCCGTCGCCTCCCGCACTCGCTTGGGCCAGTCCGCGTCCCGGTGGTTCACTGCGGCGTCCGCGCCGAGCTCTTTCGCCTTCGCCAGCTTCTCCGCCGTTCCGGCGGTGGCGATCACCCGGCATCCGAGATGCTTCGCGACCTGGATTGCCGAAGATCCGACTCCGGAACCGGCGGCGATCGCCAGCACCGTCTCTCCCGGTCGAACGCGAGCCCGCCCGACGAGCATGTGCCACGCCGTGAGGAAGACGAGCGGGGTGGCCGCCCACTCTTCCATCGTCCACCGTTCGGAGACCGCAAGGACGTTTTCCGCGCGCGCCTTGACGTACTCGGCGTAGCCGCCGTGAGTCTGGTGGCCGACCACTCGAAAGTCGGGAAATCGCGCGTCCCAGCCGCTGCGATCCGCGTGGAGCTTGTCCAGGAAGCCCGGCGAGAGGAGCACGCGGTCTCCGATGGCGAAGCCACGGACCTCGGGACCGAGCGCCGCGATGGTGCCCACCGGCTCGTTCCCCAGCACGTGAGGGAATGCGAACGTCCGGCCGGGAATTCCGCACCGCGTCCAGAGATCGAGGTGGTTGAGCCCGCACGCGGCGACCTTCACCAAGACCTCGTCGCGCTCGGGGACGGGCCGCGGCAGCTCGGCCCACTCCAAGACTTCGGGTCCGCCGTGGCGGCGGATCACGACCGCGCGCATCGTCTCGCTCACGCGCCGGCCTTCTTGCCCGCTCCGCGCCGAAGCGTGATCACTTGGTTCGCATCGAGTCCGCCGAAGCTCTCCCGTTCGCCGTCCACCCAGGTCACTTCGACATCGTCGATGTGCGAAGCGGATCCCAATCCCACATGGACACGAGGGTCGTTGGCCGCGCAATAGCTGTATCCGGAGACCACGTCGCGCACGATCGTGCGACCGCCGGCGGTCATGGTCACCACCGCGCCGAGTGCATCGCGCCCGGAGCGCTCGCGCACGTCAAGCAGCAGCCCAGTGTCCCTGCCCCGCCCGCGCGTTCCGCAGCAGCTGAAGCGGCCCGTCCTTGTTCACCACCACGATGTCGATTCCGCCGTCGCCGTTCACGTCCCCGAACGCCGCCGCACGGCTGGTGAGCGGCTGCGCGCCGCGCACGCCGCCAGTCACCGCTTCGAGCGATCCTCCCGCGATTCCGCGAAGGAGCAGGCTCGGCTCCGCGTAGGGATCGCTCGTCGCCGGCTCGAGCGCCGCTTCCACGCGACCGCACGCGATGTACACGTCGAGCGCACCGTCGTGATCGAAGTCGCAGATGCCGGTGCCGAAGCGCGTCGAGCCCCGGCTCACTGCGCCCAATCCGATGCGCGCCGTGCGATCGGTGAAGAATCCGCCGTCGTTCTCGTAGTAGGAATCGGACTGCTTCCACAGATTGACGACGAAAATGTCGCGATCGAGATCTCCGTCGTAGTCGAGCGCGGCGGTTCCCATGCCGGCCTTCGCGGTCCCGTTCTCGTCCACGGCGCATCCTCGCAAGAGCGCCTCGTTCTCGAATCGCAGTCCGCCACGATTCATCCACAGCTGATTGAAGACGGAGTCGTTGGCGACGAAGACGTCGATGCGGCCGTCGCCGTCGAAATCCCCGGTGGCCACGCCGAGCCCGTAGGCCAGCTCGCTGCCGAGCCCGGCGGCGTCGGAGACGTCGGTGAACTTGCCGCCGTCGTTGCGATAGAGGGTGTCGCGCGCCGGCGATTCGTAGTTCGTCGGCAGGCAGTAGTCGAGCTGGCCGAACGAGTTCGGGCACTCCAGCTCGTTCGCCATCGTCCAGTTCACATAGTTCGCAACGTAGAGATCGAGATCGCCGTCGGCGTCCAGGTCCGCGAACGTCGCGCTGGTCCCCCAGGTGGCGTCGCGAATGCCGGCTTCCTTGGTCACGTCGGTGAATTTCCCGCCGCCGTCGTTGCGATAGAGCGTGTCGGGGCCGAGGTTCGTGACGTAGAGATCGGTGTCGCCGTCTTCGTCGTAGTCGCCGATCGCGCATCCCATGCCGTATCCCGGATCGTCCGCGCCGCTCCCCGCGGTGGCGTCTTCGAACGTGCCGTCGCCGCGATTGCGATAGAGCCGGTCGCGGCCGGCGTCGGAGCCCGGCTCGTAGAGCGAACCGCTCTGCACCACGAAGAGATCCAGGTCGCCGTCGCCGTCCATATCGAACAGCGCGGCGCCGCCGCCCATGATCTCGGGAAAGTACGGCCGCTGGCGATGTCCGGAGACGTGGCGGAAATCGACGCCCGAGGCGACGGCGACGTCCTCGAACCAAATGGACGCGTCGGCGGCGCTGGAAGAGCTCGCCGGTGCGCCGGCCGAGCCCGGCCCGCCGCTGGTCCCCCGCGATCCGTCGCGAGGCCCGCAGCCGGCGCTCGCGGCCGAGGCGAGGAGAAGCGCAGCGAGGGCGCGGCGAGACGAGCCGCATCGACGGAAGCGTGAGATCAAGGGGCTCCTCCCGGGGGTCCGGCGGCACGTCGCGCCAACACGTCCTGCGCATTGCGAATTTCCACGTCGTTGGGCCGCAGCGCCGCGGCGGCGACGAGATCGTCGCGAGCGTCGTGGAATCGGCCCAAGTTCGTGCGCGCGCGCCCGCGCCGCACCAATGCATCCACATGCTTCGGATTCCGCAGCAGCACGCGCGTCGCCAGAGAGTCCACCTCCTGCCACCGCTGGAGATCTTCCGCCACCGCCGCCCCGGCCAGAAGAATCTCGGGCGCGTTGGGGCTGAGACGAATGGCTTCGGCGTACTCGCGCGCCGCGTCTTCTTTCTTGCCCAGACGCGCCAGCACGCGCGCCCGCTGCACGTGCGTGAACGGAAGCCACGGATTCAGCTCGACCGCGCGATCCGCGTATCGCAGCGCCTGCGCATCGTCCCCCAGCTTGGAGAACGCCAGGCTCAAATTCGCGTGCGCGATCGCATCCTCGGGATTCTGCTCGATCAGCGCTTCGAGCACCTTTTGCGCTTCCGGCACTCTTCCGAGATTCATGTACGCGACGCTCAGATAATTGAGCGCGGTGACCGACGGCGAGCCCTCCGCACGCACTTCCTCGAGCAGCGTCGCCGCCTTCTCGTTCTCGCCGGCGTCGATGAGAGCGGCCGCGGCGCGCAGGCGAGAACCCGACGAGACGCGGAACTGCGCGAGATCGGCGCTCCATGGGTCGGTGAATGTGGGGCGGCTCTGACCGCCTTGCGCGAACTCCGCACGCGCCTCGTCGAGACGGCCCATCGACCGGTACGCGGTGCCGAGCAATTGATGCGTGTACGGCGCGTAGAAATTGTCCGGCGTGCGCTGGAGCACATCTTCGAGAATCGCGGCGGCGCGATCGGCTTCGCCGCGCTGCAGATGCACGCGGGCCCGGCCGATCTTGGCGATCGCGAGATTCGGTCGCAACTGGATCGCGCGGTCGAACGCCGCGCCCGCCGCGTCGAGATTGTCGAGATCCAGGAACAGGAATCCCTGGCGCCAATGAACCTGCGCGGACCCCGGCGCGCGCGCGGCGGCGCTGTCGAGCGCGGCGACGGCTCGCGGAAGATCCGCCAGGTCCGCATGGATCGACGACGCCAGATACCACCACTTGGGGTCGGAGGAAGAAAGTGCGCTCGCCTCGCGATAGTCCTCGAGCGCCAGAGAGAGAAGCCCATTCGCGTGCCGCGCCATCCCCAATCGCCCGCGAGCGACCGCGTCCTCGGGATTTTCGCGCACTGCGATCTCCAGCTCGCGAAAGAGCTTGGCGAGCTCCGGATCGATCTCGTTCTGCTGCGACCCGGCACTCGTGCCGGATTCCGGGAGAGATTCCGTCGGCCGACATCCCGCGACGCCGACGAGAGACAGACCGATCACGAAGAGCACCCAGCGCGAAGTGCGGGACATCACGCGCCAGAGTAGCATCGGATCTCCCCGTCTGCTAGCCTCCGAAGTTCTCGAATGGGAGGATGGACATGGCCGTCGGAACGAACGTCGAGCGCCTGCAGAATTTCGTCCAGGGTCGCTGGATCGAGTCGACGGCGACGCAGGTGCAGGAAGTGCGCAACCCCGCGACCGGCGAAGTGCTCGCCGAGGTCCCGATGGGAGGCGCGGAGGACGTGGACCGGGCGGTGCGCGCGGCCAAGCAGGCGTACTCATTCTGGCGGGAGACGACCCCGCTGGATCGGTCGCACTTCCTCTTTGCGCTCAAGTATCTCCTGGACGCCCACGCCGAGGAATTGGCGCGCATCGTCACGCTCGAGAACGGGAAGACGCTCGCGGAAGCGCGCGGCAGCGTGCGCCGGGGCATCGAGTGCGTGGAGGTCGCCTGCGGCGCTCCCACCCTGCTCATGGGACGCACACTGGAAGACGTCTCCCCCGGCATCGATTGCGAGTCCGTGCGCCAGCCTCTCGGAGTCTTCGCCTGCATCGCGCCGTTCAATTTCCCCGCGATGGTCCCGCTCTGGTTCTACCCGTTCGCGGTCGCGTGCGGGAACACGTTCGTGTGCAAACCGTCGGAGCAGGTTCCGCTCTCGCAGCGCTTCGTCTTCGAGCTGATCGCGAAGTCCGGATTCCCTCCCGGCGTCTTGAATCTGGTGAACGGCGGCAAGGAAGCAGCGAACGCGATCCTCGAGCATCCCGACATTCGCGGCGTGTCCTTCGTGGGCTCCTCGCCGGTGGCCGCGCACGTGTACAAGACTGCGGCGGCGCACGGAAAGCGCGTGCAGGCGCTGGGCGGCGCGAAGAATTTCCTGGTGGTCATGCCCGACGCGGACCTCGAAGCCGCGGTGGACGCGATCGTCGGCTCGGCGTACGCGTGCGCCGGAGAGCGCTGCCTCGCGGGAAGCGTGGTGGTCGCGGTGGGCGGCGTGCGCAGCGTCCTGCGGGATGCGATTCACGAGCGCCTCTCGCGCTTCGTGCTCGGCGATGGCCTCGACGCGCGCACCACGATGGGGCCGGTCGTCTCCGCCAAGCACCGGGAGCGCGTGCTCGGCTTCATCGATCAGGGCGTGAAAGAAGGCGCCGAGCTCGTCGTCGACGGCCGCGCCCATCCGGAGGCCGAGACCGGACGCGGCTGGTTTGTCGGGCCCACGCTCTTCGATCGGGTGACCCCTTCGATGACGATCGCCAAGGAGGAAATTTTCGGTCCCGTGCTCGGCATCATGGAGGCGGGCTCGCTCGACGATGCGCTGGCGATCATCGCCGAGCATCCACTCGCCAATGCCAGTTCTATTTTCACCACCAGCGGCAAACACGCGCGGGCATTCAAATATCGTGTGGAGGCCAGCATGACCGCAGTGAACTTGGGCGTCGCCGCCCCCATGTCCTTCTTCGGCTTCGGCGGGAACAAAGGATCGTTCTTCGGCGATCTGAAGGCACACGGTGCCGAGGCGTTCGACTTCTTCACCGATCGGAAGATCGTCATCTCCCGCTGGGCGTGATGATTCTCGTCCGGGGCGGCACCGTCCTCACGGCGTCGGAGACGTTTCGCGGCGACGTGCTCTGCAAAGACGGCGCGATCGCAGCCGTCGCTCCCTCGCTGGAAGCGCCGGCCGGGTCCGCCGTCGTCGATGCCGGCGGATGCTTCGTGATGCCGGGCGGGCTCGACCCGCACGTGCACATGGAGCTTCCCTTCATGGGCACCGTCTCCGCCGACGATTTCGAGACGGGCACCGCCGCGGGAATCGCCGGCGGCACCACCACGATCATCGACTTCGTGATTCCGGCGCGCGGAGAGAGCCCGCTGGCCGCGCTCGACGCCTGGGAAGAGAAGGCGAAGAAGGCGACCGGCGACTACGCGTTCCACGTTGCGATCACCGGCTGGGACGACACGACGGCCGAGGCGATGCGCACCTGCGTGCGCCGCGGCGCGACGTCGTTCAAGGTGTTCATGGCTTACCGCGGGGCCATCGGCATCGACGACACCGAGCTCATCCACGTGATGCGGGAAGCCGCGCACCTGGGCGCGGTCGTGCTGGTGCACGCCGAGCACGGCGAGATGATCGTGGATCTGCAGAACGCGTTCGTCGGGCACGGCAAGACGGCACCGAAGTTCCACGCGCTCTCCCGCCCGCCGGAAGTCGAAGGCGAGGCGACGGCGCGCGCGCTCATGATCGCGAAGATGACCGGCGCCACCGCGTACATCGTGCACATGACCTGCCGCGAGTCGGTGCGTGCGCTCGCGGATGCCCGCGCCCGCGGCCAGCGCGCTTGGGGCGAGACCTGCCCGCAGTATCTTCTTCTCGACGACTCGGTGTACGAGAAGCCCGACTTCGAGGGCGCCGCGTTCGTGATGTCTCCACCCATTCGCCCGAAGGGTCATTCCGAGGATCTCTGGGCGGCTCTCGGATCCGGCACTCTGCAGATCGTCGGCACGGATCATTGCCCGTTCAACCAAGAACAGAAGAGAATGGGTGCCCGGGACTTCCGCAAGATTCCCAACGGAGGTGCCGGGATCGAAGATCGCCTCTCGCTGCTCTGGAGTCACGGGGTCGCGACCGGGAGGATCGACGCGAATCAATTCGTCGATCTCGTCTCCACGAGACCGGCGAGAATCTTCGGACTCCACCCTCGAAAGGGCTCGATCACGGTGGGTGCGGATGCCGATCTCGTCGTGTGGGATCCGGAGGGAACCCGTACGATTTCCGCGAAGTCGCATCATCATCGATGCGATCGAAGCTCTTTACGAGGGATTCGTGGTGAAGGGCGTGCCGAACACCGTGATCGCGAACGGTCGCGTCGCGTTCCAGGACGGGACATTGCGCACGGAGCGGGGAGCCGGACGATACCTGGCGAGGAGGATCTCGTGAACGACGGACCCGGATCGGAAACGAAGCCCGGCACAGCACGCTCCGGTGCAGGCGCGGCCACGCGCCGGCCGACGCCGCCGCGATTCGCGCGAAGCACGCGAAGTACCTCATGCCGTCGGTCGCGAACTACTACGAGGAGTCGCTGGTCCTCGAGTCCGGGAGCGGGCTGCACGTGCGCGACGTCGACGGACGCGAGTACCTCGACTTCTTCGGCGGGATTCTCACGGTCTCCGTCGGCCACTGCGATCCGCGCGTCACCGGCGCGATCAACGCGCAGATCGATCGGCTCGGGCCACGTCTCCACCCTCTATCCCCGACGCTGCCGATCGTGGAGCTCGCCGAGACGGCTCGCGCGCATCACGCCGGGCCGGCTCGCAGAAGTCGATCTTCACGCCGTCGGGCACCGATGCGGACGAGACCGCCGTTCGTGCTGGCGCAGGTCTACACCGGCGCGATGGAGATCATCGCGCTGCGTCACGGCTACTCGGGCCGCTCGATGCTCGCGCAGTCGCTCACCGCGCACTCGACCTGGCGCGCGGTGCCGTCGCAGGTCGCCGCGCGTCAAGCACGCGCGTCGTCGCCGTACTGCTACCGCTGCCCGCTCGGGTCTCACGTATCCCAGCTGCGACATCAAGTGCGCGCGGACATCGAGGAGCTGATCCAGACGACGACGACCGGACGCATCGCCGGCTTTCTCGCCGAGCCGATCCAGGGCGTCGGCGGGTTCATCACGCCGCCGCGCGAGTACTTCGAGATCGCGGTCGAGATCGTGCGCAAGCTACGGCGGCGTGTTCATCTGCGACGAGGTGCAGACCGGCTTCGGCCGCACCGGCGGCAAGATGTTCGGCATCGAGCACTGGGGCGTCGAGCCCGACATCATGACGATGGCGAAGGGCATCGCGAACGGGATGCCGCTCGCGCGTGACGATCGCGACGCCGGAGATCGCCGACGCGTTCCAGAAGCTCACGATCTCGACGTTCGGCGGAAATCCGATCTCGTGCGCGGCGGCGAACGCGACGCTCGACGTGATCGAGCAGGAGAATCTCGCTGCAGAACGCGGAGACGATGGGACGCCGGCTGCGCGAAGGCCTCGACGAGCTGAAGCGGCGCCATCCCAAGACGATCGGCGACGTGCGCGGCATGGGGCTCATGCAGGCGTCGAGCTCGTGGTGGACGAAGACGGGCGGCGACCGCACGCCGAACCCGCAAGGCGGTCGCGCGCCTCTTCGAGGAGACGAAGAAGCGCGGGCTCTTGATCGGCAAGGGCGGGCTCTACGGCAACGTGCTGCGCATCTCGCCGCCGCTCACCGTGGATGCCGCCGCGATCGACGAAGCGCTGCGCATCCTGCGCGAGTCCTTCGCGGCGATGGGTGCGTGAGACATGGGAGTCGCGGCCTCCGCTCCGATTCCGTCTGAACGGCCGGAGAAGCGGTTCCGCGACAAGAACCCGCCTCTGACCGAATCGGAGGCGCGCGTGGAATCGACGCGCTGCCTCGGCTGCCACGACGCGCCGTGCATTCACGCCTGCCCGACCGCGATCGACATCCCGACGTTCATCGGCAAGATCGCGAGCGGGAATCTGCGCGGGGCCGCGCGCACGATCCTCTCCGCGAACCTGCTCGGCGCTTCGTGCGCGCGCGTCTGTCCGGTCGAAGTGCTCTGCGAAGGAGTCTGTGTCTACGTGCCGTGGGGGCGCCCGGCGATTCCCATCGGACGCTTGCAGCGCTACGCGATGGAGCACGGCGACGGAAGCGGCGCGCAAGGCTCGCGTCTGCTGACGAAGGCGCCGCCCACCAAGAAGTCCGTGGGGCTCGTCGGAGGCGGGCCGGCGTCGCTCGCCTGCGCCGCCAAGCTCGCGCTTCTCGGGCACGACGCCGTGATCTACGAGAAGGATCGCTGGCCGGGCGGGCTCAACACCACCGGAGTCGCGCCGTACAAGTTCCAGGTCGAAGACGCGCTGGAAGAAGTGGCGCTCGCGGAAGCGCTCGGCGTGGACATTCGCACCGGTGTGGAAGTCGGCCGCGACGTCTCCCCCGCCGACCTTCTCGCGCGCCACGACGCGATCTTCCTGGGCATCGGATTGGGCGGCGACTCGCGTCTCGGCATCTCCGGGAGAGAGCGGACCCGGCGTGATGGGTGCGACGGAATGGATCCGCCGCATGAAGACGGGGATCGGCTTCGAGCTCGGCGACGTCACCGGCGCGGTCGTGATCGGCGGCGGCAACACATCGGTGGACGTGGCGCGCGAGCTGCGCGGACTGGGCGTGCCGCGCGTCACGCTTCTCTCCCGCCGACCCCCGGATGCGATCAAGGCGTATTCTCACGAAGTGGCCGCGCGCTCGGGCGGAAGGCGTGGTGTTCCTGGGCGGCGTGACCGTGGAGCGCATCGTGCGCTCGGGCGATCGCGTGCTCGGCGTGCGCTTCGCGAGCTCGGTGGTCGTGCCCGTCCCGCGCGCCGTGGAAGCGGATCTCGTCGTGGTCGCCACCGGCCAAGCGCGGCTCACCGCGCTCGCGGAATCGTTCCCCGGAGTCCGCTGCGACGTGCGCGGGCGCATCGTCGCGGACAAGAAGAGCGGCGCAACCGGGAATCCCCGGGTGTTCGCGGGCGGCGACGCACGCAACGGCGGGAAAGAAGTGGTGCACGCCGCGGCCGAAGGGCAGGACGCCGCGATGGCGATCGACCGCTTCCTGGGCCGGGACGCGCCGGCGCCCGCGTCCCAAGGAGGAGCGCGTGCCTGATCTTTCCATCGAGTGGGCCGGCATCAAGAGCCCGAATCCTTTTTGGCTCGCCTCCGGTCCGCCCACGAACTCCGGGGATCAAGTCCTGCGCGCATTCGACGCCGGTTGGGGCGGAGCCGTGTGGAAGACGCTCGGCAATCCGATCGTGAACGTGTCGAGCCGCCTCGGCGGCGTCGACTACGGCACGCGGCGGCTCATGGGACTGAACAATGTGGAGCTCATCACCGACCGCTCGCTCGCCGTCAATTTCCGCGAGATCCGCGAGGTGAAGCGCGCGCGTCCTTCGCATGCGCTGATCGTCTCGCTCATGTTCGAAGGTCGCGAGGAATGGATCGACGCCGTGCGCCGCAGCGAAGACGCGGGAGCGGATGCGCTGGAGCTGAACTTCGGATGCCCGCACGGAATGTGCGAACGCGGCATGGGCTCGGCCGTGGGGCAGGAACCCAAGGTGCTGGAGGAGCTGGTGCGCTGGGTGAAGGACGCCGCGTCGGTACCGGTGATCTCCAAGCTCACCCCGAACATCACCGACGTGCGCGAGCCGGCCGCCGCGGCGAAGCGCGGAGGAGCCGACGGCGTCTCCCTCATCAATACGATCCAGAGTCTCATGGGAGTGGACCTGGACCGCATGGTGCCGCTGCCTCGCGTCGGCAATCGCTCCAGCCACGGCGGATACTGCGGACCCGCGGTCAAACCGATCGCGCTGCGCATGGTTGCGGAGCTGGCGCGCGACGCCAGCTTTGGGCGGCCCATCTGCGGCATCGGCGGGATCGAGACCTGGCGCGACGCGGCGGAGTTCATCGCGCTCGGCGCCGGATGCGTCCAGGTGTGTGCCGCCGTCATGCACCGCGGCTTCGGCATCATCGAAGATCTCTGCGAAGGACTCGACGAGTATCTCGCTGCGAAGAACCTGCGCTCAGTCGCCGACTTGGTGGGATGCGCCGTGCCCGCATACCGTGAATGGGGCGAGCTCGACCTCAATTATCACGTGGTCGCGGCGATCGATCCGGCGACGTGCATCGGCTGCGGGCTCTGCGTGGCCGCGTGCCACGACGGAGCGCATCAGTGCGTGCATCCCTCCCGAGAGCCCAACGCGCGCGGCGTGCTTGTGCCCTGGGTCGACGAGCCGCAGTGCGTGGGATGCAATCTGTGCGCGCTCGTTTGCCCCGTCGACCACTGCATCACCATGATCGAACGGCGCCACGCGCCGGAAGTCGACACCTGGAACGATCGCGTGCGCGAAGGGCGCGATCGCATTCCGGGTGGACTCAGCGATCTGAAGGGGAACGGCGCCTAGTACGGAGGCGCACCCGCATCCGGGTCGTAGTCCTCGGGAAGAACGCGCACCTTCTGGTCGCTCACCAAGATGTCGTTCAGAGGATCGTAGTCGTCGGGGAGAAACTCGTGCTCCTCGATGAGGAGATGCTTTCCTTCCCCGTCGACCGCATAGACCAGCTGCATCGGTGCGCTGCCGGGAAGATAGGTGTCCGTGCCTTCGAGCAGCCCCAGATCCACCTCGGCGTCGACGACCTTGAGCCCTTCGGGCGTGGGCGTGACCTGCAAAATCGTGATCTCGAGGAGCACCTGATCGAGCCAGCTGAGACGCTCCGGCACCAACATGTTTTCGAGAACGTCCGTCTCCACGTCCAGGGCCCAGTTGTTCTCGGCGGGATCCAAGAACGGAACGGACTCGGGAAGTGCGGGAAAGAACCGGTACGAGTTCCCGAGAAGCGAGAGCGCGGACATGGCCTGCTGGCGACTGTAGTAGTCCTCCAGAGCGGAGACCGCGCCTTCCACCGTGGTGAGGTCCCACTGCGGAGGGACGACGGGATTCAGCTCGTCGTCGCCGCAGGCGGAAACGAGAAGGAGAGCCGCGATCGGTGCGGCGAGGCGCGCCAGGCACGAGCGGCGAGATGTGACGGGTTCGCGCATAGGTCCAACCTCGGGTCGGAACGGGGCCCGCGGCTCAATATACCCAGGAAAGGGGTGCCCCGCGACTCCCGGAGGGGACTACCGGTAGACCGCCTTGACCGACCCCAGCGAGTTGCCCACGCGGATCGGGGGCATGTCAGGCAGGTCATCCCGAGGGGAGCCGAACGGCGGAAGCTCGCGGATCGCATTGATCCGAAGGATTCCTCCTCGGGAATCCAGTTCGAAGAGAACCCGGGTCGCGATTTCGTACCCCTCCGTCGGACCCGTCCGGATGAATCCGGAAAACGAAGACGTCACCTCGGAGTCTCCGCTCGGCTGGGTAACGGTGGAGAGGGGAATCGCCTCGACTCCCACATCCGAGACCGCCGATGCGCCCCCGCTCCAGCCCGGATCGAACATGTGCGCGATGATCCCGAGCTCCGCCTCGCGTCCCCAGGACTCCCCTTCCATCCAGGGAATGTCGTTCAGCTCGCTGGAGAGCGGGTAGAAACGGAAGTCGTCGTCCAGCAGAGAAGAATAGGTGCCGAGATCGCGATCGTTCCACGCACGCACGTGGGCTGAGATGACCCCGGCGGGCGAGTTCGAGTCGCCGTCGTCGTAGAGCGGGTTGAAGAGCCTGGCGTCGATCTCCTCCTTGCACGTGCTCGCCACGAGCAGCGGAAGGATCGATGCGAGAAATGCGGCGCGAAAGAGCTTCGACTTCATGCGGTTCTCACCCAAAAACACGTCGTAGAGGAAGGTTAGCGAAACGCCGCTTTGATGCGGCCCCAGGTACTGGACAGATCTGGGTCTGGGCTCGGACGGCCAGCCCCCTCCAGTTCGCGAATCTCGCGAATCCGAAGAGTACCGTTCCGTTCGACGAGCGTGAAGCGAAACCAGGTATCGAACGACGCTCCATCCGACGCGGTCCACATGGCCCGCCCCCTCGCGGAGCATGTCCCTTCAATCGAGCCATCGTAATGCACGCGGAACTCGACGACGGGCGTCGAATCCATTTCGATGAGATCGACCGAACCGTTCCCCTGCGTATGATTGGGATCGAACAGGTTGAATGCTATGTCGAGCTCGGTCGTCCGGCTCCAGGAGTCGGTAGTCATCCATGGCAAGTCGTCCCTGTCTTGGTCCGACGGGAAGAACTCGAACTCATCGTCCAGCAAAGCCTCGTACGCCGCGTAGCTTTTCCGACTCAATGCCAGATCATGCGCTTCGATCACGGCGGCGGGATCGGTCAGATCCGTCTCGATTCCGTCCGTCTCGCGATTGTCATCGAAGGCACGAATGCCGTCGGAGCAGTCGCCCGCATACAAGACGAGAAACGAGAATACTAAGTAGATTAACGATGCAGAGCGTCTCATGGATCGATTCACTTCGTGGGTTGCCACCATGCCTCGACTACCGGTACAGCCCTTTCACGCTGCCCCAGGTCGATTCATTCTGATCTCGACCGATCGTTCTGGAAACCTCTTCGATTCCCCGGATGCGAAGAAAGCCCTCGCGCCACACGAGGTCGAATTGGAGCGCCGTATTGAATGAGCTAACCGTCGGACGCGGTCCACATCACGCGGCCGATCGATGAGCACAGGACCCGAATGGTTCCGTCCTCGAGCGTCTGAATGTTGACGGGGGTCGAATCGATTTCGATGATGTCGACCGCGCCATTCCCTTGCGTGTAATTGGGATCGAACATGTTGAATGCCATGCCGAGCTCTGCGGACAGGTCCCAGGAATCTCCTTCGAGCCACGGGAAGTCGTCGACGTCCTCCTCCAGAGGAACGAACTCGAAGTCCTCGTCGAGGAGTGCCTTGTAGGCCGCATAGTTCTTTTCGTTCCACGCACGATCGTGCGCTTCGATCACGGCAACGGGATCGGTGAGATTTGTCTGGATCCCGCCGATGACGCCTTCGTCGATCTCGGCCATTTGCGAGAGATCGATGCCGTCCGAGCAATCGCCGGCGTAAAGCCCAAGAGCCGAGATCGCCACGAGAATCGCTGAGACAGAGCGCTTCATTCGTCATTTCCTCGAATCTGCAGAAGGATGGCGGCTATCGGTACAGATTCTTGACGCTTCCCCACGATGCCGCCTCGACGCCTGCCGACGAGCCTCGAGCCAAATTCCTCGGAATCTCTTCGATCCGCCTGATTCGAAGGAAGCCGTCGCGCGGCACCAGGTCAAACTCGACGCGTGTGTCGAACGAGGCTCCATCCGACGCGGTCCACATGACACGTCCGATTTGCGTGGTGATGACACGGATCGTTCCGTCGTCGAGAGTCAGCGGCGGAGTGGTCGGGTTCAAGTCCATTTCGATGAGGTCGACGGCGCCGTTCCCTTGCGTGTAGTTGTCGTCGAACATGTTGGAAGCCATGCCGAGCTCGACGCTCTTTTCCCAGCTGTCTCCCTCGAGCCACGGAAAGTCGTCGGCGTCCTCTGCCAATGGCTCGAACTGGAACGCATCGTCCAATAGCGCTTCGTACGCCGCGTAGTTTTGTTCCTGCCAGCAGCGATCGTACGCATCGATCACGGCAACGGGATCGGTGAGATTGGTCTGGATCCCGCCGATGACGCCTTCGTCGATCTCGGCCATTTGCGAGAGATCGATGCCGTCCGAACAATCGCCGGCGTACAGCGCGAGAGTCGAGATCGCCACGAGAATCGTGGAGGCGATGCGCTTCATTATTCATTCCCTCAAATCAACGGGAGACCGGCGCCGCTCCGGTAAGCGCACGGCGAGTCTCCCCCTTAAAGTCGCGGTACAGAGCCTTGATGCGTCCCCACGATGTGTCCTCGACGGAGTGCGTGCCCCGCGTCAAACTCCTCGGAAGCTCTTTGATCCGCTTGATCCGAAGGAACCCGTCGCGCGAAACGAGATCGATCTCAGCGCCAGTATCGAACGTGGATCCATCGGTTGCCGTCCACATCACTCGGCCGATTTGCGTGGTGGTCACGCGAGTCGTTTCATCGTCGATGGTCTGGGGAGGACCCTGCAGCGTCGAGTCCAATTCGATGAGGTCGACCGCACCGTTCCCTTGCGTGTAGTTGTCGTCGAACATGTTGGACGCCATGCCGAGCTCGGTCGTTCGGCCCCACGAATCGCTGGTCATCCACGGAAAGTCGTCGACGTCCTCGGCCAGCGGCTCGAACTCGAATTCGTCGTCCAACAGCGCTTCGTACGCTGCGTGGTTCTGTTCTTGCCAGCAGCGATCGTGCGCTTCGATCACCGCGGCGGGATCGGTGAGATTGGTCTCGATCCCGCCGATGTCGCCATCGTCATCGTTGTCCTGCCCCGAGAGGTCGATCCCGTCCGAACAGTCTCCGGCAAACAAAAGAAAGAACGCCGAGGCCAAGAAACCGGCCGCTGCGATGTTCGACTTCATCGGAATCTCCTGCTCGCGTGGGTACAACGCCGCGAGTGGGCGCCGAAAGCGACTTACTCCTCGCCGGGGAGAAGCGCTTCCGTGGGTACAGCTTCGCTGGGAATGGCCGCCCCCATGTCTTCCGTTTCACCGACTGTCGGAAGAGTGGCGGGGAAGAAGGACTCGTCGAGCGGCAGAGGATAACCTTCCTCCGGACCGTAGAGGTCCTTGGGATCGCACGCGGCCAAGCTCAGGACCGCCAGCAATTGCAACGCGAGAAGAAACGGAACACGACCGATACGGCTCATGATGTGGTCTCCTTTTCAATGGTTGGTCGTTTCCCTCCCCTCCTCCTCCCGACGCTTCCGATTGTACTCGTCCACCTGCTGAGAAATCCTCATCGAGCAGAACTTCGGCCCGCACATCGAGCAGAATTCCGCGGTCTTGAAGGCCTCGTGGGGGAGCGTCTCGTCGTGCATGCCCCGGGCGACGTCGGGGTCCATGGACTGCGCGAACTGCTCGTTCCAGTCGAAGGCGTAGCGGGCGCGCGAGAGCGCGTCGTCCCAGTCGCGGGCGCCGGGGCGCCCCCGGGCCACGTCGGCGGCGTGGGCGGCGATCCGGTAGGCGATGATCCCCTGATGGACGTCGTCGGCGTTCGGGAGACCCAGGTGCTCCTTCGGAGTCACGTAGCAGAGCATGGCTGCCCCGTGGTGCCCCGCGATCGCCGCGCCGATCGCCGATGTGATGTGGTCGTAGCCGGGCGCGACGTCGGTGACGAGGGGCCCGAGCACGTAGAACGGCGCCTCGCGGCACACCTCGATCTGGCGGGCAACGTTCATGGGGATCTGGTCCATGGGCACGTGTCCCGGTCCCTCGACCATGACCTGGACGTCTTTCTCCCATGCGCGCTGGGTGAGCTCGCCGAGCACGTCCAGCTCCGCGAACTGCGCCTCGTCGGAGGCGTCGTGCAGGCAGCCGGGACGCAGGCTGTCGCCGAGCGAGAGCGAGACGTCGTGCTCGCGGCAGATCTCCAGAATGTCGTCGAAGCGGTCGTAGAGCGGATTCTCTTTGCGATGCGCCAGCATCCACATCGCCATGAGCGAGCCGCCGCGGCTCACGATCCCGGTGATGCGCCGCTCCACGAGATGCAAATGGTGGAAGAGAATGCCGGCGTGGATCGTCATGTAGTCGACGCCCTGCTCCGCCTGGTGCCGGATCATGGCCACGAGCCCGTCCCCGGTGAGGTCCTCGGCGCGCTTCACGTCTTGAATCGCCTGGTAGATCGGCACCGTGCCGATCGGCACCGGGCTGTGACGCGAGGATCGCTTCGCGGATCGCGTCGATGTTCCCGCCGGTGGAGAGATCCATCACCGTGTCGGCCTTGTAGCGAATGCAGCGCGCGAGCTTCTCCAGCTCGCCGTCGATGTTCGACGTCACGGCGCTGTTCCCGATGTTCGCGTTGATCTTGCATCGCGCCTGGATGCCGATCGCCATCGGAATGAGATTCGTGTGGTGCACGTTCGCGGGGATGATCATTCGCCCGCGCGCCACTTCGTCGCGAACGAATTCCGGCTCGAGGCCCTCGCGCTCGGCCACCACCCACATCTCCTCGGTCACGATGCCGCGCCGCGCGTAGTGCATTTGCGTCCGAACCGAGTCGCCCTGACGGCGGCTCGTCCATTCGGCGCGAAGCGGCGCGTCGGGGGTCATCGTCGCGAGGTCGCCGTAGCCGGGACCCTGGTCGGGCCCGATGCTTCCCGGGGAGACCGGCGCTTCCGGACCCTCGACCGGCGCCGGAATGTCCCGCTCGATCGTCGCCATGTCCCACCTCCGTTGCCCGAGTTGGTCCGGAAAACTCGGGACTGCACGGGAATCTATGGGAAATGAGCCGAATGGGTCCAGCTTCGGCCTTGCCTGGTTCGAGGTCGCGTGGGATTCTGGGATCAACGGCTCTGCGGACCCCAATCGAAGCGGCCGGCGCGGGTGACACCCTGGTGAGCAACGCTCCCGGGAGGCCACCCGCGCGATGACGAAGGAGGTCCGCTCGTGACGCTGGCGAAGGCCGTTTACAAGTCCGGCAGAGAGCTCGTGGCGGCATTTTTAATTGAGCCGCTCCCGAAAGAGCTCTTTATTCTCTCTCGCTACGGGAAGGTCGAGCCTCCCTGGGCACCGCCGCCTCACGGGTCCGGTCCGGAAGAGTACGCCAGCGCCTGGGCTCGCGGGTATGACGGCGGTCCGATTCGCGGGGGATTTCGCTGGCTCGGCCAGCAGGGGTCCGAGACCGCGCTCGCGTTTCTTCCCAAGACGCACCAAAAGCGCGGGCGTCCTCCCAAGTCACCCCCCATCAACGATTTCGCGGCAATCCCCGAAGTCGAGCGGACGATCAAGTACGTCCTGCGAAACGGCGCCGCGATTCACGATGCGCACGACTTAGTCCTCGGATTTCGGGCGGTCTGGCAGGATCTGGACAAAATTCGGCCGGACACCTGGGCCGTGGAGGACATGATGGAGCTCCTCGACGTGCGGACCCAGAAGGCCAAGGATCCCGACGCCGTTCCCCCTTCGATGCTCTTCCTCTGGAACTCCTCGAATCATCCCTTCCATGGGAAGCAGGTCGAGCGCGCCGAGCGCATCCTGCTGCAGGGACTCCGCGCGGTGCTGCCGGGAGTCCATCGGGTCCCGCGAAACTAAAGCGGACGTCGTTCGCGCTCAGATTTCCGGCACAAAAAAAGAAGGGCCCCTCTTGCGAGGAGCCCTTCTGGAGTCTGAACTCCGCTGGTTCGTGAGAACTAGCGGTACAGGCCCTTGATGTTGCCCCAGCTGGCGTTCTCAACCGACGTGATCGGATGGCAGTCATCCGTCATGCCGTTGATGCAGGTCAGCACGGCGCCGCCGTTCGCGAAGCCCTTCGTATCCGAAGCCCAAGCGATCGGGTTGATCTGGCAGTCCACGGTCAGCTGATTCCCGCCGAGGCAGAACTCCCAAGCCGGGAGGACGGGAAGAGCGAGCCAGCTACCCGCGTTGATCGGTCCCGCAGGGCAACCGCCAACGGCGAGAAGAAGGTTCGTCGCGCTACCGGCGTTCAGGTAGCCGTTCGCCGTGTTGAACGCGAGCACGTTCACAGCACCGAGCGGATTCGTAACGACGCTGAAGTCAGCCGCCGACATACCATCCGGGCTGTTGTACGTGTACCACAGGTAGATGGTGGCCAGTCCACCGATCGCGAAATTGCCCGTGCTCGCGCAGGGGTCGGTGGGGCTGCCGGAGACCGTCCAGCCGTAACGCTGCTGCGCGTTCGCGGAGACGGCAACAACCAGCATCGTCATCACGGAACAGATCGTCAGGAAACGCTTCATGAGAATTCCTCCGAGGAGTGAAAGGCCTTTCAGCAGACAGGGCGCGAGAGCATGCTGGCCCCGAATGCAACCGAAACTCTAGCAGGATCCGATGGCGGAATCAAGCCGAGATCGACTAGGCCCGCCACAACTTTCGGATCCTTGGGAACCAAGCCCTCTCTCACGTCCAGGTCCCGCGTCGATCCGGGTGCTGCTTCCCGGAACTGAGCGCGACACCGTTCGCGAACTCAGGGAGACGCTGAAAACTCTAGCAGGCCCCAACCCCGAAGTCCACCCCCCGGAGGGGTCTGCTCGAGAAAAATCCCGGCTCCGAGAAGAAAAATCGGCCGGTTGGGGCTTCGGACTGAGCGATCAATTTCTGGCCAGTCGGGGGACATCAGGACCGACCACGAACCGTAAGAAGAGGCCAAATCACCCGGAGGCATGATCGCGCCGGCGGAGGGAATTTCCCGCTTGCCAGCCCTCTCGGGTCTGCCTAACCTGTCGGGCCGATTTGATGCGCGGCGGTCGGCCTGGGGTGCGGGCCCGGCTCGACGCGGGGATGGGGTTCTCAACCCGGAGGTCCCGATTCTTCCCAGGAAGAAGGGTCCCCCGGATCTTCTGAGGTACTCCCACCTCGGTGTCCAATTCGCACTGATTCTCTTGGGATTCATTCTCGGCGGGAATTGGCTCGACCAGCGTTGGGCGACGCGGGGAATGCTGACGCTCCTCGGAACGTTCCTCGGAGCAGGGGTCGCCTTCTATGTTCTCTGGCGCGAGACGCGGGCCGTGGTGGAGCAGGCTGCCGATGATTCTCTCGGCGACGACTCTCCTCCTCGCCGGGACGATGGCGATTCCGACGGCGGCCCTCGGGGGACGTGATTCTCTCCTGATGATGGTGCTCGGTGCGGCCGTCGGCCTGGTGACTGTCCTCCTCGGATACGCGTTCGTGCGGATCGCGTTTCGCCGCCCCGATCCCTTCGGCGTCAAGCTCGTGGTCGGCGGCTTCATCTTTCGGGTGGTCCTTCTGGGGCTCGTTCTCTTCGGCGTTCTTCGCGCCACCCAGATTCCGCTCGAGCGGTTCGTGCTCTGGATCGTGTTCTTCTACTTCTCTCTCGTGCTGGCCGAAGCTTGGGTCCTCGCCCGGGAGTCGTCTTCCACCTCCTTCGTGCCGGAGAAGTCGACGTGATTCTCACGGCGGGACACGACCCCACTCGCATCGACATCCTCCATCACTTGATGGACAGCCCCACGTTTCTCGGGATGGACCTCTCCCGCTACCACATCACCAAGCACATCTGGATGCTGTGGATCGCGTCCGCGGCCCTGATCATCTTCATGAACATCGCGGCGCGCCAGAAGGGCGCGGTCCCGCGCGGGCTTCGCAACTTCGTCGAGCCGATCCTGCTCTTCATTCGCGACGAGGTCGCCAAGCCGAACCTCCACGACGACGCCGATCGCTTCCTTCCCTATCTGTGGAGCCTGTTCTTCTTCGTTCTCTTCTGCAATTTGCTCGGGCTGCTTCCCGGTGGCGCCACCGCGACCGCGAACCTGTCGGTGACCGCCGCGCTCGCCGTCGTCTCGTTCTTCGCGATCCATTTCGCCGGCATCCGCAGGAACGGACTCGTGCACTATCTCCAGTCGATCGTGCCCCGCGGTGCCGTGGTGGCTCTGGCCGCTGCTGCTCGTGGTCGAGGTCGTGAGCATCCTGACCAAGCCGTTCGCGCTGGCCGTTCGACTCTGGGCCAACATGAGCGCGGGGCACATCGTGCATTCTCGTCCTTCTCGGCTTCATCTTCATGGTGGGCAACGCCAATCTCTTCGTGAAGGCTCCGGTCGTCGGCGTCTCCGTCGCGGGTGCGGCGGCGATCTATCTGCTCGAGCTCTTCGTCGCGTTGCTGCAGGCGTACGTGTTCACGTTTCTCACGGCCGTGTTCATGGGAATGGCCGCTCATCCCAGTCACTGAGGCGGCCTCGGTCTCACGTTCACTCGATTTCTGAGGGAGGTTCGATCGATGGATAGCAACGGATTCGCAATGCTGGGCGCGGGCATCGGCGCGGGAATCGCCACGCTCGGCGCCGGCCTCGGCATCGGTCGCATCGGTGGAAGCGCGGTGGAGAGCATCGCCCGTCAACCGGAAGCGGCCGGCGAGATTCGCGGCAACATGATTCTGACGGCGGCGCTCATCGAAGGCGTCGCGCTGTTCGCGTGCGCCATCTGCTTCATGATCCAGAGCAAGTTCTAGTCGATCGCAGCTCC
Organism: uncultured Gemmatimonadales bacterium; assembly: GCA_963725045.1. Taxonomy (GTDB): domain Bacteria; phylum ARS69; class ARS69; order ARS69; family ARS69; genus CAVRWY01. The sequence goes on from CAVRWY010000010.1 coordinate 101,381, forward strand.
GCGGCACGGCGGAGAAAGGAGATCGCTTGATCACGCACGATGGAACATCGCCGGCGCCTGCTTCGTTCGTGGCCGCGCTCGGCTTCGCGCCGGCGTTCGCCTCGGATCCGGACCACGCGACGGCGACCGAAACGGTGCTGCCGCAGCGGCGGCCCAAGCAACGGCGCGGACCTGCGGCGCAACGCACGGCCGGGAACGCCGTGGATCCGGCGGCGACGCATGCCGCACCGCTTCGGACCGCGGCACGCACGAACGCTCCGGCACGCACGATCCCGCGGCGGCGGCGCACACTCGCCGAATCTCTTCACGGTCGAGCCCGGTCTCATGATCTGGACGATCGTCACGTTCGTGGTCGTGCTGGTCATTCTGCGGTTGACGGCGTGGAAGCCGATCATGAAGTCGCTGCAAGGAACGGCAGAGCAAGCATCGAAGGCGCGATCGCAGAAGCCGTCGCGCATCAAGAACGAGGCGGAGCGCTTCGCGCGAAGTACCAGACGCTGCTGGATCGCGCGAAGGACGACGCCCGCTCGATTCTGGACGAGGCACGCCGCGACGGAGTCGACGCTGCAGGAAGAGCTCCGCAACCGCGCGCAGCAGGAAGCGGAGGAATTCAAGACGCGCGCGCACCGCGAGATCGAGCTGCAGAAGGACTCCGCGATCAAGGAGATCTGGGATCAGACCGCGGAGCTCTCGACGGCGCTGGCGTCGCGCGTCCTCGGCCGCACGCTGCAGGGCGCGGATCAGGAACGCCTGGTGCGCGAGCTGCTCGCCGGCATGCAGGAGCGAAACGAGCGCGACGAGCGCGTCCGGTCGCGGATCGGAGCGTCGCGCGTGACCAAGCATCCGGTCGCGCGCGTCTACACGCGAAGCCCTCCTGGAGATCGCCAAGGAGCGCGGCGTCGTCGAGGAGACGGGCGCGAGCTCGCGAGATTCGCGCAGACTTGGGGCAGCGCTGCCGGACGCATTGCGCGGCTCTTGCGGTCGCCCATCCTCGCGACGCGAGAAGAAGCAAGAGATCCTTGCGCCGAGCCCTGCAAGGCAACGCCGGCGATCTCGTGACTCGACTTTCTTGATGCCTGCTTCTCGAGAAGGGGCGCTTCGCCGCGCTCCCCTCCGATCGCGGACGCCTATCGGGACATGGCGGACGCGATCGCGGGGCGCGCACGAGTGCACGTGGAGACCGCCACGACGCTCCCGGACGCGCTGCGCGCGGAGATCCGCGAGCACTGTGGCGCGGCTTCTCGAACGCGAAGTGATGCTGGAAGATTCCGTGGAGCCTGCGCTCGTCGGCGGCGCGGTGATCACGATCGGAGACAAGGTGTACGACGGCAGTCTCGCGACCCGTCTCGGTCGCGCTCCGCAAGCAGATCATGAGGAGTGGTGGCTATGAAGATTAGGGCTGAGGAGATCACCTCGGTCATTCGGCAGCGAGATCGAGACGTATCGCAGCGACGCTCGACGTCTCCGAGATCGGCACCGTGCTCGAGGTCGGCGACGGCATCGCGCGCATCTACGGCCTCGGCAACGCCATGGCCGGCGAGATGCTCGAGTTCGAGAACGGCATCTTCGCGCAGGTCTTGAACCTCGAAGAAGACTCGATCGGCGCCGTCATTCTCGGCGAACTACCTCGAGATCAAGGAAGGGATGCAGCGTCAAGTCGACCGGGCGCGTCGCTCGCGGTGCCGGTCGGCGACGGCGCTCATCGGCCGCGTCGTGAATCCGCTGGGCCAGCCGCTCGACGGGCTCGGGCCCGATCAAGTCCGACGCGCACGCGCCCGCTCGAAATGATCGCGCCCGGCATCGCCGATCGCCAGCCGGTGAAGCAGCCGCTGCAGACCGGCATCAAGGCGATCGACGCGATGACGCCGATCGGCCGCGGCCAGCGCGAGCTCATCATCGGCGACCGCAAGACCGGCAAGACCGCGATCGCCATCGACACGATCATCAATCAGAAGTCCGAGAACGTGATCTGCGTCTACGTCGCGATCGGCCAGAAGGAATCGACGGTCGCGGGCGTCGTCGAGACGCTGCGCAAGCGCACGGCGCGATGGACTACACGATCGTCGTGATCGCCTCGGCCGCGGACCCGGCGCCGCTGCAGTACATCGCTCCCTACGCCGGCTGCGCGATGGCCGAGCACTTCATGTACGCGGGACCGCGACACGCTGGTGGTGTACGACGACCTGACCAAGCAGGCGCAGGCCTATCGCCAGCTGTCGCTGCTGCTGCGCCGCCCGCCGGGTCGCGAGGCGTATCCCGGGCGACGTGTTCTACCTGCACAGCCGCCTGCTCGAGCGCGCGGTGAAGCTTTCCGCACGACCTGGGCGGCGGATCGCTCACCGCGCTGCCGATCATCGAGACGCAGGAAGGCGAGGTCTCGGCGTACATTCCGACCAACGTGATCTCGATCACCGACGGCCAGATCTACCTGATGCCGGACCTGTTCTTCGCCGGCGTGCGCCCCGCGATCGACGTCGGGCATCTCGGTGTCGCGCGTCGGTGGCAACGCGCAGATCAAGGGCATGAAGAAGGTCGCCGGCTCGCTTGCGCCTCGACCTCGCGGCGTTCCGCGAGCTGGAGGCGTTCGCGCAGCTCGGCACCGAGCTGGATCCCGCGACCCAAGCGCAGCTCGATCGCGGCGCGCGCATGGTGGAGCTCCTGAAGCAGCCGCAGTACTAGCCGATGACGTCATCGACCAGGTCATCTCCATCTACGCCGGCACGCAGGGCTTCTTCGACAAGGTGCCCGTGGCCCGCGTGCGCGAGGCGGAGACCGTGGCTCTTGAAGGCGCTCGCACGAGAGCCAGAAGGATCTCTGGAAGCGCGATCAAGGACGCGAAGGTGATCGACGGCGCGAACGAGCAGAAGCTCGACAGACGGTGCTGCAGGACGTGCGTGCAGGCGTTCTTGTCCGGCAAGTCCTACGACCCGCGCTGAGTCGCGGTCGCGACGAGGGTCTCTGGCGATGGCGAAAGCCAAAGTTCTCCTAAGCGCCGCAAGTCGGTGCGCAACACGCAAGAAGATCACGCGCACCATGGAGATGGTGTCGACGGCGAAGTACAAGCAGTCGCACGGGCGCATCACCGCGTCGGCGCCGTATCAGGAGAAGCTGCGCGAGATGATGGCCGACCTGGCCGCAGTCGGGACAGGAAGTCGCGCATCCGCTTCTGGAGTCGCGGCCGGCGAAGCGTACGCTGGTGCTGCTCATCACGTCGAACCGCGGGCTCGCGGTGGCTACAACTCGAACTTGATCGCGAAGGCCCGCGAGGTCGTGCGCGAAGCGAGCAGCAGTCGGGCGCGGAAGTGGAGCTGCGACGTCGTCGGCAAGAAGGGCATTCTCTTCTTCCGCTTCCTGAAGACGCCGCTCGCCGCCGCCTACGATCACTTCGGCAAGACGTTCGGCTTCGCGGAAGTGAACGAGATCGCGGAGAAGTACATTCGCCGCTATTCGGCCGGGGAGATCGACCGGGTCACGGTCGTGTTCCAGCGCTACTTCTCGGCGGGGCGCCAGGCGCCGGTCGCGCAAGTGCTGCTCCCGATTCAGCGCCGGGAGATCGGAGACGCCGCTCGCCGCCGGCGCGCACGATGCGAAGGCCGCGGCCACGACGCGAAGGGCGCCGCGCGAAGCCCGACGGGAACTACATCTACAGCCCGGACGCGGCGACGCTCCTCGAAGGAGCTTCTGCCGGCTATCGTTCAAGAGCACGCTCTACAACGAGTTTCTGCAAGCCGTCGTCGGCGAGCATCGGGCGCGCATGGTGGCCATGAAGAACGCGACCGACAGCGGCGGACAAGCTGATCAAGCGCTTACCCGTCTTTACAACCGCGCGCGCCAGAGCCAGATCACGAACGAGATCGCCGAGCTCATGGGCGGCGTCGAAGCCTTGAAGTAGCGGAGAAGCGGATCGATGAACGGCATGGTCGAAGGAAAGATCGTCCAGGTGATCGGCTCGACGCTCGACGCGGAGTATCCCCGAGAGCAAGCTGCCCGAGATCTACGACGCGCTGGTCGTCGACACCGAGATTGCACGGCAAGCCTTTCAAGCTCACGGTGCGAGGTGCAGCAGCACCTGGGCGGCAACCGGGTGCGCGCCGTGGCGCTGGGCTCCACCGACGGCCTCGTGCGCGGCATGTCGATCTTCAACACGGGCGCGCCGGTCACGGTGCCGGTGGGCGAGCCGACGCTCGGGCGCGTGTTCAACCTCTCGGGCGAGCCGATCGACAAGAAGGGCCCGATCACGGTCAAGGAGCGGCGCGCCGATCCACCAGGCGCCGCCCGAGTTCAAGGAGCTCGAGCCCAAGACGCAGATCTTCGAGACCGGCATCAAGGTCGTCGATCTCCTCGCGCCCTACGTGAAGGGCGGAAAGACCGGACTCTTCGGCGGCGCCGGCGTCGGCAAGACCGTCATCATCCAGGAGCTCATCCACAACATCGCCGTCGGTGCACGGCGGCTTCTCCGTGTTCGCCGGCGTGGGCGAGCGCACGCGCGAGGGCAACGACCTCTGGCTCGAAATGCAGGAATCCGGCGTCATCGACAAGACCACGCTGGTCTTCGGGCAGATGAACGAGCCGCCCGGGTGCGCGTCTTCGCGTGGGACTCACCGCGCTCACCATGGCGGAGTACTTCCGCGACTCCGCCGGCGCCGACGTGCTGCTGTTCATCGACAACATCTTCCGCTTCACGCAGGCGGGCTCCGAAGTGTCGGCGCTGCTTGGGCCGCATGCCGTCAGCGCCGTGGGATACCAGCCGACGCTGGGCACGGAGATGGGCGACCTGCAGGAGCGCATCACCTCGACGCAGCACGGCTCGGTGACCTCGATCCAGGCGATTTACGTTCCCGCCGACGACTACACCGATCCGGCGCCGGCGACTGCGTTCACGCACTTGGATGCGACCACGAACCTCTCGCGGCCGATCGCCGAGAAGGGCATCTATCCCGCCGTGGATCCGCTGGAGTCGTCGTCGCGCATCATGGATCCGCACGATTCTCGGCGCAGGATCACTACACGGTCGCGCAGCGCGTGAAGCAGATGCTGCAGCGCTACAAGGATCTGCAGGACATCATCGCGATTCTCGGCATGGACGAGCTCTCCGAGGACGACAAGGTGCTCGTGCAGCGCGCCCGCAAGATCGAGCGCTTCCTCTCGCAGCCGTTCCACGTCGCCGGAGCAGTTCACCGGGTTCAAGGGCAAGTACGTGAAGCTCGAAGACACGGTCCGCTCGTTCAAGTCGCGTGGTGGACGGAGACTACGACCACCTGCCCGAGCAGGCCTTCCTCTACGTGGGCACGATCGAGGAGGCCGTCGAGAAGGCCAAGACGCTCGGCGCAAAGGTCTAAGGAGAGCCCCGCAATGGCCGACCGCCTGCTGCACTGCTCGATCGTGACGCCGGAGAAGTCCATGCTGGAGACCGACGCGGAGCGCGTCGTGGTTCCGGCGCACGACGGCGAGGTCGGCATTCTCCCCGGGCACGCGCGCTTCCTGGCGAAGCTCGGGACCGGAGAGTGCCGGGTCACGTTCGGCGGCAAGACGGAGCGGCTTCTCGTGGACGGCGGGTTCGTGCAGGTGGCGGACGATCGCGTCACCGTGCTGACCGACCGCGCGACGCCGGTCGCGGACATCGATCTGCGGGACGCGCAGGATCGCGTCGAAGAAGCGCGAGCCAAGAAGGACGGCGCGGAGCTTGCCGAAGCGACGCAGCGCCTACACGCCATGGAACGCGCAAGAAGAAGAAGGGCTAGCCGCCGACCGAGCTAGCGGAAGAGCACCTTCGTCCTGCCCCAGCTCGTTCGAGCGCCTTCCGACACGAACACGGCGCTCGACGGAAGAATCGAGAGCGCAACTTCGGCGCCGAGACCGGACGGCTTGGGCCACAAGTTGTCGCCGGCGATCACGAGCACTTCGTCTTCGACGATATTTCCGGTGGCGCAGTCCATCCAACGGAGGTCGCTCGGTCCCGCCGCCCCGGCGGGCGCGGAGAAGCCCATGCTCCCCGTCAGATTGGACGCATAGAGCGCGTACCCGAAATCCGCGGCGCCGAACACATACTCCGTCTGTCCGCGCTTCAGGGAATCCGCGGGCGCCATCCCCTGGAACGGCAGCGCCTGGAAGAAGTCGCGCAGCCGGCCGCAGTCCTCCAGCGCTTCCACCGGTGTGCTGGCCACGTCGAGCCCATGCACCAACACGGTCGCTCCCCCCATGGCCGCGGCCCAGGAGAGCTTTCGCGCCGCAATCCGCTCCGTGTACTGGTTGACCGCTTCCGCCATGATCACGTGATAGCGCCCGGCGGAGTTGTTCCAGGACTGCAATACTTTATTGTGCAGCGTCGTCATGGTGTTGCCGGCGCCGCAGTGCATGGCGTGGACGTCGATGGTCGCATCGTCCGGAAAGTGGAAGATCGGGCTCTCCAGCTGATGCACCGCGATCGCGTGATGGGACTGGTCGGCCAGGTCGATGATGGCGGCGATTGCGGAAACCTTCGTCATGTCCATCGACTCTTGGTATTCCTCCGCCACGCACCAGATCAAGTGATCGTACGATTCGAATCGATTCACGATCGCTTGTAGAAAAGCCGTCTCCTGGGGCCCGACGACCGATCCCGTGTCCCACACGCTGGAGCCGTCATCGTAGAAGACAAAGAACGAGACGATTCCGGCGGCGTCGAGCGCGGCGATCCAGTCTTCCCATTGATCGAGGACCGCGGCGCTCACCCCGAGCGCCGGGTCGTGATTCACGAACGGATTCTCCGTGGGGCCGCCGTCGCCCCCATGCGAGCGCACCGCCGTCATCCACTGCGCATTCGCCCCCGTTCCGATGACTTCCTGGACGATTGCGTCTTGGTCGCCGTTGCGCGTGCCATTCGGATTGAGGGTCCCGCGGTGAAAGAAGTTCTCGGGATCTCCGGGGCCGCAGAAGAAGAACGGCTCGCCGTCTTGATAGAGCCAGCGCGGATCCAGCGCGTTGGCCTGGATGGGGCCGGCGCGAGAGGGGACCGCAGAGCCCGCCAGAGAGAACATTCCAAGAGCGACGAACTGAAACAATGATCTCATGACGTGATCGTACTCAGTACGCGGCATTCGGGCAACTCAGCGATACGTCTCCTTGATTCGTCCCCAGCTCGCACTGCCTCCGGTCCCGAAGCCGGTGTAGCCTGCCGGAGTGATCGAGAGCGCGATCTCGAGGCCGAGGCCCGCCGGCTTCGTCCACGTGTTGTCGCCGGCGACGACCGAGACTTGGGTCTGCACCACGATCGTCCCGGTGATGCAATCGAGCCACCGAAGATCGCTGGTTCCGGCCGCGGCCGCAGGAAGATGAAGCCCCAAGCTTGCCGACACATCGGCGCCGTACGCGATGTAGCCCACGTCCGGAGCGCCGAGGACATACTCCGTCTCCGATCGCCCGGCATCGTCGTCGGGAACCATCCCCATGAACGGCGATAGCCTCGAAGAACGAGACGATGCGGCCATGGTCTTGAAGCACCGCGGGCGGCGTGTTCAAGATCTCCATGTTGTGCACCATGACGTAGCCTCCGCCCATCGCCGCGGCCCAAGAGAGCTTTCGCGCCGCCGTTCGATCGCCGGAATAGTGATTGACCGATTCGGACATGATCACGCAGTAGCGCCCGTCTGCATTCTCGAATCCCTGCACGACCTTGTCGTGAAGCACGGGCGGCGTATTCCCTGGTCCCGTCTGCATGGCGAAGACGTCGATGACGGGATCGTCGGCGAAGTGGAACTCGGTGCTCTGTAGCTGATGCACGGCAATGGGGTGATCGAGATCGTCGTGGAAATCGATCCGTGCCGCGATCGCCGATACGCGCCCCGGGAGAAGCGCCTCCTGATATTCCTCGGCCACGTTCCAGATCAGGTGGTCGATTTCCTCGAAGCGATCGACGAGCGCCTGAATGAACGCTTCTTCCGGCGCACCCACGAGGTTCCCCGTGTTCCACACGTGACAATTGTCGTCGTAGAACGTGAAGAGGATCGTCACGCCGGCGGCATCGAGATCTTCGAACCATCCAGCCCACTGATCCAGAACTACGGGATTCACGCCCTCCGACGATTGATGGTCGATGAACGGATTCTCGTTGGAGAGACCGTCGCCGCCGTGCGAGCGGACTGCGGTGACCCAGATGGTGTTCGCACCTTCTCCTTCGAGCTTGTCGATGAGCGACTGTTGATCGCCCGTTCTCGTGCCGTCGGGATTGTGCGTGCCTCGATACAAGAAGTTCTCGGGATCTCCCGGGCCGCAGAGAAAAATCGGAGCGCCATCTTGGAAGAGCCAACGAGCATGCAAGGGATCGACCAGGATGGAGCCCGCCGACGCAGCGCGGGGCCAGCAGAGCAGAAATGCACAAAGTGCGAAAACGACCGGGCGGCAAAGCATGTTGGCACTCGATGTTGGGGGGCGTGCCGCGAGAGTGCAGCTTAACGGATTCGAGGGGGCGAATGCGAGGTGGCCGCCGGAGATGGCGGCCGGCGAAGAATCGAGGGCGCTAGCGCCCCACGGCCATGGGCTCGTACGCCTCGCGGGCCGGCCGTGCCGTGAACACGCGACCTGGCTCGACGCTGCGTACCGAAGCGCGTTCCAGGTATGGGGTTGCGACCGCGACGAGGCTCACCCCAATCGGAAAACCGACCCGATTCTCCACCGCGCGAAACCAGAGATCGATGCCCCGGTCCCACCAATGGCGGGGCGGGCCCTCGCCGGCTGCGTCGAAAACACTCGCTTCGGAATCGGGAGCTCGCCGGAGCACGCGTTCGTGGATCAGCGTTCCGGGAATTCCCAGGAAATTCCAGTGACGAAGCGAAAGCGGACGGAATCCCGCCTCCTCGAGAGAGTCGCGGAGCGCTTCCGCATCGAATCGACGAATCGTGCTCGCGACCGGCTTGCGAATGTGGCTCGCCCAAGGATGTGCCGCCACGCGAACGACGAGCCGGCCGTCGGGCATCAGCACGCGGTGCAGCTTCTCCAGCACACCCACGTCGTCGCGGAATCCTTCGAGAGCGTCCAGGCACACCACATTGGCGATGGAGCGCGGAGAAAGACCGAGCGGCTCGCGCTCGATGTCCCGATCCAGAGTGCGCACTTCCAGGCCGCGCTGCCGTGCATAGCGGAGGATCTCCACCAGACGATCCGAGCAGCGATCCGCGACAATGACCTCGTCGCCGGCGCGCGCCCGCGTCGCGAGCTCCAGCCCCAAGGGGCTCGCTCCCACCAGAAGCGTGGGACCGGGCGCCAGGTGCGAAGCCAAATAGCAGGGCAGGTTGCGAATGCCGGAGTGGGTTTCCCCGGAGACGGAGGGGACCTCCGCCGGGCTCGTGTCACGAGGGGTCACGGCTCTCCTTCCGAAACGCTTCTCCGAAGATCGGTCGATTCGGCGGATTCGAAAAGCCCCCGGATCCTACCACCGCTTGCGGATCTTCCCCAACCCTGGGATTCTGTCTCGCCCAAAGGGTCGAACACCCATTTTTCCGGAGCTCCCCCGTTGTCCCGGATCCGCATCGAGACCGATGGGCCCGTCGCCCGGCTCACGATCGACCGCCCCGAAGCCCGCAATGCGATCGACCGTGAGACGATCGCCGAGGTTCGTGAAGCCCTCGCGAAGATTCGCGAGGACGAATCCACCCGCGTCCTCATCGTCACCGGGGCGGGAGACAAGGTCTTCGTTTCCGGCGCGGACGTGCGGACTCTTCTCGCGCGGACCACGAACGACGTCCTGGAGGCGGGCAACAACCGGCTTTTTCGCGAGATCGAAGAGCTGCCGATTCCCACGATCGCCGCGGTGAACGGATTCGCGTTGGGTGGCGGAATGGAGCTCGCGCTGGCGTGCGATCTGCGCATCGCTTCCTCCAACGCGAAGCTCGGCCTCCCCGAGACCGGACTGGGGATTCTTCCCGGCGCCGGGGGCACGCAGCGGCTTCCCCGCATCGTGGGCCTCGGCATCGCGAAAGAGATGGTGTTGACCGGGCGCATTCTCGACGCGGAGGAAGCACTGCGGGTGGGCCTCGTGAACCGGGTGGTTCCGCCTGCCGAGCTCCTCCCCGCCGCACACGAGCTGGCCCGCGCAATCGCGGCGCGCGCTCCCGTGGCTATGCGCCTCGCCAAGTGGTCGTTGAACTCCGCGTCGGCCGCGCCCCTTCCCGTGGGACTCGACTTCGAGATCGTCGCGCAGACCGTGCTCAACGCGACGGACGACATGAAGGAAGGGATGAACGCGTTCCTGGAAAAGCGCCCCGCGAAATTTCGCGGGGAATGATCCGGGGTCCGCGCGGCGCGCGAAGCAAAGCGCCGTGCGAGGATCAGCGGGCGGCGGCGCCCGCGGTCAGAGCGTCGAACGTTTCTTTTCCGTGTCGCTCGACGGCGGGAACGATTCCACCCGCGCTCTGAATCTGGTGTGCGATCGGCGAGACCGGCTCGCTCGCGAAGACGCGCCCCGAGAGCGTGATCTGGCCCGACGCCGGATCGATCGCGATCGGCGCGCCGTCGACCGCCGCTTCGTGAAACGCCGGGTCGGTGACCACGAAGAACGGCACCGCTTCGTTCACCAGATTTCGCTTATGTATGAACGCATACGACTTCGCGATGATCGCGACCACGCCCGCGTACTTGAGTGCCCAGACGGCGTGCTCGCGTGAGCTCCCCGAGCCCCACCCTTCTCCCGCCACGATCACGTTTTCTCCGCGCGCCAGCCGCTCGCCAAAATCCGGTCGAACGTAGTGGAACGCGACCTTCCCGATCTCCCCAGGGTCGGTGAGATGGCAGAATTCCCCGGGAATGATCGCGTCCGTGTCGACGTGATCTCCGAAACGCTGCACCCGTCCTTCCAAGCGCACCGCCACCGTTCCGTTCTCCGCGTCATGAACGCCGGCGCCGTTCGAAGGAGCTTGCACGTCGGCGGAAGGCTCCACGATCACGACGGCAGGAAGGGACAGGGCGGGCGGGAGAACCGCGCGCAGCTCTTCCTCGGGAATGCGCGCCAAGTACGGACGAGGATCGGCGACGGCGAGATCGAAGGAGGAGGCGGCGACGGTCGGCGCGCTCGCCAGCCAGGCGATCGATCCGGGTCCCATGCGATTCTCGAAATTGCGATTCTGGCTGGTGAGCCAGTTCTCCCCGGGCCCCGCCTTGTCGCTGGCGATGCCGAGACACATGGAGCATCCGGGAGGACCAACGCGGAAGCCCGCGCGCTCGAACACTTCCAGGAGACCCTTGCGCCGCAGATTCTCGGTGATCTCCAACGAGCCGGGGACGACCAGGCGATTCTTCGACGGCACCGGGCGTCTTTCCGTCTTCCATCGCACGCCGCAGCACGAGCGCGGCGAGCGCCAGCTCTTCTTCCGCCGTGTTGCACGCGCCGATGAACACGCCCTGCATCGGCTGGCCGGCGACGGCATCCACGTCGAACACGTTGTCGGGCGAGAACGGCTTCGCCACCTGAGGGACGAGCCGCGCGAGATCGAACACATGGCGGGCGACGTATTCCGCGTCGGGATCCGCGTGAAAGTAAAGCGCGGCATCGTTGTCCGAGCGGCGCCGCGCCAAGAGCTGCGCAGTGCGCGCGTCGGCCGGGAAGATTCCGTTCAGTCCGCCGAACTCCGCGGTCATGTTCGCGACCGTGAATCGAAAATCGGTCGAGAAATGCTCCAGCGCGTCGCCGACGTACTCCACGGAGCGCTCCATCGCCACCGTATTGCGACCGAGCGTCCCCAGCGTCTTCAAGATCACGTCCTTGCCGGTGAGCCCGAACGGAAGACGTCCGTCGTAGCGCACCTGGATCGCTTCGGGAACCTGGATCCAGGTCTCGCCGAGCACCATCGCCACGCAGACGTCGGCGCCGCCCAACCCGATGGCGAGCGCGCCGAGCCCGCCGTGCGACGAGGTGTGCGAGTCCGCGCCGATCACGGTCTGTCCGGGCTGCACGAGATCGCGGTAGAACTTGGTGTGCATGATCGTGACGTTCGCGTCGTAGAAGTGGCGGAGCTTCGCTTCCTTGGCGAAATCGCGCGAGAGCTGGACGAGCTTCTGGGTGCGCTTATCCGTGGCCAGCGTGATGGGATCCACGGTGTGATCCAGCGCCAGATAGAAGCGGTTCTCGTCGTGGATCGCCGGACGTCCGAGCTTCTCGTACGTCGCGTTCATTCCGTTCCAGGCGAGCTCGGAGGCGATCGTCCAGTCCACCTTGATGCGGACGATTTCCCCCGTCTCCACCCAAGGACGGCGAAGCCCCACCGCGTGATGGCAGAGGATCTTCTGCGTCAGCGTCATCGGTCTGCGTGCGTGGGCAGTCATCGATCCTCCGGCCGCACCGGGCGGTCTTCGCTCGAAATCTAACCGGTCGCCCCGGGTCCAGCAACCCACCCCTTCCATCCCCATGCTTCGGGAAGTACCTTCCGATCATCATGGCACCCAAGGTCCCCATCTACATGGATGCGCACGCGACCACGCCGGTCGATCCGCGCGTGCTCGACGCGATGCTGCCGTATTTCACGGAGCTGTTCGGAAATGCGGCCAGCCGTGATCACGTGTTCGGATGGGAGGCGGCCGAAGCGTGCGAGGCGGCGCGTGAGCGCGTCGCGGCGGTGATCGGCGCGGAGTCCAAGGAAATCGTGTGGACGTCGGGCGCGACCGAGGCCGACAACCTGGCGCTGCAGGGTGCGGCGGAGTTCGCCCCCGACGGACGCGACGGGCTGGTGATCTCCACCATCGAGCACAAGGCCGTGCTGGACACCGCGCAGGTTCTCTCAGGACGGGGAGCCCGCGTGAGCTTCGTCCACGTCGACTCCGAGGGAATCGTCGACCTCGATCATCTCGCCAAGCTCGTCGACGATCGAACGTTCCTGGTGTCGATCATGACCGCGAACAACGAGATCGGGACGCTCCAACCGATCAAGGACATCGTGCGCGTGGTTCGAGAGCACTCCCCCGCGCTCGTGCACACCGACGCGGTGCAGGCGATCGGACGCATTCCGGTCGACGCGCGCGTGATGGACGTGGACCTGCTCTCCATGTCGGCCCACAAGATCTACGGGCCGAAGGGAATCGGCGCGCTGTTCGTGCGCCGGCGCCGGCCCACCGTTCGTCTCGCACCGATTCTTCACGGCGGCGGACACGAGCGCGGCATGCGTTCCGGAACGCTCAATGTGCCGGGAATCGTGGGGATGGCCGAGGCGTTTCGAATCGCCGCGCGGGAGCTCGACTCGGACGCCGCGCGCGCATCGCTCCAGCGCGATCGACTGCACGCACGGCTTCGCGAGGAGCTGGACGGGGTGGAATTGAACGGGCACGCGACGCGCCGGCTCCCCAACAATCTGAACGTCTCGTTCTCGCGCGTGGAGGCGGAGGAGCTGCTGCGGGCGATGCCGGATGTCGCGGTGTCGACCGGTGCCGCCTGCTCGTCCGCGAGCCTCGAGCCCTCCCACGTGATCGGGGCGCTCGGGCTCGGCCAGGAGCGCGCACAGACCTCCGTGCGATTCGGTCTCACGCGGTTCAACGACGACGAGGAAGTGGAGTTCGTCGCCGGACGAGTGATCGACGCCGTCCGCTCCTTGCGCTCTCCGCACACCGCCCCGGCTCAAGACACCCGGCCGACCGGTCGATAGAGGACTGCCTCGATCGGCGGCGCCCTGCGCCAATCTTGGCCAAAGCATCCTGCTCTTGTGGAGAGGGGCCCATGCATCCTTACTCGTGGAACTCGCCGACGAACCGAATCGTGAGGATCGGCCTCGCGGCTCCGGCAATTCTCTCGACCTGGCCGATTGCTTCCCTTCCGATCGCGATTCCATCGTGGGTGTTCGCGCCGCATGGCCCTGGTGTTTTACCTCGGCTATCATGAGCTCTTCGACCGCTGGCTGTGGCGCATCAGCGTCTTTCGCTCGCTGCGAATCGTCGATGTGCCCGATCTGAATGGGGTCTGGGAAGCGGGGATCAAATCGTCGTACAGCCATCTCAAGGAAGAGCACCGCATCTTCGTGCGGATCCGTCAGACGTGGCGCCGGATCAGCATCACGGCGGAAACTTCGGACGCGATCTCGACCAGCGTCGCGGCCGCGGTTCGCATGACCGACAAGACCGTGGAGCTCATCTACACGTTCGACAGCCGGACCCGCGGCGGATCGATCGACGCGTCCCAGAAGCACAGCGGAACGAGTTGGCTCCGGCTCTCGCCGGATCGCACGCAGTTCGCCGGCCAGTATTTCACCGGGCGCGGGCGGAACAACGTGGGCAGCTTGCGGCTGCGCCGAGCGCGCACCGGCGGCATCCCCGTTTCCAAGCGCGAGAAGACCGCGGAAGTCGTCGGGGCCAGCCTCGCGCGCCTGACGCCTGTTCTCCGGTGAGCGGGCACGTCACTCCCGCCGCCGAGCTGGCCAAGCGCGCGGCGCTCTTGCACGCCGGCCTCTCCGCCGCCGCGATCGACGGCGTTCTTCTGCGTCCATCCCTCCAGCGTCTTCTGGATCTCGGGAACGCTCGCGGACGGATTCGCGTGGGTCGGCGGCCGACGGCCGCGTCGCGCTCGCCGTTCGTCGCAATCTCGATCGCGCCTCGATCGAATCTCCGCTTCCCCGTGCCGGAGATTCGCCACGCGGGGGATCTTCCCGCGGCGCTCGACGCATGGGGCGTTTCCCGCCGAGCCCGCGTCGGCATCGAGCTCGACGTCTTCCCCGCCGCATCGTTCGAGCGATTGACGCGCACATTCCCCGAGACCGTGTTCATGGACGCGTCTCGCATGGTGCGAAGCGCGCGCGCGATCAAGACGGCCTACGAGATCGGCTGGATGGAGCGCGCCGCGGAAGTCGCTTCGCGTGGTCATGGACGAGCGCGTGCCCGCGGAGATTCGTCCCGGTGTCCCCGAGATCGAGATCATGGCGTTCATCGAGCACGAGCTGCGCCTGCGCCGCCACCAGGGGATGATCCGCATGCGCCGGTGGAACATGGAGATGCATTTCGGCGTGGTGAGTTGCGGACCTCTCCGCGCTCCATCCGTGCAGCTTCGACGGACCCGACGGCCTCGAAGCGCTCTATCCCGCGGTGCAGCAAGGCGGCGGCGAGCGCCGCCTCGTGGCTCACGCGCCGATCCTCGTCGACTTCGTCGGCGCCGAAGGCGGCTATCTCGCCGATCGCACCCGCGTGTTCTCGATCGGCGAGCCACCCGAGGAAGCGCGCGAGGCCCACGCAGCGTGCCTTTCGATTCTGCGCACGATCGAGTCGATGCTGAAACCCGGCGCGATTCCGTCCGCGATCCATGCGCGGGCCATCGATGCGGCGAGCGCGACGCGCTGGGCGCGCGGATTCATGGGATGGGGCTCGAACCGCGTGGGCTTCGTCGGCCACGGCATCGGCCTCGATCTCGACGAGCTTCCCGGTGCTGGCCCCGCGCTTCGACGCACCGCTCGTCCCGGGGCACGTGATCGCGATCGAGCCCAAGATGTTCCTGGAAGGCGTCGGCGGCGTGGGCGTCGAGAACACCTACGTCATCACCGCCGACGGCGCCCGAAATCTGACGCCGGGTCCGGAAGAGATCCGAGTCGTGTAGAATCATCGCATGAAGGAAAGAATCCGCTTCACGCCCCAGTCCGCCGATCGCACACTTCCGTTCGTGCGCGACGTGGTCAGCGACATTCTCGAGAAAGGGCGTGAGCTCCGCTCGCTCCACGACCGGCTCGAGGAAGAAGACGCCGACGTCGTGCGCGCATTCCGCGCCGCCGAGTCCCAGCTCCAGACTCTGCTCGCCGAGCTGGAGAAGATCGGCTGCTCGTACCGCGACTGGAGCTTCGACATCGGGCTCGTCGATTTCCCTGCGGTGATGGACGGCGAAGAGGTCTGCCTTTGCTGGCGAAGCGACGAAGACTCGGTGCGCTGGTACCACACCCCGGAGGCAGGATTCGCGGGGCGCCGTCCGATTCCGGAATCGTGGAGAACCTCCACTTCGATCTGATTCGATGAGCCGGCTGCTCGCCGCCGGGCGTGCGCTCGCTGCGATCGCCGCCGCCGGCGCGCTCGCCCTCGTCGTGCTCGTGGTCTTCAATCGCGCGAGCTGGGGCGAGCTTCGCCTCGAGCGCCTGCGCGAGCCGACGTGGGCGCTTTTCGCGGCCCTCGCGCTGCACACGCTCCTCCGCCGCGATCCCATGGCTCGCGCACGCGAGATCGTGCGGCAGGCGACGCGAGTGCTCGAGGACCGCCGCTTCTTTCCGGCGATGACGGCGGCGTTCTTCGTGCTCTTCGTGATCGCGTCGATCACGCGGCATCTTTCCTTTCACACGTTCTCGCACGACTTCACGATCTTCGACGAAGCGCTGCATTTCACGGGCGCCGGACGCGTACTGGACTCCCCGACGCTCGGGCGCAGCTTTCTCTCCGAGCACTGGAGTCCCGTGCTCTTTCTCCTCGTTCCGTTGCACGCGATCTTCGACGATCCGTACTTCTTGGTTCTTCTCCACCCCATTTTGATTTGCGGCGGCCGTGTTTCCGCTGCGCGGCCTTCTGGACGACGCCGGCACGCCGCTCGCCGTCCGGAATCTCGCGTGCCTCGTGGTTCTGGATCACCGCATCACGACCTCGACACTGCAGGGATCGTTCCACGTGGAAGCGATGCTCCCGCTCGCCTTGTTCACGCTCGAGCTGGCCCGGCGGAAATCTCGGCATTTCCTGTTCGCCGCAATGCTCTTGGTGACGCTCGCGATCAAGGAAGACATGGGCATCTATCTTCTGGGGTACGCCGCGGTGCTCGGCTTCGTCGAACGCAAGTGGGCGCGCGCGGGGATCGTCGCCGGGGCCTCGCTCGCCGCAGTGGCACTCGCTCTCGGATGGGGGCTCCCGAATGCCCGCGGCGGCGCGGCGGAGTACTCGTTCCTGCATCGATGGAGCCGCTGGGGCGACGATGCGCCGCACGTGGTGATGGGAATGGCCGCGCATCCTTTCGAAGTGATCAAGGCCCTGATCACGAAAGAGCATTGGCTCGCGTTCGGCGGCCTCCTCTTCGCGCCGTTCGCGGAGCCGGCGCGCGTTCTCCTCTTCGCCGCTCCCTGGGTCGTGAATGCCACCAGCGGATTCGCGCAGCAAGCGCAACTCTCGCTCTATTACGGAATCCCACTTTTGGCGTTCGCGAGCCTCGCGGCCGTTCAATCGCTTCGCGGCGGGGTGGCGCGGCGCGTGATCGCGAGCCGCGTGGCGCCGGTGGCCGCGGTGCTCGCGATCGTGCTCAACGTGTCGCACCTGAGCTTCCCCACGATTCCCGGCGAGCGCGCGGACGTCCTGCGCGCAATCCGCGCGATCCCCGACGATGTCCCGGTGCAGGCGATGTCGTGCTTCTTTCCGGTACTCGAGTACGAGCGGGAGAAGCACTTGATCGTGCCGGGCTCAGCGCTCGTCGAAAAGTATGCGCTGATCCGGACGAACGAGACGACGTGGCCGCTTTCGGGAGGCGACGTGAAGCGCCTCGTGGACGAGGCGACGGTGAGCGGACGCTACGAGGTGGAGCTGGCGCGCGGAAGCTTCTTGATCTTGCGGCGCAGAGACGATGCCGTCGTGGGGCGGCGGAGTCGGGCGTCGAGAGCGGCGGCGCGGCGCCGGCGGCCGCGCACCCGCCAAGTCCGCGCGACGGCGCGACGGCCGCAGCACGCGCCCAGCGCCTGGGCAAGCGGCAGCAGCACGGCTTCGTCGGCGCTCACCTTCACGCACGCAAAGTAGATCACCCAGGCGATCCCCATGCCGAGGCTCGCCGTCGCCGCGCCGCCCGCCGCGCCCAGATCGCCCGCGATCCCGCCGGTGAGGGCGCGCAGCACCGCCCCGATCGCGAGCCCTCCGACGGCGACGAGCGCGACGCGCACCGTCGTTCGATCGAACGGCATCACGTCGAGAATGCGCCAAGCCTGGACCATGCGAAGTCCATTCACGAGCGTCGAGCGATACCAGCGACGCGTAGGCCGCGCCCAGGGCGCCGAAGCGCGGCACGAGCGCGAAGTTCAGCGCGACGCTCGCGGCCATCACCAGCAGCGCCGTTCACCAGCTCCTTCTTCTCGTGTCCCGAGTACTGGATGATCGACCGGCACCGTTCCCGCCGCCGCCTGCACGAGATGTCCCAAGCACACCACGACGAGAACGTGCGTGCCGGCGCGGAATTCGTCGCCGAAGAGTCCCAGGAAATCCGACGCGAACGCACAGAACAGGAGCGCGGCGGACCACCCGGCGGCGAACGACCAGCGCACCGTCCCGACATAGAGCCGGCGCAGCTCATCCTTACGCCCCTCGGCGAGGAGCGGCGCCACGTACGGGGAGATGGCCGCATTGAGCGCCGGCATCACGATCAGGATCTGCCGGGCGATGCGAAACGCCGCATTGTAGATCCCGACTTCCTCCTCCGGACGGAACGCCGCGAGCACGACCTTGTCGAGCTCGTTCATGAGCAGAAGCGAAGTGCTTCCCAACGAGAGCGGAAGCGCCACGCGCATGAGACCGCGCCATCCCGAGAACGGCGGGGCCGAAGCAGCGGTCGCGTGGCCGGCGGAAGGTCCCGCTTGGGTGGGCGCCGCCTCGGGCGACGGCGCGCCGCGTTCGTCCTCTCGCTCGCGACCCTGGCGCACGAACAGGAGCGCAACCAGAGCCGTGGCGATCGTTCCGGCGACGAAACCCCACGCCGCGCCCCAGAGCCCGAAGCCGCACACCAGGAGCGCCGCGCTCGCGAGGCACGGCAGCCCCATCCGGCAGACGTCGCCGACGAGCGTGTCGGCCACGAATCGCTTGCGACCGCGGGCGACGAATTGGAGAAC
The DNA here is from genome assembly GCA_963725045.1 of uncultured Gemmatimonadales bacterium. Lineage (GTDB taxonomy): Bacteria > ARS69 > ARS69 > ARS69 > ARS69 > CAVRWY01. The sequence continues at coordinate 120,145 of CAVRWY010000010.1, forward strand.
GGAGAAGACTCCGATCGCGGGAATGGTGAGCGCGAACGCCGGAAGAATCCACGGCGAGACCGAGTCATCGAACAAAGCGCGCGTGAGCGGAACGCGGGCGAGCGTCACCGCGAGCGCGAGCAGGCCTCCCACCGCGAGAGGAACGAGCGTGGCCCGGCGCACCAGCGCCGCTTCCTCGCGGCGCTGATCGAGAGACGTGAATCGAAGCGCCGCGCGATGCGTTCCGAGAAGCGCGATCTCTCCCAGGATTCCGGTGAGGCTCGATGCGGCCGCGATCACTCCGAAGCCCGCGGCCCCGAGCACACGCCCAATGACCAAGTCCCCGGCGAGACGAAGAACCTTGGAGACGACGCTTCCGGCGAGAAGAATCCCGCTCGCGCGCTTCACGCGTCCGCCGTTTCCGCTTCGTGACGGACGACGTTCCACGCGGCCAGCGCGAGACCGAAGATCGCCCAGAGATGGCGCATGCGCAGCCCGAAGTTGCTGAGGCCGTAGATCACGAGAACGGCGATCGCCGCAAGAAGCGCGAAGTGCAGTCCTTGCATCTCCCGATCACGCGCGTGTCCGAGCCCCTCCCAGGTCGCTTGCACCACGCCCAGATAGAGCGCGACCAAAGCCGCGATCCCCAGGAGCCCGGTCTCGGCCCACACGCCGAGATAGGTGTTGTGAATCTCGTGCGACTTCCATGCGGCGGGGACGAACGAGGTCGTGCGACTGTGGAAGTCGCCGGCCCCCACTCCGATCGCGGGATACTCCGCGGCCGCGATCTCCCACCCCAGGTACTGGTAGTAGCGCGTCGGGGAGAGCCGCTCCAGCGAGCTTTCCCCGCTCACGATCGAGAACGCGCGCTGGAAGGAGAAGGGCAGCACCCCGGCGACCGCACGCCCGGCGACGAACAAGAGCGCGGCCGCGAGCACGACACTGCTCAGCGCCAACGCCGGACGGCGAGCTGCACTCGTGAGCCAGCGCCCGCCGAAAAGCAAGAGACCCGTCGCCGCTCCGAGCGCGAGCCCGGTGCGCGATCCCGTGCCGATGAGGCACACGAACAGCACCACGAGAAGCGTGCCGCGGACGAAGCGCGCACGCCGGGTCGGCGAGCGATAGAGGAGCTGGAATGCCAAGATGGGAATGCTCGGCAGAAGATAGGCGGAGAGCTGCCCCGATTTCTTGAACGTCGATGCCAGCTTGGGACCTTCGGTGAGCGCCGTGTCGAAGTTCCCGCCGAACAAGCAGCACGAGCCCGGCGACACCCCCCGCAAGCGCCACGACCACCGCGGCCTCCCACGCGCGGAATGCGCGCAGCAGGTCTTCCCGCGTTCGCAGATGGAGGACGAGGAGCGCGGCCAGCACGACGTTCGCGAAATACGCGGTCGTCTCCACCAGCGAGCGCTCCACGTTCTCCGAAGCGAAGAACGACACCACGACGATCGGACAGAAACGCCAGCAGCGCGAGCAGCGTTTGACGCGGAACCCGCAGCGTTCGCCAATCCCCTCCACGACCGCGAGCGAACGCGAAGATCGTCCCCACGCAGGCGATGGCCAGGAACACGTCGGCGATCGCGAATCGCACCAGGAACCCGGACGATCCGGCCGTCTTCAAGATCGGGAGCAAGAAGATCACGGCGAGAACGCCGCGCTTCGGCGTGAGGAACGATTGCAGTCCGTGGAGAAGGACCGCGGCAGCCGCCACCGCAACGAGCAGCTCCAGCGGAATCGTTTGGAAGAGCGTCTCGATGAGGGTTCTCCCCCGGCGTCAGCGCGCCGCGGTCCGCTGCCTCGGCCCGAGCAGCGCCTCGATCGCGGCGCGGGTGGCGCGGAACGAGGCGCGCGGGCTCTCCAACCCCACCGCGGCCAGCGATCCCAGGAGCACCCCCGCGAGGAGCCCGATTCCCGCGAATACGGGAAGCTTGGGACTGCCAGGAATACGACGCAGCGTGGGTGGGTCGAGCACCTCGACCATGGGAGTGGCCTTCTGCTCTTCGATGCGCGCGAGCTCGTATTGGCGGGTCAGCTCGAGGAACACTTCCTCTTGGACACGCACGCGCCGATAGAGTCTTCCTTCGGTGAGAAGGAGCTCGGGAGAGTTGCTGATATTGCGGTTGCTCTCGCGAAACGCGGCCAGCTCGTTCTCGATCCGCGCCAGCTCTTGCGCCGCCTCACGGTGCCTTCCTTCGACGAACACGCGATTCTCGCGCGCCTGCGCAGTGCGCTCGCGCTTCAAGTACTCGGCGAGCCGGCTCAGAAAGATCGTGTTCGCGCGATTCGCGAGCACGGGGTCGTTCATGCGCACGGTGACGCGCACGATGCCCGTTTCTTCGTCGAGGCCCACGCGCAGGATCTCGCGGCGCACGGCGTCCACGGCGCGCTCCTCGCGCACCTCCTCGGGATCGCCGTCGTCGGCCACGAAGTCGTTCAGAATGCCGCGCGACGCATCCGACGAATCGATCGGCGTCGCCAGCGCCGCACGAATGAGCCGCTCGCTCTTGAGAATCGCCGGGAAGAGATGCGATTCGGGAACGGACACGCCCGAGAGCGAGATGCCGAGGGTTCCGGCGAGCCCGGCGAGATTCGAGCCCAGAAGTCCGGGCTCTTCCTCGGCCGAAGGAAGCAGCGTCGCTTCGGAGATGTAGACCTTGGGGAGCACGATCCCCAGCAAGAGTCCCAGAACGAGGCCGATCCCCGCGGCAATGAAGACGATTCGGCGCGACGCGGAGAAGCGCTGCACCATTTCGCCGAGGCCGATCGAGGTGACTTCGAAGACTTCGCGGGACACGATTTCCCCCGGGCCGGCAGAGCGGAACGCTCCACGGGCGCTCGTCCTCGTTCATCGGCGAAATCGCGTGGTTTCTTAGCGCGAAATGCGGATTTCTGACGCCGGGGGCCTGGAGCGGAACGTGAGGGCCAGAGGCCAGCCCAGCGCCCAGTAGAGCGCTCGCTCGGGCTTGCCCAGGCGCGTCTCCCACTCGCGGTCTTCGCGGACGCGAATCGCCCCCGACTTGCGCAGGCGATTGCCTCCGGTGCTGTGGCCCGGCGCGAAGGGCTCGCCGTTCTGGACGCTCGCGGGCGACACCGGAGAGATCGTGTCCGACGAACGCTCCGATGCGGGCCAGCTCCCCGGACGGGTCGCGCACCAGATCCTCGTAGCGCACGCGCAGCACGCTGCCTCGCGGGGAGGCGGCCTCGGTGACGAGCGCGATCGCGTTCGCGAGCACCCAGCCGGTGAGCGCACGCAATGTCGGAAACGAGAACGCCGCGTCCCCCCCGGCCTGTCCTTCTCCGAGGCGCACGTTGTCGCCGCGCTTCACCGACCAGAGCACCGCGCGCCCGTCGCGCACGAGATGGATCATCTTGACGTCGACGCCGGCGACGCTGCGCAGTGCCAGCGCCCGACCCGCCGCCTCGCGCGCGCTCTTCGAGGAATCGAGGATCGTGGGCTTTCCCGCGACCGCGGCGATGGCCTCGAGCTCGGCGCGCACCAGCGTGCGATAGGAATGCGCCCAGCTTCGAGGCAAGCATCGCGCAAGGAGAGCGGGAAGCGAGCTCAGACGCTCGACCCGGCGCACGATCTTCTCTCGTGCACCGAAATCGATCGCAGGGATCGAACGATCTCGGTGCGCGCGCGAACCTCGCTCCAGAAGGGGCAGTCGGAGTACGAGGCAGCCGCACGAGCAGCCGCGCGAGCTCCAGTCCCTGGCGAGCAGGTCGAGCTCGCCGACGCTCGCGATTCCGGGCGAGCTGCCGAGAAGCACGTCGAGCAGGGTCGATCCGCTGCGCCCGTAACCCAAGACGTAGATGATGTTCATGACCCGAAGGTCATCGGTGAATGGGCGGTTGCTCTGAAGCGTCGGAGGACCGAGGGGGCGAAACGATGCGCTGGATCCACTGCGCGGCCGCCTCGACTTGTGCGCGTCCCAGGGAATGTCCGGCGTCGAATTCCGCGAGCTCGACGTCGATCCCGGCTTGCCGGAGCGCATCGCGCCCGCGCTCGGCCGATTCGAAGGACACGGCCGTGTCGCGCCGTCCATGGCAGAGCAGCACGCGGAAATCCCGAGCGGCCGCCTTGGGCATGGCGTCTTCGAGGAACTCCGTCTTCACCCGCGCTCCGCAGATGATCATTCCGCGGAACACCTCGGGATGACGCAGCGCCGCGAAGGCGCCGCAGTATCCCCCCTGCGAGAATCCCAAGAGAAAGCGTGCGCGGGGCCGCAAGCCGTGCGCGGCTTCCACGTCGCGCAGGAGATCGAGAAGGATTCCCTCGGTGCGGATCAGCTCGCTGTCGAAATCGATCTTGGTCCCCGTCGTAGGCGTACCAGCTCCCCCCGATTCTCCCCTCCCCTCGGACTTCGACGGGATAGGGCCCGCGGGGAAGGAGAATTCGAAGGGGCAGCGCGCGAAGGCCGCCCAAGAGCGCGGCGAACGAGTCTTCGTCCATGCCCATTCCGTGAAGCGCGAGAACGAGCGGAGCATCGTCGCCGATTTCGGGGAGGTCGCCGGCGTCCATCCGCCACGACAGAACGATCTCGAGCGCGTGCTCCCCGCGAATGGTGCTCACGGCAGAACGATGACGCGCCCCGGTCGAGATGTCCACACGATGCGATTCGAGCGTGAGGGGACGTCGGAACGACTTCGGCTCACCAGACCTCGGTCATCCCTCCCTGCCTTCGCACAGAGCTCCGCCCCCCCACAAATGTCGAACTTCGCTCGGAGACGGTCCCGGAAACACGAGGCGCGCGAATAAGAAAGCGAAATGAAATCGCCTGGCGACCGAGACACGCAATGTGGGAGGGGATGCGCAGTCTATCCATCGGCCGGTCGGAATTCAACTCGGTTTCCTTGCGTTCCACGGCGGCCGCGAGCCGCGATCGTGGAGAAATGGCCAGGGCGGGCGGGGCTCGGTACAATGGCGGACATGTCCGCGCACGTTCTTCAACGGCTATTCACGCTGACCCACGGCGTCATTCGACGAAACGTGGACGGCGTCGAGGACCAAGAGAGCTTCCGCAGTCCCGAACCCGGCGGCAACTGCTTGAACTGGGTCGTCGGACACGTGGTCGCGAGCCGTGGATCCATCTTGCTCGGGCTTGGCGGTCAGCCCGTATGGACCGACGAAGAAGAGATGCCGTACGTCCGCGGGTCCGCCGGCGCTCCGGGAAGGGAGCGCGTCCCATTCCTGGTCTTCCGTTCTCGCGGCCCTCGACGAATCGCAAACGCGCATTCTGGAAAAGCTCGCGACCATCTCGGACGAGCAGCTCGCCGCGGAGCCTCCCGCCGGTATCAATGCGTTCAAGGCGAAGTCGCTCGACGAGCTGCTGACGATCGCCCACTTCCACGAGTCGTACCACAGCGGTCAGACGGGAATCCTGCGCCGCCTGCTCGGGAGAGACGGCGCGATCCGCTGAGGACGCCGCGCGGCAGTGTCCGCCGGCGCGGGCGGCCGGCTCAGGTGCGCGGAGCGAGAAACGCCTTGTACAGGAACGAGGCCGACGAGCGCGCCGACGATCGGGCCGATCCAATACGCGGCATGCATCGACCACACGTTGCCGACGATCGCGGGACCCATCACGCGCGCCGGATTCATTCCCGCGCCGGTGATCGGGCCGCCCACCAGGATGTCGAACAACACGACGAGGCCGATGCCGAATCCGCCGATCTTGGGAGCGCGAGGGTCGACGGCCGTTCCCCAGACCGCGAACATGAGGAGGAACGTCAGGACCGCTTCGACGAGCACGACCAGCGCGAACGTGACGTTCGGAGCGGGCACCGGCGTCCCGAGACCGGCGGCGGAAACCACGTCGGCGGGAAAGACCAGCGTGAGCACGAAGGCCGCGAGCGCGGAGCCCAAGATCTGCGCCGAGAGATACACGGGAAGGAGGCTCGCGCGAATCGACTCCGGTCGCGGCGAGCCCGATCGATACGGCCGGATTCAGATGGCCGCCGGAGGTCGCGGCCACAGCCGAGATCGCGACGGCGAGCGCCAATCCGTGCGCGACCGCGATCCCGAACAGCCCGTAGCCCTGATCTCCCATCGTGGCCGATTGCAGAATGGCGCCGGCACCGATGAACGTGAGAAAGAAAATGCCGACAAGCTCGGCCACGAAGATACGAGAGGAATTGGTCAAAGGGGACCTCCCGGAGGTTGAACCGACTGCAACGCGTCGCGCGAAACGGGGGAAGGATCGGGGGAACCCTTGGGACGGTCAAGCGGATTGGCGGCGCGCCGTGGCCCCGCCGCCGGCGGCGGTGGCGCCGATTCCCGCGGTCGACTATGCTGCGCGATCGCTCGCGCCGAGGTTCGATGACGTGACGTCCATCGCTCGCGCCCCTGCGCGCTTCGCTAAGGTCGCCGCAATCGCCGGGGCGCTCCATTCGCGCCCGCCGATCTGCGCGCCGCGGCGTCCCGCGGAGACGCTCGCCGCGACCGGCGAGTCCCCGCGTCGTGCTCCTCCCCGATCGATCCGTTCCGATGGTGTCGTGCGTCGTGATCGTCCCGGCGGGATCGGCGTTCGAGACCGCCGGAGACGAACGGCGCCGCGCATTACCTCGAGCACCTGCTGTTCAACGGAACCGCGTCGCGCACTCGCGAGCAGATCTACGCGCAAACGGATTTCCTGGGCGCGTACAACAACGCCTCGACGCAGCGCGAGCGCACCGTGTTCCAGCTTCTTCTTCCTTCCGAGAACTGGAAAGAAGGGCTTCGCCTGCAGGCCGACATGATCCTGCACTCCACGCTCCCGCGCGGAAATGTTCGAGAAGGAAAAGGGAATCATTCTCGAAGAGCTGGCCAAGGATCGCACCGATCCGGGATACGAGTTCGAGTCGTTCGCGGCGCGGGAGCTCTGGGGCAGCGATGCCCGCGCGATGCCGGTGCTCGGAACGGAATCGACGATCTCGGGGATGGATCTGGAAGCGCTGCGCGCGTTCTACGCACAGAGCTACCACCGCCCCGACAAGACGATCGTCTTGATGGGCGATTTCGACCGCGCGGAAGCGGAGCGGGAAATCGCGGCGACCTACGGCGCGCTCTGCGCGTGCGCGGAGGATCGCGCGCGAACGCCCGCCGTTTCCCGACGGCGCCACGATCGTTTCGCGCGCGATGCCCGCGCTCGCAGCGACGCGCGTTCGCGTGATGCTGCCGATGCCTTCGATCGACGACCCTCGCGCTGCGGAGGCGATTCTGCTCGCGGATCTGCTCGCGGAAGGGCGCCACGCCGCGGTCGCTCGCGCGGTCGAGACGGCCTGCGGTCCCGCCACCGAGTGTTCCGCCGCATTCGAGGGAGGCTCGCCCTGGTCGCTGCTCACCATCGAGGCGCAGCTGCCGGCCGATGCGCACGGTGGCGAAGCTCACGGCTCGAGCGTCCCCGCGGTCGGCGCGATCCTGGAGCATCTCGCGACGCTTGCGGGATCGAACACCTGGCTCGAGGACGTGGAGGATGCCCGCGTCGCCCGCGTGGTCCGGGAGATCCAGCTTCGCGAGAAGATGCACTACTTCGCGCTGGAGCGTGCGGATCTCCTGGTCGCGAACGATCCGCAGCTCGCGCTCGATCTTCCCGCACGCATCGACGCGTGCGACCCGGAGAACGTTCGCCGACTCATGGGCGATGCCGCCCGGGGCGCATTCCTCGCAGTGGGCGCCGGGCCGTCGCTCGCGGACTCGCGCGACGACGATCGCGGCGGCGAATCGACCGGTGGTCCGCCCATCCGCCGAAGGCGCGCCAGCCGCCACACGCCGCGCGATTCCCGATCCTCCGCGAACGAACGATACAGAGATCCGCCGCATCGTGCGCGCCGACGGTCTCGTGCTCGTCGTACACGCGAGCCCGGAGCCGCGCACGCTCGCGATCCATGCGTTTTTCCGCGACCGCGCGGCACGGGAAAGCGAGAGCGACGTTCCCGAGGGCACGGGCGACGTCCTCCACCGCATGATGGAGCTCGGCACCGCGTCCAAGTCGAAGGACGAGCTTCGCGGAACGACTCTCCGCGATCGGCGCGACGCTCAAGGTCACCGACGCGGACGGGATTCCCTACGACGATTACTACTTCTCGCCCGAGTTCTCGTACGTGCGTCTGGAGACGATCGATGCATTCGCTCCGGAAGCGATGACGTTGTTCGGTGAGATTCTCTGGAGCCCGCGCATCGACGAGTCGGCACGCGACGCCGCCGTCGCCGCCGCAGCCGCGCGAGCCCGCAAGGATGCGGAGTCCCCGAGCGCGGCCGCCGATCGCTTGTTCTATCGGGCGCTCGGCGCAAATCATCCGCGGGCGCGGGCCGTCGATGGCGCACCCGGCGAAGTGGAGACGATCGATCTGGACGATCTGCGCCGGCTGCACGCCCGGCTTCACGGAACCTTCGAACGTGATTCTTGTGGTGTCGTCGAGCCTGCCCGTCGAACGAATCGAAGCGCTCGTCGGCCAAGCACTCCCGGTGCGGCCGGAGGCGACGCGCGTGCCGGACAAAACGCCGGCGCCGGGCGCGCGCTTCGTGCCCGCATCAGCTCGCGGGACGCGTCGAAACGAGCGCGGAGATCGGACGCGAGCAATCGGCGATCGTGGTGGGCGCTCCGGTGGATCCGAGCGCGGAGGATGCGCCCGCGCTGCGGGTCGCCGTCGCACTGCTCTCGGAGCGACTCGCCGATCGTTTGCGCGAGCGCGAAGGGCTCGCCTATTCCATCGGCGCCGCCGCGCGCCTGGACGAACCGGGCCGCTGCGTCACCATGTCCGCGGGAACCCGACCCGAGAACTTGGCTCGCATGGAAGCCGGGATGCGCGAGGTCGCCCGCGAGCTCGCCTCCACTCCGCCCACGCGCGAGCAGATCGAAGGTGCGCTGAATCGCACCGAAGGGCAGGTTCGCATGCGCCGGCTCACCCGCATCGGGCAGGCCTACGCTCTCGGATTGGCCGAGCTTCGCGGCCGCGATCCGTCGCGCCTCGACGCCGAGTCCGTGAAGATGCACGCGGTCACGCCGGAGAACATCGCGCGGGTGGCCCAGCGAGCTCTCACATTCGATCCTTCGATCGCGGCGATCGCGCGGTGAGCCGAGGCACGATCGCATGGATCATCGTGGGCGCGGTCTCGGTCGCGGCCGTCGTGCTGCTCGGCGTGCAGATCGTGCATCCCTTTCCCTTTTTGAACGACGACGTCTTCCACTTCGGGCTCGTCCAGTCGCTCTCCTCGGCGTCGTCGCGCGGACAGGATCTCCTGGATCCCTGGGTTCCGATGTGGACGCTCGGATTCCCCGTCTTTCACTACTACCAGATCCTTCCCCACCTGCTTGGTCGTGGCGCTGGAGCGAATCACGTTCGGCAGTCTCTCGCTCCTCGTCTCGTTTCGGATCGTGGAGACGCTGGCCGCGGGAACGCTGCCGATCCCCGTGTACTTCGCGGCGCGCCGTTTCGGACTGGGACCCGATCGCCGCCGCGTGCGGTGCCGCGCTCGTTTTGGCGCCGCGCACCGATTATCTGCACGGGCTCGAGCTGGAGAGCATCACCTGGCAGGGGCTCGGCCAGTTCACGCAGGCGATGGGTCTCTGGGTGCTCCCGCTGGCGCTCGCGCGATCGTGGACCGCCGTCGCCGGACGATCTTCGATCGGCACGGCCGGCGCGCTCGTGGCCATCACCACGCTGCTGCATGTGGCGTTCGGAGCGCTCGCCTTGATGGCGGCGGGATCGTTCGCACTGGTGGGAGCGCCGCGCGAGATTCCGCGCCGTCTCCTTCGATTCGCGGGAGTCGCCGTGCTCGCGCTCGTCGGCGCCTCGATGACCTTGGTCCCGATCGCCCGCGACTTCGCCTATTACAATGTCAGTGCGCTGGTGCCGTCGTGGAAGTACCACTCCTTCGGTCACGAGATCGTGCTGCGGCGGCTCGTCACCGGCGAGCTGTTCGATTTCGGGCGACTGCCGGTCATGACCGCGCTCGTGCTCGCGGGATTCGCGCTGGCCGCATGGCGTGCGCGCCGCGACGAAGGGCATCGTGCGCTGGTGGTGCTCTTCGCCGGAGCCACGGCGCTCTATTTCGGAAAGCCCACGTGGGGGCGTCTGCTTGACTTGCTTCCGCTGGGCTCGGGATTCCATTACTCGCGGGTGCTGGCGCTCGTTCAATTGATCGGCGCGTTGCTCGCGGGAGCTGCGGCGGGCGCGCTCTTCGAAGCCGTCGCGCGCGCCCCTCGACTCGGGCGCGCCGCTCCCCTCGCCGCGGCGCTTGCGGCCGTTCTCATCGCCGCGCCGATCGCAAACGATCGCGTTCGCTATCTCCTGCACAACGCGTCGCTCGTTCGAGAATCATCGGCGCAGTACGAGAGCGAACGGGACGATCTCGAGGGTGCGGTGAGCCTCGCGCGTGGTGAGCGGCGCGGGCGGGTCTACGCGGGCCTCGGCCCCGCGGGGGGGCCCGGCTGGGGCGGCGCATTCATGGTGGGGTGGGTTCCCGTCTACGATTGGTTTCCGCTGCGCGAGATCGACGCGTTCGGATACCTTCACCATCACTACTCGCTCAATGCCGATCTCTTCGATCGCTTCGACGAGCGCAATCCGGAGCATTATCGTGTGTTCGGGATCGATCGCATCGTGGCCCCGGCGGAACCGGCGGCAGCGAACCCACCGTTCACGCATGAGGTCGCGCGGCGCGGGCGCTTCCGGGTATTGGAAGTCGATGGTGGTGGATTCGCGGAGCTGGTCGATGCGCCGTACTCCGTGAACGTCGAGAAGCGATTCCTGGGAAGGGCGCAGGCAAAGTGGCTCTCGAGCGCGCTTCCGGCGGCCGGAATCCATCCGCGCGTTCGTCTCGCGGAAGCGGAGCCCGCGGATCCCCAAGGAATCGATGGATCAGGGGCCGACGTGCGCTTCCCGGAAGCGCCGGCGGCCTCCACGCGGGGGGTCGTTCGATCCATCGAACGAACGGGCGAGGATTTTCTCGTCGATGCCCAAGTGGAGCGCGCCTGTGCCCTGCTCCTCAAGATGACGTTTCATCCCCAGTGGAAGGCGACCGTCGATGGAAGCGCCGTGGAAACGATGCATCTCTTTCCGAGCTACGTGGGCGTCCCCCTGGAACCGGGAGCGCATTCCGTGAGCCTCCGCTACGAACCGGGTCCGCTGAAGAACGTGCTCGCACTGCTCGGCGCAATCGTGCTGGCGGCAGGAATCGCGTTCACCCGACGGCGCACGACATGAAGCGTCCTCGCGTCGCCGACGCACTGCTCCTCGTCGGCACGCTTCTCCTGCTGCTTCCTCTTGCGGAGCTGGTGGTGCGCATCGTCGCGCCGCAGACGCTTCCCTCCCAGGAGTTCATTCGCGGATTCGTGCTTCGCGACATGTATGTCGCGGACGAGAATGCCGGATTTCGCGTCGCGCCGAATTTTACCGGCCGCATCGAGCGCGCCGGCGTGGTGACGGAGTTCACGACGAACTCCCTGGGGCTGCGCGGCCCGGAGCTCGGTCCGAAGAACGCCGGCGAACGTCGCATTCTGGCACTCGGCGACTCCTTCACTTGGGGATGGGGCGTTCCCCAGGGCGAAGAATGGATCGCCGTCGTCGACGGGGAGATCGACGCCGCGCTGGGGCGCGACGCGGTCACCGGCGTGAACGGCGGAGTCAATGCGTACGGCACGGAGAACGAGCTCGCGCTCCTCGAGCAGATCGGTCGCGACGTCGCCCCGGATCTCGTGCTCGTGGGCTACTTCGCGAACGACTTCACCGACAATCTCTTCGGTGCCACCGGCGTCTACACGGTCAAGGACGGCTATCTCTACGATCACTTCACGCAGGAGTACTTTCGCGAGCATTGGCTCGCGCGCGAGAGCCATCTCTACCGACTCGCCGTCCGCGGAGTCGAAGCGGCTCGCGCACGATGGCTCAAGACGCCGCCGACCACGCGCCCGATCAAGCAGTTCACGGACGCCGAGTTCGAAGAGGGCATGCGTCTCTCCGAACGGCACCTGCTGCGCATGCGCGAGGTTTGTACCGGCCTCGGCGCCGAGCTCGCCGTGGTCTGGCTTCCCGCCGACGTCTACGCGCTCTCTCGTCAGCCTCCCGACGTCCCGCTACAGCGCGAGCTCCAGGCCCGCATTGCCGCCGCCGGAATTCCGTCGATCGATCTGATGCCGGTGGTTCGTTCCGAGCCCAACGTCACGGGGCTCTACATCCGGGGCGACGGCCATTTCACGGTGCGCGGCAATCGCGTGGCGGGACGCGCGGTCGCGAAATGGATCCTCGAGTCGAAGTTGTTGCCGCTGCAGTAGCGCACGCGGGCGCCTCACTCGATCTTGAGGCCCTTCGCTTTCCAGTCCGGGCGCTCGAGTTTGAAGACATCGTGCACCGGCGCCCACAGCTCGCCGCCCAGACGGGAGACGGGGCGCAGCTTCTCGATGTCGACGGACCCGGTCTCCGGGTTCCACACCGCTTCATCGACGTGGGCCAGAACGATGATGCCGAGAACGAGACCGGTGAGCGGAGGATCCCCGACGGGGACGATGCGATCCAGCACGCATTCCAGCGCAACGGGGCTCTCGCGAATGCGGGGCGGCTTCACCCGCACGCTGGGCACCGCGGTGAGTCCGAGCTCGGCGATCTCGGAGACGTCGGGGGGATGCTCGGCCGCGCTGCAATTGGCGACGTCGGCGAGCGCTTCCGTGGTGACGTGCACCACGAACTCCTTGGTCTCCTCGATGTTGTGCAGCGTGTCCTTCGGGAACGTGCCGCCGTCGCGCTTTCGTGATCCGATCGCAATGGAGATCATGGGAGGGCGAGAGGTGACGCCATTGAAATACGAAAACGGGGCGAGATTGGCGACTCCGCTGCGGCTGAGCGTGGAAACCCAGGCCACCGGCCTCGGAACGACGGTGCTGACCATGAGGCGATAGATGTCGCGGGGCGCCATCGAATCGGGCTCGAGAATCAAGAGCCGCTCCTCACCGATTCTTCGAAATCCAGAAGGGACTCGACCAAGCCATCTCGGAGTCCGACTGCGTGACCCGAAGATAGACCTCGTCGAACGAAGCGGGTAGCTCCCGGCGAAAACGAGCGAGCCTTCCTTCCACGGGAATCGAGTCGACCACGGGAAACGGAAACTCCGCTCCGGTGCGAACGCCGACGATCTCGACGGAAGCAAGCGGCGCCGACCCGGCGACCAGCCCCACGATCTCGCCTCCGTCCACCGACGCCTCGATGTGAATCCGCGGGCCGGTGGTGGCATAGACTCGTCCGGCAGCGATCGCGTCGAACACTCCTTCTCGCGAGAGCACGTCGACCCAGGCGCCGGTGAGCCCCGTCCCCGCGGTGATCTCCCGGCGCGTGTGACGAATCGGATTGCCCGGGGTGGCGGTGTGATTGTCGGTCGAGGCGAGAAACGCGAATCGGTTCCCCCGCGCGAGAAACTCCTGCACCGTCCCTCGGACTCGAGCCCCCTCCCCTTGGCCTCCGCGGCGCTGAGGAAGATGTTGCGCATCCGGAGATTCCGCGCAGCCGTGCGAGCTGAAGATCTCGCTGGCGAGCACGAACCTCGAGTCGAGCACGTCCAGGTTGACGAACGGAACGAGCCCCCCTCCGGCAGGGTGCGCCAGGATCGTGATCGTTTCCCCCGGAACCAATGCGTCCCACAGGAGAGCGGGAGCGAGGTAGTCGGGAAGTCGGCGGTAGGGACCTCGAGCGTTGCGATGGAGCACGACGAGGTGTCCAACGCCGGCAGTGTATTCATAGCCGGGCAGCGCCGCGAAACGACCGGGCTCCTCCATTTCGCGCGCAAGGTCTTCGACGGTGCTCCATTCCTTCTCGTCCAAGGACGGAAAGCCGAGATGCACGTCGTGATCCGTGGCAGCGGTGAAGTCGAGTCCGACGACGTCGCGTGCGTACGCATAGCCTTCCCGAGGAGACCGGCTCCCATCGGAAAGCTCCGTGTGCCAATGCAGATCCCCGAAGACGAGCCTTCGCTCCGGCGCTCGGTCCGCCGGAGCCGCCGGGACCGATTCCTCCACTCGCACCGGAAGAGCCCAGGGAGCGGACCACGCGGGCGAGCCCGTCCCTTCGTGAATGGCTTCGATCCAGACGACTCCCGCTTCCTCGAAACGGAAGCTCGCCGTTCGAGCGCACGCGTCCTTTGCCGCGGCGCCGAGGCTCTGCGCCGCGAGCTCCTTTCCGGATTCGTGCATCGCGCGCAGCCTTGCGTCTTCCGGAAACGATGCGGCGGGAAATCCGAGCGAGTCGAGTGCGGCCGCCCGCACTTCGAAGGAATCCCCGACACGAGTCTGCGAGGCTCCGGAGAGATGCAATCGCCGGAATGCGGCGCGACCGACGGGGAGCGCCATCGCCGGAAGCTCCGCGCCCTCGGGAGTCGATCGGCCGTTCGCTCGAGAACGGAGGACCGGCCTCCATTCCGCGGCTTCCTCGGGAAAGAGCTGTGCGATCGCCCGGCCCGCGCCGCTCGCACCGGGCTCGCCGTAAACGACGACGACGGGGCTCGCCGCAGTCGGCTCCCCGTCGAGCAGAATGCGAATCGCTTGGGGGTACGTGGGACCGGTGATGTCGGCCCGCAGCTTGGCAGCTTCGGAAGACTCCAGAGCAATCTCGACGCGCGCGTTTCCGTGGACGGTGACGAATCCCGGCTTGCCGGGATCCGAGAGTTGCGGCGTCGTCCAGCGAGTGCGTGCCCAAGGCGCACACGTCGGAAAGCGAATCTCGATCGTGTCGCCGGCGGCGAGCGCAGAGGGCGGCGCCTCGATTCGAAGTCGAAGCGTTGCAGGTCCCCCGGCCACGAGCGGTGCATCACTCGCGATCGAGACGCGCGGAGCGATCTCCGATGCAAGTGCCGGCGAAGCGAGAAGGGTCGCCGCCACCAGCGCCGCCAGCGCCGGGCCGCGATCGCGCGGCAATCGCTTTGCATCGCGCCGGCAATGTTCCTGCACATTTCGCCCCTTCCCTTCATGGCTCTGATTCCGAAGTCTCGTCCTCCGCGGACGGTTCGCTGGGGTTCCGCGCGTAGCGACGCTTCGTGTACGGGAACATCTTCGGCGGCCCGACGGCATCGTCGTCGGGATCGTAACGGCGCAGGTCCGGGCTCGAAATCTGGCGATCCCAGCGCAAGAGAAACGCTTCTCGCCCCGGAAATTGGTCGATGACCGCGCGGTTCTGCTCCGGATAGCGATACACCGCGACGACGTTGTCGCCGGTCAGGTCGGGACGGTTGGCGAGCGTCGTGGACATCTCGTCGTAGGTCGATACGTCCACGAACACTAGCCGGCGCCCCGGCTCCAGATGGTCGAGCCAATTTCGAAGAAGCTCGTTCTGGCTCGCAGCCAGATTCGCGTGGCGGTCGCGCACTCGCTCGAACGCGCGCGGGGCGCTCCATCCGAGACCGGCGATCGCCAAAGCGATGCACAACGCGGGACCTACCCATCGTGGGGCGCGCCAGCGAGCCGCCGCAGCACTGACCGTGATCGCGAGCAGCACGAAGTAGAACGGCAATCCCTCGACATAGTAGCGCGGTCCCAACCCGGTTGCGGAAACTCCGCGAATTCCCGGATAGAAGAAGTGTCCGCCGATCAAGACGACGGCGAGCGCCGCGAGAACCGCGCCTTGACTTCGAATTTCCGGGAAGACGATCGGTCCAAGAAGGGGAAGGGCCAGGAGGAACGCGAACGGGCCCGGCAGCGGCAGCGGAAACACAGTCTCGGCAGCGGAGCGGAGTTGGGCCCGCGTCGCTTCCACAGCCATCGCAGGAGTGAAGCGAACGCGCTCCTTCGTCCCTCGATGGTAGGCCAACTCGACGAATCCCAGCCCATCCTTGGGCGTCGCCACTTCGTAGGCCGAGGTCATCGGAGATCCGGTCAAGGTCGCGTTCCAGATGAACATGGTGACGAGTCCCGGGAAGAGCGCCGCCGCGAAGGGAATCATCCATCGCACGCTCGCGGTTCGACGGGTGGCGAGGTCGCGCACGGCGATCACGATGCACGGAATCGCCAGCAGAGCGAACGTGTAGGGACGCGTCGCCGCGCACCAGCCCGCGAGCACGCCCCCGAGGACGGCCAGGCCGCGAGAGCCTCGCGCTCGGGCGAGCGCGAACGCCGTCGCCGCGCCGAGCGCGGTGGCCATGCTTGTCGCATGGCTGAGATACCCGACCGAAAGATTGATGTGCACCGGAGAAAATGCGAGACACGTCGCGGCGGCGAGCCCCGCGGAAGCAGAGACCAACGCACGCCCAAGCAGGAACGTCGCGAAGATGGCGGCGGCGCCGAGAAGCGGATTGACGATCCACGGAACACCGGCAATCTCTCCGGCACCCAGAATCACGGGAAAGCCGGGGTAGTATTTTCCGAACCAGCGTCCCTCGTAATGGGTTGTCCCGGCCACCGTGAATGCCGCCCGCTCCGGAGGGTCGTTCACCCACGTCCTTCCGATCGCGAGACATCTCCCCTGGAATCGATAGATCGCGTCGTCCGGCCACCATCCGCCCCGATCGGCCACCGCGCCCGACAGGAATGCGGCGAACACGCCGAACGCGACGGCGAGACCCGCGGCGATGCGTGCCGCACGGCGATCGAAGGCCGCAGTGTCCCCCACGTCATTCTCTCCCGAGCGAGAGCACGCCGAGCATGAAGCTCGTCAGAACGAGCTGTCCGCCGAGCGTGAGCGCCAGAACGGAGGGAGCGACGATGCGCAGAATTTCGCGCGGCTCCAAATCTCCGAACGATGCATGGCTCCATACGCCGACCGCGATCGCCGAACCGACGACTCCCGCGAGGAACAACAGAGTTCCCACGATCAGCCCGGCCTCCAGAGGAACGCGTCTCGAAAGCGCGCTGAACCCCGGATCGCCGGGATGAAGTCCTTCCCGGATCGCGAACGTCTTCGCGAACACCGCGAACGCCATCGATTGGAATCCCACCACGATCGCCGCGGTGCAATAGAGCATCGTGTGGACGTCGAACGTCACTCCTCCCACACGTCTCGCTCCCGGCAAGAGCCAAAGGAGCCCGGCGGTTCCCACCGCGACGTGCACGGCGCCGGGAACGAGAAAGAGCCAGCGCGGGCTGTAGAGCAGGAGGAAGCGCAGGTGGCGCCAGCCGTCCCGCCAGCTGCGCAAATGCGAAGGCCGATCGCGGCCATCACGATGCAGCACGATCGGCACTTCGGCGATGCGCATTCCCTGCAGCGATGCCTTCACGATCATCTCGCTGGCGAATTCCATTCCCGTCGTCCTGAGCTTCATGCGCCGGTAGGCGTCCTTGCGGAATCCGCGCAGCCCGCAATGAAAATCCCCGAGCGGTGCGCCGAAGAACGAGCGCCCGAGAAAGCTCAATACCGGATTCCCGAGCCACTGATGCAAGGGCCGCATGGCTCCTGGATGGATGCCACCCTTGAATCGGTTGCCCATCACCAGATCGAACCCCTGGCGCAGTTTCTCGACCAGCGGCAGCAAGTTCGAGAAGTCGTAGCTGTCGTCCGCGTCGCCCATGATGACGAGCTCTCCCGCAGCCGCGTCGATCCCGCCGCGCAGCGCTCGGCCGTAGCCGCGCTCCTTCACCTCGACGATCCGGGCGCCCAGCCGCCGCGCGATCTCGACCGAGCCGTCGCTGCTGCCGTTGTCGGCCACCACCACCTCTCCCCGAATCGAATGCTCCGCGAGAAAACGCTGCGCCTTCTCGACGCACGTTCCCACGGTGCGCGCTTCGTTCAGGCACGGCATCACGATGGTGAGCTCGATTCGATCGGTCACTTCGCCACGCTCAGGCGGGAGATGAAATGGAGCGATCGTCCGAAGATCCAATCCGCCGGAAGCGGATACAACCGGAGCCGCTCTTTCCATACCTCGATGCGCAAACCACACCCTTCGATCTCCGCGAGCCACTGGGATCGCGTCCAGTAATTGTAAGGGAGGGCCACCCCGTGACGGGTGTTGCCCACCTGGTCCATGAAACGCAGGAGAGGCCCGGCCAGCAGACCTTCGCGAAGGTGGTCCTTGATCACGATCGCGCGGCGAGCGACGCGAGCAGCTTCCGCGAGAAGGGCCGAGGGATCCTCGGCGTGATGCAGGACGTCCACGAAGAGGACGTCGTCGACGGAACCGCTCTCGAAGGGCAGCCGGCGGCCGTCGAAGGGCGAGACCGGAATCCGACACCCCGGTCGAATCAGCACGTCGATCCCGGAAATTCGAACGTCGGCGCGCCTCTTTCCGATTTCCTCGGCGATTCCTCCGTCGCCGCACCCGACGTCGAGGACTCGAGACGCCGGGGAGAGCAGCGGCGCCAGGCGCTCCGCGAGAACGCGGGCGCGCCGGTCGACGACGGAGTGCTCGTGGATCCGCTCGATCCATCGCATGACGGGCCCTCGAAAAAAACGAGGGGGGATCTTTCGATCCCCCCTCTCCTCGAAACGAATCGAATTCGGACGCGCCGATTACTTCTTCGGCGGCGGCGCCGTCTGATTCGACTCCTTCACCCGCTTGAGCTCTTCCGTATTCAGAGCCTTGAACTCGACGCGGCGATTCTTCGAGCGATTCACCGCCGAGTCGTTGGGCACGAACGGCATGGACTCGCCATAGCCGGTCGTGGAGATCTGATCGGCCTTCAAGCTCGGGAACTTCTTGATCAGATAGTCCTTCACCGAGCTTGCACGCTGCTCGCTGAGCTTCTGATTCATGGCGGTCCCGCCTTGCGAGTCGGTGTGTCCACCGATCTCGATCTTGAGCTCCGGCCACTTCGACAGGACGTTGCCGACTTCGTCGAGCGCGGCATAGGACTCCGGCTTGATCGACGCCTTGCCCGTATCGAAGTTCACGTTCAGCACGCGCATGACGCCCGTGTCGAGGAACTCGGTCTCCTTGGCCGTCACCGGGCAGCCCTTCGCGTCGACGCGAGCGTCGGCCGGCGTGTTCGAGCACTGATCGAGCCCGTCACACACACCGTCCTTGTCCGCATCGGTCGGGCAGCCGGTCGCATCGACGAGGCAGCCCTTCGCCGTACCGTCGCACTTGTCGACGCCATCGGGCACGCCGTCGCCGTCGCCGTCGAGCGGGCAGCCCTTCGCGTTGACCTTGGTGCCGGCCGGCGAGTTCGCGCACTGATCGATGCCGTCGTACACGCCGTCCTTGTCCGCGTCGGTCGGGCAACCGCTGGCGTCAACCTTCGCGCCCACCGGCGTGTTGTCGCAGAGGTCGATTCCGTCCGGAACTGCGTCCGCGTCACCGTCCACCGGGCAACCGGAAACGTCGACACGAGCTCCAACCGGCGTATCCGGGCACGCATCGTCGCGGTCCGCGATTCCGTCGCCGTCCGCATCGACCGGCGAGCCGCCGAATCCGAGATTCAAGCCGGCGAACAGTTCCGTATGCGGACGGAATTTCTCTTCGCCGCCAAGGTCGGCGACTTCGTACGCGAGCCGGCGCACGTCGAATCGGATGCCGATGTGATCGCTGAAACGAAAGACGAAGCCGGCGCCGATGTTCCAGGCGAACGCGCTGTCGTCGATCGGTTCCGCGATCGGGGGATCGTTCTTCACTTGCACGCCGCCCGCACCGACGGTGATCAAGGGCACGAACATTTTGCCCGGCGCCAAGAACCAGGTGAGGTTTCCTTCAGCGTGCCGAATCTCGAGATCGTTGAGGTCGGTGGTCTTGGAAAGAATGTTGCCTCGAGCTTCGATGGCCACAGGGCGCGCGAGCTTGAAGCCGATGATGCCGCCGAAGTGTGTTTCCGTGTCTTCGATGTCACCCTGACCGTAACCGAGTTCCGCGGGTGGCCACGCGATGCCGCCGCCCGGGACGATCCAGAACGCTGGATCAACGAACTCCCGCGCCGACGCGCCCGAAACGAGGGAGAGAGACAATACGAGCAGCGAGGTCGCTGCCATTGACTGAACGAGTTGGAAGCGCAAGGGAGCCTCCTTCCAAGAGTGAAAATCCCGACCGCTTGGCGAACGAGTTCGCTACAACGCCGGGGAAGGTAAGTCCTTTCCGCCGAAACAGTCAAAGGGTTTGACGAGCCCGTTGCCAGGGTGCCACTTTGGCCCATGGCCGAAAGCTTCGAAAAAATCATTGCTGAGGGCTACACCTTCGAGGGTCCCTCCCTCCTTCTGGGGGCCCCGGTCCAGGACGGCCGGGTCTCCCCGGCCACCCCCGTGCGGATTCCCCTTTCGATGATGAACCGCCACGGGCTGATCGCCGGGGCCACCGGCACGGGGAAGACCCGGACCCTTCAGCTCCTCGCCGAAGAGCTTTCCGCGGCCGGTACGGCGGTCTTTCTCGCCGACGTGAAGGGGGACCTCTCGGGACTCGCGGTTCCGGGAGTCTCGAATGCGAAGATCGAAGAGCGTGCGAAGCGCATCGGAGTTCCGTTTCACGCCGCCGGGTCGCCCGTCGAGTTCTACTCGCTGACCGGGCGCTTCGGTCTTCCCATTCGCGCGAGCGTCTCTTCATTCGGTCCGCTTCTCTTGGCCCGCGCACTCGATCTGAACGACACCCAGCAGAGCGTGCTCGCGCTCGTGTTCAAGTTCTGCGACGACCGCAAGCTCCTGCTCCTCGATCTCGCCGACCTGCGCGAAGTTCTTCGCTGGATGACCGCGGAAGGCGAGCACGAAGTCGCGGAAGTCGGCGGGATCTCCAAGGCGACGGTCGGCGTTTTACTGCGCAAGATCGTCGAGCTGGAACAACAGGGAGCGACCGATTTCTTCGGCGAGCCCGAGCTCGATGTCGAAGATCTCCTGCGCGTGGACGCAACCGGGCGCGGGATCATCAGCATTCTCGAGCTTCGCGACGTTCAGGATCGACCGGCGCTCTTCAGCACGTTCCTCATGTGGCTCTTGGCTTGCCTCTGGCGCGAGCTTCCCGAAGCCGGCGATCTGGACAAGCCGAAGCTGGTGTTCTTCTTCGACGAAGCGCATCTCCTCTTCGACGACGCCCCGAAGGCGCTCCTGCAGCAAGTCGAGCAAGTTGCGCGGCTCATCCGCTCGAAGGGCGTGGGCGTGTTTTTCGTGACGCAGACGCCGAAGGACGTACCGGCGGACGTGCTGGCGCAGCTCGGCAATCGCGTGCAGCACGCGCTGCGCGCCTTCACGCCCGACGACGAGAAGGCGATCCGCGCGACCGCGAACACGTTTCCTCGCAGCGAGCACTACGACATTCCCAAGACGCTCACCTCTCTCGGAATCGGCGAAGCGCTGGTCACGGTTCTTTCGCCGCGCGGCGTCCCCACTCCCGTGGCCGCGACGATCATCGCGCCTCCCTCTTCGTCGATGGAGCCCGTCGCGGACTCCGCGATTGCCGCGGCGATCGCGCGCTCTCCCTTGCATGCGAAGTACGCGGAGGCGATCGACCGCGAAAGTGCGCGCGAAATGCTCCACGCGCGGGCGGGCGACGGCGCGGACGAAGGGGCGCCGGCCACGAAGACGCCGCCGCGCGGCGCGAAGGAGCCGACGCTCGCGGAGCAAGTCGGAGACGTGGTGAACTCGCCGATGGCGCGCACTCTGGGACGCGAGATCGTGCGCGGAATCTTCGGCGTGCTCGGCGTGTCGACGACGCGCCGCCGCCGGCGCTAGGGCTCCGGCTCTTCGTCCGAAGTTTGCGGCGGCGCCACTTCGTAGATGAAGATCGAGTGCCCGATGGATGCGACCGGCTCGAGCTCCTGGAACACGGTCAGCTCGCCCTTTCCCGAGGCTCATGACTTCGACCAAGTTGGACGCCGAGATCGCGTACGTTCCCTCGGGGATCTCGTCGAGGGTCGGTTTGGGTGCGTCCTTCGAGCGATGGAGCGTGATCGGAAGCCAGCGAATTCCGTACAACGCGGGATCCACGGATCCGTAGTAGCTCAAGTACACGGTGTCGACGTCGTGCTCGCGAAGCCAACCGGCGAGCCCCGGCAGATCCTGCCCCCAATCGAGACTCGCGTCGACGAGCCAGCGCCACGCGTGCTTGGGCCCCCCGATCGTCTCATTGAAGTACGCCAAGTAGTGCGGATGCGTGCGCAGCGTTCCACCGGCCAGGCCGGCCAGAAGAACGGCAAGCACCGCGGCGGCGATTTTCGGTGCACGGCCGAACATGGAGGCGCGGAGTTCCGGCGCCAGGATCCTCCCCGTGAGAACGAAGAGCGGGGGAAGAATCGGAAGAAGATGACGGTATCCGATGTTCAGCGAACCCCGGATCGCGGAAGCGAAGTAGAGGCCGACGAACACCAGGAGCACGAGCTCTTCACGCCGAGGTCGGACCCGGACGAGCGACACCAGCATGATCACCAAGAGAAACAGCGTGGGAATCGGTGTCTTGATCGCGAAGGCGATGGGAAAGTACTCGCGCCACCCGTGCATTCCGTACTTCCCGTGCAAGTAGCTCCAGTGGCCTCGTTCGTAGACATGTCGCAGCGTCCAACGAAGTCCATGAATATAGTCCGGAGCCGGAACGTGCCAGGTGTCCAGGAAGCTCCCGATTCGGTACGGACGGGTTTCGCTCGCCGAGGCCTCGGTGCTTTCGCGCGGCGCATCCGAAGAAGCGGAGCGGATCCGCCCGATCTCGAAACCATGGACTGCCCATACGACGAAAAACGCGACGACGTAGGCGGCGGCGAAGGACAGCGTCGCGCGAGAGAGCGAAGTGCCGTCGCGCCGGCCGACTCGAAGGAGCGCCGCGAGCAGCGGCAGCACGGTCACGATGAAGATCGACGAAAACTTCGCGAGCAGCGCGAACCCCAGCTGCGCCCCCGAGTACGGCCGCGCGCGCGAAGCCCGGGGCTCGCGCCCAGCGGAACAGCGCGATCAGCACGAGCCAAGTGGCCAGCGTGATTCCCAGATCGGTGGTCACGAGTCGCGTGTGCGCCAGAAGATTCGGGTCGAGCGCGAACAGGGTCAGCGCAAGGCGCGCTCCTCCCCTGCCGTACAGGCGGTGAGCTTCGTCGTACACGAGCCAACCCAGCAGGACCCCGAGGAGGACGATCATCCCCTTGGCCCACGGGAAGAGACGAAGCGCGGCGCGTTCGTCGGCGGCGAGGAACTTCCCGGTCTGCGTCGATCGCACCGAGCGCGAAGGAGGGTCGTCGACGGAAAGCGGTGCGAGCGGCCGGCCGGCGAGAACGAACGGAATCGCCGCGAGCGCTTGAACACCGGGGGGATGATCTTCGACCAAGAAGCTCGGATCCCCGGTCTTCAATAGCCGAAAACCTTGAACCAAGTGCGACGGCTCGTCCCAGGTGGGGCTCTCACCGAGGAGACTGGTGACCGCGAGCGCCGCGAACGCGGCGAGCAGGAGAATACGGATCGGATCGGTCCGGGCGCGCATCGGTGCCGAGAATAGCCGAAGACGTCGTCCGGATCGAACTGACGCTCGCACTCTCGGGTGCTACTCTTTCGAACCGAAAACGAGGAAGGCGATGCTGCAACGCGATCGAACCGTGCTCGTGCTGGGAGGCGCCGGCCTCGTCGGCATGCAATGCGCGAAGAAGATCGCCCGCTCGCTGGAGCCGGAGCGTCTGGTGGTCGCGTCCTTGTGGCGCAAAGAGACCCGCGAGGCGGTCGAGACGCTGCGCGAGGAATTCCCGCGCATCCAAGTCTCCGGCTACTACGGAAACTTGTTCGTGCGCGGCACGCCGACTCCCGTCGAGGAGCGCGCTGCGGAGCCTTCCCCCGCCGAGTTCGCCGGTGATCCCGAGAACCGCCGCGCGAT
The DNA here is from genome assembly GCA_963725045.1 of uncultured Gemmatimonadales bacterium. Classification (GTDB taxonomy): domain Bacteria; phylum ARS69; class ARS69; order ARS69; family ARS69; genus CAVRWY01. The sequence goes on from CAVRWY010000010.1 coordinate 143,771, forward strand.
CTTCGCGGACACGTTCCTCGACTTCGACACCGCCTACCGCGAATCGATGCTGGTTCGCCTGCTCCTCGAAGTCCGCCCCGAAGCCGTCGTCGACACGGTGAACACGGCCACGGGCATCAGCTACCAGGATGCATTCTCCAGCTCGTTCGTCGTCTCCAAGGGACTGGAGGAAGCGGTCGCGACGGGAATGAACGACGCGTTCGCCGCCGACGTGGAAAAGCATCTCATCGCCGGCGCGGTGCCGCAGCTCATCCTGCACGTGCGCCTCCTGCATCGTGCGCTCACCGAGCTGAGCTCCCGCATTTACATCAAGGTGGGCACGACCGGCACGGGAGGCATGGGGCTCAACATTCCGTACACGCACGGCGAGGACAAGCCGAGTCCCACGCTCATGGCGAAGACCGCGACCGGATTCGCGCAGACCGGACTCCTCTTCCTCATGGCGCGCACTCCAGGTCCCACGATCATCAAGGAGATCAAGCCCGCGGCGATGATCGGCTACAAGGACATCGGCTTCCACGTGATCCGCGGGCCGCAGTATCGCGCGGGAAACGGACGCGGCGAAGATCGCGTGCGCGTCGCGCCGGCCGAGCCGGTGCTGCTCTTTCGGGCGCGGGAGGAGAAGCTCGTCGACACGCTGGACGTGGAGCCGCAGTTCGAAGGGTTCGAGCCGCTCGACTCCACGAACGGCCGCAGTGCACGGCTCACGCTCGCGTGCGTGAACACCGGCGAGAACGGGCTCTTCGCCCGCGGCGAGTTCGAAGCGATCACCGCGCTCGGCCAGATGGAGTTCGTCACCCCGGAAGAGATCGCCGACACCGTGGTGCTCGAGCTTCTGGGCAACAACACCGGGCGCGAGATCCTCTCCGCGCTCGATTCCACCGTGCTCGATCCCTCGTACAAGGGCGGGCTGGTGCGCGGGGTCGCGATCGCCGAGCTGGAGAAGCTGGAGGCGGAGAAGGGCGTTCCCTCGGTCGCGATCGGACAGCTCGGGCCGCCGCAGCTCGCCAAGTACCTCTACGAGGCGCATCTCCTGCACGAGGTGTACGGAACGCTGGAGAGGGATGCTCGACGACGAGAGAGGGAAGCCGCGGACACCGCGAAGTGCTGTCCGCGGCGCTCGATCGCCACCTGCGCACCAGCGACATCCGCCACACGATCACTTCCATCGGAATTCCCATTCTCCTTCCCGACGGCCGCACGATCCTGCGCGGACCCTTCTTCAAGCTGCCGGCGTACAACAAGAAGCGGCACACGATCCCGATCGACGAGGCGGCGATCGATCGCTTCGCGAAGAAGGGGTGGGTCGATCTGCGCGCCAGCCACATGGCATTCTGGCTCGACGCCGCGCGACGCATGCGCAAGACCGTGCATCGCCGCGGAGCGAAGTGGAGCTCGGAGCGCCTCGACTTGGGGTCGTATCTTTCCGAGGATCTTCGCATCGGAGAAGTGGTCGCGTGGATCTTCAACAACCTGCTCGATCCTCCGGGATACCGCATCAAGTGACGGAGCGCACGCTTTCGCCGGATCTCCTCGAGCGCGTGCGCGACGCGCTGGAGTCGCTCGCCCCGGCCGGCGACGCGCCGGCCTCCGGCACGAGTCGAGCGCAGGCCTGCGCGGCGCTCGTTCGCGCGACGCGCGAGGCGTTGGCCCAGCTGCGCGAGACGCAGGAGGAAGCGGGCGCGACGCAAGGACAACGCGCCGCCCGGGCGATCGTGCATCGCATCCTGGACGCCGCCGCGCGCCGGCCGCTTCGCCTGGCGATGCACGAGTCCACCTTTCGCCACGATTGGACGAATCTCGTGCTCGAAGCGGTCGTCGCTTCGGATTACAGCGTGGGGGCGATGTTCTTCTCGCGGGCGCGCGAGCTCGGGGATCGCACGCTGTTTCTTCTGCCGCCGGGAACGAAGCGCGATCGCATCTCCTGGTTCGAGGCCGAAGAGAAGATCGTCGCGATCGGCCGAGCGCTTCTCGCGCACCGCGAGCGCGATCCGATCGCGCCCGTGGCCATGCTGTCCGCGAACTCGCCCGATCTGGCGCTCTTCGACTTGGCCTGCCTCGTCACCGGAACGGTCAACGTCCCCATTCCCGCGAACTCCACGCCGGCACAGATCGCGGCGATCTCGAGAAAAATCGGCGTGCGCTCTCTCTTTCTCGGCGACGACGATCTCACCGATGCGGCGCTCTCCGCGCTCTCGCGCGAGGAACGCCCGGGCCAGGTCGTCCGACTCGATCCGACGAAGCCCGCGACCGCCGACGTGCGCGCATTCGGCGACTTCCTGGACGATGGCCGTACCGTCGCGCGCGAGGCGGTGCGCGAGAGCGGCGCTCGCGGAGCGCTCCGGGAATCTCGCCACGATCATGGTCACTTCCGGATCCACGGGCGAACCGAAGGGAATTCGCTTCACGCAGGCCAATCTGGTGACCAAGCGATACGCGCGCGCCGCGGCTTGGCCCGATCTCGGCGAAGGCGACGTGTTCCTCTGCTATCTCCCGCTTGTTCCATACGTTCGGACGCTGGCTGGAAATGCTGGGCTGCGTCTTCTGGGGAGCGGTCTACGCATTCGTCGAGGATACCTCGCTGGAGACTCTGCTCCACGCTTTCCACCGCGTGCGCCCGACGACGTTCATCTCGCGTTCCGAAGCGCTGGATCCAGATCGCAGAAGCTGCGGGCCCTTGGGCTGACGCCGCGCAGGATCCCGAGGACACGGCGCGCCTCTCCGCGATGATCCGCGAGCTCACCGGCGGACGACTCGGCGCGGTCTGTCCGCCGCGGGCTATCTCCCTCCCGCCGTCTTTCATCGCTTCCATGACGCAGGAATCCAGCTTCACTCCGGATTCGGCATGACCGAAGCGACCGGCGGAATCACCATGACGCCGGCGAACGATTATCGAAACGACTCGATCGGAGTGGCGCTCCCGGGAGTGGAGCTGCGCGTGGCGGACGACGGCGAGCTTCTGGTGCGCGGGCCGTACGTGACCGCCGCAGCACCGGACGAAGCGCCCTTCGTCGACGGATGGCTTCCACCGGAGACATCGTGCGGGCCGACGCCGACGGCCACCTCGCGATCATCGACCGCAAGAAGGAGATCTTCAAGAACGTGCAGGGCGAGACGATCTCGCCGCGCCGCATCGAGCAGCTCTTCTCCGAGTACGAATCGGTCGAGCGCGTGTTCGTGATCGGAGATCGGCGCGACTACTGCACCGCGCTGATCGTCCCGGCGAAGGACATTCGCGACGCGCACGCGCGCCCCGACGCCGCGACCATCGAATCCCAGGAAGTGCGCGAGATCTTCGCGCCGATCGTCGCCACGGTGAATCGCTTCCTCGCGCCGTTCGAACGCATTCTCGATTTCACGGTTCTTTCGCGCGATCTCGACGAGTCCGAGCTCACCGCGAAGGGAACCGCGCGGCGGAATCTCGTGACCGAGCGGCTCAAGGACGTGATCGAGCCCATGTACTCGCGCGAGCAAGCCGCGGTGGCGCTCGGCACCGGCGGCGACGTCGTCGTGCGGGTGCCCCACTGGTTCTTCCGCCAGGTCGGGATTCCGTCGTCGGAGCTGCACGCCGCGGAAAGCGGCACGGCGATCGGACTCGGATCGCAGCGGCTGTCGATCACTCGCGTCGGATCGTCGGGTCGGCTTCAAGTGGGCGACCTCGTTTACGACCCCGGCGGCGGCGAGCTCCTGCTCGGCGAGATCTTCGGCCGTCCCGAGCTCTGGCTGGGCAACCCGGCGGTGCGCGCATTCGCGGGACGCGGCATCGAGCACTGGTGGAGGCGCGGGCGGCGCTTTCGCGTGCGCACGCTGCTCGCTCCGGGGCCGCAGAGAATTCCCGCGGCGACGCTGGACCGCGCGCGCGTGGACGACGGCGGTGCGACCAGCGACTTGCTTCGCCTGCACCGCGCCGCCGCGCGCCTGCATCATCCCGATCGCGAAGAGCGCCTCGCCGCGATCGAATCGATTCGCGCGGAGTTCGGCCGCCCGCGCTCCGAGCTGGAGGCGGTCGCGCGCGATCTCCTGCTCGCGACTCTGGACGATCCCACCGTGCGCGCGTACGTGCTCCGCGCACTTCTCCCGACGCTCTCGCCGCAGGAGCTGGTCGCGCTGCTCGAAGCGCATCTCGCCGACACCTCGTTCCTGGAGGAACCGGAGCGGAGCATCGCCGGCGAAGAAGTGCTGCGCTCGGATCAGCTGGAAATGATCGCCGCCCGGCTCGAGTCGGAGGAAGCGCCGATGGACTGGCACGCGCGCGAGCGGCTCCTGCGCTTCGTCGTGCTGCAGGCCGTGCATCATCCGGAGCATCATCGGAGAGTGCGCACCCTTCTGGTCGACCTGGGCGAGCACGCCGCGTCGGCCGCGGAGAGGCAAACGCTGGACACGATGCGTCGGCGAGCTGGTGCGCGATTTTCGCGCGGCGCTCCCGCCGGCGGCCCCGCTGCCAGAATGTCGAGTGGGACGACGTGATCTCGGCTGCGGCGGGAATCCCTCCCGCGCACGCGGTGCGCATCGCTGTAGCGTTGTCCGAGACCGCGCTGCTCGCCGAAGCGCGCGCGCTGCTCGCGCCGGGCGCCTCCGCCACCGCGCTCCGGCTCGGTGCCGGGCGCGGTGCGCGTCGACCCGCTCTCGCTGGGACGCGAGCGCGCCGTGTACCGAGTCGCCGTGGACCCCGAAGGCAGCGGGCGCGAGGACGCGGGCTACGAGTTCGTGCTCAAGGTTCGCGACGAGCAATCCTGGGAAGAAGTGCAGGACGAGCTGCGCCTGCTGGTGATTGCGCGCGAAGGATGGCCGGGACGGCCGGTGGTGAAATCGGTCGGCGGCGGATTCCGGGACGCGGGGGTGTGGACGGAAGAGTACCTCCCGGGAAGGACGCTCGATCACTTGATCGAGATGCTCCGCCAGGAGCCGCGCGGCACCGACGACGACGATCCCGCGGGCGCGGGCCGGCTCCTCGAAGTGTGGCCGTTCCTGGTGGTGACGTGCGCGTCGCTTCTGGTCGAGTTCTGGAAGCGCACGAACCGCCGGGTCGCGATCGATCACCCCACGGCGACGTCACTCGTGCTGCCCGGCGCACGACTGGCAGGTCGGGGGACGGCTCGTGTCGATCACCGGGCGGGTGCGCTGCCGCCGGCTCACCCAGGTGTTGGACTCCGTGCAGCGCGGCATCGTGGCGCCCATCCAAGAGCAGGTTCCCGCGCTCGGCGCCCAGCCGGAGTGGAAGCTCTTGTTCTCGGCCGCGCTGGAGACGTTCGGCGAAACGGAGGGCCTCGATATTCTGGAAAACGAGATGCGCGACGATCTCGTAAAGCTCGCGCTGGAGGAGCCGAGCGAAGCGGACGAACGCGAGATGCCGGCCGCATTCCATCGCTTCGCGTCGCAGGTGCGCCGCCACGGTTTCCTTCCCGTGCGCATTCGCATCGCCGCGCGCCGCTACCGGCGCTGGTCCCAACTCAATCCCTCGGCGACGTTCGAAGCGCAGGCCACGACCTTGGACGAGATCGAAGATGCCTACGGCCTCGAGGAGCTGGAGGCGGGACGCCCCGGCTCGCGCTTCCAGCTCTACCGTCACACCGTGTTCCGCAACGCGGACGCCGCGCTCGCGGAGCGCATCGACGAGCTGTCCGCGCGCGTGCTTCAAGATCGGCCGCCGCGCGAGGAATGGTCGCGCGACGTCGCCGCGCTGCGCGAAGCGTTCCCGCTCACCGAGCGCGACGAGTTCTTCCTCGCGCGAGTTCTCTATCCGCACCTCGACCCCGGCGAGCGCGCGGCGCTGATCCGCGAGGAGGATCGCGGCGGCGGAGCCACGACCGGACTCCGCGTGGAGCGCAAGGACGAGAAGGGACGCGTGTTCCGGGTGCGCCGCCCCGCGAATCCCAACGAGATCTCCGCGCTCGACCGCATCTTCCGCGTCGAAGACTTCCGTCGCTTCGCCAGTCGCGAAGCTGCGGATCATCTGGTGGCGACCGACGACGCGGATCGCGTGATCGGCGGGCTCGTGTTCCGCCGGGCGAGCGAGAGCTACGTCCGTCTGGAGTGGATCGTGGTCGCGAACCTGCATCGTGGCCGCGGCATCGGCGGGGCACTGCTCGAGGACTTTCTCGAGCGCATGCGTGCGGAAGGAGTGCGCGCGGTCTCCACCGGCTTTTTCCGCCCCGCGTTCTTCGCCAAATTCGGCTTCGGGGTGGATCCCCGCTATCCGGGCCTGGTCAAGATTCTGGAGCCTCTGGCGGAGCGCGTCCCCGCGGGTTCAGGGGACGCCGAGCCCGGCCGATGACATCGAACGAGGGACCGACGATGGAAACGAGACCGTGGCACGCGTCGTACGATCCGGGAGTTCCGCGGGAGATCGAGCCCGACGGACTCACGCTGCCGGGCGTGCTCGCCCGCACCGCGTCGCGCTTCCCGGAGGCGCCGGCGATTCGCTTCGTCAATCGCACGACGACGTACGCCGAATTGCAGACTCAGGTGACGCGCTTCGCGTCCGCGCTCGTCGAGCTCGGCCTGGCGAAGGGCGATCGCGTCGCGATCCATCTCCCCAATCTCCCGCAGACGATCGTCGCGTTCTACGGAACGCTCGCCGCCGGCGGCGTCGCGGTGATGACCAATCCGATGTACGTGGCGCGCGAGATCGAGTCGCAATGGCGGCGACGCGGGCTGCACATTCGCCGTCACTACGGACTTCCTCTACCGCGGCTCGCTCGAAGGGATTCGCGAGCGGCTCCCGGTGAAGCAGTGGATCATCGCGTCGATTCCCGAAGCGCTGGCATTTCCGCTGAACGTGCTGGCGCCGATGAAGCTCCGCCGGCAGACGCCTCCGGCGATCGCGCACGTCCCGCCGGCACCGAACGTGCACCGCTTCCCGGCGCTGGTCGCGCGCGACCGCGCCGCACGTCCGCCGGAGATCGTGCCTTCCGATCTTGCCGCGCTGCAATACACGGGCGGCACGACGGGAATCGCCAAAGGCGCGATGCTCACCCACGCGAACCTCGCCGCGAACGCGCAGCAGAATGCCGCGTGGCTTCCCGTCGCGAAGGAAGGGGGCGAAGTGTTCATGGGTGCGCTGCCCTTCTTCCACGTGTTCGGGCTCACCGTCGCCTTGAACTTCCCGATCCGGATCGGCGCGAAAATCGTGGTGATCCCGAACCCGCGCGACGTCCGCGGTCTCGTGCACGCGATCACGCACGAGCGCATCACGATCTTCCCCATCGTTCCCGCGATCGTGCGCGCGATCTCCAGCTTTCCCCGGATCGACAGCATCGACATCTCCAGCATCCGGGTGTGCGTCTCGGGATCGGCGCCGCTCCCCGAGCCCGTGCTGCGACGCTTCGAAGAGATGACGGGCGGGAAGATCATCGAGGGATTCGGTCTCACCGAAGCGTCACCGGTGACGCACTGCAATCCGGTGTTCGGAGAGCGGGTGGTGAGCTCGATCGGACTCCCGTTCTCGAGCACGGATTGCCGCATCGTCTCTGCGGAAGACTCGAAGACGGACGTTCCGCCGGGAACGGAAGGGGAGCTCTTGATCCGCGGGCCGCAGGTGATGCAGGGATACTGGAACCAGCCGCAGGAAACGCAGGCGGCGCTGCGCGACGGATGGCTGCACACCGGCGACCTCGCGACCATGGACGCGCGCGGCTACTTCCGGATCGTGGGGCGCAAGAAGGAGATGATCGTCGCCGGTGGATACAAGATTTATCCCGACGAAGTGGACCGCGTGCTCGCCGAGCATCCGGCGGTCGCGGAGTCCGCGACGATCGGCGTGCCCGACGAACGGCGCGGCGAGACCGTGAAGTCGTTCGTCGTGCTCCAGCCGGGAAAGCACGCCGAGCCTTCGGAGCTGGCGGCGCACTGCCACGAGCGTCTCGCCCCCTACAAAGTGCCGAAGCAGATCGAGCTGCGCCGGGAGCTTCCCAAGTCCAGCGCACTCAAAGTGCTGCGCCGCGAGCTGCTGCAAGAGGAGCTGGCGAAGCGCGATCGGTGAAGGCCTCGGATTCCCAGTATCTCTCGTCTCAGATACGTTCCTCGGCGCGCCGGCGGCTCGCCTCATGCCCAGATTCCCGGAGCCTTTCGGCTCGCGCTTTTCGCTTCGTGGAGAAGGAGACCTGCGACGGCGGTACGCAGGCTCGCCGAAAGGTACCGGGACTCTGGGCGGCGACCGCCGGTGCGCCTCAGGTACGCCACTTCGCCTCGAGACACTGGGAATCCGAGGCCACCGAAGCGCGCATGCGCTCCGCTCAGGCTACCGCGGCTCACAGCCCGACCTGCACCAGCACCATGAGACCGAAGCCGCCCAGGAACCACCAGGCGATCGCGGTGCGAGAGTGACGCTCCAACGCCTCGGGGATCAGCTCGAGCATCACCAGATACATCATGGCACCCGGCGGCGAAGCCGAGAAGCGGCAGCATCAAGGGCTCGAAGAGCCACACCAAGAGGCTCGCGGGCACCGCGGCGATCGGCTGCGGAAGGCTGGTGAGGAATGCGAACACGAAGCAGCGAAAGATCGACGCCCCTTGCGAGCGCATGGGCAGCGCGACGGCCAGGCCTTCGGGAATGTTGTGAATCGCGATCGCGATCGCGATGTAGAGCGCGAAGTGCTCCGCGTTCGGCGAGATGCCGCTCCGAGCCGAAGCCGACGCCGACGGCGACACCTTCGGGCACGGAGTGGAACGCCATCGCGAGAAAGATCAGCGCCTCGGTCTTGCTGCCGAACGTGCGCAGAAACCGAGCCTCCAATCTCTCCGGCGTGAGATAGCGCTCCACGGCCCAGAGGAAGAGGGCACCCAGGGCCATTCCGCCGAGTGTTTTCGCGACCGGGCCGAACTGGAGCGCGGCGTCGCCGCCGAGCGTGAACGCAGGCAGGAGAAGGTTGTAGACCGAGGCGGAGAACATGAGGCCGGCGGCGAATGCGTACCCCAGACCGATCCGGCGCTCGAGATGAAGGCCCGAGATCGCAAGCGGCAGCGCACCCAGGCCGCACGCCAGGCTCGCGAGCAAGCCGGCGATGAACGCCTCGATGACGAAGGAGTGTTCGGCGAGCGCCGGGGGGAGTGGAAGGTTCACGCGGCGTGATTCTAGGAGAGATCGCGCGCGCTGCCATCCGCCAAGCGTTGCGTTCCTGCGTGAAGCTCCCTAGATTTCGTGCGCGACGCGCTCCCGCCTCCGGAGTCTCCCGATCGGGCCATTCGAGCGCATTCTGGACTTTGCCGCCCACTTCGACCGGCATCTCGTCGAAGCCATGCGCATGTTCGGACCATGGACGTACCTCGTCCTGTTCGGGATCGCGTTCGGCGAGACGATCCTGGTGCTGGCACCGTTCCTTCCGGGGCCCTGGCTTCTCTTCGCCTCGGGGGCGATCGCCGCTCGGCCGGAGTCCAGCCTGGATGTCCGCCTTCTCTACCTGGTCTTCTGGAGCGCGGGAGTCCTCGGCGACGTCGACCAGCTACGCGATCGGGCGGCGTTTCGGGCCGGCGGTCCGCTCGCGATTTCGTCCCGCGGAGAGGCGAACTACGCGCGGACGGAATCCTTCTTCGATCGCCACAGCGGGAAAACGATTCTCCTCGCGCGCTTCGTTCCGGTGGTGCGCACACTCGTTCCGCTCGTCGCCGGAGCACGACACATGGCGGCGTCGTCGATTCCTCTTCTTCGATGTGATCGGCGGCGCCCTGTGCGTCGGGATCTATCTGCTCACCGGCTACTTCTTCGGAAACATCCCCGCCGTGCGCGCGAACTTCTGGCTGGTGCTGGTCTCCATCGCGATCCTCTCGATCACCTCTGCCGTGATCGAGTGGTTCCGTTTCCGTCGCGAGTCGCGCGGCGCGAGCCCTCAGCCGCCCAGGTAGGCGCGGCGCACCTCGTCGTTCGCGAGCAGCGCGGACGCGCGATCTTCCAGCCGCACGTAACCCGTCTCGAGAACGTAGCCCCGGCCCGCAATCGCCAGCGCCATGTGCGCGTTCTGCTCCACGAGGAGCACGGTCACGCCGCGCCGGTTGATTTCCTGGATCGTGCGGAAGATCTCGCGCACCAGAAGCGGAGCGAGTCCCAGCGAAGGCTCGTCCAAGAGCAGCAGCCGCGGGCGCGACATCCAGGCGCGTCCGATCGCGAGCATCTGCTGCTCGCCGCCGGAGAGCGTCCCGGCGTTCTGCTTGCGGCGCTCGAGAAGCCGCGGAAAGAGGCGAAACACTTCGTCGCGATCCTGGGTGATCCCCGCTCGATCGCGGCGGCGATACGCGCCCAGCTCGAGGTTGTCCTCCACGGTGAGGTTCGCGAAGATCATGCGTCCCTCGGGCGACTGCGAGATCCCGAGCCCCACGATCTCGTGCGCGGGAACACGGGCGAGATCGCGGCCTTCGAATCGGATCGCGCCGGAGCGCGGAGGAAGCAGCCCCGAGATCGCGCGCAAGCAGCGTGGTCTTGCCGGCCCCGTTCGCTCCGATGAGCGTGACGATCTCGCCCGCGTCGGCGCGCAGGCTCACGCCTTTGAGCGCGTGCACGGCGCCGTAGTACACGTCGAGACGCTCGACATCGAGCATCACGCCGCTCCCGGCTTCGCCGCATCGCGCATTGCCGCCTCTTCGCGCGCGTGCGCGTGCTCCAGATCTTCGCCCAGATACGCTTCGATCACCGCGGCATCGGCGCGAATCTCCTCGGGCGTTCCTTCCGCGATCTTCTCCCCGTAGTCCAGGACCGCGATGCGCCGGCAGATCCCCATGACCACGCGCATGTCGTGCTCGATGAGCAGGATCGTGACGCCGAAGCGACGCTGCACCTCTTTCGACGAGGTGCATCAGCTCCTCGCTCTCCTGAGGATTGAGCCCCGCCGCCGGCTCGTCGAGCAGCAGGAGCTTGGGCTTTCCGGCGAGCGCGCGCGCGATCTCCAGCCGGCGCTGCATTCCGTACGGGAGATCGGACGCCGGCGTGTCGGCGTGCGCGTCGAGGCCGAACGTGACGAGCAGCTCCAGCGCGCGCTCGTGCATCCCGCGCTCGTCCTCGCGGAAGCGCCGCGTGAGCAGAAGCGCGTCGGCGAGCGTGGCGCGCGGCCGTGTGATGCGCGGCGATGGCAACGTTGTCGCGGCAGCACCGCGAGGAAAAGAGCCGGATGTTCTGGAACGTGCGCGTGATTCCGCGCCGGGCGATCACGTGCGGCCTCTTTCCCTGAATCTCTTCGCCCATCCAAAGAATGCGCCCCTCGGTCGGCGTGTAGACTCCCGTGACGAGATTGAACACGGTGGTCTTCCCTGCCCCGTTCGGACCGATGAGTCCGAACATCTCTCCTTCGGCAACGGAGAGATCGACCGCGTTCACGGCTTTGAGCCCGCCGAAGGCCATGGTCACGCGTTCGAGGCGCAGCACGGCGGCCGGCTGTGTTGCGGCCGGCGCCGCCGCGGGAGTCTTCGAAGCGCTCACGACGCGTTCGGCCTCGCCGGCGAGCGGCGGAACGGGCGCAGCAGGCGCTCGAAGGAGATCTCCCGAGTGCCGAGAAGCCCCTGCGGGCGCGTGATCATCAAGATGATCAGCATGAGCGCGTAGATCACCATGCGATAGTCTTTCACCGGACGCAGCACTTCGGGGAGCACGGTGAGCACGATCGCGGCGAGCACGGCGCCGGACACGCTGCCCATCCCGCCGAGCACGACCATGGCAATCACTTCGATCGAACGAAGGAACGTGAACGAGCTGGGATTCAGATACGAATCGTAGTGCGCGTAGAGTGCGCCGGCGATGCCGGCGAAGAACGACCCGAGCACGAACGCCAGCACCTTGTACGCCGAGGTGTTCACGCCGAGCGATTCGGCCGCGACCTCGTCGTCGCGAATCGCAAAGAGCGCGCGGCCATGCGTGGAGCGCGCCAGATTGTGAGAGAGACGCACCACGGCGATGACGCCGAGACCCACCCAGAAGAAGTTCGTCCAGCCCGGGATGCCGGGCAGACCGCGCGAAGCACCCGACCGCGTCGATGTTCGTGAGCAGCACGCGAATGATCTCGCCGAAGCCGAGCGTCACGATCGCCAGGTAGTCCCCGCGAAGCCGCAAGGACGGCAGCCCCACGAGGTAGCCCGCGAGTGCCGCGGCGGCCCCTCCTGCGAGCGTCGCCAGAAGCAGCGCGACTCCCTGCGCGGTGACCCTCGGAACGCCCGCGGCAACCGCCGCCTCCACCGCGCCTGCACCGCCGTGCAGCGAGATCATCGCCGCGGTGTACGCCCCCACCGCCATGAATCCGGCATGGCCGATGGAGAACTGCCCGGTGAATCCGTTGATCAGATTCAGCGACACGGCCAAGATCACGTTGATTCCGCACAGCATCACGATGCGGAAGAAGTACGGATTCATCACCCGCGGCAGGAACGTATCGAGCGCGGCGAGCACCGCGAACGTCGCGATCAGCGCGAGCACGCGCTTCATCACACTTTCTCCGCGACGTTGCGGCCCAGGATCCCGGCCGGGCGCACCAGGAGAATCACGACCAAGAGCACAAAGGCGATCGCGTCGCGGTACGTCGGCGAGCCGTAGCCGACGACCATCACTTCCGCGATTCCCATCACCAGTCCGCCGAGCACCGCGCCGGGAATGTTGCCGATGCCGCCGAGCACCGCGGCGACGAATGCCTTGAGCCCGGGAAGGATGCCCATGTACGGCTCGATCTTGGGATTCTGCAGCGCGACGAGCACGCCGGCCGCGGCCGCCAGCATGGAGCCGATGAGGAACGTGAACGTGATGATCCGGTCGACGGAAATCCCCATGAGCGCCGCCGCCGTGTGATTGTGCGACACGGCGCGCATGGCCTTGCCCACGCGCGTGCGCATCACGATGAAGCGCAGCGCGATCATGAGCGCGATGGATACGCCTAAGATGATGATCTGCTGATTGGAGACGGTCACGCCGGCTCCGAGCGCGATGTTGCGCTGGGCGATGATCTGCGGGAAGAACTTCGGGTCGGCGCCGAACAGGATCCGCCCGCCGTTCTCGAGCAGCAGAGACACACCGATCGCGGTGATCAACGCGGCCAGGCGCGAAGACTTTCGCACCGGCTTGTACGCCGCACGCTCGATCACGACGCCGACGATCCCGCAGGCCGCCATGGCGATGGCCAGCACCAGGAACGCCTTGCCGATGCTCGGCGACGCGGCCGCGCCGATCCAGCGCGCCGCGTAGTACCCGAAGAACGCGCCAAGCATGTAGACGTCGCCGTGCGCGAAATTGATGAGGCGGAGAATCCCGTAGACCATCGTGTAGCCCAGCGCGATGAGCGCGTACACGATGCCGAGCGTGATCCCGTTGACGAGCTGCTGCAGAAACTCGGTCACGGGCGCCGCCGGGTCACGGCGCGATCGAGGCTTTGAAGACCTTCTTTCCGCCTTCGATCCCGATCACCACCGCAGGCTTGGTCGCGTTGCGCTTGGCGTCGAGCGTGATCTTTCCGGTCACGCCAGGGTACTCCTGCGTCTCCGCGATGAGGTCGCGCAGCTTCGCGGTGGCCGCGGCGCGCTCCGGAGTCCCCGCCTTGGACGATCCCAACCCCGCGAATGTCTGCGGCTCTTCCGCCGCGAAGCGCTTCAGCGCGTGGAACAGAACTCCCGCCGCGTCGAATGCGAGACCGGCGATCGCGTCGGGCTCGCGGCCGAACTTCGCCTTCGCCTTGGCCACGAAGGCTTGAAGACCGGGATCCGGCGCATCGAGCGACCAATGGTTCGAATAGAAGCTTCCGTTCAGCGCTTCGCCGCCGATCTGGATGAGCTGCTCCGATTCCCATCCGTCGCCGCCCAGAAGCGGTTGATTCAGTCCCAGCTCACGGGCTTGGCGTGCGATGAGCCCGCCCTCCGTGTAATAGCCGGGCACCACCACGATCTCCGGATTCTGCGCTTTGATCGCGGTGAGCTGCGCGCGAAAGTCCTGATCGCCGGAGCTGTAGGCCTGCTCCACGACCACCGTGCCGCCGCGCTTGGTGAACTCTTCCGTGAAGTATTGCGCGAGTCCCACGGAATAATCGTTCTTCACGTCCTTCAGGACTGCGGCCTTCTTGAAGCCCAAATTCTCGACCGCGAAGCGCGCCATCACGCCGCCCTGGAAATCGTCGAGGAAACACATGCGGAAAATGTAATCGCCGACTTCCGTGACGCCCGGATTCGTGGAAGAAGGAGAGATCATCGGGACGCCGGCGCGCTGGCAGTACGGCCCGGCAGCCAAGGAGCGCGACGACGCCACCTCGCCGAGCACGGCGATCACGCGGTCCTGATTCAGGAGCTTCTGCACGACCGTGGCGGCTTCCTCGGGCCGGCCCTGGTCGTCCTCGACGACCACGCGCACGGTCATCCCGCCGATCTTTCCCCCGGCGGAGGCGGCCAGCTCGTCGAGGGCGACCTCCACCCCATCCTTCGTCGACTGGCCGAAGTTCGCGTCGTTGCCGGTCAGCGAGCCGTACTCGCCGATCACGAGCTCGTCGGAGCCGGTCTTTCCGCCGCCGCATCCCGAAACGAAAAGGACGAGCGCGGCGATGATCCAGGACAGGGAACGAGCGGTCGGACGAAGGGGCATCAGGGTCTCCTCTCGAATGAAACGGGCGCGGTACAGGTAGCACGCTCCCTCCCGGGCAGGCAAGCGGTTCCGGGAGTGCGTTCGAGCGTGTCCGGGCGCGCGCAGTCTCGGATATGCTCGTCAAGCCGATGATCGACCCCCATCCGGAGCGGGAAAATGGATCGCCGGAACATCATGGTTCGGGTGTCGAGGATCGAGGATCAAGGACGGGAGCGAGATCTCGTCGGGCGCAGCCCCGCCGAGCTCTTACTCATGGTGTGGCCCATCACGATCGACGCTTGGGCGTTCCGAGGAGAGTCGATTGCTGAATCCCGACTTCCGCGACATGTTGTCCGCGTTGAACGAAGAGGGCGCTGAGTTCCTCGTCGTCGGATCCTACGCGCTCGCAGCCCATGGACACCCTCGCACGACCGGCGACATCGATCTCTGGGTACGGCCCACCCCCGAGAACGCCGCACGCGTGTGGAAGGCGCTCGTTCGGTTCGGCGCGCCGCTCGATCGAGCGAACCCCGCGGACTTGAGCACGCCTGGAAACGTCCTCCAGATCGGCGTCGTCCCGCGGCGGATCGACGTGATGACTTCGATCGAGGCGGTGACATTCGAGGCCGCGTGGCCCGAACGCATTGAAGTCGAGCTGGAGGGTTTGCGTGTGCCTGTTCTCGGCCGCGCTGATCTTCTCGCGAACAAGAAGGCGCTCGGCCGTCCTCAGGACCGCGCCGACGTTGCCCGGCTCGAAGAGTCCGCGTAGGGGGCCTCGGCGGGAGTCCACTTCACTCCCGCCGCCGAATCCACGGCAGCATCGCCATCCCGGGAATCCCCGCGGCGATGCTCCATGCGAAGAATTGGGCGTAACCCATCCGCTCCACGAGGTATCCGGTCACAGCACCCCCAAGCGACGCGGCCAGCGCCACCAGGCTCGCGAGCAGCGCGTACTGCGTCGCGGAGTGTGCCGGATCGCAGAGACTCATGAGGAACGCGACGAACCCGGCGGCGACGAGACCCTGACAGAAGCTCTCGATCGCGATCGCGGCGATGAGCAAGGGCTTCGACGGCGGCAGCGACGCCAGCACCAGGAAGCCGGCGTTGGAGAGCGCCTGCAGGATGCCGAACGTGATGAGGCTGCGCATGAGCCCGAAGCGCGCGACGAGCCCGCCTCCCGCGAGCGCTCCGGCGATCGTGATCGCGAAGCCGAGCATTTGCCGCAGCACGCCCACTTCCTCCTTGGAGAATTGCAGGTGCTGCAGGAGGAGCGGCATGGTCATGCGATTCGCCAGATGATCGGGAAGTCGAAAGACGACGACGAACACGAGAATCAGAATCGAGGCTTTCGATCCGTGGCGGCGCACGAACTCGGCGAAGGGCCGCACGACGGCTTCGCCCAGAGAATGCGGGAGCGTGGCGATGCGCTCCGGCTCCGGCGCCGCGGCGGTGAGCAGCGCGGTAGAAGCCATGAGCACGGCCAGCACGAGGTACGCCGCACTCCATCCGATGCGATCGGCGAGCACCAGAGAAAGTGCACCGCCCGCGATCATCGCGACCCGGTAGCCGGACACGAAGACCGCGGCGCCGGCACCGAGCTCGCGCGCCGAGACGACGTCGGCGCGATACGCGTCGGCGACGATGTCCTGACTCGCGGAGAAGAAGACGAGCGCGACGCCGAGCACG
Organism: uncultured Gemmatimonadales bacterium; assembly: GCA_963725045.1. GTDB lineage: Bacteria > ARS69 > ARS69 > ARS69 > ARS69 > CAVRWY01. Next base: position 159,966 of record CAVRWY010000010.1, read on the forward strand.
CCCAGCGCGAAAAGCGAATCGCCCGGCGCGCGCGGGCCAAAGAGCGCAAATCCCACCAGCGCCGCGGCGATCAGGAGCTGGGTGAGCACGAGCCATCCACGGCGCCGCCCGAGCGCGTGTCCGAACACCGACCATCGATCCATGGCCGGCGCCCACAGGAATTTGAGCGTGTAGGGCAGCGTGATGAGGCTAAAGAGTCCGATGCTCTTCACGTCGAATTGCAGGCTCGCGAGCCACGCGGAAAGCGTGTCGTTGGCGAGCACGTACGGCAGCCCGGACGCGAAACCCAGCCCGGCGAGCGCGGCCATCTTGCGGGAGAGATAGAGGGAGCGGTGGTCTCGTGCCACTCAACACCACCACATCGCGAGCCCGAGCGACAATGCGGCGAGCAGCACCCATTGCAATGCACCCGCGAGAATCGGGGCCGTGCCCGCTTCTTTGAGATCCGCGAACCCCGTTTGCAATCCCACGCCCGCCATGCCGACGCACAGAAGCCAGAGATCGACGCGCCGCAGGAGGTCGACGACGGCGGGCGGCAGCACGCCGATCGAGTTCACCAGCGCGAACACCACGAACAGCACGAGAAACCACGGCACCGGCGCGACGTGCGCTTCGCCGGTGGCTTCGTGGCGGCGGCGCATCGTCCAGCCGAGCGCGAGCACCACCGGCGCGAGCAGCGCGATGCGCGCGAGCTTCACCACGGTGGCGACGCGGCCCGCCTCTTCCCCAATGCCGAATCCCGCGGCCACCACCTGCGCCATCTCGTGAAGCGACGCCCCCGCCCAAACTCCCGCGAGAGGCTGCGTCATGTGCGCGAGAGCGGCGAGCGCCGGATACGCGACGATGCCGATCGTGCCCAGCAACGTGATGATCGCGAGCGAGCAGGCGACGTCGCGCTTCTCGCCGCGCACCACCGTGTCCGCGGCGACGATCGCCGACGCGCCGCAGATCGCGCCGCCCACCCCGAGCAAGAGCCCCAGCTTCTCGGATACACCGAGGCGCCGCGCCACCCACCATCCGAAGAAGAGCGCCGCCGCGGTCGACGTCACCACGACCGCGAGCGCCGGTCCGCCCACGCCGACGAGCTCGCCGAACGACAGCCGAAACCCGAGCCCCGCGACCGCCCAGCGCAAGATGGGCCGCTGGGCGAGGCGCACTCCGGGCTCCGCCGCCGACGGCAATCTTCATCGCCGTGCGCACGATCATTCCGAGCAGGATCACGAACAGGAGCGCGCCGACGTGCAGCGTGTCTTTGACGAACGGGATCTCGGCGATCAGGAAGCCGGCGGTCGCGACTGCCGCGCAAAGCAGGAGTCCAGGGACGATGGAGCCCGGTTTCGTCACGCCGCGAAACTCACGCCGTGTACGAGAGCTCCTTGTACTTGCGCAGATATCCGCCGTCGGTCGGCTCGAAGATGTGGCAGTAGGTCATCTCGCCCCCGTAGACGTGGAGCGTGATCGCCGGAGTGGGATCCGGGTTCGCGATGACGTGGTACTCGAACGGCGGAATGAGCGCACCCGCTTCGCCGACTCCCGCGAGCACTTCGGTCTCCTTGTGGAATCGCACGAGGTCGCGCTCCGGATCTCCGCCGGTGACCGAGTACGACGTCACCCGGATGCGTCCGCGGTACACCACTTCCACGCACCAGATGCCGGCGTGATCGTGGAGCGCCGTGCCTTGGTCTTCGCCCCACACCATGACGATGGCGGTATAGCGGCCTTGGGGATCTCGGTGAAGGAGGCGGCGAGCGTAGCGGTCGGGGTGCGGCTGGAGAAACGCGGGATCGATGAAGGGGTCGCCGGACGCGACGACGTCTTCGAGGACTTTCTTCACCGCACGACATCGCGCCGCGTCGTCGCGGACGACGACGGCCTCGTCGAGCATCGCGATGAGCTCGGCGACGCGGGAGGAGTGAGGAACGACGGACATGGAGACCTCCGGGATCCGGACTCGGGAACTCCCGGCAGGGCCGGGAGAGGCTGACGGGACCGTAAGGAACCGCGTCAGCGTGTCCTTGGACAATGATTCGGAATGAAGACGGTCGGAGTCAATGGGAGAGTTGCGCTCCATTCGGCCGTGATGGCGCCCCCCTCCCCGGCCTGGCGAACAGCCGGCCGCCTCGACGTCCTGTGTCCCTTCCGAGGTCGATCGTGCGAAGGATTCAATGGTATCGTGCCGCGCGAATCGAACATCTCCCTTCGAATTTCGAGGAGCCCCGATGAAATCGATTCGCTCCATCTTTGCGTCGATGGCTTTTATCGTCTGGGTTTCGTCCGCCGCTGCGTCGGAAATCCCGCGTCCGAATTTGTCCGACGTCTTCCAATCGATGGCTCGAAGCTCCGGAGGGACGATCACACTCCCCGCGGCGTGGGCCGGCGTGTGGAATTTCGAGGACTCGGACTACGATTGCATCACGGAAGAGTTCCTCAACTCGGATGCGAACGTGGATACGTTGTGCACGGGGCAGGTGATCAATCCGGACGAGAGCCCCTTTCAGCTGGACTGCACGGGAAGCGTCAACGACACCGACATCGACGTGCACTGCTCGGGCACATTTCCTTTTGGGCCGACGTGCATGGTGACGATGACGTTCTCGCTGGTCGCGGTGCGCAATGGAGACAACGTGTCCGCGACGACGGTGTTCTCGCAGGACTTCGAGCCGGACAACTGCGCCCTCCAGCCGGACAACTGTATTCGAACGGTCGGCGTCGGCACGCGCGTCGGGCCGGAGCCGCCGGATTGCTTGACGCCCGTAGAAGCCGCGACCTGGGGGCGCGTCAAAGCCGGGTACCGTTAGCCGAAGCCCCCTTCACCGCCGAGCCGCATCGCGGCGAGACCGGCCGGCTCGGTCCCCCGGCCGGTCGGCGGCGCCATCTTCCTCCCTCGATGACTCGAATCGTTTCGTGATATCGTCCCGCGCTGATCTTCCCCCTTCGCCCTCGAGGAGCGGCCCCCATGAAATCGATTTCCGGTCTGTTCGCGTGTGTTGCCTTCGTCGCGATCGCGTCGTCTGCGAGCGCCGCAGAAACTCCCCGACCCACATTTTTCGACGTGATCCGTGCGCTGAGCCACGAGCGCGGCGACAACACGATTCCGGCAGCGTGGGCGGGAGTGTGGAATTTCGTCGACTCGGACTACGATTGCATCACGAAAGAGTTCATCGGCACGGATGCGAACGTCGACACGCTCTGCACGGGCACTCCCGTCATCGACGACGAAGGTTTCAAGCTCAATTGCAGCGGCACGATCGATGACACGTCGGTCGACGTGACGTGCACGTACACGGAAGAGCTCGACAAGGGTTGCTCGGTCACGATCTCGATCTCCCTCGAAGGAACCCGCAGCGGCGACACCGCGAACGTGACCACGACGTTCTCGCAGGATTACACTCCGGACGGCTGCGCCTTCGGCATTCCGGACAATTGCACCCGCACGGAAGGAGTGGGGAGCCGCATCGGGCCCGAGCCAGCCGAATGCGCGACGCCGGTGGACGCCGTGACCTGGGGCCGCGTGAAAGCCGGCTACCGCTAGAGCACCGATTCGTTCGATCGGCTCACGGGCGGCGTCGCTGCGCCGCCCGTTCCCGAAAGGAGCCGAATGCGTCCCTTCCTTCGCATCGAGTCGATTCTTCCTACCGCCGCTTTGGCGTGCGTACTGCTCGTGGTGCTCGCCCTGGCCGCATGCTCGGGGATGGGAGTGAGCGCCGGCGGTGGAGGGATCAGCGTGGCCGCGGAGAACGCGGGCGAAGAAGTCGTGCGCGGCACCGTGACTTACGTCCAGCGCATCGCGCTGCCGCCGGATGCCATCATCCGCGTGAACGTCGCCGACGTTTCCAAGGCCGACGCGCCCGCCGAGATCCTGGGCGGGGTCGAGTTCCCGGCGGATGGCAAGCAGGTGCCGCTGGGGTTCGAGATTCCCGTGCCGAAGAGTCGCATCCAGGACAAGGCGCGCATCGTGGTGCAGGCCCGGATCGAAGATGCCGCAGGCAAGCTCCTCTTCATCTCGACCGAGAACATTCCCGTGCTCACGGATGGAGCTCCGAACGAAGTCGAAGTGCGGGTGGATCCGGTCCCCTGACGCGGTCCCGCCTCGATCATCCGCGCGAGGCAGCTCCTTCGCGCACGTAATCCGGATACAGCGGAAACTCCCCCGCCAGCGCGTGCACGTCGGTGCGAAGACGCGCCTTCACGGCTTCGTCTTCGCTCTCGTTCGCCAGCGCCGCGCCGATGAGCTTGGCGATGCGGCGCATCTCGTTCGTGCCCATGCCGCGCGTAGTCACGGCCGGAGTGCCGATGCGCACGCCGCTGGTGAGCGCCGGCTTCCGCGGATCGAACGGGATCGCGTTCTTGTTCACGGTGATGCCGACTTCGTCGAGCAGGCGCTCGGCTTTCTTGCCGGACATGTCTTTCGCGGTGAGATCGACCAGCATCAAGTGATTGTCGGTGCCCCCGGAGACGAGGCGCAGCCCTTCCGCTTGCAGCGCATCGGCGAGCGCCTTGGCGTTTTCCACGACGCGCCGCGCGTAGTCTTTGAACTCCGGCTTCAGCGCCTCGCCGAAGCAGACCGCCTTCGCGGCGATCATGTGCATGAGCGGCCCGCCCTGCATGCCGGGAAAATTCGTCTTGTCGATGCGCTCCGCGAACGCCGCCTTGGACACGATGAAGCCCGAGCGGGGTCCGCGCAGCGTCTTGTGCGCGGTGGAGGTGACGATGTCCGCGTGCGGCACGGGAGAGGGATGCGCGCCGCCCGCGACCAGTCCGGCGAAGTGCGCCATGTCGGTGAGAAAGATCGCGCCGATCTCGTCGGCGATTCCACGGAATGCAGCGAAATCCCAGGTGCGCGGATAGGCCGACGCGCCCGCGATGATCATCTTCGGGCGATGCTCCCGGGCCAGATCGCGCACACGATCCATATCGATGCGATGGTTCTTCTCGTCCACTTCGTAGGCAACGACCTTGAAGAACCGCCCCGAGAAATTCACCGGATGCCCGTGGGTGAGGTGCCCGCCGTGCGCGAGCGACAGGCCCAGAATGGTGTCGCCGGGATCGAGGCACGAGAAATACGCGGTCATGTTCGCGGTCGATCCGGAATGCGGCTGCACGTTCGCGTGCTCGGCGCCGAAGAGCTGCTTCGCTCGCTCTTGCGCGAGCGTCTCCACCTTGTCGACCTCGTCGCAGCCGCCGTAGTAGCGCTTGCCCGGGTATCCCTCGGCGTACTTGTTCGTGAGCGGCGTGCCCATCGCTTCCATGACCGCGCGGCTCACGAAATTCTCCGAAGCGATCAGCTCGATCCCGTCGTTCTGGCGGCGGATCTCTCCCTGCACGGCCTCGAACACCGTGGGGTCCGTCTCTCTCAGTCGTTCGAAGCGATCCATGGGCATCCTTTCATCCCGCGTCGGTTCGTCCCGCGTCGGCGCGGCTCCGCGCAATCTCGAGAATCCTCTCCATTCCGTCGTGCAGGAATCGATCGATCCGTCGATACGATCTCCGATAGGACTCGAGAGACCCGCCGAACGGATCCGGCACGCTCGCTTCCGGGCCCGTGGCCCCGGCGAGCGCTCCCAAAAGTTGGGTGCGCGTGTCCGCGCGAGGCGAAAGACTGAGAACGCCGGGCCGATGCGACGGCTCCATCACCACGAGGACATCGGCGCGCTCAATCAGCGCCGGAGTGAGCGCACTGCTCGTGAACCTTTCCAGATCGAGGCCATGCTCGCGGGCCACTTCCAGCGCGCCTGACGAAGCCCCGCCCCCGTCCACCGCGTGAATGCCGGCGGACGACACGAGGACGTCCCGGATCCCTTCCTCGGCGAAGATCCGCCGCGTGATCACTTCGGCGAGCGGACTCCGGCAGGTGTTGCCGGCGCAAACGAACAGCACGAGAGGGAACAAGGCGCGATCGTCCTCCGGGTGCATCTAGGGCATCAAATCGTCGGCGGAGATTTCGACCGCGCCTTCGCGAAGCAGCTCCGCTCGCGCGCCGACGCATCGCAAGATCGTGGACGAACGGCCATTCAATGTGGCGCCTCCGTCCACGACGAGATCGATCCCCGTCCCGAATGTGCGAATCACCTCTTCCGCGCTCTCGGCCGGCGTTTCTCCCGCTCGATTCGCGGACGGCGCGGCGACCGCACACTTCAGCTCGCGGATCACCGCGAGCAGCAACGCTTCGTCGGGGATGCGCACCGCAACCGTGCCACCGGCTCCCAGGATCTCGCGCGGCAGATTCGACGGAGCCGGAAGCACGATCGTTACCGCGCCCGGCCAATACTTCGTCCCCATTTGTCGCGCAACGGACGGAAGGTGTGACGTGACCTGGCGCACCCCGAGCCAATCGGCGGTGAGCACGAGGAACGGCTTCGCCACCGGCCGTTCTTTCAATGCGACCAGTCGCCCGAGCGCATCCGGACGATTCACGCTCGCGAGAAGACCGTACACGGTGTCGGTGCGCATTGCCACGATGCCGCCCGATTTGAGCACGGCCACCACGCGATGCGCGATCGCTGGATCCGGCGGGCCCGGGAGGACCCGGATCGTCGGCGGAACGGAGTCAGCGGGATGCGAGTTCGAGCTTGAAGTCATCGAGCTTCTTTTGAATTTCGGGGTCCGCGATGGCGAGAATCTGCGCAGCGAAGATTCCCGCGTTCTTCGCGCCCGCCGGACCGATCGCCATGGTGGCGACGGGAACTCCCGGCGGCATCTGCACGATGGAGTGCAAGCTGTCCACTCCGGAGAGATGCGAGCCCGCCAGCGGCACGCCGATCACCGGCAGCGTCGTGAGCGCCGCGACCACTCCGGGAAGATGCGCGGCCATGCCCGCCGCGCAAATGATCACGCGCACTCCCTTCCCGCGCGCCGACTCCGCGAGCTCGCGCGTGCGGGCCGGCGCGCGATGCGCCGACGACACCACGAACGTGTGTGGAATGCCGAACTTATTCAGATTGTCCAGGCAACCCTGCATCGCCTCGCGATCGCTCTCGCTGCCCACGATGATGAGAACCGAGGCACTCATCCAGACGACCTCCCTTGGGCGGCGGGGACGGAATCGCCGGCCGCGAGCCCTCGTGCTCCGATATCGGTACGAAAGAACATTCCCAAGAAACGAATGCCGTGCAGCGCATCGTACGCGGCGCGGCGGGCCGTGGCCAGGTCGGCACCGAGCCCGGTCACGGCGAGGACGCGCCCCCCGTTGGTCACGATCTGCCCGGAATCGTCCAGCCGTGTCCCGGCGTGGAAGACGATCGCCGCACCCCGATCGTCGTCGCCTTCGACTCCGTCGATCAGCGAGCCCTTCGCGACCGGCCCGGGATAGCCCTGGGCGGCGGCGACCACGGTGAGCGCGGCGCCGGCGCGCCGGCGAAGCGGCGCGACGGAGGCGAGCTCACCGCGGGCGCAGGCGTGCAGGATCTCGAGCAAGATCTCCTTCGAGGAGCGGGATCAGCACCTGGGTTTCGGGATCTCCGAAACGGACGTTGTACTCGAGGACGCGCGGGCCATCCTTCGTGCGCATGATGCCGGCGTAGAGCACGCCGCGAAAGACGACCCCGCGACGCGTGAGCTCGCGCGCGACGGGGTCGATGCACGCGGCGACGATCGCTTCGGTCTCCTCGCGCGAGATCCACCCGACGGGAGCGTAGGCGCCCATGCCGCCGGTGTTCGGTCCTACGTCGCCGTCGAACGCGCGCTTGTGATCCTGGCTCGAAGGGAGCGCGCGCGTCGTCTCTCCGTCGACGAGCGCGAGGATCGAAAGCTCTTCTCCTTCCAGCCACTCTTCGAGCACGACGACCGTGCCGGCATCGCCGAAGCAGCGCTCTTCGATCGCCGCACGCACCGCGGCCAACGCTTCGTCGCGCGTTGCCGCCATGATGACGCCTTTCCCCGCGGCGAGCCCGTCGGCCTTCACCGCAACGCGCGCTCCCACGAAGTCCAGCGCCTTCGCTGCTTCCGCGACCGAGCGCACGGTGGCGAAGCGCGCGGTCGGAACTCCCGCGGCGCGCATGATCTCCTTCGCGTGCGCCTTCGATCCCTCGAGCCGCGCTCCCTCCGCCGACGGGCCGAACACGACCCGCCCGTTCCGCGCGCAGACGATCGGCAACGCCGGCGACGAGCGGCGCTTCGGGTCCGATCACCACGAGATCGATGGACTCGCTCCGGCAAAACGAGGCGACGTCCGCGCCGTTCTCCGGATCGAGACGGACGTTCTTCGCGAGCCGCGACGTGCCGGCGTTCCCCGGCGCGACGAAGATGGCGCTCCCGCCGGCGGACTTCGCGATTCCCCAAACGAGCGCGTGCTCGCGGCCGCCTCCGCCCAGAATGAGGATGTTCATGGCGTCGCTTCCGGGCCGAGCCGACGCTTCTTCGAGAACGCGGCGCGTCTCGGCCACGCGCTTTCCGAAGTAGTCGTCGTCCAAGCGATCGATGGTCACCCCGCGCGAGCGCGAGGCGTGCACGAAGCGCGAGTCGTCGAGCGCCACTCCCACGTGATTCACGCGCGACGATTCCAGACGAAAGAACACGAGATCGCCCGCTTCCACTTCGCCGACGTCGATGGCATGCCCGACGCCGCGCTGCTCCGCCACCGAGCGAGGCAAGCTCACCCCGACTTCGTCGAGCATCGCCGCCGCGAGCGCGGAGCAGTCGACGCCTTTGCGAGACGTTCCGCCGTATCGATACGGAACTCCGATCCAGGAGTCCGCCTGCGCAGTGAGTGCCGTCTCCATGGGAGTTGCGGGAGCGGCGGGCGCTTCCGCGGGATCGCGCGACGGCGGGCGCGTCGCATCCAGGCTTCCGGTGCGATAGATCGGCTTCGGACCGCATCCTCCCACCGCGAGGATTCCGAGAATCGCGGGAAGCATCGCCGCGCGCGCACTCATGCGGGATGACCGCTGGCGAGCCGCTCCTGGAGGATCTTGGACACCAGCTTCGGATTCGCCTTGCCGCCGCTCGCCTTCATGACTTGGCCGACGAGGAATCCGAACACCTGCTGCTTGCCGGCGCGAAATTGCTCCACCTGCTCGGCATTGCCCGCGACCACGCCGTCGACAATCGCGGCGAGCGCACTCTCGTCCGACACCTGCGCGAGCCCTTCGCGCTCCACGATCGCCTTCGCGTCGTCGCCGTTCTCCAGCATTTTCGCGAACACCGTCTTCGCCGCGCTTCCCGAGATCGCTCCGTCGGCCACGAGGCGCACGAGCCCCGCCAAGCGCGCCGGGTCGATGGGAAACGCGCGAATCGCGATGCTGCGCTCCTTCAGCACCCGCAAAACTTCTCCCATCGTCCAGTTCGACGCCGCCTTTCCGTCGCCCGAAGCGCGAGCCACCTCTTCGAACCAATCGGCAAGGTCTGGCGTTGCGGTGAGCACGCCGGCGTCGTACGCGGGGATTCCGTACGCGGAGACGAATCGCGCGCGCTTCGCATGCGGCAGCTCGGGGAGCAACGCGCGCACGCGGCGGCGCCGCACATCGTCGATGACCAGCGGCATGAGATCCGGCTCGGGAAAGTAGCGATAGTCGTGCGCGTCTTCCTTCGAGCGCATCGGTCGTGCTTCTTCCTTGCGGTCGTCCCAGAGAAGCGTGGTCTGGCGAATCGTTCCGCCCGCTTCCAGAACGCCGATCTGCCGCTTCGACTCCGCCGCGATCGCGCGCTCGACCATCTTGATGCTGTTGAGATTCTTGACTTCGGTCTTGGTGCCCAGCTCGGTCGCGCCGGTGCGGCGCACGGAGACGTTCGCATCGCAGCGCAAGCTCCCCTGGCTCATGTCGCCGTCGGAGATTCCGAGGTACTGCACGATGCGGCGCAGCGATTCCAGATACGCGCCCGCTTCCTCCGGACGGCGCATCGCCGGCGTGGACACGATCTCGATGAGCGGAGTGCCGCAGCGATTCAGATCGATGCGCGTGGGAGCGCCCTTGCGCTTCGCCTTCGGCGTGCAGCGACTTTCCCGCGTCCTCTTCGAGATGGATGCGCACCAGCGGGATCTCGTGGATGGCGCCGTCCACGTCGATGGGAACGCGTCCGCCGAGCGCCAGCGGGCGATCGTACTGCGAGATCTGATATCCCTTGGGCAGATCGGGATAGAAGTAATTCTTGCGGGCGAAGATGGAGACGTCGGCGACGTCGCACTCCAGCGCCATCGCCGCGAGCAGCGCGAAATCCACGGCGCGATCGTTCAGCACGGGAAGTGCACCGGGAAGTCCCAGGCACACCGGGCACACCCGCGTGTTTGGCGGCGCGCCGAACACCGCCTCGCAGCCGCAGAATGCCTTGGTGCGCGTGAGGAGCTGCACGTGCACCTCGAGCCCGATCACGGTCTCCCAGCTCACGCCGCATCTCCGGCGAACACGGGCGGAGGCGGAAAAACCCCGGCCGCTTCCTCGAACGCGGCGGCGACGCGAAGCAGATTCGCTTCGCCCATGAACGGCGCCTGCAGCTGCAATCCGACGGGGAGCGCGCCGGGCGGAACCGCGCACGGCACGGAAATCGCGCACACGCCGGCCAGGTTCGTGGGGATCGTCATCGCATCGGAGAGATACATCGCCAGTGGATCGTCCAGCTTGGCCCCCAGAGGGAACGCGGCGGTCGTCGACACCGGGGACGCGAGCACGTCGACCCGCGCGAACGCCTGCGCGTAGTCCCTGGCGATGAGACTGCGCGCCCGCATCGCTCGTCCGTAATACGCGTCGTAATACCCGGAAGAGAGCGCGAACGTGCCAAGCATGATGCGCCGCTTCACTTCGTTCCCGAATCCCTCGCTCCGGCTCTTCACGTACAGCTCTTCGAGCGTGGAGGACTCCGCCGCGCGGCGCCCGTAGCGCGCTCCGTCGAAGCGCGCGAGATTCGACGACGCTTCCGCGCTCGCGACCACGTAGTACGCGGCCACTCCGTAGCGGGCGTGCGGAAGCGAAACCTCCTCGATCGCATAGCCGAGCGCTTCCAGCGTGCGCACCGCCGCCTCCACCGTGCGTTTGACTTCGGGATCGACGCCCTCGCCGAAGAACTCGCGCACCACGCCGACGCGCGTCTTCGCCGCCGGCGCCGAAAGCGCAGCGGCGTAATCCGGGACGGGGGCCGGATTCGAGGTCGCGTCGTCGGGGTCGAGTCCCGCCACCACGCCGAGCGCGGCCGCAATTCCGCCGACGGTGCGCGCGACCGGGCCGATCTGATCGAGCGACGAGCCGAACGCGACGAGCCCCGAGCGCGACACGCGGCCGTACGAAGGCTTGAGGCCCACGACTCCGCAATACGACGCGGGCAGTCGAACGGAGCCGCCGGTCTCGCTTCCGAACGCGATCGGCGCCATTCCGGAGGCGACCGCGACGCACGAGGCGCCGGAGGATCCGCCGGGAACGCGCGAAGGGTCGTGCGGGTTGCGCGTGGGTCCGAACGCGGAGTGCTCGTTGGAGCTCCCCATCGCGAACTCGTCCAGATTGACTTTGCCGAGCAGAACGGCGCCCGCCGCCTTCAGGCGCGCGGTGAGCGTGGCGTCGTACGGAGAAACGAATCGATCGAGAATCCGCGATCCGCAGGTCGCCGGCAGGCCGCGGGCGACGATGTTGTCCTTGAGCGCGAACGGAATTCCGTCGAGCGTCCCGCGCGGCGGCCCGGCACGGCGGCGATCGTCGGATTCCTTCGCCGCCGCCCTCGCGCCGCGTTCGTCCACGTGGAGAAATGCGTTCAACGCCGGACTCGATTCGCGAATCCGGTTCAGGCAATCGTCGACGATCTCGGCGGAAGTGAGAGTCCCGGCGGCGAGCTCTCGCGCCAGCTGCGGGACGGGTCGGAGCCCGGGGCGAAGCGCGGGCGCGATCACGCGCCCTCGCCTCCCTCGATCACCGGGGGCACCAGCATGGTCTCGCCATCGGATTGGGGCGCGAGCGCGAGCACTTCCTCGCGCGGAAGACAGGCGCGCGGGTTCGTCCTTCACGGAGCGCGACGTCGACCACGGCGACGTGGGTGTGCTCCTCGATCTCCACACCGTCCAGCTCGCGGAGCGTCTCGACGTAGTCCAGGATTCGCCCGAGCTGCCCGGCGAACGTTTCGATCTCGCCCGGCGCGAGCTCGAGCTTCGCCAAGCGGGCGACGTGCAGCACTTGCTCGCGGGTGACCATGGCGCTCCTCGCCGAAGGGACGGGCGAGGATACCCGAGCACTCTCGGCCCGGGAAGGAGCGGCGAAGACCTAGTCTGGTCGAGGGGACGAACGACGACCTGCACGCGCATCCGCGGCGGCGTCCAATCGCGATGCGCGAGCTCGCCGGCGAGCTTCCACAGGTGAGCGGCGACGTCGCCGGAGAGCGCGCCTTCTCCGCCACGCAGCGTGCGGAAGATTTCCTCCCGTCGAGACTCGAACCGAGACGGCGAGGTCTCCCGAGGGGAGGCGGCCGGAGCGGCGCTCGGAGAGAGCGCGAGACTTCCGGACACGAGTAGGCTCGACACGATGGCGATCGTCATTCCTCAGTCTTCCGTTGTTCGGGGCGTTGGGATGCGCTGCACGGTCCTGGCGGCGCTTCCCGACTTTCTTCACAATCGGCCGGACCGTCTAGGGGAGTGAGAGCATTTTCCGGGCCCGGGCAACCTTCTCCTCCTCGGCGGGGGAAGAAGGCGTCGAATCGGGGCGCGACTCGTAGGCCAGACGGAAGACTTCGCGGAGCTCGCGGTGAGAAGGGGTTGCGCACCGAGTCGGCGAGCGCCGAAGAGGGCTCGAAGGGAAATTCCAGAAGAAGGAGGTCGGAATTCCATCCGTCTTGGGGGCGCTCGACCTTGGGGAGAACGATCCCGACCCCGTCGGAGGGAACGGACTTCTTCGGGTCGTGGAGAACGGCCGGACGGCGGCCGGGCGCGAATCCGGCCAGCGAAAGGCGGGCACCCCGGCGCCAAGAGATCTTGAGCGCCCGAATCGCGATGCGGGGGACCTCTCCCGCGTCGCCCGGCCCGCGCCCACGTGAATGCGAAGGCACCCTCGTCGTCGGCCGCTTCGGCGTAGAGGATCGCCCCGGGAATCGGCCGGCCCTCTTCGTCGGCGAACGTCGACGCGAATGTCGCGAAGAGGCTGCGTCGACTCGCAGGCGAAAAGGAGGCTCGCGGCGGCGCAAAGACCCATCGCTCGCGAAAGCACGACGCGCCCGGAGTTCGTCACGTCGCGAGCCCGCCTAGAATTCGCACAGTGTGCCGGACGTCGTCTTCGGTGGTTCGGTGATTCTGGACGACGAGGCGAAGCGCGCTTCGTCCGCCCAGGCGCGTGGTGGAGAGCATCGTCTCTCCGGAGGCGAGCGAGCGCTCCATCAGATCCACGTCGCGCCGGGCGCGCTCGTCTTCGGATTCGCCGGCGCGCGCACGCAACCGGAACGCGACGACGGACAACACCGGGCTCCTGCGCGATCTCGAATCGCGGATCCTGTTCGATGAGCTGCGCGGCGAGACGCGCGAGACGAAGATCTTCTTCGATCTGCTCGCGGATCGCATCGGCCCCTGCGGAACGAAGCAGCATCCACACCGAGAGTGCGCGCGCCGGCCGGGAGAGCTCCGGTCCGCGGTCCAGAAAGTTCACTTCGTCCTTGGGCAAGTCCTTCAAGTACTCCCCGTGGGCGCGAAACGCTCCGGTAAGCGCCGCGGAATCGCGCACCAGGAGGCAGCCGACTCCCATCGGACAGTAGAGCCACTTGTGCGGATCGAGCGTGATGGAGTCCGCGCGCTCCATTCCTTCGAGGAGCGCGCGGCCCTCGCGCGTCACCGCCGCAAACCCGCCGTACGCGCCATCCACGTGGAACCACGCGCCCTGTTCGCGACATACGTCCGCGATCGCATCGAGCGGATCGATCGCGCCGGTGTTGGTGGTGCCTGCATTCGCGCAGACGAAGAGCGGCTGCAAGCCGCGCGCGCGATCGGCGGAGATGGCTTCGTCCAGACGGGGCGCCGTCATGCGCAGCCGGTCGTCCACGGCCACGCGGCGAATGGCTGCCTCGGGAAATCCGATCACCCGAGCCGCCTTCTCCATCGAGCCGTGCCCTTCCTCCGACACGTAGACGATCTCCCCCGCACGCTGCGATCGTGCGGCCGCGAGCGCGGAGAGATTCGCCATCGATCCTCCGCTCGTGAAGATGCCTCCCCATTCCGGAGGAACGCCGACCAGCTCCGCGACCCAGCGCAGCGTGACCAGCTCGAGTGCCGCGAACGACGCTCCCCCGAGCCACGTTCCCACGAACGGATTCCATCCGGCGGCGAGAATCTCCCCGAGCGCTCCGTAGAAGCTTCGAGGGCGCGGGAATGTACGCATGGAAGCGAGGATGATTCACGCGGGTCATGCCCGGAACGACGCGTTCGGCGAGAAAGCGCATGGAGTCGGAGGCTCCCGCTCCGGTGCGCGGGAGCGGCTCGTCGACGAGCGCGGCCAGCTCGTGCCCCTTGGCGCGGCGCGCGACGCGCTGTTCGCCGAGTGTTCGCAGGTGCTCGACGATTCGATCGACGGCTTCGTAGCCGAGCCGGCGCATTTCTTCGGGAGATGGATCGAGCGGAGGCCTGGGCATTCGGGGATCGTACACCGTGCAAAACGAAGGCGACACACGCGTTCCTCGAGTTGACGACGCGAGGGCCGTGATCCGCGCTTCGACCGCCGGCACCGCGTCTCGATGAAGCGCGTGAAGCGCGGCGCAGTTCCTTGAGCACAAGCGAGTTGCGAGCTCTCCTCCCGGATGGCGCCGCGTCGCGCGCTGCTACCGGCACGTCCCATGCGAAGCACTCGACCGCGAATCACACGACTCCCCTCGATTCGCGGAGGTGATCCCCATGAGCTTCCCTCGCCTGCTTCCTTCGGCCATCATCGCCTTGCTGCTCGCGGCCTCTTCGGCGGAGGCCCATTCGACTCGAACCGTCCCGTGGAGCTGGGCCGCGTTCTCGAATCGCATTCACTCCGTCGTCCACCGCATCCCAAGTCCGGCGTTCGCGCTTCGGGAACGCAGTCCCCAAGATGGCGCGTCGGCCCTGCCGATCTCCACTTGGGGTCGGATCAAGAGTCGGTACCGCGAAGGCGGGCAACCGCCGCCCGGCAAGGACTGACCTCGAGAGACGCGCGACGCCGAACCTCTCGGGGGCGGGCGCGCGTCGAATCCCGTTCTCCATGCGTGCGCCGTAAAATGAGCGGCGCTCCATCCTCTTCGACCGACTCGAGGAGCACGCCATGAACGTTCTCGCTTCGATTGCGTTCGTCTTCGCCGTATCGCTCGCCGCCGCCGGGGAATCCAGGCCCGAAGAGGGACCAGCGCAGACGGAAGCGCTCGTGGATTCCATCCCCATCTCGCGGGAGCGGGTCCGTGAAATGCTCATCGAGTCGGGAGCTCCGGCGGATCTCTCTTCCTGGTTGGCGTCATCGACATTCGAGACGCTCATCGGGGAGGGAGCCGCTTGGTTTCGCGCGCACATCGCCGATTCCACCGACGCCGCGGTCGAGAGGCAATGGTACGTGCTGCGCGCGGGGATCGGCAGCGAGTCTGTGCGCCGGACGCAGAGCGGAGAGCTGACGTCTGCGGAAGTGATGAGGACCAGCCTCACGATCCTCGCGCGGGATCCGGATGCCGCGCTCGCGCTCGAGTATCTCGAATCGAGCGGGAGGGCTCGAGCAAGAGAGGAAGGTGAATCATTGGTGTGGACGCGCGATGTCTTCGAGCGCGTGCGTCCCACGTTCCGCCCGCCGACATCCACCTGGGTCGAGAGACAGTCGGTGGTCAGCGCGACTGGATCCCTCCTGTCGAAGGGCTTGCAACGGAACCGGGTCGAACCGGCTCGGATCCGCGCGTTCGAAGCGGATCTCATCCGCATCGCCGAGAACGCATCCGAGCATCCCCAGGTTCGCCGGAGCGCGGTGACGTGGATTTCGCGCTTGGAGGTCCGGGATGCCATCCCCGCCCTGCGCCGGCTCCTCGCCGACGACCGCGTCTTGAGTACGCCCGAGCTGGCCGGGTCCACCTGCCAGGCGCTCGCGCAGCTCGGCGACGTGGAGTCCCGCGAAGGGATCGGGAAGGTTTACCAGGCGGCGACCGGCAGCGCCATTCGTTCGTCGGCGGGAGCCCTGGCGAAGCTCGGCGAAATCGAATCGCTGCGGATTCTAATGAGCCGAGATACGGCGGAAATGCCGACCGAAGAGCGAGAGGGAGTCCGCTCCGCACTGCGCGAGATGCAGCCGCTCATGCGAGAGACGCTTCGGTCGAGCTCGGATGAGAAGGACGCTCGCCTCGTGCTGGATGCCTTGGCGAAGCTCGGACCTCCTCACGAAGATACGCAGTCGGCGCTCTTGGATTTCGTTCGTGCTGGAAGATTCCCGACCCTGATCGGTCCGGCGCTCGATCTTCTCCTGCAAGTGAGAATGGACAAAGCGACCGCTGTGGAGCTTCTCGGTACGATCCCGCCGACATCGCTCTCGGAGAAACAGCGCCGCACGCTTCAGCTCCGTGCCACCAAGGACCCCATCCCCGCGCTCGAGGCCCCGGACTCCATCCCCGGTCCCAAGAGGGCGCCGTCGCTCGGGATCCGCGGAAACCATTCAGGGAAAGAAGTCGGGGACCCCAGCTATCGGCGACTTTCCAAATGGGCTCTCGAATGGCTGAATCTCGGCGATCTCGGCCACTGCGGAATCTTCGTGGGACTCGACGCGCAGGATGTTCCTCGGATCATCGAAGTGGGAAAGCCAATTCCCCACGTCGTGGACTTCAATCCCTGGGACGAGATGGACTGCCCGGAGCCGGATTGCTGGGGCACCTACGCCCTCGATTCATGGAATCTCACGTTCTCCGAGCGCCGCGACATCGTCCTGCTCGCCGATTCCCTCACGAACGACGCTCTCAACATCGCCTATCCAATCCCCGATCCCGACGCGTTGAACTATTCATTCTCCCTCGACGAGACGGTCGAGATCGACGAGATCACCCGCCTGCGATGCGATGGCCTCGTCGAGTATTGCTACGAGCGCCATGGCTTCGAGGTGTGGGGACCGAATGGTGTATCGAGCAACATCAGCGACACGTGCTGCGTCGAGGACCATGCGGATCTCTATGTGCCGCCCGGGAATCCGAACCAGGAGCTCGCGCCCGTCGTGCAATGCGGCCGAGTGCCGGGCGGCTACTCGTCGAACATGACGGAGGATGCCCGCGTCGACTTCCCCATTGCCGCCGCCACCTACTGGGTCGACTCGTATTCCGGCGGCGCCGACATCCAGTTGGAGATCGAGACATACGATCGGTCGGGAATTCATTGCATCAGTCTTTCGACCGACTCCGGTCTCACGTGGGTCGACACGCCCCACACCGATCTCTATCCCGAGACCGATGGGGTGATCGCGGAGTTGCACTTTCCGATCACGGATTCGCAATGGGTGTACTTCACGGTGACGGACAAGGCCGGAAACGAAACGCCCACGTTCGCGGTCCACGTGGACATCCACGACGACGATCCCGCCGCCACGGTCGGCGGGTTCGCCGTGATCGATGGCGCGGCGGAGTGGTTCGTCGAGAGCGAGCACCAGACGGCGCGCTACGACATCGAGGGCGCGCCGGAGGCTTCGGGACCGTGGTCGGTTGTCACGACCGCTTTCCCGGGGGCCGGAGCGCGGCGGATCCAGCTCGCGGACGCCGGCGCACGGTTTTATCGACTTGTGGAGATCGAGCACGGGGGGAGGCGAGCCATTCACGGCCGCTGCTCGCCGGGAACGCGCGCCGCCCCCGCACCCCCTGCTCCGCTCGACGAAGCGTCGCTTCGAGCCGACCTCGCGGCACTCGCCGAACAGCGTCGCACCGGCGGCGCCCCTCCTCGTTCGGTCGGCGAGCGCGTCGTGATCATCACGGTCGATCCGTACGTCGCGGACGTGAGCACCTACGTCGAGGACTACTGGGAGGCGGTCGCGGGGTACGACATCTACGTCGCATCCGTCGGTCCCGCCACCACTTCGGATCCCGCCGCGCGACGCGAGGCGCTGCGCTCACTCATCGCGTTCTTCGTCCTGAGCGGCACCCACCGCTTCCACTTGGTCGGCGACGCGAACGACTGGCAGGAATTCGACGGTCCCATGACTTCGCAGTACTGGGTCGGATCGTGGGAGCCCATTCGTCAGCAGTACTTGTCATCGGGATACCCTGCGGGAGGGCAGCCGGCGTTGAATCAGATTCCGACGTACGCCGTCGCCGACACGATGCCGCGCGGGGTGAACATGTCCTACGTCACCCCGTACTACCTCTCGGATCAGGAGTACGTCGCCGGGAAGGACGCTGTCATCACCCGTTGGCCGGTCTCGAGCACGGCCGAGCTTTTGGCGATCGCCGCGAAGATGCAGGCTCACAACAATGCCGTGGGTGCCCCGCCGCCGTTCTATTCGAATGGGCTCTGCTACGTCGGCGACGAGGACTTCGACGATCCGGGAGACGGACAACGCGCGCTGCAGTTCAGCCAAAACTTGGTCCAGGCCTTCGCGCTCGGGGAACCGCTTCTGTTCCACCCGTTCCTTCTCTCCGACTACTCACCGCAGGAGTGGGCCATCATGCAGGCGGTGAATCTCTGGAACACAACGCCTCACCTTCGTGTCGTCGCGATGGTGGGGAGTCTTTCCACGCGGTATCGGGTCGTCGACATCTTCGACAAGGAAAACGCGAACTATCCGTTCTTCGTCGATTGGCTCATCACCTCGCCGCAGACTCCCCTCGTTCTCGCCGCCTCGTGCTCGAGCGCCGACTTCGCGCGCACCGAGCGAGTGGGAGGCGGCCCCATCGTCGGCTCCACCCCGAACTGCGAAGACTTCCTCTTCGCGAACGGAAAGGGAGCGATCGCATGGGTCGGCCCAACGGTGGGATCCTGGCAAAACGGGAACGAAGCGATCGCCACGAGGTTCGCGGAGGAGCTGGTGCTGAACCCCGAGCGTTCCATGGGGGACTCGTGGCGAGCGACTCAGGAGCGGGTCGCGGCCGAGCTTCCTCTCGGACACCATGCCCACCAAGCCATCGACTCCTATGTGTTCCTCGGCGATCCGTTTTCCCCGTTCGAGCCACCCCGCTATCCGGTAGCTGCGCCGCTCGTCGCGGGACCGGCCGAGTTCGCGCTGGAGCCGAGCACATCGAATCCCTTTTCGGACACGATCGGCCTCACGCTGGCAGTTCCGCAACGGAGCCCGGTCTCGCTGTGCGTGTACGACGTGCGGGGGCGTCTCGTGCGCACACTTCACCGCGGGCCTCTCGACTCGGGACGCCACGACATCCCCTGGAATGGTGAAGACGACGAAGGCTGCAACTCCAGTCCCGGAATCTACTTCGTGCGCGCGGAGAACCGCGGACGCAGTCTCATGAGGAAGATCGTGCGCGTTCGCTGACGAGGACGGGAAAGGAACGGCGCTCTCGTTGCGCGGAAGCTCGCGCGACGGAGCGCCGCCTGCGTTTCGGCTCGGGCGCCCTCAGGCCACCGTGACTTCCGCGCTCAAGTAGACATCCTGGATCGAGTTCAGAATGCGGATGCCGTCTTTGAGCGGACGCTGGAAGGCTTTGCGACCCGAGATGAGGCCCATGCCGCCGGCGCGCTTGTTGATGACGGCGGTGATCACCGCCTCCTGCAGATCGTTCGCGCCGGAGGCGCCGCCCGAATTGATGAGTCCGGCACGACCCATGTAGCAGTTCAGCACTTGATAGCGGCAGAGATCGATCGGGTGATCGCTGGTGAGCTCCGAGTAGACCTTGTCGTGGGTCTTGCCGAATTTGAGAGCCTTGTAGCCGCCGTTGTTCTCGGGCAGCTTCTGCTTGATGATGTCCGCTCCGATCGTCACGCCCAAGTGATTCGCCTGGCCGGTCAAATCGGCAGACAGGCTGTAGTCCTTGTCGGTCTTGAACGCGTTGTTGCGCAAATAGCACCACAGCACCGTGATCATGCCGAGCTCGTGCGCGTGATGGAACGCCTCGGAAATTTCTTGAAGCTGCCGGCCCGATTCGTCCGATCCCCAGTAGATGGTGGCCCCGACGCCGATCGCTCCCATGTCCCAGCCCTGTCGCACGTTGGCGAAGAGAACCTGGTCGGCCCTGTTGGGGTAGGTGAGGAGCTCGTTGTGATTGATCTTGAGAATGAAGGGGATCTTGTGCGCCCACCGGCGCGCCACCATGCCGAGAACGCCGAGCGTGGAGGCCACTCCGTTGCAGCCGCCCTCCACGGCGAGCTTGACGATGTTCTCCGGATCGAAGTAGTCGGGGTTCGGCGCGAACGATGCACCGGCGGAATGCTCGATTCCTTGATCGACCGGCAGAATGGACACATAGCCCGTTCCCGCCAGTCGGCCGTGGGCGAAGAGCTGCTGGAAGCTGCGGTTCACGGCGATGGGGCGGTCCGTCGCGATGCACACCCGGTCGACGAAATCGGGGCCGGGAAGATGGAGGCGCTCTTTGGGAATGGTCTTGCAGACGTGATCCAAATAGCGGGATGCGTCCGGTCCGAGCCGTTCGCGAATCGAGTCGATCGTGGCCAGCATGTCGAAGCTCCTTGGCCGGTGCGGGTTCGTGAGGGTCGACGTGTGGGCGCCGATTGTAGCCTAAACCTGCTAGGCTCGCCGCCATGGACGACGGCGTGACGCGGGGTGCTCCGCAGGATCGTCGTGGAGTTCGGATTCCGGGGTTTTCCTCGACCGCGCTCGCGAACCTCCTCCTCGGAGTGGCACTCGCCGCCGCCGGCCTCTCCCCCTTCGGCTTCTTCGGTGGGAAGGCGCCCGGCTCGCAGCCCCAGAACACTCGCTCGCAGCTGCGCGTCATCGTGCGCGCGGAGCCGATGAGCTTTCTTCCCCGCAGCGCGGATCCGGTCATGGTCGATCGAGAGATCGCCAGCGAGCTGGCCGCGTCGTTGGATCGCGAGCTCGTTCTGGTCAAGATCGCCGACCACTCCCGCATGATCGACGCGCTGCTCGCGGGGGAAGGCGATCTCATCGCGGCCAGCCTCACGATCACGCCGGAGCGGCGCCGGAAGGTCGAATTCTCCGTCCCCTATCTGCACGTCGACGAGCTTCTGGTGACGCGCCGCGATGCACCGCCGGTGACCTCGGTCGAGGGGCTCATGGGACGCACCATTGCAGTGCGCGCCTCGAGCTCGTATGTCGCAACCCTGCGGAAGATCGCCGCACGCGCTCCAGGGCTCGTCATCCAGACCATCCCTGAGACGTGGAACGCGGAGCACCTCGCGGAGAAGGTGACGACCGGGGAGCTGCAAGCCACGGTGCTCGACTCGCACGTCTGGGAAGCGATCGCCGCGGACTTCCCCAATCTGCACGCGCCGTTCGCGATCGCGGAAGATCGCCCGATCGCGCTCGCGCTCCGTCCGGACGACGAAGCGCTCCGCGGCGCGGTGAACGAGTTTCTGTTCTCGCGCGCCTTCGCGGCGCCGCGCGATCCGCCGAATCGCGACGATCTCGACGGGATCCTCGCGCGCGGCCGGCTGCGCATGATCACGCGCAACGATCCGGTGTGCTACTTCCTGCACCGCGGCACCGAGCTTGGCTTCGAGCTCGAGCTGGTTCGCGGATTCGCCGAGTCGAAGGGATTGCGTCTCGAGATCGTCATTCCGCCTCGTCATGCCGACATGATTCCGTGGCTCCAAGAAGGGCGCGGCGACCTGGTCGCCGCGGCGATGCCGATCTCGCCCGTGCACGGGGACGAGGTGATGTTCACGCGGCCGTACGAGACGGCCCGCGAGGTCGTCGTGGCGCGCGACGACGAGAACGACGTGGACGGCCCCGAGGACTTCGCCGGACGCACCATCCACGTGCGCGAATCGAGCCCGCACTTCGAAGCGATGCGCTTCCTGCGCAAGTCGTGGCCGGCGATCCGCGTCGCGCTGGCGCCGGAGAGCATGGAAACGGAGGAGATGCTCGCTTGCGTGGAAGACGGTGTCTGGGATGCGGCGATCTGCAGCTCGCTCCATCTCGACGTGGAGCGTGCTTCCGGACGCCGGCTGCAGGCGGCGTTCGCGCTCGCCGACGAGGAGCTCGGCTGGATCGTGCGGCGCTCGAACCCGCGCCTGCTCCAAGCGCTGAACGACTTCCTCGAGGCGGAGCGCCGCAGCACGAGGACGAACACGCTGCGCCGCCGCTACCTGGAAAACCCCCGCGGGATCGCGCGGGCGAAGGGCACCTGGCGCTCCGACGTGAGCGGTCGAATCTCGCCCTGGGACGATCTGGCGAAGAAATACGCGGCGAAGTACGACCTCGATTGGAGACTGCTTGTCGCGATGATGCAGGAGGAGAGCGGATTCGATTCCGACGGGGAGAGCCACATGGGCGCGATGGGCTTGATGCAGCTTCTGCCGTCGACGGCGGCCACGCTGGGCATCCAGGATCCGACGAATCCAGAGTCGTCGATCGCCGGCGGCGCACGCTACCTGCGCCGTCTCATCGACGAGTTCGACGCCAAGCTCCCGGTCGCAACGCGCGTTCGTTTCGCGATCGCCAGCTACAACGTCGGCATCGCCCATGTCCTCGACGCCAAACGTCTCGCGTCCAAGATGGGATGGCGGTCGGACCGCTGGTTCGGGCACGTGGAGCGCGCCATTCTTCTCCTCGAGCAGCCGGAGTATTCGGCCGAAGCTCGTTACGGATACTGCCGCGGATCGGAGTGCGTGGCCTATGTGGCCGACGTGGAGCAGCGCTACCGGACGTTTCTCGAGCGCGTCCCCGGCGCAACCTGGTTCGACGAGGAAGAAGGTGCCGCCGTTCGGGACTCCGTCGTCGCCGATCATCCCGGCACGCGGTGAGGGCGCCGCGCCCTCGCGAGTGGGGCCATTCTTGCCGGATCGCCCCCGAGCGCTTGACAGCGACGGGAGGACGACCGCCGCATGTTCCTTCGCGCCATCGACTTGAAGGAGCATCGCCGCCCGACCCGGCATCGCCCGGTCCGTCCCGCCCGCGGGAATTTACTTCCCTTCGCGGTGGTGTTATGGCATTTCAATTGCACGCTGAAAGTCGAATCAAGCACCCCCCTACTCAGGAGGAACTCTCTATGCGGAAGTTAGTCATTGGCATGACCATCGCGGCGATGGTGATCTCCGGCTTTGGATGCGCGGCGAGTAATACGAAGAAGGGAACCGGAATCGGCGCGGCGGCCGGTGCCGGACTCGGCGCAATCATCGGCAATCAGGCTGGAAACACCGCGGTCGGCGCGATCATCGGTGCGGCAGTCGGCGGTGCGACCGGATATGCCATCGGCAACTACATGGACAAGCAAGCCGAGGAGATGGAGCGGGATCTCGAAGGTGTGCAGGTGGAGCGCGTGGGCGAAGGCATCAAGCTCACGTTCGACTCGGGGATCTTGTTCGCCGTGAACAAGTCCGAGCTGAATCCGGCCTCGAAGACGAACCTCACCGACCTCGCGCTCATCTTGAACAAGTACGACGACACGAACATCCTCATCGAGGGACACACCGACTCCGACGGAACGGAAGCGTACAACCAGACGCTCTCCGAGCAGCGCGCGAACTCGGTGAAGGGCTATCTCGTCTCCCAGAACGTGAGCCCGGCGCGGCAGACGACCGTGGGCTACGGTGAAGGTCAGCCGATCGCCGACAATTCCTCGAGCGGTGGAAAGTCGCAGAATCGTCGCGTCGAAGTCGCCATCATGGCGAACGAAGACTTGAAAGAAGCCATGGAGAAGAAGGAGCAAGGCGGCTGACATTCCTTCGGGACCGCGGCCTTCGATGGGTCGCGGTCCCATCGCCTCGACTTCACGACTGCGCGCGCCACCCATGCTCCGAGCGGCTTCGCGAATCATCTCCATCGGCGGCGCCGCGTTGGCCGCTCTTTCGATCGGTTGCGCGACGAAGCCGGACGCGCCGCTGCCCTCGCCCTCCGTCTCCGCCTCGTCGATGCGGGTTCCCGGCATCCAAGAACCGTCCGGAGTGCTGCGCGCGGGAAATCGGCTGCTCATCGTTGGCGATGACGAGCACGGCGCGCTCTTCGAGCTTCCGCTCTCGGCGAACGAAATGCAGGGCGCCTCTCGCATCGCGCTCGATCCCACGCGCTCCGTCGCATTCCCTTCACGACGTGGGAGCTGGCGCTCGATCTCGAAGGTGTCGCCGTGCTCGCGGACGGACGCACGGTCCTTCTCTCCGAAGCGCGCCGCGCGATTCTCGACGAAGCGGGACTGGTCGCGACGTACGATCATCCCTTCGCCGAGTTCGCGGGACGCGGGCTCGAGGGCGTTGCCGTGCGCCGTCTCCCGAACGACGTTTCGCGCGTCGCGGTGATCTGGGAGGGCGGATATCCCAATGCGGACGCCGTTCCGCCACCGCTGCGCAACCGAGGCCTGGACTTCGCGATGGAACCGGTCATCGTCATCCACGATCTCGCCGCCGGACAGCGGCGCGTCCTCGTGCGGGAACAAGAAGCGGTCGCCGTGGTGACGCTGCGTGTGCCTCTCCCCCCTGGAGATGAACCGCAGGCGCAGCGCTTTCGCGCGCCCGATCTCGTCTGGCACGAATGGAGCGAGGGCGGGAAGAAGACGCTCGGTTTCATCGTGCTGCTGAGCTCTTCGTCCGGAGCACCGGCGAAACCCGGAACGCCGGAAGAGTGCCCCGATCTCGAGAACGGAGCACCGCGCCCGCTTCTGTCACAAATGGCTGCAGCGCTTCGATCAGGAGGGAAACCAGGTCGGCGAGCCGTTCGATCTGGACGGCGCGTTCCCGGAAGAGCTGCGCACGGCGAATTGGGAAGGGATGGGGTGGTTCGAAGAAGGAAAGAGCCTCGTCTTCGTCTACGACGAGAAGCTCGAGCAGAAGCGCGTCGATCCCCAACAGGCGCTCGTCATTCCGCTTCCGAAGGGCTGGTGAAGCGGATTCGATAGATCGCGCCGGCGCGATCATCGGAGACGAGCAGATCTCCGGCCGGCGTTTCCAGAACGTGGACCGGACGTCCCCACGCTTCTTTCCCTCCGGGCCTCAGCCATCCTTCGGCGAACGTCTCGTAGGACACCGCTTCGTTCTTCTCGATGCGAACGCGCGAGATCCGATATCCGTTCGCCCGGCTTCGATTCCACGACCCGTGCTCCGGAATATATGCGTACGGGCGATGCTCTTCGGGAAACGCGCGTCCCCGGTAGAAGCTCATGCCCAGCGCCGCGACGTGCGCGCCAAGCTCGCGGGCGGGAGGCACGAACTCCGAGCAGGGATGTCCGCGGCCGAACTCGGGATCGGCGATGGACGCGCCGTGGCAATAGGGGAATCCGAAGTGCATTCCGGCGCGCGGCGCACGATTCAGCTCGTCGGGAGGGCGATCGTCGCCGAGCTCGTCGCGACCGTTGTCGGTGAACCAGAGCTCCTTCGTCTCCGGATGCCAGTCGAAGCCCACGGTGTTGCGCACCCCTTTCGCGAACACTTCCAGATCCGAGCCGTCCGCGTTCATGCGCAAGATCGACGCGTAGCGGGGATCGTCGCGCTCGCACGCGTTGCAGGGCGCACCGACGGGAACGTAGAGACGCCCGTCCGGACC
This sequence comes from uncultured Gemmatimonadales bacterium, assembly GCA_963725045.1. Lineage (GTDB taxonomy): Bacteria > ARS69 > ARS69 > ARS69 > ARS69 > CAVRWY01. The sequence goes on from CAVRWY010000010.1 coordinate 185,435, forward strand.
GAAGGCGATGAACTTCCAGCCGTGCCAGCCGTCCTCAGGAAGATCGTCACGCACCACGACGGCTTCGGGCGGCTTGGAGAGATTCGACTCGATCGCGTCGTAGCGGGTCACGCGCGAGATCTCCGCCACGTAGAGCGCGCCGTCTTTGAAGGCGACGCCGTTCGGGCTGTTCATTCCCGAGAGGATCGTCTGCACGCTCTCGAAGCGTCCGTCGCCGTCCGCGTCGCGCACCGCATAGACATTCCCCTGTCCGCGCGTGCCCACGAAGATCGTGCCCTGGGCCCCGATCGTCATCTGCCGCGCGCCGGGAACCGCGTCGCTGACCAGAGAGACGGTGAATCCCGGGGGAAGGCGAAGCTCGTCGAGCGGGAGACTCTTCGGATTGGGATCACTGGGGACGAACGCGTCGGCAGTGGGACGATGCCGGAGCCAGAATCACGGCCGCAAGCGCAATCCAGCGTCGCGCGAGCTCATCCCAGCGCCTCGAGCCGCGCGTAGAGCGCCAGCACCTTCTTGCGTACTCCGCCGCGGAAGCGAATCGTGAGCTTCAAGTTGTCGCCGCGGCCCTCCATGGACTCGACGACCCCTTCTCCCCAGCTCGGATGGCGCACGCGCATTCCCGTGCGCAGCGGCATCGCCGCCTGGCTCTCGTCTTCGTAGCTCGGCGCCGCTTCCACGAAGTCTTCTCCGCGCCCCACGCGCACCCCGCGGTTCCACGGCAGGTTCTCCGATCCGCGCGCCGCTCCGCGCGAGCCGCCCATCCCTGCGCCGCGCGCGCGCTCCACGATGCGCACCGCCGCGTCCGAAACGAACGTGCGCCGCTCCACGAGATCGGGATCGATTTCGTCGAGAAAGCGCGACGGGAGCGACATCTGCATGCCGCCGAACCGCCGGCGCGCCCCCGCGGTCACCAGCGTGACCTTCTTCATGGCGCGGGTGATCCCCACGTAGAACAGGCGCCGCTCTTCCTCCAGCCCTTCGCTCTCGATCGAGCTGTTCGCGTGCGGAAAGAGCCCCTCCTCCATTCCGGTGATGAACACCCACGGAAACTCGAGGCCCTTCGCGTTGTGCAGCGTCATGAGCGTGACCCGCGGCACTTCCACTTCCCATTCGTCCGTGTCGCTGGAGAGCGAGACGTCCTGCAGGAACGCGGCGACGGTGGCGTCGTCGCGCCCTTCCGTGTCGGCGAACTCCTGCATCGCAGCGAGGAGCTCCACCACGTTCTCCCAGCGGCCGAGCGCGTCGCGGTCGAATTCCTTCTCGAGATACTCGCGATAGCCGATCGTGCGCAGCAGCTCCTCGGTGACCTCGCCCACGGGACGCGTGGCCAGCTCGGTGGCGGCGTGATCCAGGATGTTCACGACTTCGGCGAGCTTCGCGCGCACGTTGCCGCGCCCGATGACGTCGGCGCGCAGGGCTTGGCGAATCGCGTCCAGAAGCCCGGTGCCGGTCGTCTTGGCGATGGCATCGAGATCTTCCAGGGTCTTCTTGCCGATGCCGCGCGCCGGCACGTTCACGATGCGGCGAAGCGCGACGTCGTCCTGCGGATTCACCAGCACGCGCAGATACGCGAGCACGTCCTTGATCTCGCGCCGCTCGTAGAAACGGAGCCCGCCGATCAATTGATACGGCACGCCGCCCAGCTGGAACGCGTTCTCCAGCGCACGGCTCTGCGCGTTCGTGCGATAGAGCACCACGCACTCCGCCGGCGTCACGCTTCCCTGCTCGAGACCGGTCTTGATCGCGCGAAGCACGACCATCGCTTCCACCTGGTCGTCCGGGACCTCGATCAGGAGCACCGGATCGCCGTCGCCGTTCTTGGTCCACAGCTCCTTGCCCTTGCGACCCACATTGCGGCGGATGAGACTGTTCGCCGCCGCCAGGATGCGTCCCGTGGAGCGATAGTTCTGCTCCAGACGGACGAGATGCGCATCCGGATGGTCCTTCTCGAAATCCAGAATGTTGGACAGATCCGCCCCGCGCCAACGGTAGATCGACTGATCGTCGTCGCCGACCACGAAGAGCTGGCGATGGTCGCGGGTGATCGCGTGCACCAGCTCGTATTGGCAGCGGTTCGTGTCCTGGTACTCGTCCACGAGAACGTGCCCGAAGATGCGCGCCCAGCGCTGGCGGATCTCCTCGTTGCGCAGCAGGCGCACGGGAAGCGCGAGCAGATCGTCGAAGTCGAGCGCGTTCTGCGCCCGGAGCGCGGCCTCGTAGCCGCGATACACGTTGGCGACGAGCCGGTCGTACGGCCCGCGCGCGCCCTCGTCGAAATCACCGGGGGTCTGCAGCACGCTCTTCGCGCGGGAGATCGCGTTCAGCATCGCGTCCGGAGAGTGGTCCTTGGGCGAGAGATTCATGTCTGCGAGCACGCGTCGCACGGCGGATTCCTGGTCGTCGCGGTCGAAGATGGAGAAGTCGCGGGAAACTCCCGCGTGCTCCCACTCGCGTCGCAGGAAGCGCACTCCGATGGAGTGGAACGTTCCCACCCAGACGCCGCGCCCCGCCTCCCCGGTGATCCGGAGAATGCGTTCCTTCATCTCGCCTGCGGCCTTGTTGGTGAACGTCACCGCGAGGATGGATCCGGGAAAACGGTTGCGCGCGAGCACGAGCCACGCGACACGGCGCGTGAGCACCCGCGTCTTCCCGGAGCCGGCGCCCGCCAACACGAGGAGCGGACCGCCTTCGTGCAGCACGGCTTCGCGTTGGGGCTCGTTCAGCCCGTCGAGGAGATCGTCCGTGAGAATGGAAGCGTCTCGCGTTTGCATGGGAAATTTCGGGGAGGTGAGAAACTGCCGCCCGCATCAAACGCGAACTCCCGGCGGGTGGTCAAGGTCCCCGCCGGGAGTCGATTCTCGTCTCGAGATTCGGGACGAGAGGTTTAGTACCGCGGACGACGCTGACCGCCGCCGCCCCCGGCGTTTCCGCCTCCCCATCCACCGCCGCCGCCACCGCCGCCGCCGGTCCGAGGACCGCGGCTCTCGCGCTCGCGCGCTTCGTTGACGCGGAGGTTTCTGCCACCGAAGGTAGACCCGTCGAGCGAGCTGATCGCGTCCATGGCGGCCGCGTCATCCATCTCCACGAATCCGAATCCCCGGGGACGTCCCGTCTCCCGGTCGGCAACCAACGTCACGGCGTGGACCGTACCGTGACGCTCGAACAGCTCACGAATTTCGTTTTCCGTCGCGCTGAACGGCAAATTGCCGACATAAAGCTTCTTCGCCAAGATCGAAACTCCGAAATCGCCCCTGGATCGAACCGACCGGTGACTCGACGCGCTCCATCCGGATGCTTCGCTCGCGCCGGCCTGTGCCTCGTACGAAGGGAGATCCCTTCGTCGATACTCAAGAGCTACAATTGACAACCGACCTTCGAATCGTGCGGGGCAACTGCGGCGAGTCGACAGGGCAGAGGACGCTCTTGAGGTTGAGGCATCATACCAGAGAATTTCGGCGGGTCCACCCCCGGGATCCAGGTTTTTTTGCGTCCCCTCGCCCGGCGGGGCGAAGGGAGAAGGCCTCTCGGGTCGACTGGGGACTCCCCTCCGCCGCCGCTACGGCTCAGCGTTCCACGATCGCCTCGGATTCCCAGTATCTCTCGTCTCAGATACGTTCCTCGGCGCGCCGGCGGCTCGCCTTCTGCCCAGATTCCCGGAGCCTTTCGGCTCGCGCTTTTCGCTTCGTGATGAGCAAGATCTGCGCGGGTGATACGCAGGCTCGCCGAAAGGTACCGGGACTCTGGGCGGCGACCGCCGGTGCGCCTCCGGTACGCCACTTCGCCTCGAGACACTGGGAACCCGAGGCGATCGAAAAGCGCCTGGCTGACGCGGTCGGAGGGAGTCCGCTTCGACCGCCCGAGGGGCAGCTCCACCTTCACCGTGATTCGGGCGTAGGGTTCGCCTTCGAAAACCCAGGAGCTCGGGGCTTGGCCCGCCGCTCAGTACCCCCACTCGGCCATCAGATCCACATTCAAGTAGCCGTCCCCCTCGATCGTCCCCGTCTCTCCTTGGAGACGGAAGATCCGCGAGAGGCGGTACTCGAGCAGGAGCTGCCGCTCCGGAGTCTCGTGGACCTCCTCGGTCACGCCCTGAGTGCTCTGGCTGGCGACTTGCTGCCGGTAGCGCACGAAGAAGTCGCGCCCCAGGTACTTGCCGACGCCGACCTGGCTGGAGGACTCCCCGACGTTCACATCGAATGTGTCGATTCCGAGCTCGCGCGAGAGATCTCGCCCGAACCGGCTGGCGACCAGCGCTCCCCAGGATGCCAGAAGCTCGCGGCTGAAATCCGACTGATCGGTGGGAGGGCCCGCGTCCGGATCGGTGGGCTTGATGCGCAGCGCCAGGAGCCGGTAGATCTCCGCTTCGGAATATCCGGAGGAGGACGTGCTCTCGATGAGCGGCTTCGCGATCGTTCCCGACACGTGCACTTCCACGTCCTCGTCGAGCACGTTCGTCGTCGCCAGCGCACTCACGTAGCTTTCCCCGATGTGCTCGGGATCGGTGAACTCGATCTCTCCGCGCTCGATGTCGAACGTGGTGTTGTAGAACGAGTACTTGCCGCGCAGCGAGCGAACCTCTCCGGTGATCCCGACGTACCTCTCCGTCACGTGCAGCGTCATGTTCCCGGCGAACTCGACCTCGATGTCGGGCGTTCGCAGCCAGAGATTCTTGGTGCCCGAGAACGCCATGGTCATGAGCAGCGGAGGAGCTTTCGTCTCGTCGACTTCCAATTCGAGAACGAGGGTGGAATCCGTCTCCACCGGAACCATCACCCCGGGGGGCGCCACATTCTTCGGCTCCGGGGGAAGGAGAATGCGCTCGTCCAGCGCCGCCTTCTCCACGGTGAAATTCCCGATGAACCGAGGAACCTTCTTTTCCGGCGACCACTGCATCGGGGTCAGGGCGATCACGCCGTCGCAAGTGGCGTCGATCCCCGCATAGCCTCGATAGCGAAAGTCCTCGGTCCGCACGTCGACGCGATAGTCCACGATCTTCAATCGATCGAAATCGATCCGGGCCTTTCCCCTCGCCGTGCCACGATCCGATCCGCTGCTCCAGCCGTCGTCGAACACGAACGTCGGAATTTCGATGCCCCCGGTGTGCAAGCGCCCGTTGAGCACGCCGTTGGAGAGCGGCCGGTCGAAAAACGGGATGTGGAGCTTGCCGTCCTCCACGCGAAACGCGCCCTCCACGTGGGGCTCGTTCAAGGTTCCGGTCATGCCGGCCTGCGCCCAGAACGGACCCGATCCCATGTTGAAGAGCGTGTCGATCACGGCGAACACGCGCACCGGGAATCGTTCGACGGAAACGCGAAGATCGAGCGGGCGATCATGCAAAAGCGCCGGCTTCGGGTGCGCGATGCTCCAGCCGAGCGGCCACTGCGCTTCGATGTTCGCGTGCCCGCCTTCCGCTTCGAGGATGCACTCGTCGAGATCGATGAGCGAGTCGGCGAAGTTGGCGATGAACGTGAAGCGATCGAGCGAGGTCGGTCCGAGATGCGAGCCCTGAATGTCGCCCTGGAGTCGCACGTCGGGCTCGCGCGGAGTGCCGGCGATGGTCGCCTCGACCGTGCCGGAACCTCCGGGCGAGGGAAACCAATGGAATCGGCGGCGCACGGCATCCAGATCGGAGGCCCGGAGCGAGAGGCGGACGTTTTCGAAGGAGAGCGCGTCGAGAAGCCCCGAGCGCGTTTCCTCGCTGGCGAGCATGTGGCCGAGTCCTGGCTCGCTCGCGCGCACGCTGCCGGCGAGATCGATGTCGGCGATGTCGGCCCGCACCATGACGCGCTCGACGTCGATTCGCTCCGACGACGCCGCGGTCCGCACCACGACCGAGTCGAGGCGAACGCTTCCCCACATCCCTTGCACGAGGTCCAGATCGAGGCGACCGGAGAGACGATCTTCTTCGAGCGCGAGATCCGACTCGAAGGACACGATTCCCGAAAGAGGTCGCGAGAGCCGCAGGTACGGCGTGAAATCCTCCAAGCGCACCGCGTCGCCCGTGAGCGAGACGCGCGTCCGGCTCCCGGGCCCGCGCGCCACTGCTCCCTCGACGCGCCCTTCCCCGCTGCGCAGATCGATTCCTTCGATTCGCGTCGTTCCGTCTTTGTGCGCGATCGTGATCTCGCCGTCGTTCGTCCACGCCGTCGAACCGTCGGGCGCCAGGATGCGCAGCGATCCGACGCGAGCCGTGGCCCCACCCTCCTCTTCGATCTCCACGTCGCCGGCGAGCGTGATTTCTCCACGCTCCGCCGACGTCGCCCGCAAATTGGAGATTTCCACGAGCCCGGCGCTGACCACGAGCGAGGCTTCGCTCTCGGGAACGCGCCACGTCTCGGTGCCGACGTCCTCCCCTCGCATCTGCACGTTGGCCATCACGTCCTTGCCGATCTTGTCGGTGGCGATGGTGATCTCCAAGTGCCCGGCCCGCGCTCCCAAGATGGACGCGTCGTCGAAGAGCAGCGAAGCGTCGGCGCGAGGACCGGAGATGGGTCCGGCGACCGTCACCTGCGCAGTCGCCACGCCCTGGAGCACGTCGCGCGGGAGGTCGGGAACGATCCCGCCCAAATCCGCGAGATCGGCGACGTGCCCTTCCAGATTCGCCGCGATCTGGTTCGCCGGGTCGAGGACTCCTTCGCCGGAGATCTCGCTCGCCCCGCGCATCACGCGCACGCGGCGCAATCGAAAGGCGCCGTCCTTTCCCGCGGCCACGAGATCGGCCGAATCGAAGGGCACACCGCGAATCGAGGAGGGGCCGAGCCGCGCGCGAGCTTCCCCATCGAAGGAAGCGCGGGTGAAGCCGCTCCCGTCGAAGCGAATGTTGCCGGTGAGAGACGTGGCCCTGACCGGAGGAGTGCTCGCGAAGTAGTCGAACGGATCGACGCCTTCGACCGCGACGGTCGCGGAGTATTTCGTCGCTTCGCCGAGCTCGAGCTGACCGGCCACCTCGACGCGTGAAGCCGCATTGGCGAGCTCGAGCGACTCCAGCAGCAGGAGGCTGCCCGCACGCCACCCGCGAATGGAGAGCGAGTCGGGAGCGCGCCCCGGACGAACCAGGTGCAAGCTCCCGTCGATGCGCTGGCGCTCTGTGGTTCCCTGCGCGATCAGGTCGAATCCCGCGGTTCCGCGAAGCAGCGGATGCGGCGAACCGATCCAGGCACCCACGCGTTCGAGCGCGATCGAATCGGCCACCGCGTGCAGCATGAACTCGCCGCTCCGCGGCGCCACGAGCCGGCCGTTGATCGACAGACGCGCGGATTGCGTCGCCAGCACGATGCGATCGACGGAGAGCGCGTCTTCCACGAGAGAGATCTGACCCTGGCCGTCGACGCGCTCGTCGATCGGACCGCGGCGGATGCGCGTGGCGATCTCGTCGAGGCCGAGACGCCAGGTCCGCCCCGAGCCGTCGAGCGACCCGACCAGACGAATCCCGGAGAGGCGCAGCCCGCCTTCGCCGAACAACACGCCCTCGTCGATCTCGAACGAATCGATGCGCAACCCGCCCGCGATTCGCCGGCCGCGTACCGAGTCGGGGGGCGCGTCGTGCCCGGGGCGGCGCTCGTTCCAGGCGAGAATGGCGCCGAGATCGATGGACGGGCGCACCAGCTTCACGTGCTCGATGTGCGGAGTGCGCGACGCGATTCCCAGGAAGTCGTAGCCCACTTCGAGCGATTCGACCGCGAAGAGCGGAACGCCGGACTCGCGATCGAGCACGTCCGCTCCCGCGAGCGCGAGGCCGGACCACGGTCTCCAGCGGATCGCTTCGGCGCCGACGCGCAGTCCGGCCGCGGGTCCCAGAAAATGGTTCGCGATCCGGAGGATGCGCGCGGTCATCACGCCGGATTCCAGGAGCAGCACCAAGGCGACGATCCCCGCGACCAGCGCGAGCGTCGACGCGGCGAGAAGCGTGCGCGTCAGGATGGAGAGGAGCCTCGTCAGTCCCACCGAACCCTCACCCTCAGAACACGTGGCCCAAGCTCAAGTGAATGCGCCACCGGTCCTCTTCCTCCACCCCCGCGGGAACCGGCAGGATCTTCAGCTTGTACCCGTAGTCGACCCGGACGGGTCCGACCGGCGTTTCCACGCGCAGCCCCGCCCCAATGGAATAACGGACATCATTGGTCGCCGCGCCAGCGGGATCGTCGTTCGGATCGAGGGAAAAGTCTCCCCAGCTCACGTCCGCGATCTCCTGCCAGGCGTTTCCCGCATCCAGGAAGAATCCGGCGTCGAGGATCCAGAAGATCGGCACACGGGCCTCGAAATTTCCGAGCAGAAGGAAATCGCCGGGACCGATGTCCTGCTCGCGATATCCGCGCACCGTGCTGACTCCGCCGATCTTGAAGCGATCGCGGTCCGGGACCTGCTCCGATTCTCCGTACGGCTCTTCCGTTCCGACGCGAATGCGGCCGGCGAGCACCACTCTCTTGAACGGCCGATACCAGCTCGATTCCATGGTCAGCTTCCAGTAATCGTTGTCTCCGCCGAGGAGGCCGCCCGAGACGGTGGCGATCACGCGATTTAAGAAGCCGGTCGTCGGATCGAAGTAGTCGTTGCGGCGGTCGCGCTCGGCGGTGAGCGTGAGCGAGCGGGTCACGTCGGGCTCGACGTCGTCCGGGGGGATGACTCCGGGATCGGCGTCGATGTCGGCCCACTCGTTCTCCAGCGTGAGCCATACCCGCGTGGCGCGCTCGAGGCGCCGGTTGACGTTCAGCTTCACGCCGTAGGTCTCGAGCTGGTACTCCTCGCGTTCCTGCGTGGTCTCGTCGCGGAAGAATTCGCGGCTCCGCTCGAACGCGACGTCCACCGTCCCCGTGGTCCGCGTCCCGAACAGCCACGGCTCCACGTAGCTCGCTTCCAAGCGCGTGCGCACGAGATCGAACGGAAACAGCTCCGTCGCGAGCACGCCGCGCACCAGGACCCGCTTGCCGCGCCCCAGGAAATTGCGATGCCCCCACTCCGTGGAGAGCCGGAACTGATCCTGCGTGCCGTAGCCCACCCCGAGTCCCACGTAACGCATCTTGCGCTCGACCAGATTCACGGTGACGTCGACGGAGCCGGCGGTGGTGTCGGCCACTCCCGGCAAGAGCTCCACGCGTGAAAAGTAGCCGGTGGCGTAGAGGTTCGTGCGGCTCTGCTCCACCTTCTCGCGGCTGAGAGGCTGGCCGGTCTCGATCATCAGCTCGCGGCGGATCACCGCCTCGTTGGTGATGACGTTTCCCTGGATCTTGATCTCGCCGATGGTGAACGGCATTCCTTCGGTGACGCGATAGATCAGATCGTTGGTCACCGGGTTTCCCGGTGCGAGCGCGCGCTGCACGTCGGCGACGACCTGGACGTGGAAATAGCCGCGGTTCGCGTAGGTGTTCTCGATCGCGGCGCGATCCCGCGAGGCTTGATCCAGATCGAACTCGTCGCCGCTGTGGAGCTTCGTCCAGGAGAGAATTTCCTCCTGCGGGAACGCGCGATTCCCCTCCACCGAGATCAGGCCGACTTTGTGCTGCGCTCCTTCGCGAATTTGGAACGTGACGCGGGCGTGCCGAGTCGCTTCGTGATACGACACCGTGCGCTCCACGAGCACTTCCCAGAATCCGCGGCGGAAGTAGTAAGAGCGAAGCCGCTGCACGTCCGCGTCGATGACGCCGAATTCGAGCTTCTTCTTGCGAAGCAGCTTGGAGCCGGAGACTTCGAGCTCGCCGTGCAGCTCGGTCGCGGAGATCGTCTCGTTCCCCTCGATGTCGATGGACTCGACTTCGTATTCCGCGGCGTCGGCAGGACGTGTCTGAGTCCAGACGTCCTGCGCCAGGGCCGGTGCGGGACCGTGGCTAGCGAGGGTGAAAATGAATAGAGCGAGTCCCCGACCCCAACTCCGCATCCGCCTCCCACTCTCCGCGCGCGCGACATTCGAACCGAGGCGCGAACGCCATACAGCGCAACGGGTTCCACTACCGGGAATCGGGAGGCGATGATACGGTCGGTGGGCGGGAGAGAGAAGGAGGAAGCTTCGATGCAACGCGGTCGAGGGTCGCGAAATCGTCGATCGGCCGCCGGAGCGATCGTCCTGGCGATTTGGGTCGGGCTCGGCCCCGGATGCGGGGCAGACGAAGCGCCCATCGCGAAATCTCCCCAGACGCTGGCGATCGAGAAGGAAGCGGGCGACTTCCTCGACTACTACGCCGAGGTGCTGCGGCTCGCCCAAGAGCATGCGGCAGAGCCGGACTCGTTCCGCATCGCGCTCGATGCGCTTCCCGGCACTCATTTGGACGAGGAAGCCTGGAGCGTCTGGACCCAGCCCTATCGAGACGATCCGCGCCGGTTCTCCGATCGATTGGAACGAATCATCGCGGAGCGGAAGACGACCCCCTGAGCGAACGCCATTGTTCGCGCACGGACTTCAAGACTTCGAGATCGCCCGGCTCGAGGCAGCGCGGGATGCGCCGAATCCCGAGCCCAAAGAGTCCGACGAGAACGACCCCGGCGACGAGCGCCGCCCCCACTGCGCCCGAAGGTCCCGGCAGAGCGCGCCGGAGTCCGACGTCGACGAGGAGGCTCGCGGCGGAAGCTCCCGCGAGCACGAGGAGCGGGCGCCCCCAGCCCCCGAAGTTCCCAGGAATGGGAACGAGCGTTCCCAACTGGAATCGAAGGAGCGCCGCGCCGAGGAAGGTCGCGATGAGCGTGCCCCAGGCGGCGCCTTCGATCCCGAAGCGCGGAATGAGAAGCAAGTTCAACGCGATGTTCAGAGCCGTCCTCACCACGATGTTGCCGAGCGTCCACGAAGTCTTCCCCATCGCATCCAGGAAGAGGCCCGTGGGACCGAGCACCATGGGAACCATCACCGCGGGAACCAGGATTCGCAGGGTCGCGGCCCCGCCGGCGTACTCCCCTCCGAACAGAACGGCGATCGCCTCGCGGGGATAGAGAAAGATGCCGGCGGCGAATGGCCCCGAGAAGAAGAGCATCCACCGCGTCATCGTGTGGAGGAGCCGGCCGATCTGGGTTCGCTCGCCGCGGCCGACGTGCTCGGCGGCCAGCGTGGCGGCGGCGGGCAGCGTGCTCGCATAGAAGAGCAGGAGACATCGGGCGATCGAGGATGCCGACGAGTAGATCCCCACGTCCGCTTCCTCTCGATAGAGCCCGATCATGAGCACGTCGATGCGCTCCGCGAGATCGAAGAGCACGCCGCCCGCCGCCGCAGGAAGCGAGAATTGGAGCAGCGCGGGGAGCTGCGAGGGAGCCGGGTCGCGGGAGAGCGAACGCAAGCGGTCCAGGCGACGCACGAGAAGGACGGCGACAGCCAGTGCAACCGCGGCCGCGATCCCCACGGAGCCGAGCACGAGCGCCAGCGATGCACCGGCGGCGAGCGCGGGAAGCGCCAGGAGAAAGCGGAGCCCGGGATCCAGGATCTGTCGCGTGATCACGGTGGGACGAAAGCTCCGCACCGCTTCCCCGAGGCGCGTGACCACCTCGAGCCCCACCGCCGCGGGCAGCGCCAGCGCGAGCACGCGCAGCGGCATCTCCATTGCGGGATTTCGGAGCGCACGCGCGACGTCCCCGGCGAAGATCGCGAGAAGAATCGCGAGCGCCACCGCCGACCCCGCGACGATGCGCATTCCATCGGTGATCGCGCGGCGCGCCTCGTTCTCCCGGCCCGACTCGCGCAGTGTGGCCACGAAGCGCTTCACGCCCGCGCCCAAGCCCAGCGGTGCCAGTGTCACCAGAATGAGATAAACCGCGCGGGCCTGGCTGAACGTTCCGAACTCTTCGACGCCGAGACCACGCGCCATCGCGAATCGGTACAAGTATTCGGCTGTCTGGGCGATGACCGCACCGGCCAGAACCAATCCCGTGCCGCGTGCGGCTTCTCGCGTCGTCGCCTCGGCGCTCGAGGCGTGGGACGCGCTCAACGCTCGGGATCTTTCTCTTCGCGCGGAATCGTCTTTCCTTGAGGATCGATGGCCGGATGATGTGCCGCTTCGTCCACGGCGTCCGTGATCGTGGGCGTGATGAAGTGCTCCACGCGATCGGCCGGCGCATGGACATGATCGGCCGGATAGCCGAGCTCGCCGAGGAAGCTCTCGTACAGGCGATGGCGGCGAAGGAGCGCGATCGCCCGTTGCGATCCGCGCTCGGTCAGCACGAAGCGCTCTCCGTCCGCGGCGAGGTCGCCCACTCGGCGCAGCCGTCTCGCCGCCTTTTCCGTCCGCGCATCGTGCTCGAGTCCGAGACGCGCGAGCTCGCCGAGCGTGAACGATGCGAGCGATCCCGCCGCCGCCGCTTCCCGCCGGCGTCCCGCCCAGAGCAACACGTCTTCCTCCCCGACTCGTTCGCGCATGGCCCGCTGGGCAAGAACCCGGCTCACCACGCCCTGGCCCGGGGAGAAGAGGAACGCGAGCGTGAAGAACCCACCCGACACCGTGGCCATCGCGCCCGCGATGGAGCAGTCCAGCACGCGCGCGAGCGCATAGCCGCCCACCGACGCCAAGGCACCGAGCGCGATCGCGATCCCGATCATGGGTGCCAGACGAGTCGCGAGCAGAAACGCGGTGGACGCCGGAACGATCAGCATCGCCACGACCAGGATCGCGCCGACCGATTCGAACGCCCCCACGGTCGTTGCGGCCACGAGCCCCATCAGCAGGTAATGGAAGAGCGCGACCGGAATTCCGACGGCAGCGGCCATCTCCGGATCGAATGCGCACAATTTGAGTTGCTTGAAGAGAAGCCCCACCACGAGCGCGTTCACGAGAAAGAGTGCGCCGTTGGCCCAGAGCGCCCGCGCGCCCACGCTGTGCCCCCCGATCGTGATCGTATCGAACGGGGCGTAGGCGATCTCGCCGTAGAGGACGCAGTCGAGGTCGAGATCGACTTGGCTCGCATAGCGGCAGACCAGGATCACGCCGATCGCGAAGAGCGTCGGGAAGACGACGCCGATCGCTGCGTCTCCCTGCACGCCGCGCTCGGAGAGGACCTCGACGAGGAACACGGTGAACACGCCCACCAGGACCGCGCCGACGACCATCGGCAGCGAGCTGCGGCTGCCGGTGATCAGGAAGGCGAGGACGATCCCGGGAAGGACCGCGTGGCTGATGGCGTCGCCGAGCATCGCCATCCGGCGCAGCACCAGGAAGCACCCGAGTAGCGCGCACGAGGCGCCCACCAGCGCACCGACGGAGACGATGGTGATGGTCGCGCTGCTCACGACGGGACTCCCGCAACCGGCGGGTTCTCGCCGAAGAGACGCGGGCGTGCGCCCGTGCAGCTCGAGATATCCCTCGAGCTCCGCGACGGTTTCCTCGGGAAGAGAATGCTCCATCGCGTCCGCGTCCCGGTCCACGTGATCGACGCCGAGCTGTCCCTCGGCCATCAGGAACATCTCCCAAAGCGGTAGTTGCGGACGACACGGTGCGCGTCTCCAATCCACGCGGCGTGAACGCGACCCGCTGCTGCTCGTCGCGCGCGACGAAGCCCCCTCTGAGTGAGCGCACGCGCCGGCGGGGCGAGCGACTGCTCGCTGCCGCCGCGCCGCGCCGCGATCTCCGCGAGCGGCACGCGACGATCCCACGGTCCTTCGCGCTCGATCGATTCGTAGAGCGAGCGAAGCACGTTCTCCGCGGCCACCCGCGCGCGCAAGCGGAGGAAGCGCGCCGCTGGGAAGCAGCCCGCGCCGCGGCGCGAAGAGCAGGGAGACCGCGAACATCGCGAATGCGGCGAGCACGATGAGCGGACCGGTCGGCATGCGCAGCGCGCGCAGCGAAAGCACGGTTCCGGCAGCACCGGAGAGCGCGCCGATCGCGCCGCAATCACCACGATCATCCCCAGGCGGTCGGTCCACTGGCGCGCCGCCGCCGCCGGCGTGATGAGCGTCGCCACCATCAGCACGACGCCCACCGTCTGCAGGCCGATCACCACGACGACCACGAGGAGCGTCATCAAGAGCACGTCCAGGATCGCCGGCGAGAAGCCCGCTCCCGCGGCGAAGCCGCGCGTCGAAGCAGAGGAGCTTGAGCTCCTTGAAGAGCGCCAGGGTGAGCAGGCACACGATCGCCGCGCACACCGCGAGCACCTGTCACGTCGCGGCCGATCATCGACGCGGCCTGTCCGAAGAGGAACTTGTCGAGGCCCGCTCTGGTTTCCGGCGCCGGAGCTTCTGGATGCGCGTGAGCAGCACGATCCCCACGCCGAAGAAGACGGAGAGCACGATGCCGATCGCCGCGTCTTCCTTGAGCCGCGTGGACAGCGTGATCGCGAGCACGCAGAGCGCGCCGAGGAGCCCCGCCGCGAGCGCGCCCAGGAGGAGAGGACCGATCTCGCGCGACTGCGTGAGCAGGAACGCGAGGCACACGCCGGGGAGCGCCGCGTGCGCCAGCGCGTCGCCGAGGAGGCTCTGGCCGGCGCAGGAGCGCGAAGCTGCCGAGCACGCCGCAGGCGACGCCGAGCAGCGCGGTGCCGGCGAGCACCCAGCGCGTGTTCGCGTCGAGGAGGAGGTCCACTCGCGGCCCCCTAGCGGAGACCGCGCGGCGCCTTGCGCGCGATCTCGTCTGCGCTGCGGCTCACGATGGTCAGCCGGCCGCCGTACGTCTTGCGCAGGTTCTCGGGGGTGAACATCGTCGCGCGTCGGCCCCGCCGCGATCAGCCGCATGTTGAGCAGGACCACCTAGTCGAAGTACTCGGCGACCGGTCTGCAGGTCGTGATGCACGACGACCACGGTGCGGCCCGCGCTCCGCAGCTCCTGGAGCAGCGCGACGATGGCCCGCTCGGTGGTGGCGTCGACGCCGGCGAAGGGCTCGTCCATGAGGTAGAGCGACGCGTCCTGCGCCAGCGCGCGCGCCAGGAAGACGCGCTGCTGCTGGCCGCCCGAGAGCTGGCTGATCTGGCGGTGCGCGTAGTCGGCCATCCCCACCTTGTCGAGGCAGTCGAGCGCCCAGCGCGCGGTCGTGCGCGCCGGGCCGCCGGAACCAGCCGAGCTGCCGTAGCGCCCCATCATCACCACGTCGAGCGCGTCGGTGGGGAAGTCCCAGTCGACGCTCTCGCGCTGCGGCACGTAGCCGACCCGCGAGCGCTCTGCTGTCGCGGGCTCGCCGAAGATCTTCACCCAGCCGGCGCCAGCGGCACCAGGCCGAGCATCGCCTTGAGCAGCGTGCGTCTTGCCGGCGCCGTTCGGGCCGACGATGGCGATCGAGCCGCCCTCGGGAACGCGAGAAGTCGACGTCCCAGAGCACCGGCGGCGTGCGGTACGCGACGGTGAGGTCGTGGACTTCGAGCGGGTGGACCGCCGCATCGGGCGCGGCGGCTCGATCCGGTGTCGCGGCGACTGGCCGGCTCGGAGAGCGTGTCCGGTGGCGGCCGCGATCGCTCATCGCAGCGCCCCGACGATCGTGTTCACGTTGTGCCGCACCATTCCGACGTACGTGCCCTCGGGCGTGCCGGCTGCGCCCATCGCGTCGGAGAAGAGCTGGCCGCCGATCTCCACGTCGTGACCACGGGCGCGGCATCCTTCCACGACCGCTTCGATCGATCGCGTCGGCACGCTCGATTCGACGAAGATGGCCTTCACCTTGCGATCCACGACGAGATCGACGAGGCGCTCCACGTCCTTCAGGCCCGTCCTCCGAGGCCGTGCTGATGCCCTGCAGGCCGACCACCTCGATGTCGTAGGCGCGGCCGAAGTAGCCGAAGGCGTCGTGCGCGGTGACCAGCACGCGCTGCTCCCGGGGGACGGTCGCGAGCGTCTGCGATGCATTCCTCGTGCAGCGCGAGCGAGCGTTTCGCGATAGCGCGCCGCGTTCGCTTCGAACATGGGGCGGGAAGCCGCATCGAGCGACGCCAGCCCATCCACCGCGGCGTCGATCGTGCTGGCCCACATGGAGACGTCGAACCACACGTGCGGATCGGGATGCCCCTTGAACTCGGGCGGCTTGCGCAGCAGCGCATGATCGATGCGCTCGGCGACGGCCACGGTCTTCTTCCCGCGCTCGCGAAGCTTTTCCATGATCTCGCCCATCTTCCCTTCGAGAACGAGACCGTTGTAGAACATGATGTCGGCCTCGGAGAGTCGCGCGATGTCGCCCTCGGACGCCTTGTACAAATGCGGATCGACGCCGGGGCCCATGAGCGCAATGACTTCCACGCGATCTCCCCCGACGTTCTTCACGAGATCCGCGACCATTCCCACGGTGGTGGTGACGCGGATCTTGCGGGACGCGGAGTCGTCGCCCTTGGCACCGCAGCCCGGAAGCGCGAGCAGGAGAAGCGCGAGAAATGCGACGGCGCGCAGGTGCCTCACGACGCGCCCTCGTCGATGGCCACGAACACGGCGCGGGCCAGCTCGGGGCCGATCGCGCGCTCGGTCCCGTTCACGCGCACGCGAAGCGGTCCCTGGAACGGCGCCCGCTCGACGAGCTCCACGCGCGTGCCCAGCTCGATCCCCAGCTCCTTCAGGTAGCGAAGCATTTTGGGATCGCGGCCGAACACACGGCGCACGACGCCGTTCTGGCCAGTGACGAGATCGGCGAGCGCGGGAAGCGGAACTTCCTCGATGCGCCCGTCCTTCGTGGGGATCGGCGAGCCGTGCGGATCGTGCGTGGGATGTCCGAGAAGTCGGTCGATGCGGTCCTCGAAATCCTCGGAGATCACGTGCTCCAGGACTTCGGCTTCACGATCGACCTCGTCCCAGGAGTATCCCAGCGCCTGATGCAGGTACGCTTCCAGCAGTCGATGATGACGGATCGTCTCCAGCGCGGCGAGACGGCCGGCATCGGTGAGCTCCACGCCGCGCGCCCGCGCGTAGCGCACCAGCTTTCGCGTGCGCAGGCGCTTGATCATCTTCGTGACGGCGGCCTGCGACACACGCAGTTTCGCGGCGACCGTGGAGGGCGCGACGCGCTCCGATTGCCCCGCGATCTCGTAGATCGCCTTCAGATAGTCCTCGACGGCGGCGCCGAGCTCGGAGCGGTCGGCGCTTTCCGCGGGCGGCGTTTCGCGAGGAAGCGATTCGTCCCCGTGCGATCGGCTGGATGCTGCGACCAAGGTCACCTCCCCGCCCAAATGGCGGCTCGCCCTCGGATGAAGACGAGGCTCAGGAAGCTACTTAACCTTGGTTCAGTCGGCAAGGGGCCGGGGAAAACTGAGGTCCCGGCCTCGCCGCGTCACGGCTTGGTCTCCCGTCGAGTTCACGATCACGTTGCGCTGAAACACGTTCGACTTGCCCTTCCATGATCACGGCAGCTCCTCCTTCATCCCAATCGAGCTCTTGGGAGTTGCCGTGAAACGTGTTTCCCTTCGATGACGACCGTGCCACCACTCGGCGTGAATCGCCCCGCCGATTCCTCCTCGCCACAGTGCTGTTTTCAACGAATGTGCAGTTCCGAATGGTCTGGTTCGAGTTCGAAAGTCCTGTTGATGCGGATCGCACCCGCCGTCGGAGAGGACGGCACGCTTCGATTGCTCTCAAACCATCCATCCTCGATCAGGAGCGTCGAATAGAGTCCGACGATGACAGCACCAGCGGTCCCAAGAGTGCCTTCATTGTCGTAGAAGCGACAGCGTCGCATCGTCAGCCCAGTCGCGTGAGCGTAAGAGGAGTCGAAGATACAGCGACATTGCCCCGTTCCGGATGTTTCGGAACTCGCAATCCTCGACAATGAGAGTAGAGCTCACTTGCGCGATACCCGCTCCATTTGTTCCGTTGATGTTCTCGAAATGGCACTCCAATCACTGTGAGATCAGTCCGCACACATGCGATCCCCACTCCGCCCGCTGACCCGCCAGAGCCGAAGTCGCGAAAGGTGCAGTTCTTGACGATGCAGTCATCACAATTGGGAAGTTGAGCTCCTGACAGTCCAGGAGAATTTCCAGTAAATGCAAAGCCGTCGATAGTTACCGTACTACCGAGATCAAGCCCGACACAAAGTGTCGGAGTGGTAAGCGTAGCATCCAATCGCAGTGTGGTGGCGAGTTGACCACCTTCTGAAATCAGAGAGACGCCGGCTTTGAGGAACGCGACAGACGATATGACGATGCCGCCGGGAAACTGTCGAGTCTCATACTGGTCGTAGACTCCAGGCGCCACGAGGACACTGTCGCCTCCTAAAGCTGCGTCGAGCGCGTCATTTATCGTCGGGTACTCCGAAGGTACGCGAAGCGCTGACGAAGTAGCGCCTGCCGCCACCCGGCCTCCGGACCAATCGCACCGGACGCGGCTCGCCGAGTTCTCGCTCACGAAGAGGCCGCCATGAGCCGGCCTCCGATCGAAAAGTTCTCTGGATCATCGAGCGGAATACGGGTAAACAGCGCGCGGGAATTGTTCCCGTTGACGTGGTTCCAAGCAACATCGAGAAACGTGCTGGAGCTACGTAACAAAACGGCGCCTGGCTCCGCCCACGGTAAACCATCTTCGGTAACGGGAGCCCCGTTCAGACTCATTACGTCCAAGGTGTCCCGTTCGGTTGTCATCTCACCGGGAGGAGCGACCTGTTCTCCCCATACGTGAAGGATTCTTCGCGTAGTGTCGCTTCCGGCTATGGTCGTTTGCCGCGCGATGACGTGTAGGATGTCAAAATCGTCCACGACTATTGGAGCGCCTTCGCCAAACGTCCATCCCCCACCTGCTCCACCGATATAGAATGCGTCAGTCCACGCACTGTCGGGATCAGAGAGCCCTCTCTTGCGTATTGGTCTCTTCCCAGGGTGATCAGTACACGGCGCGCCAGTTCCGCTTGTAATTGTGACCAGTGTGTCGCCAGAGAGAAAGAAGTTAGGGCTGATTTCGCTACATCCCGATGTTGAACCGACGTATCCAACACACCACGCTTCATGGTCCGATGACCATCGCGTCAGATTACTATTTGTCTTGTAGCCGGCAAACCCGCTGCGGTAGATGCCTATGGAGTCTGGCTCAACGGGTGCAGTGCCGCCGCTCCAGTCCTCGTACACAACGTGAACGTTGTTGTTTGCGTCGACGACCATACGTTGGTCAGTCGACACAGTTTCCGTCGGCGATTCCGGATCGTCATCAAACGTATATATTGCGCTCTCGTCCCACGCCTCCTGCCAGTCGAGGTCGCCGTCCACGGCGAGATGATAGCCATTCGCAGTTTTTCGGGCAGCCATCGTCAACCCGGGCGCCTTGCTGATCGCGATCGCTGCATGGAGTCCCGTGGATCCGTTTCTCTGAAACTGGAGTCCCCGCACATTCGTTTCGACTACGCTGTCAGTTGCAGCATCAACGTGGGTCACTTGGACGCGGGGAGCCCAGACGACAACTTCTCCGCTTGACTTGGCCGCCAGCAAGACGAGTTGAATGCCAATCGCTACGCACGCTACACAGGCACCAGTGAAATGCTGCCTGAAGCGAAAAGAGCAGTTCCGCTCGAATTTCATGACCTACCCTTCCCCGAAGTGGGTTGGAGGAAGAGGGCCATCGCAATACGGGGTGATTTTCAAGGTGTGGAAGCGAAGCCGCTTCCTCAGAAGTACGAACGGCGCGTCCTAACCAATTGCGGAATGCAATGGCAAGCTTAGACAATGAAACTTCTGGGAAGACGCAGTGGCGCTCGAAAAACCGCCGCCTACTGCGCGATCAGCGTGTCCGGCCCGCCCGCCTTGGAGATGTGACAGCGACAGGGGAGATCGACGGTCACCTGGATCACGCCATCGAACGTGAGCGCATCTTTCGATCCCGTGACACGGATCGATTCGCCCGGCCGAGTCGAGGCGGTGCGCGAGTCGTCGTAGACGATGTACATCCCCGGCTGGTGCCCCGGCGCCCCGAACGGAAGCGCGTCGCCGTTGATTTCGCGCATGACCGCGACGGCCGCGCCGTCCACCGGCGCGCCGGCGCCGTCCACGACGGTGACCGCGATCATCGCGAAGTTCTCCGTGCACAAGCAGGCTTCGTCTTCGCTCGAGCAGGAGGCAATCGCGAGAAAGGACAGCAGCAGCGCGCCGCGACAAAACTTCACTTCGTCCCCTCCACCAAGAGGCACACCGTTTTCTCCTCGTCCCGTTCCGCGAGCGACGCCTCCACCAGCTCCTTGAAGCGCGCCATCGACGAGCGCCACATCCAATCGCCGGCGCGTCGCTGAATCTGCGCCCAGGGCGGCAGGTGGAGCGAGGCGAACCACCGCGCCGATTCATCGGTCATGTAGCCGCGCGTCTTCACGCTCCCGAAGCCAGCGGCCTGCATCTTCTTGGTCCACTCCGCGGCGCTCCACAGGTTGTGGTGGCCGAGCACGCCGTTCAATCGATCGGAGTATTCCCGGCCGAAGCGATGGGAGAACGCGCGCACCAGTCCCGAAGACGGGACCGTGAACACGAGTCGCCCGCCCGGACGCAGCGCCGTCGCGGCGTTGCGCAGCACCGCCTCGACGCCCTCGATGTGCTCCAGCGTGGAGTTGGAGAAGATCGTGCCCAGGGTTCCCGGCTCCGCCGGAATCTGGGCGCGCACGTCGGCGAGCGCGGTCTTGCGATACACCCGGGGATCGCAGTGTCCGATGGTGTGCTCTTCCCCGTCGATCCCCAGATCGACGACGTCGAAGAGCGCCTTGCCGAACTCGCCGTCCCCGCAACCCAGGTCCGCGAGCGGACGCGCCATTCCCGGCACCATCGGCTTCACCAGCCGCCATTCGATCGTGCGCCACAGCGAGCGGTGCACCGGCCCGGCGTCGAGGTACGCCCAGCCTTGATCCTCGCGCACCGCGACGGGCTGGACGAAATGGCTCCCCGCCAGAAGCTTCGGCGCCGACGCGCCGCGCTGTGCCCCGCTGCGCAGTCCGCGCAATGCGGCGTCGATCGCGAGCTGCAATGCCCCAGCCGGTTGCATCAGCCGAAGAGCCGGCCCACGTCCATCACCGTGACGGACAGAAGCAGGAGCACGAGAAGCGCGAAGCCGATCTGATGCAGGACGAGGCGCACTTTCAGAGAGGGAGGCCGGCGGATGATCGCCTCCACGCCGTAGAGCGCGAGATGTCCGCCGTCCAGCACGGGAATCGGCAGGAGATTGAAGATCGCGAGCTGCGTGGAGATCAGCGCGAGGAAATTGAAGAACGCGTCGACGCCCCAGCGCGCGGCCTCGCCGGAGAGCTGCGCCATGCGCACCGGCCCGCCCAATCCGTCGACGGGCTCGCCCTTCACCAGCGCGCGATAGATCTGCTTCGGAATCGACGGCAGGAACTTCACGACTTGCTCCGTGATCCACCACACGCGCGACGCGCCCGCCGGCGATCGCCGCGCCCAGGCCCACCTTCTTCTTCTGCACGGCCTGCTGGATCGCGATCTGTCCCACGGTGTCCGCCGTGCGCACCTTCGCCGACGGGAACCACGTCGGGGACGATCTTGCTCTCGCGAATCGTGCCGTCGCGTTCCCACTTGATCGCGAGCTCTTTGCCGGGATGCTCGCGAATGACGTCGCGCATCCCCGACCAGCGATCGACGGGAACGCCTCCCACTTCCAGCACGCGATCCCCGTTGCGGATTCCCGCTTCCCAGGCCGGTCCCGAATGCTTCACGAAGCCGATCACGGGATCCGTGTACGGCCCGACACCCAGAGGCGACTGGTCGAAGCCGGCCGTCTCGGGAGCGCGTCCTTCGATCCGGATCGGCTCGCCGGCGCGCTCCACATCGAGCGTGAAGGCACTCCCCGCGCCGATCTTGGACAGCGCTTGGGAAAGCTCGCTCCAATCGGCCACGGCAACGCCGTCGATGGACTTCACCACGTCGTCCGCGCGAACTCCGATGGTCGCGGCGATGGAGTCCTTCTCGACCTCGCCGATGCGCGTGGTCTCGATCGTCTCTTCGCCGACGAAGAAGAGCACGCCCGCGTACACGACGATCGCGAGCAGGTAATTCATCGCGGGGCCCGCGAGCACGATCGCGGCACGGGTGAGCACCGGCTGCGCGAGGAATTCGTCGGGTGCGCCCGGCGTCTCCTCCTCCGGATTGTCGCCGGCGAACTTCACGAACCCGCCGAACGGAATGGCGCACAAGGACCAGCGCGTGGGACCGCGCGTGACCCCGAGAAGCTCCGGGCCGAAGCCCACCGAGAAGCGCAGCACGCGCACTCCGGCGCGGCGCGCCACCCAGTAGTGACCCCATTCGTGGGCGATCACCAGGATGGAGAGGAGAAGGATGAAGAAGAACAGGTTGCTCACGCGATTCCTACCTCCGAGCTCTTGCTGCCACGGGAGACGCCGCTCGCTCTTCGACGCGCCGGGCCGCTTCTTCGCGGGCCGCGGCATCCGCGCGCCGCACGGCCTCCAGCGAAAGCTGCATCGGGCCCGCACACCGCTCCAGCGTGGCTTCGATCACTCCCGCGATGTCCGTGAATCGAATGCGTCTCTCCAGAAATGCCTGCACCGCGATCTCGTTCGCGGCGTTGAGTGCACAAGGCGCCGCTCCCCCGGCGCGCCCGGCTTCCTTCGCCAAGCGCAGGCAGGGAAAGCGCTGCTCGTCGGGCGGCTCGAACGTGAGCGTGCCCATGCTCAGCAGATCGAGCGGCTCCACGCGGCCGGCGAGGCGTTCGGGGTACGTCATCGCATACTGGATCGGCAGGCGCATGTCCGGTTCGGAGAGCTGCGCCATCATGGACCGGTCCACGAACTCCACGAACGAGTGCACCAGCGACTGCGGATGGACGACGACCTCGATCCTTTCGATCGGGACGTCGAACACCCGATGGGTCTCCAGGATCTCGAGCCCCTTGTTCATGAGGGTGGCCGAGTCCACGGTGACCTTGGGTCCCATGTCCCAGACCGGGTGATCCAGCGCGTCTTCCACCGTGATCGCCGCGAAGGTCCCGCCCGGCCGGGTCCGGAACGGCCCTCCGGATGCGGTCAAAATGATGCGCTCGACCGCGTTCGGAGCGTTGCCGCGCAGGCACTGGTGGATCGCGGAGAGCTCGCTGTCGAGCGGGAGCAGCTCGGCCCCCGACTTGCGCGCCGCTTCCATCACCAGCTCGCCGGCGGCGACCAACGGCTCCTTGTTCGCAATCGCGACCGACGTCCCGCGGGCGAGTGCTTCCAGCGTGGGCTCGAGGCCCAGGCTCCCGACGAGCCCGTTCACCAGAAGATCGATTCCGTCCATGCGCGCGATCTGCATCACGCCTTGGTCGCCGTCCAGCACGAGCGGTGCGCGTTTCCCACCGCGCGGCCAGCGCTCGCGGAAGCGGTGCGCTGCGGCTGCGTCGGTGAGCGCCACGACTTCCGGCTCCATTTCCAGGGCCTGCTGGAGCAGGAGATCGTCGCTCTTGCACGCGGCCAGCGCGACCACGCGAAAGCGATCGGGCCATGCCCGTGCCACATCCAACGTGGAACGGCCGATCGATCCGGTCGATCCCAAGATGGCGACGCGCTTCGGCGACGTGGCGGTGCTGCGTTCGGTCTTGGCGCTCATCGGGCGAATACGACACTCCGCAGGTAGTAGTACGCGACCGGGGCCGAGAAGAGGAGGCTGTCGAATCGATCGAGCACGCCCCCATGTCCCGGGATCGTACTCGATGCGTCCTTCACGCGCGCGTCCCGCTTCAAGAGGGACTCCACGAGGTCGCCGAGCTGCCCCGAGACCCCCAAGAGGCACCCCAGAAACACGGTCTGCCCCACGGAGAGCAAGGGAGCGCCATCCGGGAAGTGCGCAAACCAAGCGCGACCCCAAAACGCGGCGCCGATCGCGCAGAGAAAGCCGGCCGCCGAGCCCTCGATCGACTTCGATGGGCTCACGTGCGGGAGGAGCTTGTGCCGTCCGAGCATCAACCCGAAGAAGTAAGCCCCCGTGTCGCAGCTCCACACGATCAAGATGGAATAGAGCACGAGATGCGCGCCCACGAGATCCGGCTGGCCGAGCGAGCGCGGCAGCTCGCGCAGCAGGATGAGATGGGCCATGAGCCAGCCGACGTACACCACTCCGAAGACGGTGGTGGCGATGTCGTAGATGGGGAACGCCACCTTCTCGCGGAACAGCTCGCGCACCACGATCGTGAGCACGAACACGGAGAGAAACAGCCCCAGGTGCTCGAACCCGGTGGCGTAGACCACCGCCGCGAGCACCAAGGACGCGGTGATCCCCACCTTTTTGGAGGGGTGCACACCCTTCGCTTCCATGAGTCCGTAGAACTCCCAGGTGGCCGCGGCCAGAATCCAGTTCACGAGCAAGAGGAAAAACGCTCCGCCGGCACGCGTGGCGAGAATCAGGACGGGCACGAACGTGATGCCCGTGAGGAAGCGAGCGAGCACGGCGCGGGCTACCGGTCGTCCGTCGCGGAAGCGTGATCGCGCGCGATCGCGGAGCGAGCGCTTTCCGTCCGCCCGAAGCGGCGTTCGCGTCCTTGGTACTCGCGAATCGCGGCGTACAGATGCTCGCGGCGAAAATCCGGCCAGTGCGTTTGCGTGACGTAGATCTCCGCGTACGCAATCTGCCAGAGCAGAAAATTGGAGATGCGCAGCTCTCCCGAAGTGCGAATCAAGAGATCGGGATCGGGAAGATCCGCGGTGTAGAGATGGCGGGCCAAGCGCTCTTCGGTGAGCTCTTCGGTCGGCAAGCCCTTCTCGCGCGCCTCCTCGAGCAGCCGGCGCGCCGCATCCACGATCTCCGCACGCCCTCCGTAGGAGAGCGCGAGATTCAAGATGAGCCCTTCGTTCTTCTCCAGCGCCGCGCGGGTCTTCGCGATCTGGCGGCGGACGTCGGCGGGAAGATCCTCTTCGCGTCCGATGGTGCGCAGGCGCACACCGTTCGCGTTCAGCTCGTCCTGCTCGCGGCGCAGCGTTTCCTTGAGCACCTGCATGAGCCCGCGAATCTCGACCGCGGGGCGATGCCAGTTCTCCACCGAGAACGCGTAGAGCGTGAGCACTTCGATGCCCAGCTCCGCACAGGCGCGCACCGTCTCGCGCACCGGCTCCACGCCTGCGCGATGCCCGGCGAGCCGCGGCAGACCGCGGGTCTTGGCCCAGCGCCCGTTCCCGTCCATGATGATCGCGACGTGGCGGGGCAGCCCTCCCGAACGCAGGATCTCGTCCTTCAGCGTGGGCTCGTTCCCCTTCATCGAAATCCTTCCGCTCCGGTCCTCAGGTCTTGAGGATCTCGGTCTCTTTCGTGGCCAGAATGTCGTCGAGATCCTTGATCTTCTGGTCGGTCAGCTTCTGGATCTTCTCGAGCGCCTTGCGCTCGTCGTCCTCGGTGAGCTTCCCGTCTTTGAGACCCTTCTTGAGTGCGTCGTTGGCGTCGCGCCGCGCCATGCGCACGGCGACGCGGCCTTCCTCGACGTAATGTTTCGCGACCTTCACCAGCTCCTTGCGCCGCTCTTCCGTCAGCGCCGGAATCGGCACGCGGATGACCTGACCGTCGTTCATGGGATTGAGTCCCAGATCCGACGCCCGGATCGCCTTCTCGATCGGTCCCACGAGATTCTTGTCCCAGGGCTGGATGACGAGAAGACGCGGCTCGGGCGCGCCGATCGAGCCCACTTGATTCAGCGGCGTGGACGCGCCGTAGGCATCCACGCGAATGTTCTCGAGAAGCGCCGGCGTCGCCTTGCCGAGACGCAGCTTGGCGAGCTCGCGCTTCGTGGAATCGATCGTCTTTTCCATCTTCTCGTCGCATTGCTTATAGATCGCGTCGCTCATCGCACTGGCCCCCCCACGAGAGTCCCGATCTCTTCACCCTGGAGGACGCGGCGAAGATTGCCTTCCTCCTCCATGCGGAACACGACGATCGGAATGTTGTTCTCCATGCACAGAGAGATCGCCGTGGCATCCATGACTTGAAGCCCACGCAACAGAACTTCTCGGAACGTGATCTCCTTGAGGAACTCGGCGCTGGCATCTTTTTCGGGATCGGCGGTGTACACGCCGTCGACTTTCGTCGCCTTCAAGATCACGTCGGCGCCGATCTCCACCGCGCGCAGCGACGCGGCCGTATCGGTGGTGAAGAATGGATTGCCGGTGCCGGCCGCCAAGATGATCACGCGCCCCTTCTCTAAATGGCGGATCGCGCGGCGGCGAATGTACGGTTCGGCGACTTGCATGACGTGAATCGCGCTCATCACGCGCGTGGGAATGCCCAGGTTTTCGAGGCAGTCTTGGAGCGCCAGGCTGTTGATCAGCGTGGCCAGCATTCCCATGGAATCCCCGGTGACGCGATCCATGCCCAGCCGGCTCGCGGCCAGCCCGCGGAAGATGTTGCCACCGCCGATGACGATGCCCACCTGGACGCCGAGACGGGTGATCTCGGCGACCTGGTCGGCGACGCGGCCGATCACGGGGGGAGAAATGCCGAAGCCTTGGTCCCCGGCCAGAACTTCCCCGGAGAGCTTCAAGAGGACGCGGCGGTAGCGAAGGGAGCTCATGACACCTTCCGCACGAGCCCGCCGTCGCCGGGGCTTTCGCGGTTCACGGGCGGCTCAGCTCTTCGATTCGCCGAGCGCCATGCGGACGAACCGCCGAACTTGAATGTTCTCACCCAGCTTCGCGACGGCGGCGGTGACCAGATCCGCGACCTTGCGGTCCGGATCCTTGACGAACGCCTGCTCCATCAATGCGTTGTCAGCGTACCACTTCTCCAGTTTCCCCTCGATGATCTTCTCGACCACCGCGGCGGGCTTCCCCATCTCCGCGACCTGCGCGGCCATGAGCTCCCGCTCGCGTCCCACGAGGCCGGGGTCGATGTCCTCGCGGCGCACCGCCAAGGGATTCGACGCCGCGATGTGCATCGCCAGGTCGCGCACCATGTTCTTGAAGTCGTCGGTGCGCGCGACGAAGTCGGTCTCGCACGCCACCTCGACGAGGACGGCGAGCTTGCCGTTCGAATGGACGTAGGACCCGATCAGTCCTTCCTTCGTCTCGCGGTCGGCCTTCTTCGCGGCGGCGGCGAGACCCTTCTTGCGCAGATAGTCGACGGCTTGCTGCACGTCGCCCTTGGACTCGGAGAGCGCCTTCTTGCAGTCCATCATTCCGGCTCCGGTCATGTCCCGGAGCTCCTTCACGAATTTGGCGTCGATCGTCGACATGGTCTCTCTCCTCGCGGGCGTGCAGCGTCGGTGCAGAGATCCGCCGCGCCCGAGCGTGCGGGTTCGTGCTGTTCGAATGGTCGAGCGGGAGCCGGCGAATCCGCCGTGCTCACTCCTTCGCGACGGCGGGCGTCTCCTCGCGCATCTCGTTGCGCGGACGCGGCGCGTTCGAGCTCGTGTCGCGATCCATCGCCACTTCCGCCTTGGCCTTCTCCTCGCGGGCTTCCGTGGAGCGCGCACGCGCGGCACCCTCACGGACGGCGTCCGCGATCGCCTCGGTCAGGAGCTGGATGGAGCGAATCGCGTCGTCGTTGCCCGGAATCGGATGGGAGATGAGATCGGGATCGGAGTTCGTGTCCACGACGCCGACCACGGGAATGCCGAGCTTCTTCGCTTCGGTGACGGCGATCTTCTCCTTGACCGTATCGACCACGAAGACCACCGCGGGAAGCTGATCCATGTTCTTGATTCCCTGGAAGACTTGGAGGAGGCGCTCCCGCTCCTTGTCGAGACGAAGGCGCTCCTTCTTGCCGATCAGGTCGAACGATGTTTCGTTCATGATGCGCTCGAGCTCCACCAGGCGCCCGATCGATTTGCGGATCGTCGTGAAGTTCGTGAGCATCCCGCCGAGCCACCGCTCGGTCACGTAGTGCTGGCCGCAGTCCGTCGCCGACTTCTGAATGATCTCCTGAGCCTGCTTCTTCGTTCCGACGAACAGCACGTAGCCCCCGCGCCCGGCGACGTCGCGAACGAGCTTGCGGGCCTTCTCCAGCATGGCGAGCGTCTTCTGGAGATCCAAGATGTAGATCTTGTTCTTCTCCATGAAAATGTACCTTTTCATCTTCGGGTTCCAGCGCTGAGTCTGGTGCCCGAAGTGAACGCCCGCTTCCAAGAGCGCTCTCAATGTCACTTCGGTCAAGATCGGTCTCCCTTTGGTTTGTCTTCCGCCATCGTCGTCCCGTTCGGACTGCTGCGCTCCGATCGTTGCGCCGGCAGACCCCCGTTCGGTCGGATGACGTGTAAAATACGCAGCGGCCGGAGCGCACCAAGCGCCCCGGCCGCGACGTCGCTCCGTCCTATCTCTTGCTGAACTGGAACCGGCGACGCGCCCCCGCCTGGCCGTACTTCTTCCGCTCCACCATCCGCGAGTCCCGGGTGAGGTACCCGCCGGTGCGGAGTGCTTTGCGCAGCTCGATGTCGGATTGCAGCAGCGCGCGGGCGATGCCCAATCGAATGGCGCCCGCTTGACCGGTCATTCCGCCGCCGGACACGTCGGCCACGATGTCGAACCGCACGCTATTGTTCGTCAAGGCGAGCGGCGCCTCCATATATGTGATGAGCGAGGCGCGCGTGAAATACTGGTCGAACTTCCGTCCGTTCACGACGCGGTTGCCCTGTCCGGGCACCAGACGGATCTTCGCCACCGACGTCTTGCGGCGTCCGGTGGCGAGGAACGAAGAATCGGTCATCGATTACTCCTACTGCGCGTGGCGGCGGAACGCGAGCTCACGCGGCCTGGCGCCGGGCCTTCGCCCAGGTCAACGGTTGAGGGTTCTGGGCGGCGTGGGGATGGCTCGATCCCTTGTAGATGCGGACCTTCGTCAACATGGCCTTGCCCAGCCGCGTCTTGGGAAGCATGCCGCGAATCGAACGGCGCACGAGCTCTTCCGGCTGGCGCGCGAACCAGTCGCGGTACGTCGTGGAATGGAGTCCCGACGGATACCCCGAGAAGATGTAGCGTCTCTTCTGGTCGAGCTTGCGCCCCGTGATCACGATCTTGTCCGCGTTCACGACCACGACGTAGTCGCCGTTGTCGAGGTGCGACGAGTAGGTGGGCTTGTGCTTGCCGCGCAGAATGCGGGCGATTTCGGCGGAAAGGCGGCCCAAGACCATTCCTTCCGCGTCCACGAGATGCCAAGCCTGGACGATCTCGGGACCTTTGGTGACACGCGTCTTCAAATCGTTCCCTCTGCTGGATTTTGGGCGCGAAAAGGGCGGCCAGAGTACCAGTCCCCGGAAAGGGGAGTCAAGGGAAGCGCTGGGCGGGGGAGGGCGCCCGAGGGGTCGGGGTCACTCCCCCCAAATGCCCGGTTGGGCCAGTTCCACCGAGTGCCCGTCCGGATCCCGAAAGTAGAGGCTCGTCTGCCCGGAGCCCCAGCTCACCCGCGATTCCACCGCCACCCCCGCCGCCGCCAGCTTTTTCTCCCATTCGGCGAGGTCTTCGGGGGCGATGGCCAGAGCCAAATGGACCGGACCCGATCCATCGTGCGGCGGGATGACGCCCCCAGGGAACGAGAGGCCGGCGACCGTCGCTCCCCGCTTGAACAAGAGAAGGTGGGTGCCGCCCCCCGCAGCGAGCGCGATGAGCCGGTCGCCGCGGCTCACTGCGGTGAGCCCAAGCACTCCTTCATAGAAGCGGGCGGCTCGCTCCAGGTCGTCGACGTACAGGCACGACTCGTAGACGCGCAGGATCACAGCGGATCCGGCTCGCTCAGCCACTGCCGCGCTTCCGTTTCCTCGCGGAACACGCGAACCACCACCGGCGATTCGAGCGTGTAGGCCTCGTACATGCGCATGAGACCGTAGGCGGCGTCGGTGGCGACGACCACGGCGCACTTGGCGCGCGCGAGGAGTCGGCGGCGGGACTGGATGTCGTCCGCCAGGAACTGGAGATTCGCGGCCGTCAGCCCTTCGGTGGCAGCTTCCCGGCAATCGACGAGCGTGTGCATCCCGGGAGTGAAGTCGGGGTCGGCGAGGAGTCTCGTTCGATATCGCACGACGTCTTCGGGAACGACCAGACCCTCCACCTCGACGATGAGGATCTGGGACTCGGAATCCAGCCAAAAGTCGATGGGCACGGGTCTCCTCGATCGATGCAAGACGGCGCGTCAGCGCCGCGGAACGGCGGTCTCCTGGAGCCAGGCGATCGCGTCCTTCTCCTCTCGAAACGCCCGTGCGATGAGCGGAGTCTCTTCAGTCAATGCTTCGTACATTCGTGCGAGACCGAACGCCGCCGGCGCCTCGGTCATGATCGCGAAGCGCACCGTTCCGCCGGGCGGGAGAATCGTCTTCCAATCGTTGGCGAGCGCCTCGAGACCCTCGCGGGTGAGCAAGCTCGTGTCGACCGCGGTCGCGTCGACGAGGACGTTCATTCCCGATCCGAACTCCGGATCGGTCAACATCGCATGGCGCGCCGTACGAATGTCATCCGAAGTGACGGCGTCCGCGGCACTCACTCGAACGATCCCGAGCGCAGCGTCGATGCGAAACGTGATCGGCATCGTCTCCCCTCCTCGAACACACTCGCAACACTGTAACACTCAACCGAGCCGAAGCAGTCCCTCGGCCAAATCTCCGCGGACGATTCCCTTGTCGGTGACGATCGCGGTGACGAAGCGTGCCGGCGTGACGTCGAACGCGGGGTTCGCGGCGGCCGCGGATTGCGGCGCCACCCTCACACCGCGCGGGGCGGTCACCTCCTCGGGCGAACGCTCCTCGATCGGGATCTCGCGACCGCTGGCGATCGAGAGGTCGAGCGTCGTGGTGGGTGCGGCGACGTAGAACGGGATCCCGTGCTCCTTCGCGAGCACGGCCAGCGCGTACGTGCCGATCTTGTTCGCGACGTCCCCGTTCGCGGCGATGCGGTCCGCTCCGACGACGATGCAGTCGACCTTGCCCTGCGCCATCATCCAGCCGGCGGCGTTGTCGCACAGAATCGTGACCGGGATGCCCATCTTGCCGCACTCCCACGCGGTGAGACGCGCTCCTTGAAGGAGCGGGCGAGTCTCATCGGCGAGAACCCGGATGCGCTTCCCGCGTTCCGCCGCTTCGTACACGATCGCGAGCGCGGTGCCGCGCCCGGCGGTCGCGAGCGCCCCGGCGTTGCAATGCGTGAGGATCGTGGCCCCCTCGGGGACGAGGTCCGCGCCGTAGCGCCCGATCGCGAGACACGCCTCTTGGTCCTCGCGCTCGATCGCACGCGCCTCGTTCAAGAGATCGCGGCAGAGGCCCTCGGCGTCCGCGGCCCCGCTCGCCGCCGCGGCCCGCGACATGCGATCCACCGCCCACGCCAAATTGACCGCGGTGGGTCGTGCGGCGCGGATCGCCGCGAGCTCGGGGACGAGCGCGGCGCGAAGCGCGCCGACATCCTGCGCCGGCGAGCGGAGCGCGGCGAGCACGCAAGCGTAAGCCGCGGCGACGCCGATCGCGGGCGCACCGCGCACCGCGAGGCGGCGGATCGCGTCGATCACCTGCGCGGGCGTGGTGCAACGCAGAATTTCCTCGCGATCGGGAAGCAGCGTCTGCTCGAGAAGAAGGAGCGCGCCGCCGTCTCCCTCGTCCCACTTCACGGTGAAGAAGCTCATCGCGGCGCTCCCGTCGATGCGCCGGCCACCATCGCGGCGAGAAGGTCGAGCGTGTCTCCGACCGGCAGGCCCACGACGTTGGAGTAGTCGCCCTCGATGCCGGCGACCAGGAATCGTCCCGTTCCTTGAATCGCGTACGCGCCGGCTTTCCCGAACGGCTCGCCGCTGGCGACGTAGTCGCGAAGCTCGTCGTCGCCGGCGGCGTGAAATTGCACGCGCGTGGCCACGGCCCGGGAGCGCGACGTCCCGCGCTCCGCATCGACGATGCACACCCCGCTCCACACGACGTGCTCCCGCCCCGCGAGCCGGCGGAGCATGTCGAGCGCATCGTCGGCGTCGCGCGGCTTCCCCATGATCCGCCCGTCGTGCACCACGATCGTGTCCGCACCGAGCACGAGGCCGCGCCCGCGCCGCGCCGCCACCACGCGGGCCTTGCGCTCCGCGAGGACGAGGACATGTTGCTCGGGATCGGCGGGGACGTCGTTGGTCTCGTCGACGTCGGCGGGATCGATCGTGAACGGCAGGCCGAGCTCGTTCAGAAGATCGCGGCGGCGATCCGACGCGGACGCGAGCGTGAGTGGCTGCGTGCGCAGTGGCGAATCGGGATCCAGGAGTGCGCGGCGGGCGGAGAAAATGCGCGATGCATCGCGCGGTTCCTTCGCAGGCGCGGGCCTCCTCCGAGTCGAGCACGATCGTCACCGGTCCGTCGTTCACCAGCTCGACCTCCATCATCGCGCGAAAGCGCCCAGTCTCCACATGCACGCCTTCCGCTTCGATCCCCCGCTGCAATCGCTCCAGCAGCGGGACGGCGGCTTCCGGGGCGGCGGCCTTTTCGAACGACGGTCTGCGACCCTTGCGCGCATCGGCGTGCAGCGTGAATTGCGAAACCAGGAGAACCGCACCTCCCGCCTCCACGACGGAGAGATTCATCTTCTTGTCGCCGTCCCGGAAGAGACGCAGATGCGCGATCTTGCGCGCGAGCCAATCCGCATCGTCGTCGCCGTCGCCGCGCGCAACTCCCGCGAGAGCCAAGATCCCGGGGCCGATCGACCCCACGATCTCGCCGTCGACTCGAACGGAGGCGCGCGTGACGCGCTGCAGAACGGCTCGCATGCGGCGGGAACCTATCACGCTCGGCCGATGAACGCCCAATGCCGGCCGTCGTCGCCGCGCCGGTGCGAAAATAGATCCCCGGGGTGCAGACGTGTGCAGAGCGCAAAGTCGACCAGATTGTCGCGTGGGACGCCCGCGGCACGGGCCTCGGCGAGCACGCACGAAGGGAGATCGAGAAGGAATCGGTCGCCGCGCACCGGGATGCTCTGAGAATCGCCGGCCGCGTCCCCATTCCCGCCGCTCCGGCGGCGAGGGAACCGCGAACTCCTCGGGAAAGAGCCCCGCGACTTCCGGTCCCACTTCGTAGGAAGGTCCGCGGATCGAGGGCCCCACGGCGACGAAGAGATCCCCGGGCTCGGCACCGAAACGCTCCTGCATCGCCGCGATCGTGTTGCGCACGATTCCGCCGGCCGCTCCGCGCCAACCGGCATGCGCGACTCCGAATGCGCGGGACACGGGATCGACGAAGAACGCCGGCACGCAGTCCGCCACCGTGACCGCAAGCACCAGCGCGTTTTCGCAGGCGATCACCGCGTCGTAGATTCCTGCGGGCGCCTCCCCGCGCACGACCACGCCCACGTCCGCCGAATGATGGAGCTTCGGCGCGATCAGCCGCGCGTCGCCGAGGCCCACATCCTCCAGGAACGCGCGCCGCCGTTCGCGCACCACCTCCGGATCTTCTCCGCGCGAGAGCGAGAAGTTGCCGTGGCTGGCGTGCGTGACTCCGTGCTCGAGGTCGGCGTCGGCCAGCGCGAGCGCCGGCGCGCGAAACCACGACACCTCCCCGCGCGTGACCAGCCGCGCCGCGCGCCCCAGCTTCGCCGCCGGGGCGTCAGCCTCCCGTCGCATGCTCCACGCGGCTCACGGCGGTGACTCCCTTCACCTTGCGAACGACCCGGATCACCTTCTGGAGGTGCGGGAGATCCTGCACTTCGATGACGAACTTGCCGACCACGCGATGCCCGTCGGCTTCCATGGTGCCGGAGATGATGTTGGTGTCGAGCTCGGTGATCGCCGACGACACGTCGGCCAAGAGTCCGCGGCGGTTCTCCCCTTCGATCCCGAGGCCGACCTGGAAGCTGTCCTCGCGGGTCACGTCCCACGCGACCGCGATGCGCCGATCGGGCTCCACCGCGGACGGAAACGTGTTCGGGCAGTCGAGCCGATGCACGGAGATCCCGCGCCCGCGCGTCACGATGCCCACGATCGACTCCCCGGGAAGCGGTTGGCAGCACTGCGCGAATCGGATCAGCACGTTGGACACGCCCTGTACGCGCACCCCGCCTTCTTTCTTGCGGGTGAACGTCAGGATGCGGCGGATCGGCCCGGCGTCCTTGTCCTTTTCCTGCGCTTCGGGGAAGAGCTTGCGGATCACGTGGATGGGCGAGATGTCGCCGAGCCCGATCGCGGCGAAAAGCTTCTCCGGAGAATCGAAGCCCAGCTCTTTCGCCGACTCCTTGGTGATCGCTCTGTCGACGTCGACGCGCGAGCGCTTTCCTTCCCGTTCCAGCATCTCCTTCCCGAGCGAGACGGAGTGCTGCATGTGTTCGATGCGGAAGTGGCGGCGAATCTTGCCGCGCGCCCCGGACGTGACGATGAAGTTGATCCAGTCCTGCGACGGCTTGCCCATCGGCGAAGTAATAATCTCCACCGTGTCGCCGTTCTGGAGCTGATAGCGCAGCGGGACGATGCGGCCGTTCACGCGCGCACCCACGCAGTGATTTCCGACCTCGGTGTGAATCATGTAGGCGAAATCGACGGGCGTGGAGTAGCGCGGGAGCACGCGCAGCTGGCCTTTCGGCGTGAACACGAACACTTCATGTTGAAAGAGATCGGACTTCAGAAGGTCCAGGAACTCCTCGGCGGATTGATCGGCCTGCTCTTTCACCAAGTTTCCGATCCACGGAAAGCGGCCGATCATGCTCTCCTTCAGCACCTCGCCTTCTTTGTACGCCCAGTGCGCGGCGATGCCGTACTCCGCTTCGGCGTGCATGTCCGGCGTGCGGATCTGGATCTCCACCCATTCGCGCCCCGGCCCCACCACCGTGGTGTGCAGCGAGCGGTAGTGATTGGATTTGGGGCTGGCAATGAAGTCCTTGATGCGATCCGGGATCGGCGTCCACAAGGAATGAATCGTTCCCAACGCTTCGTAGCAGGCGTTCCCGGTGGGGACGATCACGCGCACGGCGAGCAAGTCGTAGATCTCTTCGAACTGCTTCTGGCGCGCGCGCATCTTGCGATGAATGCTGTAGAAGTGCTTCGCGCGTCCGGTGACTTCGGCGGGAATGCCCTGCGCGGCGAGCGCGGCTTGCAGCGGTCCCACCAATTGATCCAGATATGCCTGGCGCGCTTCACGCTTGATGGCGACTTTCGTCACCAGCTCGTCGTAGGCTTCCGGCTCCAGCGTCTTGAACGCGAGATCCTCGAGCTCCCAGCGGATCGTCGCGATGCCGAAGCGGTGCGCGAGCGGCGCATAAATGTCCAGCGTCTCCTTCGAGATACGCAGGCGCTTTTCTTCGGGGAGAAAATGGATGGTGCGCATGTTGTGCAGGCGATCGGCGAGCTTGATCAGGATCACGCGCACGTCCTGCGCGATGGACAGCAGCATCTTGCGCCAGTTCTCGGCCTGGTGCTCCTCGGGACTCTTGAACTTGATGTCGCCGATCTTGGAGACGCCGTTCACCACCGAGGCGATGTTCTCGCCGAACTCGATGCGCAGCTCCTCGTCGTCCACCTTCGTGTCTTCGAGGATGTCGTGCAAAAGGCCCGCCGCGATCGTGGTCGCGTCGAGATGCAGCCCGGCCAGAACCTTCGCGACCGCGAGGCAGTGCTGAATGTAGGGATCTCCCGAGCGCCGGAACTGACCCTCGTGGTGGAGCCTGGCGAAGTCGTACGCACGTCGCAGAAGATCGAAGTCGAAGCCGGGTTTGTCGTCGATCGCGGCGAGGAGGTCGTCGTAGACGAGCGTGGGCTCGGGCGGCGGGGGCGTGTCGCCGTAGTCGGCGATCGGACGCGTGCTCATGACGGCGTTTCCGGCGGAGCCGGCGAGCCGGACGACGGCGCCGCTCCCTCTGCCGCGCGCAAGTCCATGATTTGCACCTGAGCGATGCGACGCCCGTTCCAATCATTCGCCGCCAGATGTCCCACGAGATCGAGGCGTCCCGCGAGCTTTCCGCCGTTCGCCCGCGCGCCCTGATCGAAGCCGATGCAATCCAAGGGCGGCATCCCGCGACGGCGCAGCTGCATCTTGAGATGGCCGCGACCGACGACGCGCGTGCTGCCGGCCAGCTCCACCGCGCGAAGGATGAACGTGGGGCGGGCGTTGCCGAATCCGAACGGCGCGAGCGCGTCCAAGTCTTCCAGAATCTCCACAGAGATCTCTTCGGGCGCGATCTCGCTGTCGATGCGCACGATCGGGCGCGAGTTCTCCTGCGTGATGTGTCCGGCGACCGCGGCGGAGAAACGCTCGCGGAACGTGGCCACTTGGTCGCGCGCGATGGTGAGACCGGCCGCCATTTCGTGGCCGCCGTACTGCACCAGGAGATCGTCGCATCCGTCGAGCACCGCGCAGACGTCCACTCCGGGGATGGAGCGCACCGAGCCGCGCCCGCGATCTCCCTCCATCGCGATCAGCACGGAAGGGCGATGGAACATCTCCACGAGCTTCGACGTGGCGATGCCGATCACGCCCGGATGCCATTGGTTCGAGGCGAGCACGATGCCCGCGGGATCTTTCCCCGCGGTGCCTCGCTCGATCGCCTCCATGGCCTGCACCAGCGTGGTGTGACTGATCTCCTGGCGGCGGCGGTTCGCTTCGTCGAGATCCTGCGCGATCTTGCTGGCCGCGGTGCTGTCTTGCGCGGTGAGAAGCCGCACTGCGGCCGAGGCATCGCCCAGCCGCCCGGCCGCGTTGATGCGCGGTCCCAGGAGATACGCCACGTGCCAGGCTTCGATGCGCCCTTCGATCGCGGCCGCTTCCGCGAGGCGCAGGATTCCGACTTTCTCGTGGCGATTCATCACCGCGAGCCCTTCGGCGACCAGCGCTCGGTTCTCCCCGTCCAAAGGAACGAGATCGGCGATGGTCCCGAGCGCGACCAGATCCAGGTGCTGGGTGAGATCGAGGTCGTGCTCCAGCGTCGCGGCCAGGCCGCGCAGCAGCTGATACACCACGCCGACCGCGGCGAGCCGCTTGTCCGGATAATTGCAGCCGGGCTGTTTCGGATCGATCACGGCGAGCGCCGGCGGAAGCTCCGGCCCCGCTTCGTGGTGATCGCTGACGAGGACATCGACGCCTTCGCGCGTGAGCGCCGCGACTTCTTCGACGGAACGCACGCCGCAGTCCACGGTGAGCACGATGGCGGGGCGGCGCTCGAGCAGCTCGGGGAGCGCCTTCATCGACAGGCCGTAGCCGTGCTTGATCCGATGCGGAAGGAAGAAGTCGACGTCCGCGCCCAGGCGTTGCAGCGCGAGGAGCGCGAGAGATGTTCCCGTCACCCCGTCGACGTCGAAATCGCCGAAGACCAGGATCTTCTCGCGCTGCAGGATCGCGCGCCGGAGGCGATCGATCGCGACGTCGGCTCCGCGAAGCAGCGAAGGCGAAGAAAGCGCGTCGAGCGACGGATGAAGGAAGGCGCGCGCCACACCGAGATCGGTGCGGCCGCGGCTCGCGAGCACGCGGGCGACGAGCTGGGAGACCCCGAGCTCGCGCGCGAGCCGGGGGACGACGTCCCCTTCCAGTGCGGGCGGTCCCACCCAGATCTTTTGCATCGCGTCCTCGATTCCGCCGGCGAAAAAGAAATCGGGGAGACCCGTAAGCCGAGTTCTGTCCGGATCGATCGATCCGTGGTGATCATTTCTCTAGGATCCGGATTACTCCGGACCTCCAGCGACCTACCCGAGAATGATTTCGAGGCGGGCCACCTCGTCTTCTCCTATTCGGTCTTGCTCCAGGTGGGGTTTGCCGAGCCGCCTCGTCGCCGAGACGCTGGTGAGCTCTTACCTCACCGTTTCACCCTTACCGCCCCGGACAAGCCGGAACGGCGGTTTGCTTTCTGTTGCACTTTCCTTCGTGTTACCACGACTGGCCGTTAACCAGCACCCTGCCCTGCGGAGCTCGGACTTTCCTCGTCCCCCGTGAGGGGGCCGCGATCACCTGGATCTCCCCGTGCTCTTCTTACCAGTTTCGTCCTTCGGGGTCCAACCGGCGAGCCCCATTCACTCGCGCGAGGACTCGCGGGCACGGTCCAACGCTTCGTTCGCGAGGCGGTCGGCCTCGCGATTTTCTTCGCGCGGGACATGGAGGATACGGACGGATCGGAATGCGGCGAGGAGCCGGTCCACGTCGTCCTTGAGGTCGACCAAAGCGGGGTGGCGAACCTTGTACTGGCCGTTCAATTGCCGAACGACGAGCTCGGAGTCGAGGCGCAGCTCGAGCGCTTCCAGCCCGAGACGCCGGGCCGCCTCCAGACCGGCCGCCACGGCTCGATATTCGGCGACGTTGTTCGTTGCCGTGCCGATGACTCGGCCGAACGAATCCACGACCGCGCCCGAGGCGTCGCTGATCACGACGCCGATCGCCGCCGGCCCCGGATTCCCGCGCGAAGCACCGTCACACCTCATGACGGCGTGATCCGCCGGCGCCCGCGATCCCGCGCGGCCCGCGCCAGGAGTCAGGCGAGGGAGTAAGCGCCGGAGAAGCCGGCGCACTTCCTCCCGCGCCGAATTTCCTTCCGGCGCGAGATCGTCGAGGCCCTTTCCTTCGAGAAGACCCTCCACCAGGCGGCGCGCCTCGGGAGTGAGCTCAGAAGCCAATCTTCTCCTCTTCTTCTTCGCGCCAGACCTGGATGCGCCAGCACTGCTCGCACGCGGTCATGCGCCGGCCCATCTTGATCTCCTGGAGCTTCTGCGGCGGATGGCGGAAACCGCACCCTCCGCAGGCTCCGCGACGAACGATCGCGACGAACGGCAGCTTTCCCCCGGTCCGCAGCCGGTCGTAGTAGGTGAGCACGTTGGCCTGGACGTTCTTCACGATGGGCGCGCGCAGCACCGAAGCTTCGTCGTGGATGCGGCGCAGCTCGGCCGTCTTTGCATCGAGCTTGGCCGTTGCCTCGGCGGCTTTTTTCTCCTCTTCTTCGAGGCGTGCAGTCGCTTCGGGAAGCTTTTCTTTCGCCGCTTCGCTCTTTTCGATCCAGCGAATCCCGGACTCCTCGAGAGCGTCGGCGCGATCCTTCAACGCATCCATCTCGTGAAGGAAGGCGTTGTACTCGATCTGGTTCCGCACATTCATCTGCTGCGTCTGCAGCTTCTTGAATTGCTCGTTGTTGGCAACGAGCTCGAGCTCGAAGTGCCGGCTCTGGGTCTGCGATTCGGCGAGCTCCGCCTGGATGCGCTGCAGCTCGTTGCGCGCGGCGTTCAAGGGCGCCTCGATCTCCGCCAGAAGCCGCGCGTGATTCTTCTGGTGCTTCTCGTACTCGATCAGCTTGAGGTCCAGCTCTTGGAGATCCAGGAGGGCCTTGGTTTCTTCGGGCGTCAAGAACGTCTCCTCACCAAAGGAACGGGTGCTCCCCGTCGGCGAGGAGCACCCGTTCGGACCCGGCATCGAGCCGAGGATGATCTGGGAGTGGGCGTGGGGTTTCCGGCCAGGGTGGATCCTCCTCGTACAGGACGGATGAAGATGGTGGGCGATACTGGACTTGAACCAGTGACCTCTCGCGTGTGAGGCGAGCGCTCTGGACCAGCTGAGCTAATCGCCCGAACTCGTCACGGTCCGGGGCCCGGTGGGCCCACTTGGACTCGAACCAAGGACGAACCGGTTATGAGCCGGCTGCTCTCACCACCTGAGCTATGGGCCCGAATCCAGACCGGCGGAATCCGGACAATTATCATGGGAATCGGACTGGGTCAAGGCGCCGGCGTTTCACGGATCGCCTTCCAGCGGCGCGTCTCCCGGTCAGGCCCCTTTCGTCATTGAGGGTGCTCTGGAGCCTCCCGGGGTGGTAGCTTGTCCAGGCCACAGCATTGCGGACTCACCGATCGTTCATTTGATGATCCGCGGAAGGAGTCAAAGACCATGGCCAGTCTCATGGATACAATTCTGGGATCGTTCTCGGGCGACATCACAAGAAAAGCGGCAGCATTCCTCGGAGAAAGCCCGGAGAACACCCAGCGAGCGATTCACGGAGCCGTGCCGACCATCATGGCGGCGTCCCTTCAGAAGGCGACGTCCCCCGGGGGGGCCCGGGAGCTCTTCGATCTCGTGACCACCGCGTCTCGGGACACCAACCTCTTGCAGAATTACTCTTCGATGCTCGGCGGTGGCGGGTCGACCGACAAGTTGCTCTCGACCGGGCAGGGCCTTCTTTCCTCTCTCCTGGGAAGCAAGAGCTCGGCCGCGGCCAGTATGCTGGCCGGGCTCTCCGGAATGAAGGCTTCGGCCGTCTCGACCCTCCTCGGATTGGTCACACCTCTCGTGATTGCGTTTCTCGGGAAAGAAACCGCATCGCGCGGTCTGAATCCGAGCGGGTTCGTCGATTTTCTTCTCTCGCAGAAGAACGACATCATGCGCATGGCGCCTCCGGGACTGGCGAACGTGCTCGGTCTCTCGGATCTCTCCCGGCTCGGTGCCACCGCGTCGCACACGGTCACCAAGAAAGAGGAGTCTTCGGGCGCTCGCTGGCTGCTTCCGCTTCTCGCGACCGCGGCGCTCGCCTTGATCGCGTGGATGTTGCTGCGCGGCGGAAAGACGACCGAGGTCGCCGAGACGCCGCCGAATGCTGCGGACGAAGCGGCCCAGCGCGCGGATGCGTTCGTCGATCCGGCGAAGGACGTCGCCAAGGCCCAGAAACACACGGCGATCAAACTTCCGGATGGTGCAACCGTCGATGTGCTTGACGGGTCGTTCAATCATGGCCTGGCGACGTTCCTGTCGACCGCGACCGCGAGCCAGCTCCCGCGCTCGTTCGTATTCGACAATCTGAACTTCGACACGTCGCAGACCCATGTCACGGACGACTCTCAGCCGACGCTGCACAATCTGATCGCGATCTTGAAAGCCTATCCGTCGACTTCGGTGCGGCTGGAAGGGCACACCGATACGACCGGGGATCCGATGGAGAATCAGAAGCTCTCGATGACGCGTGCGGAGACCGTGAAGGCTGCGCTCGTCGCGGGCGGCATTTCCGCGGGTCGGGTCGCAGACGGCGGGATACGGGGCCACTCGCCCGACGGCGTCGAACGAGACGGAAGATGGACGGGCCATGAATCGCCGGACGGAGCTGGTCGTCGTCAAGATTTGACGAAGTTCGAGTACACATCCCGGAAACACGAGGGGGCCGCGCGAGCGGTCCCCTTTTTTTCGGACGGCGCTCGTCAACTCCCGTCGAATGGCGGAGGATCCGCCGGCGCGGGAATTCCCAGTGTGTTCTCCGCGCTCTTGTGCGCGATCATGATGCGATCGAATCCGTAGAAGAGATCGCGCGCTCGTTCCGCGATTCGCGAGCGGAGCTCGTCTTCCGACGCGGGCGCCGAACGGGCGAGCCGCTCGTCGATCCAAGTTCCGAGCTCCGCCCCGCGGGCCGCCAGAAGCTCGCCTTCCGTGCGCATCGTCTCGAGCTGCGTCGCAATTGCTGCGGCATCCTCCGGTGCGCTCTCCGTCCGAATCGCACTCGTCCATTCCCCAATCTCGCGCCCGAGGCGCTCCATGTCCTGCGCGTTGACGCGAGCCAGCTCGTAGGAGAAGTCGCCGGGGCGCGCTGCTTCGAAGTGCAGTTGCTTCGCGACCGTCTTCCCGAAGCTCGCTCGAGAGCCGACCATGTAGTGCCAGTGCGCGTGACGCGGCGTCGCCGATGCCGTCGAAGCGAACGCGGCCAGTGTGGTGAGAGTCATTCCGATGGCGATCGATCGAAGCATGCTCGTCCTTCCTCGGAGAGGTGAGCGCACGCAAGGCAGTCCGTTCGCCGCGGAACATGCGTGCGAGTGAGTACGGGACCGGAAAAATCGATGTGAATGGCTCGCCCCAAGGGACGTCCGCACCGGCCAGGATTCGAGCCGCAAACGACGCCGCCATGTTTCCGACCGCCGCAGAGACGGCGCCGAGAACGGGGAAGTCGTCGCGCCACGGAGGGATGGCCGGCACGAGGCATCGAAGGCACGCCGATCGGCCCGGCGCAACCGCGATCACGTGCCCCTCGTCCCCGTACATTGCGGCGTCCACGAATGGTTTTCCGGCGGCGACGGCGGCGTCGTTCAACGCGAGGCGCTCCTCGTACGTAGGAGCGGCGCCGATCGCCAGATCGCACGTGCGCATCCAATGGTCCGCATCCCGCCGACTCACGCGCCGCGCGAAGCTCACCACTTCGAAGCCGGGTCGCCCGTGGCGCAGGAGCGCCGCCGCGGCTTGTGGCGCACGCGCTTCGTGCAACTGCTCCGGGTCCATCGAGGACCATGCGATTGAGGTCTTCTTCGCCGAGAATTCCTTCGTGGAAGAACACGATGCGACCGACTCCGGCCATCGCCAGCGATTGCACGAGCGGGCCGCCGAGTCCGCCGACACGGGTCACGAGAACACTGGCGCTCTCGATGCGCTCCTGCGCTGCGTCGTCGAGCCACGGCAGCAGGCGTTGGCGTCGCCAGCGATCGTGCGCAATGGCCATCGTCTCCATGCTCATCCTCCCGCGACCGGAAGCATGAGCCGGATCGTCTCTCCCCCGCGAAGCGGCAGGGTCCGATCGCCCGACGTGCAGGCCGTTCCATCGAGAACCACAAGGATGCTGGGATGCAGCTTTCCTCCGGGAGCGAGACCCGCACCCGGGCCCTCGGCCAACGTGCGCTCGAACGTGCGGAGTGCATCGGCCAGCGTCTCTCCACCTTGAATCTGCATCGTACGCTCGGGAAAGCCGGCCACTTCCGCGAGCCGCGTGGTGAGCTCGAGTCGGATGGTCATCGATCGTCCTTTCTGCTCAGCGATGCGGAGAGTGAAACGACGGCTCGGCGCGAGCCTCGCCGGGAATGGGGCTCGTGACTCACGAGTCGCCCGCGATTCATGGCGACGACGCGATCGGCGAGACGCTCGATCTCCTCGCGATCGTGGCTCACTTGAACCACGCACCACCCGTTCTTCGAGCGTCGCCGGAGCAAGTCGTCGCCGATGGCGGCTTTGGTGTCCTCGTCGAGCGCCGAGGTGCTCTCGTCCAAGAGGAGTATGTCCGCGTCCGCGAGAAGTGCGCGTCCGATCGCGACTCGTTGCGCTTCCCCTCCGGAGATGGTTTGCACACGGCGGCTCAGGAGATGCGCGATCCCCAGGCTTGCGGCGACTTCCAGCAGGCGGTCGCTCCAACCGCGCTCGGCGCGCGGCAGCGCGAACGTCAGATTTCGCCGCACGTCCAGGTGCGGAAAGAGAAGTCCATCCTGGGGAACGTAGGCGATGCGCCGGCGCTCGGGAGTGAGCGTGGTGACGTCTTTGCCGTGACGGATCACTTCTCCCGACGACGGCGCGCGGAATCCGGCGGCGACTTCCAGCAGGAGCGTTTTGCCGGCGCCCGTCGGTCCGACGATGCCGAGCCATTCGCCGCACTCCACATGCAGGGACACATTGCGCACCGCGAATGCGCCGAGCTCGAGAGAGACGTTTCGCCACTCCAGCGCGGGGAACTGCCGCCCAGCGACGCCCGACATCCCGCAGAGCCTCGGGCGCGCGCTTCCAGGAAGCTCCGCACTCATCCGACCACCAGCCTTCCGCCGAGGCGTCGAATCCCGACCAACGCCACCGCTCCGAGAAGAATGAGCAGCACCGAGAACGCGACGCCGTTCTCGATCTCACCGTTGGAGAACGCGAGAAAGATCGAGATCGGCAGCACGTCGGTCT
Source organism: uncultured Gemmatimonadales bacterium (assembly GCA_963725045.1). GTDB lineage: Bacteria > ARS69 > ARS69 > ARS69 > ARS69 > CAVRWY01. Next base: position 228,760 of record CAVRWY010000010.1, read on the forward strand.
TCCCGCGCACCGCCCCCGAGAAAACGAGAATTGGGCCGAACTCGGCGATGCTCCTCGCCCACACTAGAATCGTCCCGGCCAGGATTCCGCTGCGGGCCATGGGCAGCGACACACGCAGGAACGTGCCCGCTTCGCGAACTCCCAGGGAGCGCGACATCGTCTCGATTCGCACCGGCACCTCGGAGAACGTCGCGCGAAGCACGCGCACCGCGAGCGGGGCGGCGATGGTGAACTGCGCGAGCACGATTCCCTCGCGCGTGAATCGGAGATCGAGCGGGCTGCCGGAGACGCTTCCGTGGAAGGAGCGATCGAGAAGCGCGTAGAGGAGCAGCAGGCCGAATCCGGCGACGAGAGGCGGAAGAACGATCGGCAAATCGAGAAGCACGTCGAGCACGGTCTTCCCGGGAAAGTCCCAGCGAGTCAGTGCATACGCGGTGGGAATGCCGAACAGGAGCGAGAGGATGGTCGCGATCGCGCTGGTCGCAAGCGAGAGCATCACGGCGTCGCGCGCCGATTCCTGCGCGAGAATCGAAATGACGCGATGCGGCCCGGAGTAAAGGATGCTCGCCGCGAGAAACGCGCCGACGAACGTCACGAGTGCGGCGAGAGCCAGCAGAAGGATCGAGCGAAACAGCGTGTTGCTCACGGAGTCACCGGGACCGCGGATACGGGCGATGGAGCAGTCAGCGGCGTTACGGACGGCTGCCGCCGGTGCGACCGGCGTGTAGCCGAACTTGCGGAAGATCGACCGGCCCTCCTCCCCCACGAGGAACGAGAGAAAGCGGGCGGCGTCTTCGGCGTGCTCGGACATTTTCAAGACTGACCCAGTGATCAGCGTCCTGTACGCCTTCGATGATGGCGGCACGACGGCGGTGAGCTGGGGGAACAGGGGCACGGTGGCATCCCAGACGATTGCCGCGTCGAGGGCACCGAGCGTGAGCTGGCTCCCGAGCTCGTTCACGTTCAGTGCGCGCGTCGTGACGCGTTCCAGCACGGCGGCCCGCGTGGCTTCGTCCAGCTCGGCGGCGAGCCACCGCTCCGCCGCGATTCCCACGGCGACCGATTGCGGATCGCCGAGCCCTAGGCGTAGTTCGGGACGCGCGAGATCGCGCAGCTCGGCGATGCCGAACGGATTCCCTTTCTCGACCACGATCACCGGATTCAGGTACGCGATGCTCACGGCGTCGCCGACCAAGCCCCGCTCCCGAGCTTGCTCCACATAGTGCAGCTCTCCGGGAATGAAGACGTCGCCGCGCCCGGCCAGCTCCGCCTGCGCGAGCAAGCATCCGCTGCCGGCGAAAGTCGCCTCGATGGGCACGCCGGTGCGCTCCTCGAAGACGCGCGCCGCCTCCTCGATGGGAAGGCGGAATCCCGCGCCGGAGTAGACGAGGAGCGCGCGCGGCTCGCCGGCGGCAGACGATCTTTCCGAAGCCGCCGTCGCGCCGAAAAGCGACGAGTACTGGGATGAACGCGAATCGAAGCCCCATCGCGACCTCCTGAATCGAAGCCAGTCCGCCTCGAAGCAGAGAGGAGGGGCGAACCGCGATGTGTTTGATACGCGAGGAAACCATGGACCGGCACTTTCCTCGGAACCGCGCCGAGATGCTTCGATCTCCTGCCCGGCGCTGCGCCGCACGCGTATCAGCGCGCGCCTCATCGCCCTTCTTCAACGGGAAGTCCCGCTCCCATGGCGGGGCCTGATCTCACGTTTCGACCCGGAGGGGGTCATGATCCGCTTCGCGCCGTCGCCGCCGTCTTGATTCTCTGTGTGCTCACCGTACCGGTTCACGCTTGCAAGGATGAGCTCGCCGTAACGAATGCTCTTGCAACGGACGATGGGCTTCGCTCCATGCCGCCGCAGGATCCCGTTCCTGTGTGTCCGCTTCCCGCGTGCGATCCGCCGCCGCCGTGGCAACCGTGCCCGGTTCTCAACGGGAGCCAACCGTTCACTCGTCATGCCGAGCATGGCAAACGGTCCGGTTCCGAACGTGGGAGTCGACTGCTTCGCGATCGCTCGGGACGCCGAACGGCGAGTACTACCTCTTCAGCGGCACCAACACGGGTGGCACCATCGCGTTCGTCGGTCGAAGTCCACCGATGGCGGCCTGACTTGGACGAGTCTGGGAAACACCTCCAACTTCAACGCGACTTGGCTCACGGGAGTCCAGTGCCCGGATCCCCACTTCACGGGACCGTCGGGCCAAATGACGATGATCTTCACGGGACAGCCGACGGCAGGGTTGAGGGCGGTCGGGCGAGCCACGTCCACCAATTATGGTCAAGACTGGGTCGTCAACTCGCAGCAGATCGTGCAACCCACGGGCAATCACTTTCCTTACATGCCGTCTCTCATTCAGCTCCCGCGAGCATCGGCGGCGGGTATCTCCTCTCGTATGCGCTGGGTCTGCGAGGGCTCGGTCACGGCAGGAGCCACGACTCGACGTCCTCTTCTCGCAGGACGGGATCACGAATTGGCAGCCGCGCGCCGTTCCCGGAGTACCGACCGGTCGTGCAACAAGTGGGATGACGGTTCGGTGAATCGACCGCGCCTCATTCTCGATCCCGTGAATGCATCGACGGTTCATATGTTCTATTCGGCGTACGAATGGAACGGCGTCAATCAGCCGACTCGCAATTGCGGGCGAATCGGAGAGGCCGTCTCGACCGACGCAGGCTTCACTTGGGTGAAGAAGCTGCGCCCCGTCTTCGAGCCGAACGCCTCCTTCTGGGACGAGGAGTTCGTCTTGAAGCCGACGCTCGTCGTCGAACCGTGCGGTTCGAACGCGATCCTTCGTCTCTTTTACCAAGGGCGCGGAGCGAACGGCTTCACCGGCCTCGGCATCGCCGATGCTCCCTGGCCCTACGGATCCGCCGGCTGCGGGGCGGCGGAGCTCGCGCTCGGTGAGTCGGCTTCGCCGGAGGACGAGACCGAGCAGCCGCTCGCGCGACTGACCTCCGCGCCGAATCCCACGCACGGCAGCACGTCGATCGGAATCGACCTCTCTCGCGTCACGAGCGCCGGGGAAGCCGAGCTCACGATCATCGACGTGACCGGGCGTCTCGTACGCAGTCTTTGGACGGGATCGACACTCGTCGCGCCGAACGACATCGAATGGGATGGTCGGGAGAGCGGCGGATCCCGGGTGGTGCCGGGACGCTATCTCGTGAGATTGCGTCAGGGCGACTCCACGCTCGGGACGCACTGGATCACGATGACTCATTGAGTCGCTTCGAGAGCGGCATCCTCGAAGCCCCTTCCTCGGGAGAGGAGGGGGCTTCGTTCGTTCGGGCCGCAGCTCCGCAACCCTCGACTCGTGTCCGAGCATGCCCGCGTATCACCAAGGCAGGGATCGCGCCCTTCTTCGGTTCGCGCTTCGAGGCTCGTTCACAAGGAGAGAGTGATGAAACGCGTGATCTTCGCTGGATTCCTGCTGCTGGCCTTGTTCGCATCGCCGGGGAGCGCTTGCAAAGACGGATTCCCCGCGGAGGCTCTTGCTCCCGATGAATCGGGGGGAGCTGTCGACCGAGGAGGATGCGCCACGATCACCTGCGGCCCTCCGCCGCCGCTGCCCTGTACGACGATCAACGGAAATTCACCGTTTATTCGCCACCCTGCAATCGCGACCGGACCACTCGCCCCCGGAGTCGGCTGCTTCGCCGTGGCCCGAAATGCAAACGACTATCACCTCCTGTTCAACACGGAAGGAGGATCGCTTCGCTATCACGAGTCGACCGACGGCTTGACCTGGACCGACAAGGGATTCGGGTTGTGGCTGATGCCCATCTGGGCCTCCGGGGTCCAGTGCCCAGATCCGCACTTCATCAACACGAACGGCAGCATGGTCATGTACATGTCGGCGCATCAGACCGCTGCGGCAGGAGGTTCGATCGTCGTCGCTCGAGCGACATCGGCGAACAATGGACAGAACTGGACGATGAACAACGTCCCGCTCGTGAATCCGACTGCGACTCACTTTCCGTACATGCCATCTGCTGTTCCCGTTCCCGGCGGATGGCTGCTCGCGTATGCGTGGATCTGCAACGGCTCCCTCACGGAGGGCGCGACCATCGACGTGCTCTTCTCGGCCGACGGGGTTACGAACTGGCAGCCGCGCGCTGTTCCTGCAATCGCGACCAGTGCGTGCGACACATGGGACGATGGATCGGTGAATCGCCCGCGACTCCTCGTCGATCCGCTCGACGCTACGGGCAATACGATCCATATGTTCTATTCTGGATACGAATGGGATGGAGTCTCTGTGCCGACGCGACGCTGCGGAAGGATCGGGCGCGCAGTCTCGACGGACGGTGGATTCACATGGATTAAGAACTCGCGGCCGGTCTTCGAGCCCGACCCTGGGAATTGGAACAACCTCCACGTGCTGAAGCCTTCCCTCGTGTTCGAGCGGTGCCGCAGCGGTGCCTATTCGATCTTGCGGCTCTATTACGAGGCCAGGGGGAGCTACCCGCCCGGCACGCCACAGATCGTCGGATTGGGAGTCGCAGAGGCACCTTGGCCGTTCGGCTCGACGCTGTGCCCCACGGTCCCTCTCGCGCTCGGCGAAGAAGATGCTGGTGACATCGATCCCCCGGGTTCCTCGATTGCTCGTGTCACTTCGGCGCCAAACCCCACGCGCGGAACCACGTCGATCGGCGTCGATCTGTCTAACGTCGCCATGAAGGGAGAAGCCGAGCTCACGATCGTGGACGTGACCGGGCGTCTCGTGCGGCGAGTGTGGAGCGGACCTGCTGAGTCGCACCCGACACAGATCGAATGGGATGGGCGATCCAGCGACGGCACGCGCGTCGCGCCGGGCCGGTACTTGGCGCGGGTTCGTGTGGCGGGCGAGAGCGTCGGAAAGCACTGGATCACGCTGATTCAGTAGGCAGTGCCACCACCGAGAGACAGGGCCGGAGGAGCGACGGCCGAACCCGGTGGAATCTTGCTATGAAAGTGGAGGGCCCTTCCTCTCGAGAGGAAGGGCCTTCTTTCGTTCCAGCTCCGAGAGACTCAACTCCCGGAGGTTTGCTTCATCCGCAAGAGCTTTGTCAGCAGCGATTCCTCGCCATGCTCACGGATAGTCCATCGACTGTCGCAGTGCGAGAACCCCCGAGCTCGTCGCCGCCGCAGGGTGGATCGGTCTCGCCTTCTGCCTCAAGTGAGCGATCGCCTGCAACGGAGTCATTCCGTGGGCCTCCACCGCGAGCGCGATCGCCGAGCTGATGATGGGCGCTGCCATAGATGTTCCCGACGCTTGCGCGGTTGCGCCGGTAGCGCCGCCTGGGTACGCGCTATATACGTTGACTCCCGACGTGCCGAGATCGATGCGAAATCCGCCTCCCGACCACTGAGCGATCGTGTCGGTGGGATCCACCGCGGCGACGCCGAACGCATGCGGCGACGTGCCGGGGAAGAGCGGTAAGTGCGATCCGGCGTTCCCCGCGGCGGCAACGACGGCGATCCCCTCCTGCTTCAGCTTCGCGAGAACGTCACTGAACTGGCTGCTGGTCTGGCTCAAGCAGAGACTGAGATTGATGATCGTGCAGCCCTGCTCAACTGCGAGCTCGATCCCGTGCAGGACGTCCACCATGCTGCCGTAGCCCTCGCTGTTCAGCACACGCACGGGCACGATCGTGGCGCCGGGAGCGATGACGGCGATCTCGCCGGAAACGAATGTGCCGTGGCCCCAGCCCTCGTCAGTGGCCCCGTCGTTATCGTCGTCGATGAGGTTCTTCGGGCATTCCGTCGACAACATGTTCGAATTCGGAGGCAGCTGGTCCACGTGCCCGAAAAGTCCCGGGTGCTGGTCGTCTGCACCGGTGTCGATCACCCCGATCTTGACCCCTACGCCGGTCGCGATCTCATGGACGACACCCAGATTGAGGGTCGCGAAGGCGGGTTGATCCAGGATCGACACCTCCTCCTCTTCGCCCCCCTCGATGATCCAATAGTTTCCAATGAACCCGATGGTCAGCGAGATTCCTTCGGCGTTGATGTCGACTTCGGCGTTCGGCCCGTACGTCTCGACGAAGTCGTAGTCCGCGAACGGAGGAATCGTCGAGCTGGGTCCGTCGTAGAGCACGACTTGGCCGTTTCTGAACGGGAACACGTCCAACACCGTCAGTCCGAGCTCCGTGGCGATCTCTTGGATCTCCTGGGAGGTGGTTCCCGGCTCGACTTGCACGACGAAGTCGTCCGTGTCCGGCGGCCAGAGCATGATCGGGTTCAACGGATCCCAGCGGACTCCACCGCCATCGTCGGCCGGATCGGCTGGCGGGCCGGGTGAATCAGGCGCTAAAGGAGCGGAGCGGTCATCGGCGCAGCCCGAGAACACGAGCGTCCAGGCCAGGGCGGCGGCGACGCATCGACTGACTTTCATTGCGGCCTCCATGTGCGTATCAGGGGAGAGGGCGGGAATACGGGCAACCCCCAACCGATCTGATACAGCGAGGGAGCCGCTTTCATCGCTCTAGAGGCCTTTTTATCCTACCGCAATGAAGGGCGCCCAGAGAAATGGATGTGAGTTGCCGGCCAGAAGGTCCGCACGCGCCGCGTGGCAGGCTTCGGCTGCGGTGTGCCCCTCGTTCCATCGCCGGTAGAAGGCGCGAGAGAAGGAACCGGCCCATTCGCCGTCCACCTTCCAGAGTGTGAGAACCAACTCGCGCGCCCCGGCGGCGAGCGCTGCGGTGGTCCACCCTTCCAGATCCGATCCGGGAAGGCGCCGGGATTGCCCCGACTCGCAGCTCATGAACTGCACCAGCGCCCCACGAAGCTGAGCCGGACGGAGGCGCTCGAACCCGAGCCAACCATCGCGGAGCTGGATCCCCGATCGCAGCCAACCCTCGAAGTGAAACGCGCCGTGCGCGGCCACATGCAGAATACCGAGCGGGCCCCGTTCTCGAATCAGCGTGCTCCGCCGGCTTCCCAGATCGGACCGAATGGCCCGATCGCCGCAAGAGTCGCGCGATGTCGTTGGACCTCGCGGCGAGCCTCCTCGTCGCCGCCGTGCAGGAGAAGGGCGCGCGGCCGGCGAACGCGCCGATCCTTGCGCAGAAGTGCGGGATGCGGCAGCCGAGAGACCACGACGTCGCCGGCCATCGACGCGATGCCTTCGAGCGGGACGCTGTGCAGATCCGCAAACGGAATCACGATCACTCGATCCGACTCGATCGGCAGCGGCTGCCAGAGTGCGGCGCGAAGGCGTTCGAGCGATGCCAGCGCCTCCAGCCGCGTACGTTCTAAGAATTCGATGCGCCGGGACTTCGGCACCGCAGCGGCCGTCTCGAGCAGGATCCGCAAAGACGGCCAAGTCTCCTGAAGCGCCGCAGCGGCGTCCGGCAGCTCCACGGAGTCGACCCTGCCATCCCCGTGAACGACGAACGCGCGCCAACCGCTGCGGCTTCGATCGTAGAGCACGAGATCTCTCGTTCCGAGCCGTCGCGACCACGCATCGAAACCTCGTGCTCGGATTGCCTTGCGAGCCAGTGCGGGAAACCGACGGGCCTTGGATGTCAGCTGGCGCTCGAGTTGCGAGATGCGCGACATGAACAGTCGATCACGCTCGCCCGCATCGTTGGACCGCGGTTCCGCGAGGATCTCGTCGCGCAACCGCGTGATCGTGCCGACAGTCCTCGATGCGCGGCGCGCGGACTCGGACTGCAACACATCTTCCACCAGGATCGGAGAGCGCGCCCGGGCGAGAATGTCCACCGCGTTGGAGCCGGCCCGTGCGCCGCCTTGCTCCAGAAACAGGTCGACGACCTCGTGGACGATCGATTCGCGAGAGTCTCCGACCAGGATCCGAAGATGGCGCCGCCCGAATCGAGCGAGAAGGTGCTCCATTTCCCGGACGGCGCGCCGAGCCCAGGTGACCGCTGCGCGCGAGTCCCCCCATGTGCCTCGGCGCGTGCAACCAGCAGCGCGAGATGCGGGCGCTCCAGGTGCGCGGGATGACTTCGGGCCGAAGAGAACGCGGCGCGCGCCAAGCCAAGCGCCTGCGATGCGTCCCCGAGCGCCAACGCGCATTCGGCACGGAGCCCGATCGCGAGAGCGCCGTCGCCGTACCGATCGACGCGCTGGAGAAAGTCACCGGCGACGTGAAGCGCCTCGAGCGCGTCGGTGACACGTCCTTCGGCGAGCAACGCCCGTGCCTCTTCGAGGGAAGCGCGGTGCCGGGCGCGGTCGTTTCCGACGCGCTCCCAGTGACGCTTGGCTTCGCGAATGCGCTCGATCGCGTCGACCGTCGCTCCCGCGGCGAGAGCGATGCGCCCTTCGAGAAACGCGACGTGCGCCGCCTCCGGCTCGATCCCGAGTCGGAGGAAGGCGCGTCGGGCGGCCGTGGCTTCCGGCTCTGCAGCATCGACCGCTCCGATCGATGTGAACAGGCGCGCAAGCTCGCGATGAAGCCATGCCGAGGCGCGTTCGTCGCCGAGCTCGTCGAATCGAATTCGAAGCTCGTCGATCGATCCCAGAGCCTTGTCCCAGCGTCCTTCGCGCACGTCGAGTTCCGCGAGCCCCGTCTCGGCGTAGAGCCGATGGAGCGTGGACCCGCTCCGCGCAAACGCGCGCCGCGCCGCCTCCAGCTCGAGTCGTGCGCGCCGAGTCTCCCCGATCAGGATCGCTACGAGTCCCGCATTGTGCCGGCACGACGCGGCCATCTCCGGTTCCCCGGCACGCTCGAACGTGCGCCGGGCCCGGTCATATTGCGCGACCGCTTCGTCGAGCCGACCGGCGTGATGCCACGCGATCCCGAGATTGCCTTCCAGTCGGGCACGACCCACGATTTCGTCGGGTGGAATGACCTTTCGCCCAATTGCAGCAATGCGCCTTGCTTCGCGCGGGTTTCCCCCAATGGCTTGAGCGAACGTCCAGCCAATCGTGACGCGTCCCGCCTCACGGCGATTCTTCGCATCGCGAAATGCTTCGAACGCCCGACGATAGACTGGAAGCGCCTCCGCAGCGCGTCCGACGTAGAGCAGAGTGTTCGCCTCGAGATGATGGAGGAATCCGGCGTCCCCGGGCTCGAGCGTGCCGCGGAGCGCGTCGAGGACGTGGCGCGTCGCACGGAGTGCTTCGCCCGGCGAATGAGGCGCGTGGCTCATGAGCAGGTGATAGATGGCGGCGACGGAAGACTGCGACGCATCGCCCGGGGCCGCGGTTGCGGCTGCCGCCCCCGCGACTTCTTCACGCTTCGACGAGGCGACCCATCGTTCGAGAAGATCGGGAGTTGCGGGCAGCGCCAGCAAGCGATCGATCGCCTCCCGATTCGCGCGCTCGGTCAGGATCCGGGCTCCTTGAGCGTGAATCCGCCGCCGCCGGGAAGGCGAATCTCGAGATGCCAACCCTCGTCCACGACTTCTTCGATCACGAAGTCGGCCCCCGATTGCACGGTGGTGGTCGCGACGACGTGCTCGCCGTCCACCAGCGAGATCTGAATGCTCCCCGTGTCGTGGCGCAGCCAGACTTTTCCGCGAATCACCCATCGACCGTCCCCGTGCGGCGGGATCGCGAGAATCCCCACCTCGCCGTCGTCGAACACTCGGGAGGCGAGACGCGCCTCACCCGCGGCGGCGAGGCTTCCTTCGGGAGATCGCACGCCCGATTCCTGCCATTCCACAGATTCGGCTTCGGGGAGCGGCAAAGCCGCCGACTCCTTCGGCCGTTCGGCGGCCGACTCCGCGGCCGAGTCCGGCGGAGATTCCCATCGTCTCGCTTGCTGCGCGGATTTCAGCTCGCGAAGCACCTGGACGATGTTCCGGCAGTGCTCGCACGTCTCCAGATGTTTGGTGAGCGACGATCGATCGTCACCGGGCCGCGCCTCGACCCAGCGAATCCAATCGTCGTGCGAAGGATGAGAGTCGGTCGGGGTCACTTTTCATTCTCCAGAATGGCGCGCAGCTTCTCCAGGCATCGCGCGCGAATCGGACCGATCGAGCCGATGGCGAGTCCGGTCAAGCGGGAGATCTCCTCGTAGGGGAGCTTTTCAGGACGGAGAAAGAGCAGGCGAATCAGGTGCGCACATCGGCCACCCAGGGCGTCGAGCGCTTCCTCCAATCGCTGCCGGGTGCGCATGGCCACGTAGGCTTCGTCGGAAAGCGTGGCCGAATCCACCAGATCCTTCGACACCCCGGAGACCGATCGCCGCTTCTTGATCGCTACCTTATAGGAGAGACGGCGGGTTGCGACCATGAGCCAACGGGGCAGTGCGTCGGGATTGCGGATGCGCGGAATCGATCGATGCAGCTCCAGCCAGACTTCTTGGAAGACGTCCCCTGCATCGTCCGGCTCGAGACCCACGTCCAGCGCCGTCGAAAACACCAAATTCTTGTAGCGATGCACCAGCATCCGCCAAGCTTCGTCGCTGCCTTCGCTGCACCGGGATAGAAGCACCGCGTCCGGCAGTCGTTCGAGGATGGCCAAGAGGCGCGCGATCCTTTCGAGATCGGTCAAGGATGTTGGAGCTCCGGATCCTAATCGAGCGAGCGGAAGCCGTCCAAGTGGGTCTGGAACATTGTATTTTGGCGGATCGCGTCGGTACTTCGACACGAGGAGCCTCCGGTTCGGGGGGACGAAGCGAACCAGGAGGGGAGTGCCGAGCGAGATTCTGATACGGCGAAGGAGAAGATTGCGTGCGGCGGCGCAGCGAGCGTGTGCGATTGGCGTGCGTCACCCCGTCGCGTTCGGCAGCGGAAGAATTTCCCGATGCCGGCCGCGACGGCGCGCGAACACTGCGGCACCGATCGCGCAGCCAGCGACGAGCCCGGCGGCGATCTCGAACACACCGCGCGTGCCCGTGGAACCGGCGAGCCATCCGCCGGCCAGCGGCCCCACGAAGAATCCGAGAATGCTCGCGGAGTTCGCCCAGCCGGTGATTCCGCCGCGCATTCCTTCGGGAGCCTCGCGGCTGATCATCGAGTGCAGCACCGGCTGGATCCCCGCGGAGCCGACGCCGAGAAGCGCGCGAAGCGCGAGCATGGGAAGGACGCCGCCCGCCCATGGATGCAGCGCGAGAGACGCGCTCACGAAGACGAGCGAGGTAACCAGCGTGCGCTTCAGTCCGTGTCGCTTGGAGATGCGTCCCAGAAACGGCGCGGCCAGCAGCGTGAACCCGGCGACCACCGCGAACCCGAGGCCGGTGGTGAGTGCGGCGTCCGTGCCGGCGGGAAGCAAGTCTTCCACGTAGAGCGGGAACACGGGCATTTGCATTCCGATCGCGGACATCGTCACCAGCATGCCGAGAAGCGCGAGCTGCAGACGTGCGTCGGTGATGCACATGTCGAAAGTTCGCGCGCGCCGTGGGACGCACGGGAGACGCCGCGCGCTTCGGCTCGCGGAGCAGGAGGATCACGAGAACGCAACCGATGCCGGTGAGAATCCCGACCAAAATAAAAATCTGACGATACGGAAGAAAGCCGGCCAGCACCCCACCCAGCGCCGGACCCACCAGCCGTCCGGCGGACGCGGAGGCGTAGAGCGCGGACATCGCCGCGGGGAGATGCAGCGCGGGAGTCGACGCGCTGGTCATCGCCAGCGCCGCGGGAATGAAGCCGGTGACCACGCCTTGCACGAGCCGCAGCACGTACATTTCCAGCGGCGAGCGCACCAGCGAATAGAGTGTGTTGGTCAGCGCGAGCGCGGCGATCGCACGAACCACCATCACCTTGTAGCCGTGTTTGTCACCGAGGTGCCCCCAAATCGGGCGACATGAGAGCGGCCGCCAAGAACGGGGCCGAGAAGATGAGCCCCGACCATCGTTCGATCTCGCCGCGCTCGACCACTCCGAGCTCGCGCACGAAGAACGGGATGAACGGGAGCACGAGGCTCATTCCGCACACGGCGAGAAGCTGCGCCGCGGAGAGAACCCAAAGATTCCGCTTCCAGACGGGAAGCGCTCCGCCGTCTTCCTCCGCTCACGGAAACCAGGGACCGGGGTACTCGGCGAGCGTCGGATTCGATCGGTCGCGATCGGAGAGGAGCGGCCGATCGGTCGGCCACGGAATGGCGAGCTCCGGATCATCCCAGGCAATGCCGCGCTCCGTCGCGGGATCGTAGTAGCTGCCGCAGCGATAGACGAAGTCGGCCACGTCCGAGGTCACGCAGAACCCGTGCGCGAGACCCACGGGAACGTAGAGCTGATGGTGGTTCTCGTCGCTGAGCGTGATCGAGAACGACTTGCGAAACGTGGGCGACGAGCGGCGCAGATCCACGACCACGTCGAACACGGAACCGCGCGCGCAGCGCACCAGCTTCGGCTGCCCCGGCGAGATCTGGAAGTGCAGCGCGCGGATCGTTCCCTTCATCGAGCGCGAGTGATTGTCCTGCACCAGCTCCGCGGAGATCCCCGCTCGGTCCAGCGCCTCCTTGCGAAACGTCTCCAGGAAGAAGCCGCGGTCGTCGCGGAAGACGCGCGGCTCCAGAACGAGAACTCCCGGAATCTCCGTGGTGCGGACGTTCACGCGCGAAATCTCAAGGCAGATCCACGTAGCCCTGCAGCTTCCGGCTTCGCGTCGGATGCCGCAGCTTGCGCAGCGCCTTCGCCTCGATCTGGCGGATGCGCTCGCGCGTCACGTTGAAGATACGCGCCGACTTCCTCGAGCGTGCGCGGGCATCCGTCGCCGCAGCCCGAAGCGCAGGCGGATCACCTTCTCCTCGCGCGGCGTCAGCGTCGAGAGCACGTCGTTCACCTCGTCGCGCAGCATCGCGAACGCCGCCGAGTGCGCCGGCGATGATCGCGCTCGTGTCCTCGATGAAGTCGCCGAGGTTCGAGTCCTCGTCCTCGCCGATCGGGCCGGTCGAGCGAGATCGGCTCCTGCGCCGCCTTCAGGACGCCTTCACCTTGTCGACCGGCAGTTCGAGCTGCTCCGCGATCTCTTCGGGCGTCGGCTCGCGGCCCGTACTCCTGCACCAGCCGGCGCGACACGCGCACCACCTTGTTGATGTGCTCGATCATGTGCACGGGCACGCGGATGGTGCGCGCCTGGTCGGCGATCGCGCGGGTGATCGCCTGGCGGATCCACCACGTCGCGTAGGTCGAGAACTTGTAGCCCTTCGTGTAGTCGAACTTGTCGACCGCGCGCATCAGGCCCGAGTTGCCCTCCTGGATCAGGTCGAGGAACTCGAGGCCGCGGTTCGTGTAGCGCTTGGCGATCGAGATCACGAGACGCACGTTGGCCTCGATCATCTCCTTCTTGGCCTGATCGGTCATCTTCTCGCCGGCGCGGATGGACTCCACGAGCTCGGCGAGCTCCGGCGCCTTGCACAGCGCGTCCTGTTCCACGCGCCGCACGCGCTTCTTCGCGTTCTTGATCCCGGTGATGAGCTCTTCGACCTCGGCCGGGGTGAGCCGCACTCTTCCCCGGGCGCCGCGCCCCTTGGTGCGCTGCAGATGCAGCAGCTCTTCGGTGGCGTGGCCGCCCTTCTCCTCGATCGTGCGGACTTCGTCTTCCGCCTCGCGCACGCGCTGATTCAATTCCTTGAGGCGATCGACGAGCTTCTCGCAGAGCTTGGGATGGAGCTTCAGATCGCGCAGGTCTTCGTTGACGCGATCCCGGAAGCCGGAGCGTTTCTTGTCGTACTCACGGCGCTCCTTCTCCGTCCACGAGGCGCGCGGCGTGACCGTGGCCAGCTTCTCCAGCGCCACGTGCGACGCGACGATGCGCTTCACCTTGGTGAGCACTTCCTCGCGGTCGCCCTTGTCGGGAACGGTCGGCCCGAAGCCGCCGGTGTCCACGCGCACGAAGTCTTCCACCGCGATTTTCCCGGTGCGCACCTTGTCGGCGAGCGCCTTCAGCTCCTTCACGGAGGAAGCGCTGCGGAACACGGTCTGCAGCACCATCTCCTGCCCGGTCTCGATGCGTCGCGCGATCTCGATCTCCCCCTCGCGATCGAGCAGCGGGACGCGTCCCATCTCGCGCAAGTACATGCGCACCGGATCGTCGAAGCGCACCGGCTGCGAAGGGAGAATCGCTTCCGCGGTCTTCTTCTTCGCTTTCTTGCGTTCCAGCCGTGCGCGTCCCTCTTCCGGAGAGTCGACGACGTCGACCTTGAGCTTCCCCAGGGACTCGTAGATCTCGTCCATCTCGTCGAGCGATGCATCCTCGTCGAGGTAGTCGTTGATCTGGTCGTAGGTGAGGTAGCCCTGCTTCTCCCCGATCTTTTTCAGGGATTCGAGCACCTTCGTGTGCTTCTTCGTCGTCATGCCAACTCCGTCCTTGAGAATGGGGGTCATCGGTCGCCCGTCACGCTCTCCCTGCGGAGAGCATCGAGGCGGATCATCACTTGATTGAGCTCGCCATTGAGCTCGTCGACGCGCCGGTCGTCGCCGAGAGCCTTCGCCTTGCGAATCTCTCGATCGAGCCCGGCTGATTCTTTCTGCATGGCGCGGCGCCGAAGCCCGCGTGCGCAGTCGTCCGCGACGCGGTCCGCTTCGTCGCGGAACTCGTCCGTAACCGCGATCGCACCGAGGAGCGCGGCGGCCTCGCCGTCGTCATGGAGCTCCTCGATCACTTGTGCGGCGGAGAGGGTCTCGCCGTGGGAGGCGTGCTCCATGAGACACGCGACGATGCGGCTCACCACCGGATCCTCGAGGTCCCCTTCGCGCAATGCGGCCCAGAATTCCCGGCGCGAGATGCTCGTGATGGAGCAGCAGCGCGAGGAGCGTGCGGTCGAGCGCGTTGGTGCGCGGAACGACGGCCGCAGCCCGTGCCGGACGCGACTCGGCACGCTGCACGTGCGCGGCCGGATGAGGAGCTTCCTCGCGCGGCGCGGGAGAATGCTCCCGCTCGCGCAGCTTGCCGAGGCGCTCTTCCAGAAGATCGACCGAGACGCGCGTGCGCTCCGCGATCTCTTGGAGATGGACGCGGCGCCGCAGCGGGTCGTCGAGCGAGGCCAGCGCGCCGAGCGCGCGGCGAAGAGCACGATCGCGGCCCGCGGCGCTCTCGTAGGCCTCTTCTCCCAGGAGCGCATCGACGACGCCCTGACTCTTGGCCAGCGCCGCGCGAAATCCATCCGCGCCATGAGTGCGCACGAAGCTGTCGGGGTCTTCGCCTTGCGGCAGCATCACGACGCGCACTTCCAGACCTGCGCTCACCAGCGGTCCCACGGAAGCGAGCATCGCCTTCGTGCCCGCCGCGTCGCCGTCGAATGCGACGACCACGCGATCCACCGCGCGCGAGAGAACCTGCGCATGCTCCGCCCCGAACGCGGTGCCGAGCGCGCCGATGGAGTTCGCGAAACCGGCGCACGCCAGCGCGAGCACGTCCATGTATCCTTCAACCAGGATCGCTTCGCGCGAAGTGCGCATGGCCGCGGACGCTTGCGGCAATCCGTACAGTGTCTTGCGCTTGCGGAAGAGCGGCGTTTCCGGCGAGTTCAAATACTTCGGGTCCCCTTCGCCGAGCACGCGTCCGCCGAAGGCGATCACCTTGGGACCCATGGCCTCAATCGGGAACATCAGGCGATCGCGGAAGCGGTCGTAGTGCGAGCCGTCGTCGCGGCGGAGCGCGAGTCCCGCGCGCTCCAGCACGTCGGAGCCGATGCCGTCGCGGCGCGCGCGGCCCACCAGGCGCTCCCAGCGCGGCGGGCGCGGCGCCCAAGCGATACGTCTTGACCATGTCCGGGTTGAAACCACGCCGTTCGATTTCCGCGCGCGCCGCCGCGCCTTCCTTGGACTCCAGAATCTCCGTGTAGAGTGCGGCGGCGACTTCGTGCACGCGCACCAGCAGATCATTCTCGCGAGGGGCGGTGCGCTTTTGTCCCTTGTCGAACTCGAGCGTCGACTCCGGCGCGGCGCGCGAGCTCTTCCAGCGCTTCGGGAAAGCTCAAATGGTCTCGCTCCATGAGAAATCGGAAAGCATCTCCGGTCACGCCGCACCCGAAGCAGTGATAGATCCCGCGCTCCGGATTCACGTGGAACGAGCCGGTCTTCTCCTGATGGAACGGGCAGAGGCCCACGAACCCGCGCCCCGCACGGCGCAACGTCACCGAGCTGCCGATGAGCTCGACCAGATCGGTGCGCTCGCGCACGTCCTGAATCACGTGGTCGGGAACGATGCCCATGCTTCCCTCCCGTGCGCGGCGCGGCACATTCCGGCGTGCGCGATCAATGCAACACGGCGATGGTCACGCCGCCTCCGCCTTCCGCAGGCTCTCCCATACGGAAGGATTTCACGCGTCCGTCGCCCTTGAGCCGCTCGTTGATCGCGCTGCGCAGGGCCCCGGTCCCTTTGCCGTGAATGATGCGCAGCCAAGTACCGCCCTGCACGACGAGCCCGTCCAGCGTGCGGTCCACTTCTTCCAGCGCTTCTTCCACGGTGCGCCCGCGCAGATCGATCTCGAACTTCACGTCCTTCTCCGGCCGATCCACGACCGCCGGCGCGGAAACGTTGCGGCGCTCGCCAGGCCCCGGCGCACGGACTTCGAGCGACGTCACCGGAAGATCGAGGCGGAAGGAACCGACCGCGACAAGCACCTTGCCGTTCGATCCGGGCGCGGCCAGCGCGGTCCCCTTCCAACCCAGCATGGGAATCGCGACCAGCGTTCCCGCGGCAATCTCGTCGGGGCGTGCGGGACGCGCCGGCTCGCGCGTTCGGCTCGCGGCGTCGGAGAGCTCGCGATCGAGCGTGCTCCCCAGGCTGCCGAGCCGGGCGCGGGCGCGCCCGGTGGCTTGCGCGGCGCGTCCTTCCTGGCGCACCGCGTCCAGGATCTCGCCGATCTCCGTCTTCGCGCGATCCACGAGCCCGCGCGCATCTTCCAGCGCTTCGCGGCGAATGCGCGCGCGCTCCTCTTGGACGCCGGCCAGCTTGCGCTCCGCCCGCGATTCCATGTCCGCGAGCTCCGTGCGCTCCCGCTCCAGCTCCTCGCCGGCACGCGCGAGCTCCGTCCTTCGCTCGCGAAGATCGGCGAGCAGCCCTTCCACTTCGTCGCGCTCGCCGCCGAGAAGTGCACGCGCCTGCTCCAGAAGCGGCGCGGGGAATCCGAGCCGGCGCGCGATGGAGATGGCCTCCGACGATCCGGGGATTCCCGCGAGGAAGCGATAGGTGGGCGTGAGACTCTCGCGATCGAACTCGAGCGACGCGTTGGCCATGCCTTCGCTCTCGTGCGCGAACGCCTTCAGTGCGCCGTAGTGCGTGGTGACGATGGTGAGCGCGCCGCGCGCGGTGAGCTCCTGCAGAACGACTTTGCCGAGCGCGGCACCTTCCTCCGGATCTGTGCCCACCCCGAGCTCGTCGAGAAGGACGAGCGTGCCGGGCCCGGCGTTCTCCAGCACTTGAACGACGTGCGCGAGATGCGACGAGAACGTGGAGAGACTGGCTTCGATCGATTGCTCGTCGCCGATGTCGGCGAAGACATGGTGGAACACGGGAAAGCGCGTGCCCTCCGCGGCCGGCAGATGCAGCCCGGATTGATGCATGAGCGCGAAGAGCCCCACGGTTTTCAAAGCGACGGTCTTGCCGCCGGTATTCGGCCCGGTGATCACCAGCGTTCGCGCGTCGTCTCCACCCATGGCGAGCTCCAGCGGCACGGTGGTGCGCCCTTGCTTCGCGTTCGCCATTTCCAGCAAAGGGTGGCGCCCGGCGCGCACGACCACGCTTCCGTCCGGCGAAGGAAGAGCGGGAACGGCCCGCAAATCGCGCGAGAACACGCCGGCGGCGCGCAGAAAATCGAGCGCGGCCAAGATCTCTTCGTTCGCGAGCAGCTCGGGAAGCGTGCGACGCACCGACTTGGTGAGCTCGGTGAGGATGCGCAGGATTTCGGCTTCTTCCGCGCTGCGCAGCTCGGCGAGCTCGTTGTTCAGCGGAACGACGGAGGCGGGCTCCAGCACGACGGACGCCCCCGACCCCGACTGGCCGTGCACGATGCCGCCGAGTCCCTGCGTGCGATCGCGCCGCACCACGATGACGTAGCGGTGGCTGCGCAACGTGACCGTGACTTCCGCGTCCGGAGCGGAGAGCCCTCGTGCGATCCCGTTCAGCTTGTCCAGGAGGCGGTCGCGAACGACTCCCTGTTCCCGGCGCAGCGACTTGAGCGCCGCGGAGGCGCTGTCCTTGATCTCGCCGGCATCGTCGACGCTGCGATCGATTTCTTCGCGAAGCGGACCCAAGGAAGCGAGCGCCGCCGCCCGAGCGGCGAGCTTCGGGGTCTTTTCAACCCACTCGTGGAAGAACCCGCGCAGGCGGTGCACCACATGGAGCGAGCGGGCGATCGGCGCGAGGTCCGACCCGGAGAGCACGGCTCCCTCGGGCTCGGCGCGAGCGAGGGTCTTGGCGAGCGAGGTGAGCCCGTGAAGCGGGAGGTCCGCTTCATCCAGGATGCGGCGGACTTCGGAGACGCGATCCAGGGTTTCCCGGATCGTCGATGGGTCCGTGGATGGCTCCAAGGACGACGCCAAATCCTGCCCACCGCCGAACGTGGCTCGATCGGCCAGCGCAGCACGGATCTTGGCGAACTCGAGAACGCGCAGGGAGTGCGAGTTCATAATCTCCGGGGGCGATCGAAGTCGTCCAAGGGGGAGAGACGCAAGAAACCCGGTGGGCAGCCGCTTCCCGGGTCCGAATCCTGCTAGGGCGTAACTTGTGGCTGTGCGAAGCCTTGGGGCCGGTGAACCCGGGTCCCTGGCCAGCGCTTGACAACATACCCACGGCCGTCCCGGACGTCAAGAAGCCGGCGATTGCACGTCCATTTTGCCTTCACAAAGGCGGGAATCGTGCGTCTTTTTCGCCATCGAGAGGGGGGCGTTCGGTGTCCTCTTCGTTCGGGCCGGCCCGAAAATCCCCTTGGCCCTCTGCGCCGAGCCGCCTAGGCTCCCCGACCATGAGTCGGCCCGCTACGAGCACGGATTCCGGTCGGGCGACACAACCCTCGTCCTCTCCGTTGGTTTCCGATTTCCGGCCCTTCGTTTCCCCCGAGACCGTGATGCGCGAGCTCACGCTCCGCGCGGTCGTCATCGGCTCGCTGCTCGGAATTCTCTTCGCCGCCTCGTCGGTCTACCTCGGACTCAAGGTCGGGCTGACCGTCTCGGCGTCGATCCCGGTCGCGGTGCTCTCGATCACGCTCTTCAGTGGCTGGCCGGCGCGTTCCGGCTGAAACCCGCGACGATCCTCGAGAACAACATCGTGCAGACGACGGGCTCGGCCGGCGAGTCGATCGCCGCGGGCGTCGCGTTCACGCTGCCGTCGCTGCTGCTCATGGGCTTCGACATGGAGCTGGTTCGCATCGCTCTTGGTCGCGCTGCTCGGCGGGCTCATCGGCGTGCTCATGATGATTCCGCTGCGCCACGGGCTCATCGTGAAGGAGCACGGCAAGCTCACCTATCCCGAGGGCACGGCCTGCGCCGACGTGCTCATCGTCGGCGAGCAGGGCGGCACCACCGCGAAGACCGTGTTCATCGGCTTCTTCGTCGGGCCTCGCCTACGCCTCGATGAATCTGATCCTGAAGCTCTGGTCCGACACCGCGACGTTCGCCGCGGACTTCTGGGGCAAACTGCGCGGCGGCACGCTCGCGTTCGAAGTGTCGCCGGCGATGCTCGGCGTCGGCTACATCATCGGGCCGAAGACGGCGGCGAACATGATGGCCGGCGGCGCGCTCGCGTTTCTCGTGCTCGTGCCGCTCATCCACATCTTCGGCGACGCGGCACCGAACGCGATCTTTCCGGCGACGACGCGCATCGCCGATCTGACTCCGGGCGAGATCCGCAACCACTACATTCTCTACATCGGCGCGGGCGCGGTCGCGACCGGCGGCTTCATCGCGCTGGCGCGCGCGCTCCCCACGATCGCGGGTGCATTCGGCCGCGGCGTGAAGAGCCTGCGCACCGACGGCGGCGGGCACGGCGGCGGGCGCACCGAGCGCGATCTGCCCATGTCGGTCGTCCTCGGCGGATCCGCCGCGATCGCCATCGCCATCGCCTTCGCCCCGATCCTCGAGGTCAATCCCGTTGTCCGCGATGCTGATCGTGCTCTTCGGCTTCTTCTTCGTGACCGTGTCGAGCCGCATCACCGGCGAGATCGGATCGTCGTCGAATCCCATCTCGGGCATGACGGTGGCGACGCTGCTCATCACCTGCGGGCTCTTCGTGGCGCTGGGCTGGACCGACGTGAGCTACAAGGCGATGGCGCTCACCACCGCGGCGCTGGTGTGCGTGGCGGCGTCGAACGGCGGCACCATTGCGCAGGACCTGAAGACGGGCTACCTGGTCGGAGCGACGCCGCGCGCGCAGCAGCTCGCGATCCTGGTCGGCGTGGTGACGAGCGCGATCGTCATCGGCTTCACGCTGCAGCTCCTGAATCGCGGATCGACGACGTTCAAGCCCGTCGACTTCGGCGGCTGGTCCGCACCGGCGCCGACCGAGCAGACGATGCAGGGCCCCGACGGATCGACGGCGCGGGTCGCCTATATCCGTGAAGACGTGGTGGCCGGCGATGCGGTCGTCGCGCGCGGGAAGTACTTGGTCGACGACGGCGGGCGCCCGACGTATCTCGTCGATCCGGGCGTGTGCGGCACGTATCCGCAGAGGCTGGAGCGCGTGGCGGCGGGTGCGGCGACGCTCCCCGTGGCGAGTGATGCGCCGATCGAGCTCGGTGCCGATCGACTTCCCTATCGCCGCGTCGTGCTCGATCACGAGATCGGGAATCTGGAGCAGGGGACCTATCTCGTCGGGGAGGACGGCGTGCCGGTGTGGTTCGCGCGCGAGACTCCGAAGTTCGATGCGCCGAAAGCGCAGCTCTTCCGTCTGATCATCGACGGCACTCTCGGCGGCACGCTCCCATGGGGGCTCGTGCTCATCGGCGTGTTCTTGGCGCTCATGATGGAGCTCGTCGGCGTTTCATCCCTGCCGTTCGCGGTGGGACTCTACTTGCCGATCTCGACCTCGGGCGGCGTCTTCGTCGGCGGCATCGTGCGCTGGCTCGTCGATCGCCGCCGCGGCGCGAAGGGCGCCGGCGCCGAAACGGAGTTCTCGCCGGGAATGCTGATGGCGTCCGGGCTCATCGCCGGCGGCGCCATCACCGGAGTGATCCAATCGGTGATCGCGCTGCGCGAAGCCGAGACGCTCTTCGATCTCAGCGGAAAAATCGGCCCGCTCGCACACAACGAAAACTGGTGGCCGATGGCCGTCTTCGTGGCGCTCGCTGCACTCCTCTACTGGATCGGCTCGCAGAAGGAAGTCCGCGCCCGCGGATAGCTGCGATTTTCGGACTGCACTCGACTTCCCTGGAGACGCGGGTGGTTCCGATGCCTCGGATTCCCAGTGTCTCGAGGCGAAGTGGCGTACCGGAGGCGCACCGGCGGTCGCCGCCCAGAGTCCCGGTACCTTTCGGCGAGCCTGCGTATCACCAGCGCAGATCTTGTTCATCACGAAGCGAAAAGCGCGAGCCGAAAGGCTCCGGGAATCTGGGCAGAAGGCGAGCCGTCGGCGCGCCGAGGAACGTATCTGAGACGAGAGATACTGGGATCCGAGGGCCTTCTTACCCGGGTGGCCAGCTCATTCTTCGCCCGCCGAGCACGTGCAAATGCAGATGGTGCACCGTCTGTCCCGCATCCGATCCGCGATTGATCACCACGCGATAGCCGTTCTCCAGCTTCGCCTTGGAGGCGACGTCCTTGGCCACGAGAAGCAGGTGGCCGAGGAGCTCGGCATGTTCCGGTGCGGCGTCATCGAGATCCGCGAGATGCGCGCGGGGAATCACCAGGATGTGCGTCGGCGCCTTCGGCCCGATGTCGTGAAAGGCGATCGATCGAGCATCCTCGTGCGCGAGCTTCGCGGGAATGGTTTTCTGAACGATGTCGCAAAAGATGCAACCGGACATGCGTGCTCCTTTGGTTGCCGGCCAGAGGTGCTATGGGACCGTGAGTCTACCGCGCGGCGTTCAGCGCTTCCACAGCGAGCGCCGCCGCGACAACCGCCGCCGTTTCCGTTCGAAGGCGCGTGCTGCCGAGGGAGACCGCCACCGCCCCGGCTCGTCTCGCGCGAAGCACTTCGCCGTCGGTGAATCCCCCCTCCGGCCCCACCAGGATCACGACGCCTTCGCCGGCCCCAATCTCCCGAAGCGCCTCCCGCACCCGAAGCGAGTCCTCCGCGGGATGCGCGATGAGACAGCGCGACGGACGCAGCCCGGAGCTGCCGCGCTCGCGCATCACCCCGTCGACGTCGGCCGGCGCGGCAATCTCCGCGATCCACGCTTGCTCCGACTGCACCATCGCCGCGCGTGCGATACGCCGCCAGCGGTCCAATCGCGCGGATTCCGGGTCGACGAGAACGATCGACCGCTCGGCGACCAGCGGAATGATCTCCCCCACACCGATCTCGCAGGCCTTTTCGATGGCGATGTCGAATCGATCACCCTTCGGTGGCGCGACCGCGAGCGTGACCGCGCTGGCCGGGCCGCGTCCACATCGATGCTCTTCGATCACTCGCGCGCGCGAAGCGTCGCGTTCCACGGAATCGATCTCGAGAAGGATCTCGCGGCCGGCGCCGTCCGTGGCGACGAGCCGATCCCCCGGGCGCACGCGCAGCGCTTTCGCGACGTGACGATGGCTCTCGCCTTCGAGCGTGACCGTCCCGCCGTTCACGCTCTCGGTGGGGATGAAGATTCGATCCACGGCCGGCGCTCGCTGCTCGTCTCTATCCGCCGAACGATTCGCGAATGCGCTCGAAAAGTCCCTTTTGCGGCGGCGGCGGTGCTCCGCCAATGCTCTGCAGCTTCTGCAGGCTCGCACGCTCTTCCGCCGAGAGCTTCTTCGGCGTCCACACGCGCACGCGGGCGAGGAGATCTCCGCGCTTCGACGAGTGCAGGTGCGGCATTCCCTGTCCGCGCAAGCGGAACAGCTTGTGCGACTGGGTGCCGGCCGGAATCTCCAGGCGCGCCGTGCCGCCCGTGATCGTGGGGACGTCCACCTTTCCGCCGAGCGCGACCGTCGGGAACGAGACCGGAACGTCGCAGAGCAGGTCGTCGCCGTGGCGCTCGAACACCCCGTGCGGCTCCTCCTCGATCAGAATCACGAGATCGCCCGGAGGTCCGCCGCGCGGACCGGCGTGGCCCTTGCCCGAGATCGGAATGTAATTCCCTTCCTGCACGCCCGCCGGCACGTCGACGGAGATCGTCTCGGAGATTTCGGTGCGTCCGTCCCCGCGGCAGCGCGGACACGGATCGTTGACGATCTGCCCCAGACCCTGGCAGCGCGCACACGCGACCACGCTCACGAATTGTCCCAAGAACGAGCGCTGCACGTGGCGCACTTGCCCGGCACCGTTGCACTCCGGACACGTCGAGGGACTGGAGCCCGGCTTCGCGCCCGAGCCGCTGCACTCCGTGCACTTCGCATAGCGCTTGAGCCGAATCTTCTTGCTGACGCCCGAGGCGATCTCCTCCAGCGTGAGCTTCAGCCGGATCTGCAGATTCTGCCCGGCGCGAAGGCCTCCGCGGCGGGTGCCCTGCGCGCCGCCGAAGCCGAAGAGATCTTCGAACGGCGCCGAAGTCGCGCATGAACGCGCGCAGCGCGTCGGAGAGATCGAAGTCGTGCGGAACGCCGCCCCCGCCGCCCGGGAATCCGCCGTCCACGCCCTGGTGGCCGAACTGGTCGTAGCGCGGCGCTTCTCGTCGTCGTGCAAGACCTCGTACGCTTCGGTCGCCTCTTTGAACTTGTCTTCGGCGGTGTGATCGCCCGGATTGCGATCGGGATGATGCTCGAGCGCCTTCTTGCGGTACGCCTTCTTGATGTCTTCCTGCGTCGCGCCCCGCTCCACGCCGAGCACTTCGTAGTAGTCGCGCTTGGCCACGTCACTCACTTTCTTCGACCGGCGGACGCGCCACGACGACTTTCGCGGGCCGCAGCACGCGATCGCCGTGCAGGTAGCCGCTCTGCACTTCTCCCACGATTACTTGGGGCGCGTGCGCCGCGGTGGGCTCGCTGGCGATCGCCTCGTGCAGATGCGGATCGAATGGCTGACCGATCGCGGCGATGCGCTTCACGCCGCGCCGATCGAGAAGGTCGTGCAGCCCGCGCGCCACCAGCCGCATCCCTTCGAGGAACGCCGCCGGAACGCGCTCGCCGGATTCTTCCGCGTGGGCGAATGCGCGATCGAAGTTGTCGACCGAGTCGAGCAGATCGCGCAGCACTGCCGCGGCGCCGGCGTCCTGCGCTTCGCGCCGCTCGCGCTCGCTGCGCTTGCGGTAGTTGTCGAACTCCGCCACCGTACGCAGCATGCGATCGGAGACGTCGGCGGCCTCGCTGCGAATGCGCTCGAGCTCTTCCTGGAACGCGCTCTCGCTCCCCGATGCATCCATTGCCGCGGTTTCGGCCGGCGCGTCGGGAGCGTCTTCCTCGGATTTCCGTTTGGGGCTCAACGATCCGTTCCTCCTCCGTTGCGCACGAGGGCTTTCCCCATCGTGCGGGCGATGCGGTCCACGAGCGACACGACGTATTCGTAGGGCATACGAGTGGGGCCGATGACGCCGACCGATCCGCCGAATTCTCCGAAGCGATACGACACCGACACCACGCTGCACGCGTGCAGGTCGCCGACCGGGTTTTCTTCGCCGATCGCAATCGACACGCTCTTCTTGTGCCGCACGGGCACGAGCAGACCGGAGAGCACTTCTCGCTCTTCGAGCGCCCGAAGAATGCGGCGGAGCAGCTCGCGATTCCCGAACTCGGGTTGCGCGAGCATGTTCGAAGCCCCCCAAAGATGGAAGTGGTCTTTGGATTCGCCGCCGCGCAGCTCTCCCGCGCCGGCGTACACCGCGTCGGGAAGACGAAGCCCGCGAAGCCGGACCCGCATCTCTTCCTGCCGGCGCGTCTCGAGAATTTCGGCGAGCGTCTTGCCGCGGGCGAACGCATTCATCGCCTGCAGCGTCTGGCGCAAGTCCTCGGATCCGATCGGCTCATCGACGGCAACCACGACCGTGCGCTCCAGTCCGGACGACATTCGAAACGCGACCAAGAGGCGCCGCTCTTCGACCGGATTCAAGTCGATGCGCTCCACGACGCCGCGGTCATAGCGCGGCGAGAGCACAACGGACAATTGATCGGAGAGCTGCCCCAGAACCGTGCACGCCTGGTCCAGAAGCGCTTCGAGGCTCCCGAAGCTGCGCGGGGCCAGCGCCTCGTCGATCGTCGTCTCGACCGGGCGTCCGAGCACGGCGCGCCCCATGAGCTGATCGACGAAGAATCGGTACCCGACATTCGTGGGGACCCGCCCCCCCGAGGTGTGGTGATGCGTGAGGAAGCCCCTCTCTTCCAGATCCATCATGCAGTTGCGGATCGATGCGGAAGAGAGACCGAGCCCGGAGTGACGGGCGACCCAACGCGACCCGACCGGGTGCGCCGAGGAGATGTATCCCCGAACAAGGGTCGCGAGCACGATCCGCTCCCTCCCGCTCACCGGCGGATGGAAGCTGGACCGGGACGCGAGGGCGTCGGATCGGCCGTTGGAACCGTTCGTAGGCAAAGGCAGGCTCCGGCTTTGGGCGGGATTGGCACTCAGGAGGCTGCGAGTGCCAATGGCCAGGATAGGAACCTGGCGCGGGCTCGTCAAGGGCGTGGGCCGGGGAAGGCACCCTCTAAGCCGGGGCGGCGAGGGCCGGCCGACCCGCACGAGCTCCTCAAGCCCACTCCGACCCCGGCCGACTTTTCCTCATGGACGTATTCGACTCTCAGTCCTTGCTCGGGAATCTCGGCGGCGATCGGGATCTGGCGGTGGAGATCGTCGGCGTGCTGCGCAGCTCCGCGCCCACGATTCTGGAGAATGTGAAAGCGGCGGCGGCGAACGGCGACGCGGATCAGCTGCGGAAGTCGGCGCATCAATTGAAGGGCGCGCTCGCCAGCGTGGGGGCCAGAGCCTCGAGCGAAGCCGCGGCTCGACTGGAGCGCTGCGGTCGCGAACCGGGCCTCGACGATGTCGCCGCGGCGATCGATTCGCTCGATCGTGAGATGCAGCGGCTCGCCACGGAGCTGGAGGCGTTCGTCAACCGCTCGTCGTGAGCAGCTCGTCGAACACCGCATCCGCGAGCAGAAACCCGCGTCGCGTGAGCCGCACCCGAGAATCCTCGCGCACCAGAAGCCCCGTTTTCAGAGCGTGATCGAGCGCGCGCTCGAGCCGCATCTTCCCCGGCTCAGGAACGCGGGACAAGCGAGCGGCGGCATCGATGCCGTCGACCAATCGCAACCCCAGATAGAGATCTTCCGCAGCCCAAGTGGTCTCGTCGAGCATCTCCCGGCTCTCCGGGGTCTCCGCCGTCGTTCCCGCCTCCATCCGGCGAACGTATTCGTCCACGTCCGCGACATTCGTCCAGCGGACGTTCTCCACGTGCGACGCCGCGGATGCGCCCACTCCGAGGAGATCGCCGCTCCGCCAGCCGCTTCGATTGTGGCGGCATTCGTGCCCCAGCTTGGCGAAGTTGGAAATCTCGTAGCGCAGGATTCCGGCGCGCCCCAGCACGTCCTCGGTGCGCTCGAACATCGCGGCGCGCACGTCCTCGTCGGGAAGCGCGAGGCGGCCCGCACGGCGCAGCGCATCGAGCCGTGTCCCTTCTTCCATGGTCAGCTCGTACGCGCTCACGTGATCCGGCGACTCCGCCGCGGTCTCCTCCAACTCGCGCGTCCACGCTTCCAACGAGTGATCCGGTGTCCCGAAGATGAGATCGACCGCGACGCTCTCGAATCCCGCGGCCCGCGCCTCGCGAAACGCGGCGAGATTGTCCGCGCGGCGATTCGTGCGCCCGAGCACGACGAGGCGGGCATCATCCAGCGATTGCCATCCCAGGGTGAGCCGGCGCACGCCCGTCTCGCGTAGCGCGTCCATGCGGCGGCGGTCGAAGCCGTCGGGATTCGACTCCACGCTGATCTCCGCATCCGCCGCCACCGGAAACGAAGCGCGCGCCGCCGCGATCACCCGCGCCACATCGGAAGCCTCCATGAGGCTCGGCGTTCCCCCACCGAAGTACAGGCTCCCCACCGTGCGTCCCGAAAAGCGCGGATCGCGGCTCATGCGCTCGATTTCGCGAATCACCGCGTCCACGTAGGCGGGGCGCTCCGCCTTGCGCCCCACCACGAAGTAGAACGCGCAGTACGGGCAGCGTGCCGCGCAAAAAGGAAAGTGAACGTACAGGCCGATCGGTATGGGTGTTCGGGTCACGATGTGATTCTATGCATGCGGCAACCGATCGTCAGCGACCCGGCCTTTCATCCGGCCCGATGATGACGGTGCCGGTGACGTTGTACTTCGCCCCACTGGTCGGGCAACAGCGGGGCACGATGACCACCTCGAAGGGAACCCAGAGTTTTCGTCTCATCGTCGACGGACGAACCTTCGCCTTCATCTCGACCCCGGGTCCCAATCTGTACCCGCGATCCTTCCCAATTTCCGTGAGGGTGAGCTCGCCCAGGTCCAAAACCTCCTCGACGGAGCCCGGAGGATTTCCCGAATCGGTGGTGATCGCTCCGAAGCGAATGAGTATCTCGGGCATCCAAGGATCTCCGCCGGAATACACCACCGACTGGAACTTCACGAACTCGGCATCGGACGCCGAGCTGTATCTCACAGGATAGGATTGGGCATTCGGAGAGCCGACGGCACAGCTGTCCGCGGCGACGACACCGATCCATACTTTCGTCTCGATGGGCTCCGTCGTGCCCGCCCACGCCACGTTTCCCCACATCGCGATTGCAACAAGACCGAAAATCAATGCACGCGGAATCATTTCTGTTCTCCTTCGGGCCCGCTCGGTCCGACGGCAGGGGTGATCATCTTCTTCGCGCAGTCGATCGCCTTGAGGTTCTCGATGCTCGGGTCCCGCCTCACCATGTCCGGGTCGAGACCCTGATCCAGTGCCAGCTGCAACGTCGTGCATGCGCGCTCGGGCTCACCGACGGTTGCAAGCGCCACGGCGACGTCCAGCAGGACCTGCACATCGTGGCCGGTCTCGGCGAGAGCCCGATCAGCATAGCGAATCGCCCTCTCCGGGTCACCGCATTGCGACTCCAGCTGAGCGAGCTTGGCCAGAAGCCCGGCGTTATTGGGATTCACCGCCAGAGTCTCTTCTCCGAACGACATCGCCTGGAGACAGGCCTCCATCTTCTCCTGGGCCTTTCCGGGAATCTGACCCAGCGCCGCGGTCAAGTTCCCCCACAGCCGAAAATCGCGGGGGCTCAATTCCAGCGCACTGCGGATCGCCTGCGCGGACTCTTCGTAGCGACCGTCCTCGAGCAGTGCGACTCCCAGATTCGAATAGGCCGCATACGTCGGCCGAATCTCGATCGAGCGACGATACGCTTCGATCGCTTCCGTGCGCCGTCCGGCGAGATAGAGCACGCCTCCGCGGCTGGAATGCCCCGCGGCATTCTGCGGATACAATCGCGTCACGCGGTCGAAGACCAGAAGCGACTCGCGAAGCCGCCCGGTCTTCGCGAGGTGCTGACCGTACGACGAGAGAATGAGCCAATCGTCGGGTCGTGCCGCCAGCGCCGCACGATACGCCTCGTCGGCGCCGGCGAGATTGTCGAGAGCGGCCCGCGCGCGGGCGAGTCCTCGATACGCGAGAACGGAAGTCGGGGTGAGGTCGACCGCTTGCTCGAACTCGCGCTCGGCGGCTTCAGCGCGTCCGCTCCCGAGGTAGATCGCGCCCAGGGAGGCGTGCGCGTCCGAAAGCTTCGGAGCTCGTCGAACCGATTCAAGCGCCACTTCCTCGGCCCGTTGGACGGTGGCCGGATCTTTGGTCATCTCCCACCGAACCCACAACGCTTCCGCGAGACCCGCTCGTGCCGGCTCGAAGTCCTCGTCCAACGCGAGCGCCTGCTCGAAGTGACGAATTGCATCGTCGATCTCGCCGACGTCCTGACGAGACGCAAGCTTGCCGCGCGCGCTCAGATACGCCTCGTAGGCCGTCGCATTTTTCGACGTGAATTGAGTCGCCGGCTCACGCACCTCGACGCCGTAGTTCTTCGCGAGCATCGCTCCGACTCGTCGCGCGACTTCCCCTTGCATCTCGAACAGCCGATTCGCCGAGCCCTCCAGCGCATCTCCTTCGAGCACGCGGCCGCGGCGTCGATCCACGAGCGAGTACGTGACGCGAAGGTCATCGCCGGCACGCTGGAGCGTCCCCTCCAGTGCGAGCCCCGTTCCCGGATCGCCGCTCTTCTCGACGACATAGAGACCTCCCGAGCCGGCGATCTCGACGCGAACCGCCTCGGTGAATCCAAGCGCGAGGGAACGGGACCGACCGCCCTCGGAGAGATCCGCGAACGGCTCCACCACCAGGTACCGCTCCACCTTGTGCGGAATGAACGAGGGGATGGCGAGCACGGATGCGGTGATCAACGCCGCCGCCGAGCCGGGAATGAGACGCGCGCGCGGCCTGGCGGCGGCTCTCAGGCGCTCTCGAACGACGGTCGCCGAAGCGGGGCGCTCGTTGGGGTCCTTCCGAAGCAGGTCGTGCACCAGCCGGACGAGACGAGGCGAGATTCGCGGCCGCACGCGGCGGAGATCGGGCGCATCTTCCTGGCGAACGCTTTTGAGCGTGGCCTGCAGCGTCGTCCGGCGAAACGGGTTCTGCCGCGTGAGCATTTCGTAGTACACGACGCCCAGCGAGAAGAGATCCGATCGCGGAGTCGGCCAGTGTCCGTCGATCACTTCCGGAGCCATGTATCCCGGGGTTCCGCCGATCGGACTGTGGACTTCCTCGGTGACATCGGTGCTGTCGCCCGACTTCGTGCTCGTCGTCGCTTCGTCGAATCGGCGAACCATGCCGAAGTCGACGAGCTTCGCGCGCCCTTTCTTCGTGACGATGACGTTCTCGGGTTTCACGTCGCCGTGCACGAGGCCGTGCTCGGCGAGACACTCCAGCGCCGCGGCGCAATCGTCGGCGAGCGCATGGAAGTCCGTCCGGTCGATTCCCGCGCGAACTCGCTCGCGCAGCGTCACGCCTTCGACGAGCTCTTCGACGATCCAATGCTCATCACCGATGTCGAGAACGTCGTGAACGAGCGCAATGTTGGGGTGGCGCAAGCTCGAGAGAGCGCGCGCCTCGCGAAGCGCACCGTGGCGGGGCTCTTCGGCATGCGCGGAACGGATCCGCTTGATGGCGACGTCGCGATCCAGCAGGGGATCGTAGGCGCGAAAGACTTGTCCGAACCCACCCGCCCCGAGAGGCGCGCGCACCAAGAAGCGCCCGACTTCACGAACCGAGCCGACGTCATCGGAGCCCGAACCGGACATCGCATCCTCAGCGAGCGCGGGGATTCGACCGAGGCGAGCTGGATTCTAGACGAGTCGAGCGGCGGGGAACACTGCTTCCCTCACCGCTCGATTTTCAGCACCGAGAGGAACGCTTCCTGCGGCACGCGCACGGTTCCCACCTGCTTCATGCGCTTCTTGCCTTCCTTCTGGCGCTCCAGCAGCTTGCGCTTCCGGGTGATGTCGCCGCCGTAGCATTTCGCGGTGACATTCTTGCGCAGCGCGGAGATCGTCTCCCGCGCGATCACGCGCGCGCCGATCGCCGCCTGGATCGCGATCTGGAACTGCTGGCGTGGAATCACTTCCTTGAGCTTCTCGGCGAGGTGCTTGCCCCAGTCGTAGGCGCCGTTCTTGTGAATGATGATCGACAGCGCGTCGACGCGATCCCCATTCAGGAGAATGTCGAGCTTCACCATCTCCGATGGCGCGTACCCGTCCAGCTCGTAGTCGAAGCTCGCGTACCCCTTGGTCACCGACTTCAGCTTGTCGTAGAAGTCGTAGATGATCTCGCCGAGCGGGAAGCGAAACTCCAGCACCACGCGGGTGGGATCCAGGTACTCCATCTTGATCTGCTCGCCGCGCCGTTCCTGCGAGAGCTTCATGATGTTGCCGATGTACTCCGTGGGCAGCACGATCTCGGCGCGGATCATCGGCTCTTCGATTTTCTCGATCTCGGCGGGATCGGGCATCATCGTGGGGCTCTCGATCACGATCGTCTGGCCGTCCAGCGTGTACACGCGGTAGGGCACCGTCGGCACGGTGGCGATGAGCGTGAGATCGAACTCCCGCTCCAGACGCTCCTGCACGATCTCCCGGTGCAGGAGTCCCAGAAATCCGCAGCGGAATCCGAAGCCAAGCGCCGTGGACGTCTCCGGCTCGTAATGCAGGGAGGCGTCGTTCAATTTCAACTTGTCGAGCGCGTCGCGGAGCTTCTCGTACTCCTCGCTCTCGATGGGAAAGAACCCCGAGAACACCATCGACTTCGCTTCCACGTAGCCGGGAAGGGGCTCCGCGGCGGGACGGGCGGCGTCGGTGATCGTGTCGCCGACCTTGGTGTCCTGGATGTTCTTCACGCCGGCGATGACGTAGCCCACTTCGCCGGAGGAGAGCTCGTCCTTGGGAATCATCTTGAGGCGCAGGATGCCGACTTCGTCGACCAGGTAATCGCGTCCGTTGGAGAAGAGCCGGATCGTCATCCCCTTGCGCATGCGTCCTTGCTTCACGCGCACGTAAGCGATGGCGCCCCGGTACTGGTCGAACGCGGAATCGAAGATGAGCGCTTGCAGCGGCGAATCGGGATCCCCTTGGGGAGGCGGAATGCGGCGGATCATCTCGGGAATGAGCTGATCCACGCCGATTCCCGACTTCGCGCTGATGCGCACGATGTCCGAAGACGAACCGCCCAGAAGATCCAGGATCTGACCGGCCACGCGGTCCGGATCCGCTCCCGGCAGATCGATCTTGTTCAGCACCGGAATGATCGTGAGATCACCTTCGAGCGCGAGATGCAGATTGGAGATGGTCTGCGCTTCCACACCCTGGCTGGCATCCACGATCAGGAGCGCCCCCTCGCACGCGGCCAGCGAGCGCGACACTTCGTAGGAGAAGTCCACGTGGCCCGGAGTGTCGATGAGGTTCAGCACGTAAGGCACGCCGTCCACACGATGCTCCATGCGGATGGCGTGCGCCTTGATGGTGATGCCGCGCTCTTTCTCCAGATCCATGTTGTCCAGGACCTGCCCTTGCGCTTCCTGCGCAGTGAGCGTCCCGGTGAGCGAGAGCAGGCGATCGGCGAGCGTGGACTTGCCGTGATCGATGTGCGCGATGATGCAGAAGTTTCGAATGTGGGCAAGACGGCTCATGGAGTGCTCGCGGCGAATCCCTTCTCGTAGACCGGCTGATAGTCCTTGGCGAGCCAAGTTCCCACTCGCGAGATACGCGGACGACCGAGGAAGAGCGAGAGGAATCCCTTGATCGGCGACTCGCTCATCGAGCGCACCCACCCGGGCGAGCGGTCCGGATCCGACGACCAGTACAGCACGAATGCCCGCCCCACGACGCGATTCTCGTCGAGCTCGTTCCAATAACGGCTGTCCTGGCTGTTGTTGCGATTGTCGCCCATCATGAACAGCGACTTTTCGCGCACGACCTTGGGGCCGAAGTCGTCGCGCACCGGTCCGGGGACGGGCTTGATCGCCTTGTACGGCTCGTCCAGCACCTTGCCGTCGATCGACACCACGTTGTCCACGAGCTGGATCGTCTCACCCCCGGTCGCAATGCAGCGCTTGATGTAATCGCGGTTGGTGCGCGGATCCTTGAACACCAGAATGTCCCCGCGACGCGGATCGCGCAGCCCCGGCAGCCTCCAGATGGTCCCCGGAACCTTGGCTCCGTAGGTGATCTTGTCCACCAGGAGGAAGTCCCCGATGAGCAGCGTGTCTTCCATGGATCCGGAGGGGATGCGGAACGCCTGCACCAGGAAGGTGCGGATGAACAGGGCGATTCCGATGGCGACGAGCAGAGTCTTGAGACTCTCGCCGTGTCCGGAGGATTTCGCGGGAGGACGCTTCTTCACAGTGCTCCTTACGAGGGGTCAGAAACGAAAGCCGACTCCGACCGTGCTCTCCACGGGGTCGACCATACCGAACAGCTCACGACGATCCTCCAGCTCTTCGTCGAAATCGACGAGGTACGCATCCACGTACGCGTCGATCACGCCGTAGAACACGGTGAGGATCGTCCAAAACAGCAAATTGCGCCGGCGATCGTAGTGCGCATCGGCCTGCCCTTCGTAGTAGTCCACGGTCGTCTCGTCCGTCGCCGCGTCCGCCGATTTCTGATCCGCCCCTCCGCGCCGCGACTCGGCGATGAGCCCCGTCACCAGGTACGTCTCCAGCGCAAAGAGCGCCGCCGTCTTCGCGGTCCTTCCGTTCGTGAGCTGTCCCCACGCGGGAAACGCAACGCTGCGTGCGGCGCGGTTCGCCGGCGACGGCACGATCTGCACTTCCTCCGCGAACGCCGCCGGGCACATCGACACCGAAGCGGCGAGCGTGATCAGAGCGATCGCGCCCGTGCAAACGTGTGATGTCATAAAATGTTGGCGGGAATGTGTGGGAATCGAACCCACCTCGGATGGTTTTAGCACCCGACGGAAGGATTTGAAGTCCTCGAGGTTCACCAGAACCTACCCATCCCCGAGCGAGGCGACGGCATCGATCTCCACCGAAACATCCAGCGGAAGGCCGGCGACGGCCACGGTGGAACGGGCCGGCGGGACTCCCGCGAAGAACGTCGCATAGACCTCGTTCATCGCGGAGAAATCCTTCATGTCGCGCAGATACACGGTGGTCTTCACGACTTGATCCAGAGACGAGCCGCCGGCTTCGAGGATCGCCTTGAGGTTCTCGAGGACGCGCTGGGTTTGCTCCCCGACCGATCCGCCCACCACCTTCATCGTGCGAGGATCGAGGGCGACCTGCCCCGCCGTGAACAGAAAGCCTTGCGCCCGAACGGCTTGGCTGTACGGGCCGACGGCGGCAGGGGCGTTCGGCGTGGAGACGGCGTCGCGCGGCATCGGGAGTCCCCCGGAGGGAGAAAAAGCGAGCCGGGAGCTTACTCCACGGTGACGCTCTTGGCCAGATTCCGCGGCTGATCCACGTCGCAGCCGCGCAGCACGGCGATGTGATACGCGAGCAGCTGGAGCGGAATCACCGAGAGAATCGGGGTGAGACACGGGATCGTCTGCGGAATGTGGATCACGTGATCCACCCGCGACGCGATGCTCTCGTCGCCCTCGGTCGCGATCGCGATCACCCGGCCGGAGCGCGCCTTCACTTCTTCGATGTTGCCGAGCACCTTCTCGTAGGCGCGATCCCGCGTGGCGATGAACACCACGGGCATGTTCTTGTCGATGAGCGCGATGGGACCGTGCTTCATCTCCGCCGCGGGATAACCCTCGGCGTGAATGTAACTGATCTCCTTCAGCTTCAAGCGCGCCTTCGAGCGCCACCGGATAGTTG
The DNA here is from genome assembly GCA_963725045.1 of uncultured Gemmatimonadales bacterium. GTDB lineage: Bacteria > ARS69 > ARS69 > ARS69 > ARS69 > CAVRWY01. The sequence continues at coordinate 263,007 of CAVRWY010000010.1, forward strand.
TACCCGCGGCCCAGGTACAGGAAGTTCTTGTTGTCGGCGAACTTCTCCGCGAGACGGCGGATCTCGTCTTCCTTGTCCAGGATGCGGCGGATGCGATCGGGAAGGAGCTTCATCTCCTGGATGAACTCGCGCCCTTGCCCGCGGTCCATCTGGCGGACGCGCCCGAATTTCAACGTCATGAGCGCCAGCACCGTGAGCTGCGCGGTGAAGGCCTTGGTGGACGCGACGCCGATCTCCGGTCCGGCGTGCGTGTAGACGCCGCCGTCCGACTCGCGCGCGATCGTCGAGCCGACCACGTTGCAGATGCCGAGCGCGCGCGCGCCCTTCATCTTCGCTTCGCGCATCGCCCAGAGCGTGTCCAGCGTCTCGCCCGACTGGCTGATCACGATGCACAGCGTGTTCGGGGTCAGGATCGGATTCCGGTAGCGGAACTCCGACGCGTACTCCACTTCCACGGGAATGCGCGCCACCTCTTCGATCATGTACTCGCCGATCACGCCGGCGTGGAACGACGTCCCGCACGCCGTGATGATGATGCGCTGGATCGCGCGATTTTCGTCGTCGGTCATGTTGAGCCCGCCCAAGTGGGCGGACATCGTGTCTTCCTCGAAGCGCCCGCGCATCGCGTTCATCACGGTCTCGGGCTGCTCGTGGATCTCCTTCAACATGAAGTGGTCGTATCCGCCCTTTTCGATCGCGGACAGCTCCCACTCGATCTCTTCGATCTGCTTCGTCACCGAGACGTTTTCCAGGCTCGTGGTGTGGAAGCGATCGCGCTGCACGACCGCCATCTCGTGGTCGTCCAGGTAGATGACCTGGCGCGTGTGGTGCAGAATCGCGGCGACGTCGGAGGCGACGAAATTCTCGTTGTCGCCGATGCCGAGCACGAGCGGGCTGCCGTTGCGCGCGACCACGATCTTGTCCGGCTCGAGCGTGGAGATCACGGCGATCCCGTAGGTCCCCTCCACTTTCTTGAGCGCGAGACGCACCGCGACCTCGAGATCCCCTTCGTAGAAGTGGCCGATGAGCTGGGCCAGGACTTCGGTGTCGGTGTCCGACTGGAACACGACGCCCGCTTCCTGGAGCTGGCGCTTGAGCACCTGGTAGTTCTCGATGATGCCGTTGTGGACCAGCGCGATGCGTCCGGACGCATCGTTGTGCGGATGCGCGTTGGTCTCGTTGGGAGCGCCGTGGGTGGCCCAACGCGTGTGCCCGATGCCGATCTGCCCCTCGATCTTGCCGTTCGAGGCGATGAGCTTCTCGAGGTTCGCGATCTTGCCGGCGGTCTTGTGGGTGTAGAGCTTCCCGTCATTGACGAGACTGATTCCGGCGGAGTCGTAGCCGCGATATTCGAGCCGCTTGAGCCCCTCCATCAAAATGGGAAGGATGGGGGCCGATCCGATGTAGCCGACGATTCCGCACATGACAGCGTTGCCTCCGATCTAACCCGTTCGAACGCCGAGAACAATCTCCCGAGTGCGCCGCACGAGCTCATCCGCTCGCTCGGCGCTCCTCGCCTCGGCGAGAAGGCGAAGGATGGGCTCCGTGTTCGATCGACGAAGATGCACCCATCCGTCGTCGAAGACCAGCTTCAGCCCGTCGATCGTCTCCGCCCGCGCCCCACTGAAACCTTTTCGAAGCTCGGCCAGGGCCGCGTCCAGGTCCACGTCTTTCGTCTCGATCTTGGCCTTACGCATCACTGTCGGCGGAATCCGGCCGGCGAGCGAGGAAACCGTTTCCCCGGACCGCGCCATGGCCGACAGCCAAAGCGCGATCCCGAGCAGCCCGTCCCGACCCGGATTGATCTCCGGGACGATGATCCCGCCGTTCCCCTCTCCGCCGATTCGCGCGCCGATCTCGAGCATCTTCTCGGTCACGTTCACTTCGCCCACCGGCGTGCGATGCACGCGTGAGCCGTGCCGCGCGGCGACGTCTTCGATCGCCATCGTCGTGGAGACGTTCACGACCACGTCGGAGCGGAGCTCAGGGAGGAGGGAGTCTATCACCACGGCGAGCGTGACTTCTTCCCCGATGGGCCGGCCGGTCTCGTCGACCACGGCCACCCGGTCCGCGTCCGGGTCCAGCGCGAACCCGACATCGGCCCCGTGCGTCGCCACGGCGGCGGAGAGCTCGCCCAAGTTCTCGACCAGGGGCTCCGGATTGCGGGGGAATCGGCCGGTGGGCTCGGCATGGAGCCCGTACGAGGTCACCCCCAGGCGATCGAGAAGGAGCCGCGCCGCCGCTCCTCCGGACCCGGCGACGCAGTCCACCACCGCAACGAAGCCGCGGGCCCGAATGCGATCGCGGTGGACGAGAGGGCTCGCCAGGATCTCTTCCATGTGAATCGCGGTGAAATCGGGCCGCTCGCTGCGCCGCCCGAGCTCGTTCCAGGGACGGAAAGAAGGCTCTCCCGCGTCGATCCGCTTCTTGAGGACGGCCCCTTCGGCGGCGGTCAGAAAGATGCCGCGGGAGGAGAGAAGCTTGAGCGCGTTCCATTCGGCGGGGTTGTGCGAGGCGGAAATCTGGATGCCGCCCCTGGCGCCGAGCTTTCGGACCGCGACCTCGACTGTGGGCGTGGGCACGATCCCGAGATCGACCACGTCGCAGCCGACTCCCAGGAGCCCGGAGGTCACCGCAGCCATCGCCATTTCCCCGGAGACGCGCGAATCCCGTCCCACGGCGACGACTCCCGGACCGCACCACGCTCCGAAATGAGCGGCGAGCCGGGTGAACACGATGGGGTCCAGGCCGCGGCCGACGATGCCGCGTGCGCCCGAGACCGAGAAGAGGAGACCTTCCACGTTGGTACTCACGGGGAGGCTGGAGCTGGTGACCGGAGTCGAACCGGTGACCTACGCATTACGAGTGCGTTGCTCTACCAACTGAGCTACACCAGCCCGAACGCCAGCGAAATCGTCCGGAAATCCGACCGCGAAAATGGTGTGCCGGCCCAGAATCGAACTGGGGACACCAGGATTTTCAGTCCTGTGCTCTACCGACTGAGCTACCGGCACGTCCTCGAGCTCCGAACGTTTCCGCGATCGAGGACCCCGGAGGGTAGGCGAGGCCCCTACGGGTGTCAATGCCGCGCCCGCGCATAACCCTGGGGATGCGCACGATGCCACGACCACGCGCTCGCGATGATGTCGGAGAGCTTGCCGCGCGTGGGATTCCAACCCAGCATCGCACGCGCCTTCGCGGAGCTCGCGACCAGCGCGGGGGGATCGCCGGCGCGCCGCGGCGCCACACGCGTCGCGATCTTGCGTCCGGTCACTTCCTCCGCGGCGCGCACCACCTCGCGCACCGAGAACCCGGCGCCGTTGCCGAGATTGAACGCACCTTCGACTCCGCGCTCCAGCGCGGCCATCGCATCCAGATGCGCATCGGCGAGATCCACGATGTGAATGTAGTCGCGCACGCACGTTCCGTCGGGCGTGGGGTAGTCGTCGCCATAGATGTCGACGGTGGTGCCGCGCTCCGCGGCGCGCAGCACGAGCGGAACGAGATGCGTCTCCGGCTCGTGATCCTCGCCGCGTTCTTCGGTGGCGCCCGCGGCATTGAAATACCGCAGGGAGATGGAGCGAATCCCCTTCACGCGCGAATACCAGACGAGGATTCTCTCGAACTGGAGCTTCGATTCCCCGTACGGATTCGTGGGAACCGTCGGCGCGTCCTCGGAAATGGGAACGCTGGCCGGATCGCCGTACGTCGCCGCCGACGACGAGAACACGAAACTCCGCACGCCGCATGCCGCCGCGGCCTCGAGGAGATTCACACCGCCGCCGAGATTGTTCGCGAAGTACCGTCCGGGATCCTGCATCGACTCACCGACCAAGCTGGACGCGGCCAGGTGCACGACGACGTCGAAGCTTCGCTTCGCGAGCGCGGCGCGCAACCCCTCGGCATCGCGCAGATCCGCGGGCACGAACTCCGCGTCGCGCGGGACCGCATCCCGATGTCCGCGCTCGAGATTGTCCAGGACGGTGGTGGCGTGCCCCGCGGCCACCAGACGCTCGGCCACGACGCTGCCGATGTAGCCGGCCCCTCCGGTGACCAGAACCTTCACGATTCTCTCGCTCGTCCTTCGCACGAAGTGGGGCCGCGTGCACATTGAAAGTGGGCGGTGACGCGGGAAGTCGTGGACGCTAGCGGCGTCCTACGGGCGTGTCAACGCAGCCCTCGGTGCCTCGAGCGTTCGAAGGCTTCGCCGGAACGCGGGTGCGGCCGTCCCCGGCTCCCGGTTACGGCCGACCGCGGCGAGCCCGCCCGCCTTGACACAGTGAGCGAGCAGTTGTTAGCATCCGTTGGCTCGACACCAAGTGGATGGCTCTTGGGACCGTTCCGAACGGCCAGGACCGGGAATACCGGAAGCAGAGCACCTTGCCGAACCTCATGGTATACATCACCAAAGATCGCAACTTCACCAAGGACATCGCAGAGCGGTGTGGGCTCGATTCGATGCAGCACTCGGTGGCACGAATCTATGGCCGACCAGACGACATGGTGCACTGTGAAACGATGCAGACTTGGTATTACTACAACGAACGCGTCGCTTTCGTGTTCGAGAACGACAAAATCTCCCAAATCACGGAGTTGAAGTCCTACTGAGCGAGGATTGACCGACCGGCTTCGCCCGGTTTCGTGTCCCTCGACCCCCCAGGACAGCGGGCCGGGCCTCCTTCGGGAGGCCCGGCTTTCTTTCTTGCCCCCACCCGCCGATAACTGGACGATCGGCCCGCTTTTGCGCGATCTCGTTCACATCGACCGCGGGCCTCGGAGCCACAAGTGAATCGCACGAATCGTCTGAGCCGCACGGTTGCGGCCATCCTCGAGGCCCCGTTCACCGCGTGGGTTTTCTTCTTCGCGGTCTCCGCGCTCTTCCTGGGGGACGCGCTTCTCACCGGCGGAGCCTATCTGCTCCGCGACGTGCTGACGTTCCATCACCCCTGGCAGAGCGCGATCAAAGACGCGGTCCATGCGGGCAGGCTTCCGCTCTGGAACCATCTGAGCGGATGCGGAATGCCGCTCCTCGCCAATCTGCAGAGCGGCTTCTTCTATCCGCTCCATTGGCTCTCCTGGTTCCTCCCCTTCGATCGGGCGCTCACGATCGAAATGGTGCTGCACCTCACGCTCGCCGGCGCGCTCATGCATCGATTCCTGCGCCGCACCGGCCTCGGCCACGCGGGATCGTACCTGGGCGGGATCGGCTTCGCGTACGGGACCTGGACGATCGGATATCTCGAATATCCAATGAAGCTCGGCAGCGCCGTGTGGCTTCCGCTTCTCTGGAGCGGAGTGTGGGACGCGATGCGCCACGGAAGCCGGCGCGGCGTGGGATGGGCGGCGGTGGCCATCGCGCTGTCGATCTTCGCGGGATATCCGCAGCTCGTATTCCTGCAGCTCGTGTCCGCCGGAATTCTCGCGCTGGTCCTGATTCCCGGTGCGCTGCACGCGCCCGGAGTTCCGTTCGCGGCGAGAATGCACCGGCTGGCGGCGTTTCCCGTCGCGGTGCTGGTCGCGTTTCTCATCGGAGGGGCGCAGATCCTTCCGGCGCAGGAGATGACCTCGCTCTCCACGCGGGCCGCGGACTATCCGCCGGACGTGGCGATGTCGCGCTCGCTTCCTCCGCACGGTTTGGTCGGGCTCGTCGATCCGTTCTTCCTGGGACTTCCCGGGCATCGATCGATATTGGGGAAGAGGTCTCGGCGATTTCGCCTACGGCGCATTCTACGTGGGTGTGCTCGGACTTCCGCTCGCGTTTTGGGCTTTCGGCGGCGCGTCGGCGCGGCTGCGCGAGCTCCTCGACGTGAAGGGACGCCGGCGCCAGCGCCTCGAGCGAAAGGCGCGCCAAGCATCGCTTGCCGCCGGCGACGTGCTGCCGCGCCCCGGAACGATGGCGCCGGATCCGGACGACGGGTTCCTCCGGCTCTTCCTGTTCCTCACGATCGGGCTCGTGGTGGGAATTCTCCTGGCGCTCGGGCGATACACGCCGCTCTACGGGATGCTGCTCGAGGTCGTCCCTGGGTTCGCGAAGATGCGCTGGCCTTCGACGGCGGGATTCCTCATCGCCGCGCATCTCGCGGCGCTGGCCGGCGCCGGAATGCACGCGACGTTCCGCCGCGGATCGGTGCCGACGGCGCTGCCCAAGGTTCTCCTCGCGCTCGGCGGAGTCGCGCTCGCGATCGGACTGCTCGGCCGAGGCCCGCTCGCACCGCTGCTGCGCGCGGTGCAGACCTCCGGTGGACTTCCCGCGGAGGTCGCCGCCTACGAAGCGATGCACGGCGAGTGGCTCGACACCGTTCTCGTTCGCGCCGCGTTCCTTCTCCTCGCGGGAACGACGGCGCTCTTTCTCGTGCGGCGCACGAAGATCGTCGCGAGCTTCTGGGTGGCGATCATCGTGGTCGATCTGTTCCTCGCGCTGCGCACGATCGACATGCCCGTGGCCCACGGTTTCTACGATCACGTCCCGGAGACGGTCGCCGCGCTGCGCGAAGAGCTCGGCGGACGGCGCGTGTTCACGCCGCACTCCACCGATCAGCTCGGCAATTTTCTGTCGGGGCTGAGGAATCCGGTCGCGTTCGAGTGGGGCAAGCGCGCGATGTTGTGCAACGCGAACATCCCCGCGAACGTCGCCCAAGCGCAGGGCTGCGATCCGCTCTCCCCGCGCCGTCACGAGGCGTTCACCCAGGCGCTGGAAACGCCGAGCGTTCCTTGGGAAGTGAAGGAACGGGTCTGCGATCTGTGGGACGCGTCGATGCTCCTCACCGTGCAAGGGATGGCACCGCCGGAAGTCGCCAAGCTCTCCAGCGACGGCCGCGGACTCACGACGGCCCGCCACGAGCCTCGCCTCGGCAGGGCGACGCTCCTGAGCGGGTGGGAGACGATGGAGGCCGGCAACGGCGAACAGATCCTCTCCCGGCTCTTCGCCCCCGAGCACGACCCCCTGGCGGTCACGTTGGTGGAGGTGCCCGGAGGAGACTCGGCCTCCCGCCGAAGCGGCGCGCGCGCCATTTGCCCCCGGAGAGCCCTTGCCCGTTCACTACGAGCGAGGGCAAATTCAGGTCGCGTGGCAAATGGGCCGCGCGGGAATGCTCCGGGTGCTGGAGAGTTGGGCGCCGGGCTGGCGCGCGACGGTGAACGGAGTCGAGGCGCCGGTTCTGCGGGCGGACTTCCTGTTCATGGGGATTCCGGTTCCGGACGCGCCCTGTGAGGTCGTGCTCACGTACGAGCCGACCAGCGTGCGCGACGGCGCGGTCGCTTCGGCGATCGGGCTCGCAGCTCTCGCCTTCCTGTTCGCGGGTCGCGGCGTGAGCAAGGCGCGAGTCGCACCATCGAGGAGACGACCGGGACGATGAAACGAGGGCGGGAGTGACGCGAGGAAGCGTGGTGGCAATCCATCTTGCGGAGACGCGCGGAGGAGATCTGCGCCCCGTTTCCGACGTGCGCGCCGTCGTCGGACGCGGCCTGGAAGGAGATCGCTACTACCGCAACGGAGAGGGCACGCCGCAAGGAACCGCCGATCAGGAGATCACGCTGGTAGAGAGCGAAGCGCTGGAGGCGATGAAGCGCGACCACGGCGTCGACATCTCCGGCGCCCAATCGCGGCGAAACCTGCTCACGCGCGGCGTGGCGCTCAATCACCTCGTCGGGCGCACGTTTCGCGCGGGAGAAGCGACGCTGCGCGGGCTCGGGCTGTGCGAGCCGTGCGGGCATCTGCAGAAGCTGACGAAGCCCGGCGTGCTCAAAGGCCTGGTGCATCGCGGAGGCCTTCGCGCGGAAGTGGTGGCCGGCGGACGAATCCGCACGGGCGACCCGATCGAGGAGATCGAGGCACTCTGATCGTGCGGGAGAGAACACGCCCGCTTCTCCTTCTCGCCATTGCTCTGCCGATTCTCATTCCTCTTCTTCGACCCGGCTGGATCCAGAGCCACGAAGGGCTCTCCTATCCCATCCGACTCGTGGAAGTCGGACGCGCCTGGCAAGACGGATTCCTCTCCGCGCGCTGGTTTCCCGATCTCAACTACGGCCAGGGCTATCCCTTTCTTTCGTTCTACGCGCCGCTCCTTTTCGTTCTCGCCGGGGTTCTGCATGCGCTCGGCGCCGATGTCGCCACATCTCTGAAATTGGTCTGCGCCGCGGGCGTCGTCGCCGGCGCGTTCGGCGCCGATCGCCTGGTGCGCGAGGGACTGCGCGACGATGATCGGATTTCGAAGGAGACGGCGTCTGCCGCGGGAATCGTGGGTGCGGCGCTGTTCGTGCTGGCTCCGTACTTCGTGCGCGACATCTTCTTTCGCGGTGATCTCGCGGAGTCGCTGGCGACGGGTCTCTTGCCGTGGAGCTTGTGGGGAATGCTGCGATTGCGACGCACCGCGGCGGCGGGCGATGTCGCGTGCGCCGCGGCGCTCGGCGCACTCCCGATTCTCGCGCACAACGTGATGGGGTTGTTCACGGGCGCTGCACTCGCGGTGACCGCGGCGATCGCCACCTTCACGTCTCCAGCGAAACGGCGCACTGCCGGAGCATGCGCGGCCGCGGGAATCGGCACGCTCGTGCTGTCGGCGTTCTTCTGGGCGCCCGCGCTTCACGAAAAGCAATTCGTGCAGATCGACGTGATGACCGAGGGAGACTACGCCTACGACCAGCACTTCGTGACGCTCGCGCAGCTCGCCGGGCGCGGGTCGCGCGCCGGTGCCGACCAGACGCTCCCGATGTCGTTCGAGATCGGCTGGCCCGCGATCGGCGGCGTGCTTCTCGCCGTGATCTTCGCCGGGGCACTCTGGCGCGCGAGCCGTACGGCGCTGATCCTGGGCGTGTTCCTCTTTTTCGGCGGCGCGGCGCGCACCATGGAAATGAGCCGCCCGGTCTACGAAGCCGTCGGGCTCCTGCGCTACGTGCAGTTCCCCTGGCGATTCCTGGCGCTCGTCGCCCTCGGCGGCGCGCTCTTGGGAGGGCTGGGGTTTGCGCATGCCGCCGCACGGATGCCGGCGCGCGGTCGCGGGATCCTGGCAGCGCTCTTCGCGGCGGGCGCTCTCGCGTTCGTGTTCCCGATCCTGGGCCCGAAGCCGAACTTCCCACTTCCTCCTTGGTCTCTCGATCCTTCGGAGTATCGCGAGACATCGCGAGACGACCACGAAGGGCGAGTACCTGCCCATCACGGTGGAGTCGGTCGAGCCGCCTCGTGGATACGAGAACGGCGTGAAGCTCTCGGGAAACGGGCGCATCGTGCGCGCGGAGCGAAAGACCGGGCACTACGCGGTGGACGTGGAGGTCGGCGACTCTGCAGTCCTCGCGCTCGCCGACGTGCATTTCCCGGGATGGGTCGCGCGCGTGGATGGCGCGCCCGCGGCGATCGAGATCGAGCGCCCCTCGGGGCGCATGCGCGTCGCGCTTTCCCGCCGGCTCACACCGTGTGGACGTGCGCCTCGCGCTGACCCCGATTCGCCGCGCCGCCGCGATCGTCTCCGTGCTCGGCGCGATCGCGACGCTCGCCGCGCTCGCTGCTCGCTCACTCGCCGAGGATCGGAGCGCGCACCCAGTCCCGAGAGAGTCTGCGCCAAACGTCGCGCGCGGCGACGACGGAGAGCACGAAGAGCGGCGCCAGCGTCGAGTAGCGAAAGCGATTGTTCTCGCCGTACTCGAATGCGATTCCAGCGATCGCGATCCAAGCGACCACTCCCGCCAGAAAGAACACGACGAGCCGCTCCTCGAAACGGACGCGGCCGCGCACCAGCGCGAGGATCGCGCCGAGGAACACGACGGCGGCGGCAACCCGAACGAGCACGGACGACTCGATCGACTCCTCGAGGCGCGCCCAGCGCCGAATCGGGTGACGGTTCGGACGCAGGAAGGCGTCGTCGGTCACGGGATCGAGGAAGCGGCGCGACGTCCATCGCACGGATTCCAGATACGCGTGCGGATCCTTTCGCATCATGACCATCGCGCTCTTCGCGTACACGCGGGACACCGGCGGGTAGATCCAGTGGTTGTAGTTCACGGGATTCTCGCGGGTGCGCGTCTTCCCCATCTCGTCGAGGGCCGGGACACCGCGGTCTTGGCCCGCCGTCGGGCCCAGGATCTCGCGATAGACGGCGGGCGGAGAGAACTCCCACTCGAGAGAGAGAGGACCGAGCACTCCGTCCGTCACCCACGCTTCCAGGCGATCGCGGGGGACGGATTCGGTGAACATGCGATGCAGGCTGTTCCCGCCCCACGAGCTCGTGCCGAAGAAGCCGAACAGGATCGCATTCTTGAGAGACCACGCCAGCACGACCGCGAGAGGAACGGAGGCGAGCGCGAGTGCACGCTTTCGATCCGTGCGCGGCACGCAGCCGACGGCCGCTCCCACGGCGATCACGAGAAACGCCGGATGGAAGAGGCTGCGCAGCATGGCCAGCGCGGCGAGTCCCGCGAACGCGACGGCGAGCCAACCTCCTGCGCGTCCCCTCGAACGCTGGAACGCTGCCGCCGCGGAAACGATCGCGAGCTGTTCCAGGTGCGGATAGAAGTACCAGTTCTCGTAGAGGAGGAACGCGGGCGTCGACGCGAACGCGAGCGCCAGCACGATCGCGAGCGCACGTCCGAGCCCGAGCGCATGCAGCAGCGACGCGAGAATCGCCGCGGTCGCAAAACCGGCGATCGCGTAAATCGCGGCCAGCGGCGCCCCCGGATTTCCCGGCGAGATCTTGCAGCGCGATTCCGGTGAGAAGATTAAAAAGCGGCGGCTGCGCGTGCAGGAACCACAAGCTCTCGAAGAGCCGCGTCTCCAAGAGCGGAGGATCCAGGAGCTGCGCGAAATAATCGATGGGCGTGGCGTCAAAGCGGACGCCGGCCCCGCGGTACGCGAGACGCGTCGCCGCGAACCCCAGCGCGAGAGCCAGAAGCCCCACGATGCGCCCGCGACCCGCGCGCCCATTGCCCGGACGTTCCCCGGGACTTATGCTGGATTCCATGTCGTCCGCCTTCTCTCCTCCCTCGGATTCCGCCTCCGCACCCGTCCTCGAAGTGATCCTGGCGAAGAGCGCCGGGACCTGCTTCGGGGTCGAGGACGCGATCGAGATGGCGGAGCGCGAGCGCAAACCCATCCTCGGCCCCATCGTCCACAACCCGCTCATTGTGAACAATCTTTCGGCGCTGGGCATTCCCATTCTGGATCGCTACACCGATCTGGGGCGCCTCGCGGAGGAAGGCGTGAGCGAGGTGGTGATCACCGCTCACGGATACCCGAAGGAGCTGAAGGAAGAGCTGTCGCAGCGCGGGATCCGCTACCACGATGCGACGTGCCCCGTTCTCCTCAAGTGGGTCTACGGCAAGATCCGCCACTTCGAGGAGCGTGGGTTCAAAGTCATCCTGGTGGGGAATCCCGAGCATGCGGAGATCATCGCCAGCCGCTCGTACGGGCGCGACATCCACGTGGTGTACTCCAAGGAAGACGTGGCGCGGCTCCCCGATGACTTGGGACAGACGGCCGCCATCTGCCAGACGACGATCACCCGCGAGAAATTCCAGATGCTCGTCGACGAGATCCGCGCGACGAAGTATCCCGAGCTTCGCGCCGTGGATACTCGCTGCAAACCGGTCAAGAATCAGCAGGAAGCGGTGGAGCGGCTCGCGCAGTGGGTCGACGCCATGATCATCGTCGGCGGTTACAATTCGTCGAACACGACGAATCTCGCGCGAATCTCCCGCAAAGTGCTGCCCGATCGGACGCATCACATCGATTCGGTCGATCTCGTGCAGCGGGAATGGCTCGAAGGCGTTCGCACGCTGGGCATCGGCGCCGGGACGTCGACGCCGAAGAATCAGATCCAGGCGGTGCAGCGCCGCATCGGGGAGCTTCTCGACGGCCGGGTGCGCTACGTCCGTGAAGATCGCGACGGCGAGCTGGTGAAGGACGATTTCGGCGAGGACGTCGAGCTCTGAGCGATCCCCCGCCGCGCGCGCGCGCGTTCGCGATGCGGGCGCTCGTGTTGTTCCCCTTGGCGCTCGCCGCGATCCTGGCGGTGCGCACGCTTCCCCGCGATTCCTGTACGGTCGACGAGTTCGGAAATCTTCCGCTCGCGATCGCCTACTGGACGCCGGGAGCGCTGCACGTCGATCCCGGCAATCCCCCGCTCACGCGTTGGATTCAAGGAATTCCGTTTCTCTCGGGTCCTCCGGATCTGGGCGCATCGCGCGCCGATCTCGCCGGGATCGACACGTCGTGGGACTTGGGGTACCGCTTCGAGCGCGCGCATCCGGACGACTATCATGCGCTTTTGGTGCGCGCGCGGTGGGCGTCGTTGGCGCTTCTGCTCGCGGTCGTCTTCGTGGTGTTCGGGTGGGCCGTACGCGCTCGCCGGTCCCTGGGGCGCGCTCGCCGCGGCGACGCTCACCGCGTGCTGCCCGAACTTGATCGCACACGGGCGGCTGGTGACGCCGGACATCGGCGTGACTGCGGCGATCGTCGCAGCGGGCTGGGCGGCGCATAGGATGTTGATCGCGCCGTCGGCGGCGCGCGCGGCGCTCGCCGGGGCTGCCGTAGGAACCGCGTGCCTCGCGAAGTTCTCTGCGCTCGCCATCGCACCGCTTCTGCTCGCGGTGATCGCGCTCGCTCCGGGATCGCCTCGTGCCCGCCTCGCGCGCGCCGCCGCATTCACGCTCGCGGCGCTCGCGCCGCTGTACGCGGCCTACGCGACGCTCCTCCCCGGCGCATTTCACGGAATCCCCACGCCGTTTCCGGCGCCGTTCGTCGCCGGCATCGAGGCCCAGCTCGCGGAGACCGGATATCCCGCGTATCTCTTCGGAAAGGTGCGCGAAGGGGGCTGGCTCTCGTACTACGCCGTCGCATTCGCGATGAAGACGCCTCTTCCGGTGATCGTGCTCGCGGTGCTCGCTGCTATCGTGATCGCGCGCCGGCGCACGACGGCATTCATGCTGCCGCTCGGGATGGCGCTGGTGTTGTTCGTCGTGTTCGGGTTCGCCACCCAGAAGAACGTCGGCATTCGCTATCTCCTTCCGGTGCTGCCGCTGCTGCACATTGCGATCGCCGCGCTCTTCGCGCCGCTTCGATGGCTCCCTGCGGTCCTCGTCGCCGCCGCGCTCGTTCTCGGCGTGCTCGCGAGCGCGGCCCCGCTCGCCTCGTTCAACGGGCTCGAGCGATTCTTCGGCGGCAAGCGCTTCGTCCTGGTGGACTCGAACTTGGACTGGGGGCAATCGCTCCCGGAGCTCCGAGAATGGATGGAGCGCGAGCAGGTCGAGGTCGTGCAGCTCGCCTACTTCGGACGGATCGATCCCTCGATCTACGGCATCCAGTGGCGAACTCTAATGAACGAGCCGGTCGAAGGGCCGGTCGCGATCAGCGCCTCGTTCGCGATGGGACGCCCCTACGTCGTGCGATGGAAGACGCGTCCCATGATCGAGCCCACGCTCAGCTGGAGCCGGACCGACACGTGGCAATGGACCCGGGATCTCGTTCCGGACGAAGAGCTCGGCGGCGGCTCGATCCTGGTCTGGAAAGATGCAGCGAGCGCGCGGCGTGCACTCTCTCCGAAGGGCGCCGAGTAGTCGCGCGCGCGGAGCTCACTCCTTGTCGGTCGTGTCCGCGAGCTCGGCGCGAAAGCGCGCAGCATCTTCCGGACGATTCAACGCGACGTACTCTTCGACGAGGTCGTTCCGTGCGCTCTTCACCCACGTGACCGACGGATCGGTCTGCGCGATCAGGATCTCGTATCCCGCGCGCGTCTCCTTCTCCGCCTCCGCGTAGCGACGCTGGCGCAGCAAAGCGCGCCCGAGCTTGATGCGAGTGATTCCCATGTAGAGATGTTCCGGCGAGAGCGTCTCTTCGTAGCGTCGAATCACTTCTCGGAAGAGCCGCTCGGCGCCTTCGACGTCGCCCCGCTCTTGGACCACGCTGCCGAGATTGGAGAGGGCCACGCCGATCAAGTAGTGCTTGTCGTCGTACGCGGCCTTGTAGATTCCCGCCATGCGGCGAAAGTAGGCTTCCGCCTCGTCGAGCCGTCCCTCTTGCTGGGCCACCTTTCCCAACTCGCTGAGCGTGGAAGCGACCGAGGGATGATCCGGCCCGTACACGCGCTCTCGAATGACCAACGCGTCCCGAAGCAACGTGCTCGCTTCCGCGAGCTTGCCCTGGGGAATGAGCGCGCGGCCGATCATCGTCATCGTGGACGCCGTCTCGTAGTGCTCCTTGCCGTACCAAGACTGAAAGATGACCAAGGCCTGTCGATAGAACTGCTCCGCTTCGGCGTAGTGTCCCCACTCCGATTGGACGGCTCCGAGATTGATCAGGTCCGAGGCGACGTGCGGATGGCGCTCGCCGTACGCCGTGCGATCCGTGTCGAGAATCTCCCGATTCAATGAGTCGGAGAGCGCGTAGTGACCGGAGTAGAAGTGAGCGTTCGCCAGCAGCGTCGCGGCCTCGGCGACTTCGCCGGGACTCGCCCCCGCCGCTTCATGGAGCTGGACGGCTTCGGCCAAGACTCGAATCGCTTCGTCGTATTCGCCGTTCGAGACCAGAATGTACCCGAGAGCCGTCGTCGCCTGAGCGACGGTTTCCGCATCACGGGGCTCGGCTCGTTCGCTGGCATCCAAGGCCTCGCGGACCAGCAGCTTCGCGTCGTCGTAGTCCGACTGATCGGCTCGAAGCACGCCGAGCGTCATGAGGCTCCTGGCGATGTCGCGTTGGTTGTTTCCTGGCAGCGCTCGTCGCTGCGCGAGCGACGAGCTCATCAGGGAGTCCGCCTTCTCGAAGTTTCCGAGCGCATGATGAATGCCACCCAAGGTCTGATAGAGATCGGCTTGGACCGCGGGCTCCTCGGCCAGCGCCCGTGCTTCCTGCTCTCCTCGATCGAGCAACGTCACCACCCGCAGACTCTCCGACGGGCCGGCGGAGGGATCGCCGCCTTCGAACAAGCTCGACATGAAGTCCTGAATGCGCTGCGCACGGTCCGCGGACGCGACCGCCTCGTTGCGCGCCTCGACCAAACGCAGGGTGTAGACCACGACGACGCCGATCACCACGAGAAGCCCGAGCGCCGGCGGCGGAAAGCGCGCGCCAATTGCGGCGCACGAACTTTCCGAAGCGGTAGCCGGCGCTGTCGGGGCGCGCCTCCAGAGGCTCCCCGCGCAGATAGTGGTCGATGTCACGGATCAGCGCCTCCACCGTCGGATAGCGGCGCGCCGGATCCTTGTGCAACGCGGTCAGGCACAAGACGTCGAGATCGGCCCACGACGCGCGGCTTTCGGCATGCACCGGAGTGCCGGCGCTCACGGTCATGGAGGTCACCGACGGCTTCTCCGGCTGCGTGTCCGCCACGATCGACTCGATCTCCGCGGGCGTTCGGTTCGCGAGATCGAACGGCAAGCGCCCGGTGAGAAGCTCGTACAGAATGACGCCGAGCGAGTAGACGTCGGTGTGAATGCCGAGCCGCCCTCCGGCGATCTGCTCCGGCGACGCGTACGCCGGCGTCATGAGCCGGAGCCCAGCGCGCGTCTGATCCACCGACATGTCCATGTTCTCGAGCTGTTTCGCGATGCCGAAGTCCAAGAGCTTCACGGTGCCGTCGGACTTCACCAGAATGTTCGACGGTTTGAGATCGCGATGAATCAACGCGTGTTGATGCGTGTACTGCACGGCTTCGCACACCGTGCGGAACAGCGCGAGCCGCCCCGGGATCGTGCGCGCGCGCGTCTTGCAGAACTCCGTGAGCGGCACACCCTCCACATACTCCATGACGAAATACGGGGTGCCGTCGGGAAGCACATCCGCATCGTAGAGCCGCCCGATCGAAGGATGATTGAGCTGCGCGAGCGTGCGCTGTTCGGTGGTGAAGCGCTCGCGTCGCGAAGGAGAGAGCCACGCATCGCGCAGCACCTTGATCGCTGCCAGGCTCCGCAGGTCCTCGCGCTCCGCGAGGTAGACGACTCCCATGCCTCCTTCGCCGAGCATGCGCTGAATGCGATACGGCCCGAAGCGCTTCTCCGAGAGCGATGCGTCGTCGTCGCGTTCCACCACCTGATGGGCGATGTCCCCGACCGGCGCATCCAGCAGCGAGTCCTGGCGCACATCTTCGTCGAGCATGGCCAGCACTTCGGGAACGAGCGTCGGATCGTCGGAGCATTGCGCGGCGAGAAAGTCTCGATGCTCGCCGGCGGGCAGGGCCACCGCCGCGTGAAACAACTCCTGAATGCGCTCCCAGCGCGTGCGATCCAAAGATCCTCGAGGACTCACGAGGACCGGCGCAGCTCGGCGGCGAGCCAGGCTCGCGCCGCGCGCCAATCGCGGAGGATCGTCGATTCCGACACGCCCACCAGCTCGGCGGTTTCCGAGACGTCGAGCCCCGCGAAGAAACGGCTCTCCACGATCGCGGCCTGACGCGGCTCGATGCGCGCCAGCTCTTCGAGGGCCGCATCCAGCCCCAGCAGCTCGTCGGCGGTATTCGCGCCCCCATGGAGGCGATCGTCGAACGTCACGAAGACGGCGTCGCTCCCTCCGCGCTTCGCGGCTTTGCGCCGGCGCGCCGATTCCACGAGGACCTGTCGCATCGCACGGGCGGCGATGCGCTTGAAATGGAGGCGCGAGGTCGACGCAATCTCCGGAGTCGCCGCGAGCTTCAACCAGACCTCGTGCACGAGCGCGGTCGGATTCAGGGTCTGGCTGGGGTCCCCGCGGCGGACCGCCGAGGCCAGCCGGCGAAGCTCGGCATAGGTCGCATCGAAAAGGGCGTCCAGGGACTCCCGGTCTCGCACAGAACCGGTGACGGTTTTGGGCATGGATTCACGCAATGCGGTTGGGCTCCCAGTCCGGTCAAACCCGGCTCGGCCAAGGGGGCAGGCAATGTTCTGAGGGGACGGACGCCCCAACGTTAGCAATGAGGACGGGACGGAAGCAAATGGGAACGGGACCGACGGGAGTCGACCACGACCGACCGGCGCAACCCTGCCCGCCCGAACGGGGAATCCTGTGAAGCGGATCGACGGCGAATTGGGTGTGGTCGGGGGCGAAGTGGGGCCCGGGCGTGCCCGAGGCGGGAAAACGGTGCTCTCGATCCTGGAGATCGGGAATCACCACCTGCGAAAAATCGTGCTGGCCGACTCTCTCCGGAAGCACCTGGAGACGGGAAAACATGCCCGGCTCCTCCTCGGGAACGGCCTTTCGCGCGGGCTCTTTACTCGCCCTTACATTGCCGCGGTCGAAGTCGACGGACGAAAGTACAAGGCCGAGCGCATGCTCTTGCCGGGGACGCTCGAGGCATTGTTCTCGGGTGGATTGGCGGTCGCGCTCCTTTGGACCATCTCGATGCCGCTCGCGCTCTTCTTCTGCGTCGCGGCGGCCGCCGTTTCGGCCAAGGACTGGCTGGATTTCGCGCGCTTTTGAGCGGTGGCGTGCGATGGGCGGCCGCCGGCGGCTTGACGACCGGGCACGGCGTTCCTAGCTTCACCATCATGCGCCGCCATATCGCGCTGCTCGCGACGATTCTGGTTCTCTTGGGTCCGCTGGGACTCGGTGGGCTGCATCATGCGGCGCTTCACACTCCGTGTGCCGGCGCCGAGGACTCGTGCCCGGGCGAGTCGACTGCGGCCCCGGACGCGGCGCACCTCCAGTCGCTCGGCTGCTGGATCTGCTCGGCCGTCCACTTCACGTCGGGAGTCGTGGCGGCTCCCGAGCTCATCGCCGTCGATCGCATCGTGGTCGCCGAGCGCCGCATCCTTCGAGCCCGCATCGCCGCGCCCTCCTGATCTCCTTCTCCCCTCTTCGCGCGCTCCTCCTCTCGCCTGATTCGTCCCCGTTCGTGATCCCGCGCCACCGGTGTCTTCCGGCGGCGCTTCGAACACGTCTCGACGATTCAGGAGAACACAATGCCGGTTTCGTTCGCCCGATTTCGGGTGTCCTTCACTGCGCCTTCGGGAGCGCATCGAGTGCTCCTTTGCGCTTTCGCCTCCATGCTCGACCTCGCATCGTTCGGCCTGCTCGCGTCCTTCGGTCTTCCCTCGCTGGCTCATGCCGGCCCGGTGAATCCCGACATCTCGGTCATCGGCGACACGCGCGCCGAGTGGTCCGAGTCCGAAGACGACGTGGACCTCGTCTTCGAAGAGCTGGAGATCGCCGTGACCGGTGCTCTCAATCCCTACGCGTCCGGAACGTTCATCCTCGGAGTCAACGAAGAGGAAGGCATCGACATCGAGGAGGCGAAGCTCTCTCTGGATCGATACTTTCCCGGCGGATTCGGGCTGACTGCAGGAAAGTATCTCGTCGACTTCGGGCAGCTCAATCCGATTCATGCGCACGCGTATCCCGTTCATCGATCGCCCGCTCATGCACCAAACGTTCTTCGGAGAGGAAGGGATCAAGGACGTGGGCGCACGGCTCGACTGGATCGCACCGACGAGCGGAGTCACGATTCGGGCGGCGGCGGCCGCCGTGCGCGGTTCGCTCTTCCTCGGGCCCGAGGATGAGGGAGTGGAAGGGGAGCCGCCGGCCGAGGAGCCGGAACCGGAAATCGGCGTGACCGGGCGGCTCGAGCTGTTCGCGGAACCGTCGGCGAACACGTCGTTCGCGCTGGGCGGCTCGGTGATGTCCGGAGAGTTCGACCCCGAGGCCGGAGCGAAATCGACCTGGTACGGCCCCGATCTCAAATTTCGATGGGACACCGGTCCGACGAGTAGTCTTGTACTGAATGCCGAGGCGGTGCTCGGCACACTCGATGCGACCGAAGAGACGCCCTCCGTCGATCCCAACGGCTGGTTCGCGAGCGCCGACTACCGCGCGAACAAGCGCTGGAATCTCGGCGGATTCGCGGAGTCCACGACCGAGCGGTTCGATGACGAGATCCACACGAACCGATACGGCGCATTTCTGGGTCTCGCGCTCATGGAAGAGACGACACTCTTCCGATTGCTCGGCCGCAACACCGATCCCGAAGTCGGCGACTCCGAATCGGAAGTCATTCTCCAGGCGATCTTCGCGCTCGGGCCGCATCAGGCCCACCGCTACTAGGAGGGAACGTCATGCGAACGACACTTGCATTTCTGGCCACGCTTCTTCTCGCGCACCGGCGCCCCGGCGAAGCCGCTTCGCATCTTGGCGGCGACGAACGATTTCGGCGCGATCGCGCGCGCCGTCACGGGGCCGGCCGCGACAATCGACGTCGTGGCGCGCCCCGATCGCGACCTGCACTCGCTCGAGGTGCGCCCGAGCATGATGACCATGGCGGCGAAGGCCGACGTGTATCTCGCCGTCGGCCTTTCTCTCGATCTCTGGAGTCCGGGCATCGTCCAGGGATCGCGCAACACAAAGCTCGTGGTGTTCACGTGCGCCGACGCGATCCAACCGATCGAGGTCCCGACCGGGAAAGGTGGACGCATCGATGGGCGACGTGCACCCGTCCGGCAATCCGCATTATTGGCTCGATCCCGAGAACGCCGCGCTGGTGGCGAAAGCGCTCGCGACGAAGCTCGGATCGATCGATGCCGTCGAACGCGAAGACCTACGCCGCCAACGCGGAAGCCTTCTCGGCCGAGATCGAGAAGCGAATGCCGGGGTGGAAGGAGAAGCTTGCGGGTCTCGAGTTCATCGAGTACCACCGAACCTGGGAATACGCCGCCAAGCGCTTCGACATGACGATCGTGGATCGGGTGGAGCCGCTGCCGGGGATCCCGCCGACGGCGCAGCATCTCGCGGCACTGGCCGCGACGATCCGCGAGAAGAAGGTGCCGGTGGTGGTTCGCGATCTCTTCCATTCGGCGGAGCCGCTGGAATTCCTGAAGCGCGAGACCGGGGTGCGCATCGCGGTGCTTCCCGCGTCGTGCGACGCGCCGACGCCGGAGTCGTACTTCGCGCTGTTCGATCGCACGGCCGCCGTCCTTCGCGGGAACGCACAGATGAGCGCGGCGGAGGGCAGCTCCAGGTGATCACGTGGATCGTGGAGCCGTGGTCGTTCCCCTTCATGCGGTGGGCGCTCCTGTGCTGCCTCGTGCTCGCGGGGATTCACGCGTATCTCGGATTCCACGTGGTGCGGCGCGGCATTCTCTTCGTGGATCTCGCGATGGCGCAGATGGCCGCGCTCGGGGCGGCCTGCGCGATCGTGCTCGGCATGGAGCACGAGACGCTCGGCGAGTACGCGGTGTCCCTGAGCTTCGCGCTCGCGGCGGCCGCATTCTTCGCCGTGGTGCGAAGCCGGCGCATCTCGCACGAAGCGATCATCGCGATCTTCTACGCGATGGCGACCGCGGCGACGTTCGTCGTTCTGGAGCGTTCGCCGCACGGCATGGAAGAGGTGAAGCATCTCTTCGTCGGGCAAGTGCTCACCGTGGCGCCGCAGAAGGTGCTGATGACGGCGGTGCTCTACGGCGTCATCGGGCTGCTCCATGCGCGCATGCATCCCACCACGCTGGCGATCAGTGAAGGACGGGAGGTCCCGAGGCGCGGGCCTGTTCGACTTTCTCTTCTATGCGTCGTTCGCAGTCGTGGTGACCAGCAGCGTAGGCCTGGTCGGAGTGCTGCTCGTGTTCGCGTTCCTGGTGCTGCCGGCGGTCGCGGCGATGCTGCTCGCGGAGGGCGGCGCGGCTCGCCTTGCGTGGGGCTGGGTGTTCGCCGGGGCGGGAAGCCTCGTCGGGCTTCACGCCGCATATCACCTGGATCTGCCGGCGGCGCCGGTCGTGGCGCTGGTGCTGGGGGCGTTCCTGGTGGCGGCGAGTGTGGGCGCACGTTGGATCGGAGGATCGACTTGATTTGCGGGATTCAGCTCGTCACAATCCTTTCGACTTTCCCCTGAGGAGTCTTCTCATGTGTCGGATGATGCTCGCTCGGTTATCGATCATCGTCTCGATGATCTTCGTTTCGATGGCGATCGCTTCTCGTTCCTCAGCCCACGGATCCGTCGCGGGCGAAGGCCTGCACGTCACGAACGCCAGCGCGTCGCTCGTCTTCATCGACTTTCACATCAACCACTCCATGAGCGACGTCGAGCTCTCGACGTACGACGTGAGAGGCCACCGGCTGGCGACGCTCGTTCACGGACAAGTGAGCTCCGGGAATCATCGTTTCGAGTTCACCGGGCGCGGGCTCACCGCCGGCGTGTATTTCGCTCGGCTCGTCACAGAGCACGGCACCTACGTCAAGAAGTTCGTTCTGCGGCGCTGATCCGGGCTTCGGTCCTCCCCCGCGGCGCTCAACCGGGAACGTTCAACGTCGCGCGCATGGCCAGCAGCACCAGAAGCTGCGACGCCGCGAGAATCACGAGCGCGCGATCGGAGCGCACGACCGGGCCGGCGGCGACGCCGAGGCACCGCGAGCGGCATGAGAAACATCCAGATGCGGCCGGTCTCGCCGAGGATCGTGCCGGAGAGATCCAGGATGAGCAGTGCGGCGATCATGGCGATCGCGAACGCGTGCCGCCAGGAAGCCAGCGTCGCGATCGCGAGCGGCGGCCCCAGGAAGAGTGCGAAGTCCGCGAGATTCCATCCGACCCAAGTGGAGTAGTGCCGCTCGAAGATGAGCACTTGGACGCGGTGCGCACCCGCCAGGCATTCGCGCACGACGGCGGGCCAGTTCATCCCGAGCACCGCCGGGATTGCGAGCGCGGCGAGGAAGCCGACGGCCCAGGTGACGAGAAGCGCAGCGATCCGCGCCGGCGACAATTTTGGCCCGCGCACGACGTGCAGCGCCAGCGCGAGTCCCCATGCCCCGATCGCGGCCGCGGACGTCAGCGACACGAACATCGCACCGCCGTCGACGACGCCGGCCGCTGCCGCGAGCGCGAAAGCGCGGCGCTCGGTCGCGTGGCGCCACGCCTCGAACGCGAGCGCCGCCGCACTCATGGTCGCGAGAAGGATCAGGTGATCGGTCTGCGGCGTGAAGATGAGAATACTGGGCACCGTCGCGAAGAGGAGCAGTGCCGCGCCGGTCGCGCTCGAATCGCATCGACCGCCGGCGAGCACCGCAAGCGGCACGACGCACAGCGCGCCCGCCGCGAGAAGGAGCCACGCCGCGAGCGACGCGCCGCGCTCGGGATCGCCCGCAACTCCGTTCGCCGCCCAAAAGAAGAGGACGCGCCCCGGAGGCTGCGAGGGTCCGTGCACCGGAAAGCCTTCCTGGATTTCGTGATACTCGCGAAGGAAGCGGATCGGCTCGTCGACGCGCGTCGCAATCGTGTGATAGCTCGTGAACGAAGGATCGAGGACGCGACGGCGAAGGTTCGACAGGCCGCCGGGCTCGGCGGCGGTGAGCGCGATCATTTGCAGGAAGACGAGCGCGGCGGCGCCCGCGAGCATCGCGGCGCGCCCTCCGGCACTGGACACCGCCCACGTCCGCCGCACGCGGAGCGCGAGCACCGCGGTCGCCGCGAAAACCGCGACCGATGCGAGAAGCGACGCCGGGTTCTCGAGAACGCGCCGTCCCCAGCGCCACTCCTCGGGTCCGCGCAACCCGGGCCACGCGTCGGTGAGAAGGAGCGCGGCGGTGAGCACAGCCGCGGCGACGATCGCGAGATCGAGCGCGCGGAGTTTCACGGCGTCGCGCTCGAATCCGCCGCGACGCGCCGCCAGATCTCGATCCTCGGATGATCGAAGACGCGCATGAGCACTTCGGCGCCGTCGTCCTTCCATTCGAAGGGGCCGAGGCGCGGGTACGATTTGAAAACTTGGACCTTCTTGAACGGCAGACGTCCTGCATCCAGGTCTTCGTAGAACTTCGCCTCGACCGGCCGGAGCGCCGCGGCGGCGGTGTACTCCGCACGATGCCCCTCGGAGAGGGCCAGCCAATCGGCCTTCCCCAGCATCTCGTCGAGATGTGCACGCCGATCGCTTTCGCTGCGCAGTTCGTGCACTGAGTAGAAATTGCGCCAGAGGATCTCGGTGCGCATCGGCGGGCGCGCCAGCTCCGGCGTCGGCGAGCCCAGCGGCGGCCCGTAGCCCGGTGGATCCTCGATCACCACCGTCTCGCGCGGGCCGACGTTCGCATCGAGCCAGCGCGCCGCCGCGATGCGCGCATCCTCGCGCGTATAGATCGAAGAGAACGCCGCGCCCTGCAGGAGCGTCGCGGCGACGACGACGCCCGCCGCGATCGAGCTCCACGCCGCACCACGCGCTGCGAACAGCGCGAGCGCGGGGAACGCCGGAAGATAGAAGCGGATCGTCTTGGCGTGCACCGCAAGCAACGACGCGAACAGCGGAACGAAGAGCAACAGCGCGCGTGTCTCTGACGGCGTGTGCCGCCGAATCGCCAGCACGAGGCCGATCGCGGCGCACACTTCCGCCGCGATCCCGATTCCCCACGGAAGAATCTTGCCGAAGTCGGTCACGACCGGCGCGTCGTTCGCATACGCGAGCGTCCAGTCGTGAAACTCCGGTGAGTACGCGCGCTTGAAGTTTCCGAGGAACGTCTCGTGCTCGGGGGCGTCCTCACTTGCCCTAGCGGCCTGCGCGACCTCCGGAGCATCGCCGCCGAGCTTCGCCAACGGCACCGCCGCCATCCGCGGATTCAGCGCGAGCACGAGCACGAGCGCGCTGGCCGCGACGATCGGGAAGCGCCGCGGCGACGCATGTACCAGCGGCAGCGCCAAGAATACGGCCGGCGATTTGACCGAAAGCGCCGCACCCCACGCGAGCCCCGCGGCGATCGCGCGGCCGATCGATGGATGCTCCGCGAGCCGCTCCGCCGCATGCATGCCCACCGCCATTCCCAGCACGAGCAGCGATTCCACGGTGCCGAAGTGCGACGCCTGCACGAGCGCCGGAAATCCCGCGACGAGCGCTGCCGCCACGATTGCCACGCGCGGTCCGAAGCGCCGCGCCCAGGCCCACGTCGCCGCGATCGCGAGCACGCCCGCCATTGCAGAAATCGCGCGCGCCAACAGAATCGTCGCGGCGAAATCATCTCCGTGCGACGCCGGCCAGGACTTCGCCGCGCCCAGGAACAGCGTGCGCGCCGCCACCACGAGCCACAGCGGGAGAATGCCGTACGAGGTGATTCCTGGGTCGGGAAGTCCACCCGCTTGCAGCGAGCGCTCCAGCTCGATCGCCTTCGACGCGACGAAAAGCCGCTCGTCGATGTGGAGCGCCCAGGGCAATCCCCAATCGAGCCCGCGCAAACGAAGCGCGGCGCCGGCTGCCAAGACGAAGAGAAGCAGAATCCAGGTGCGCCGCGAGATCCCCGCGACTCCTGGTTGCGTCACGATCCGCCCTGCGGCAGCGCTCGCTTCAAAACGCGAAGCCAGTTCCCGCCGAGCACGTCTTCGATCATGGGATCGGCGA
Source organism: uncultured Gemmatimonadales bacterium (assembly GCA_963725045.1). Lineage (GTDB taxonomy): Bacteria > ARS69 > ARS69 > ARS69 > ARS69 > CAVRWY01. The sequence goes on from CAVRWY010000010.1 coordinate 287,253, forward strand.
GTCCGACATCCGACAGCGCATCGGCGATGCGCGGCAAGTCGGCGATCGTGTCCAAGCCTTGTGGTGCGGAGAGAGCGCCGAAGCCACCGTCGAAATCACTGCCGATCGCGACCGCGCGGTGCGTTCCCGCGACTTCGGCCACGTGAAGTATTGCCTCCGCGACGCGGCGCAGCGGCGTGCGCGGGGCCGGCGGGCCGGGCCATCCCGCTTCGAGCATGCGATTGAACGGGACGATGCCGATCACGCCGTCACGATGCGCGAGCCGGCGAATCATGTCGTCGGAGAGCTGACGATCTCCCGGGCAGAGCGCACGGGGATTCGCATGCGATGCGATCACGATTCCCGAGAAGCGATCGAGCGCTTCGTAAAACGATTCCTCGGCGGCGTGCGAGAGATCCAGCACGACGCCGTGTTCGCCGAGCGCATCCACAAGCCCGCGCCCTTCCGGCGTGAGCGGACCGGGAACACCGGTGCCCCCCGAGTAGCGTGTTCCCTTCCAGGCGAGACCGACCATGCGCACGCCTTCGTCGAACCACTCAGGAACGTCGGTGGCCTGGCGAATGGGATCCGCGCCTTCCATGAGCACCACGATGCCGACGTCGCCGACCGCGCCTCCCTTCCATCCGTCGAGCACAGCGGTGAGATCCTCGCGCGTGCGCACCATGCGAAAGCCGTCGCGCTCTTCGTCCAGCTCTCGATAGACGCGGAGCTGCTGGCGCCCGCGCCCTTCCGCTTCGATCTCGTCGTTGTAGGTGATCTGATCCGCGGAAGGCCCGTCCCAATCCGCGCGGCGCGCGAGGAAGATCGTCCCGAAGACGACGGCGACGCGCCCGCTCTGCAGCTCCGGCAACCCCACCATCGCGTGGCCGCGCCACTTCTCGTCGGCGAGCGGACCTTCGCGCTGGCGCGTCTCCAACGCAGACCTGCGGGGATCGCGGCCGAAGCACAACCGGTTGAAGGCGATGTCGAGGTGACCGTCGACGAGGATCATCGGCTCACGTCGTCACGCCGCCGCAGCTGGAGCCGGCGCCCGCCGTGCAGCCGAAGCAGTGCCGACCGGTCACGATGGGACGCCCCAGGTGCCGCGCCGGATCGAAATCCCGCAGAAGGCGACCGACGCTCTCTTCCACCGGCAGATCCAGCATCTGATTGAAGTCGCAGTCGTAGAGCGTGCCGTCCCAGCCCACCGACACCATCGTGCGGCACATCACGCCGGACACCGCCGTGGGATTGAATGCCGCGACCAGCTTCTCCATGTACGCGTCGTAGTTGCCGGATTCCTGCAGGAATTCCAAGAACCGGCTGATCGGCATGTTCGTGATCGTGTAGACGCCGTCGATGTCGATTCCGTGCTGCAAATTCAAAGCTCGCTTGAAGTCCGCTTCGATCGACGCTTGCTTCGGCGGCAAGAACGCGCCGACCGGATTGTAGACCAGCGTGAGCCGGAGCTTGCCGCCCTTGCCGTATCCTGCGTCGTTCAATTTCGCCAGCGCCTCGATCGACGAATCGAACACGCCCTCTCCGCGCTGCGCATCGGTTTGGCGCGGCTGGTAGTACGGAAGGCTGGCCACGATCTCGACTTCGTGCTCGGCAAGGAATTCCACGAGATCGGCCTGCGCCGCCAGATTCAGGACCGTGAGATTGCAGCGATCCATCACGTGGCGACCGAGCTGCTTCGATTCTTGCACGAGATAGCGAAACTGCGGATTCAGCTCCGGAGCGCCGCCCGTAATATCGACGGTGGGAATGTCGGTGTCGGCCAGCACGCGCATGCACAGCTCCGCCGTCTCGCGCGTCATGATCTCGCGGCGATCGGGTGCGGCATCTACGTGACAATGCCGGCATGTTTGATTGCAAAGCTTGCCGACGTTGATCTGGAACACTTGGATGCCGAGCGCAACGAGCGGCGGAAGCGCCGTCTGCCGCAGTTTCTCGTCGAAGCCGGGCAGCGTGCTTGCTGCTTCCAGGATCTCGCGCTGATGCTCCGTCGACGCGAGCGGATTCCCGCGGCGCAGAAGCGAAAACGCACGGGCTGCCACGGTTACATCGAGATCTTTGCGAGCCGGTTTTTCATCTGCAGTCCGTGCACGAGCGAGGAACCGCCGCGAATCGCGTTCGCGACGTGGATCGCTTCGGTCATCTGCTCCAGGTTCGAGCCCTTCTCGAGCGAGGCCTGCGTGTACGCGTCGATGCAGTATGGGCATTGCACCGCGGACGCCACGGCCAGCGCGATGAGCGCCTTCTCGCGTTCGGTGAGCGCCCCCTCCTGGAAAACGGCGCCGTAGTACTCCATGTACTTCTTCCAGAGCGAGGGGTTGCCTTCCTCCATCTCGCCGAATCGCGCGAGATCGGTGGGGTCGTAGTAGGTCTCCGACATCCTCGACATCCTTGGCTTCGGGGAATGGCACGGGCCGGCTCACCGCGCAGCCGTCGGATTCTACACGAGTTCCGCCGGGCCGGCCCCCGGCAGATCGCTCTCGAAAATGCGGATCGGCCCCTCTTCATCGGGGACCGACGTTGGTAGAATAGAGACCACCATGATCCGACGCGTTGTGCTGCTCTCGATGGTCCTGCTTCTGTTCGTCTCGACGCCGGGGTCTGCGGCGGACGAAGGCATTGCGCCCATCTGGGTCTTCTTCCGCGACAAGGCCGTCTCCGCCGACGACGCCCCCGCCGCGATCGAGCGCGCCCGGGAATCCCTCACTCCGCGCGCCCTCGCTCGGCGTGCCAAGACTCGGCCGGCCGGCGACCTCGCCGACTTCCTCGACGTCCCGGTGAGCGAGCGATACGTCGCGGCCCTGGAGACCGCCGGCGCGCGCATTCGCGCGCGATCGCGCTGGCTGAATGCGGTGTCGATCGAAGCGGACGGCGCGGAGATCGAGGCGATCCGAACGCTCCCCTTCGTCGAGTCGGTGCAGCCCGTGGCCGCCGCGCGTCGCGAGCCCGTCCTTCTGGAGCCGGTCGCCCCCGCCGCACCGCGCACGCCGTCCCCTCCCACTCCGCGCGCGTTGAACTACGGCCAGTGCGCATCACAGATCCTTCCGATCCAGGTTGACCTCTTGCACAACGCCGGGTCTCTCGGGCGCCGGCGTGTTCCTGTGCGTGCTCGACACCGGCTTCCTTCGCACGCACCAGGCGCTCGACCAAGTGACCGTGATCGCCGAGCGCGACTTCATCAATGGCGACAACGTGACCTCGAATCAGCCCGGCGACGATCCCGGCCAGCACAATCATGGCACGTTCTGCCTTTCGATCGCCGGCGGATTCGATCCCGGAAATCTCATCGGCCCTGCGTACGGCGCGTCGTTCCTGCTCGGTAAGACCGAGGACGTGACCAGCGAGACGCCGGTCGAAGAGGACTACTGGATCGCGGGCGCCGAATGGGCCGATAGCCTGGGCGCCGACGTGATCACCAGCTCGCTCACCTACAGCGATTGGTACACGTACGAGGACATGGACGGCGACACCGCGCCGATCACGATCGCCGCCGATCTCGCGACCATGAACGGCATCGTGGTGTGCAACGCCGCGGGCAATCAGGGCGACGATCCGTGGTTCTATATCGCCGCACCCGCCGACGGCGACAGCGTGATGGCGGTGGGCGCCGTCGACTCGCTCGGGGTGATCACCGAGTTCAGCTCGCGCGGGCCGTCGTCGGACGGACGCACGAAGCCGGACGTGTGCGCGATGGGACGCGGCAACATCTTCGCCCAAACTTCCGGTCCCGCCGACTACGCGCGCGGCAGCGGGACGTCGTTCTCGTGCCCGCTCGTGGCCGGAGTCGCCGCGCTCCTCTTGCAAGCGCACCCCACGTGGACGCCGATGCACGTGCGCAACGCATTGCGCCAAACGGCGACTCACGCCGCCGCACCGAACAACGAATACGGGTGGGGCATCATCCGGGGATGGAATGCGAACCAGTGGGGCGGGACTGCGGCACCGGAGCTCCCGGGGGCGGCCGGCGCGCTCCCCATCGTCGCGATGCCGAATCCATCGCGAGGACTCACACTTTTACGAGCGAACCTCGCCGCAGATGAAAGCGTCGTGTCGCTCGCGATCTACGACGCGGCCGGTCGGCGGGTGTGCGATCTCGAGGGATTCGCCTGGGACGGCCGCGACGAAGACGGCCGCAGCGTGCCCGCGGGAATCTACTTCGCGCGATTGGTCACGACGAAGGGGACGGCGAGCGCGCGCATCGTGCGCCTGCGGTAGGGGCAGCGCCTCTTTCGTTCGACGCGTCAGCGCGCCGGCGCTCGCTCCTCGATGCACTCCGGATTGCGATGATTCTGATCCGGAAGGTGCGCGTCCCAGCAATCCAGCGTGCAAAAGACGAGGCTGGTCCTGGGCCGATTGCAGGTCGACACCGAGCAGCGCTGGTAAACGGTGCCGTAGCGGATCGGTTTCTTGCACACGCTACAAGTACGCCACACTCCCGGTTCGTTCATCGTCCTCGATCCTCCATGTCCTGATTTTATCTCAGTCGAAGCACGCGGCCGGAAGCGGCTCCATCCGCCCCGTCCACGCGCAGAAAATAGACTCCCGCCGGCGCACGCGCGCCGCCGGAATCGCGTCCGTCCCAAGCGATCGAAGCGAGGCCTGCGTCGCGCGCAGTCCCCAGCTCGAGGCGTCGCACCACGCGCCCGGCGACGTCCACGATCGTGAGGCGCTCCGCCCCCTCGCCGGGGAACATCACGTCGATCGTCGTCGATTCCACGAACGGATTCGGCGCCGCAACGATGCGCCTTCCCCCAGCCGTCGTTTCCACGATGTCACCGACGCCCGTCGGGCTCTCCAGCGGCTTCGAATGGTCGACGACGTGGTACCACATCGTGTCGCGATCGGCGAACGCGTTCGTCGCGATCGCGCGGAAGAAGATCGAGCGCTTCGGCTGCGTCGACGTCGCCGCGATCCGCACGATGGAATCCGAGACCAGCGTGACGAACGGAGGCGCGCCGTCGAGCGTGAATGTGGCGGGGCCGCCGAGCGCCTGCACGCGCAGCGTGTCGGACTGGACGGTGCCGTTGATGCGGAACGAGCGCCCCGCGACCGGCGAGAAACGCGGTGCGTAGCGCGTCGACGCGCCGACCTGGAACGTCTTGGTCACGCGCGGCACGCCCCCGGTCAGTACCTGCAGCGTCCAAATGCCGTAGTCCGCGGGGCTGACCGTGCCACTCCAGCCGATCGGCCAGATTCCGGTTTGCGGAAATGCCTTGAAGCCGAGCGTGTAGTCGTTCCAGTAGAGGAGCTGGTTGTTCGGCTTGCGCAGCTCGATCCGAAACTGCCCACCGGGATTCCCCTGGAAGAAAATCCAGATCGCGATTTCCGGTTCGCCGATGCCGAACACCGCCGCGGGCCAAAGCCCCTCGAGAAGCGTGCCGTAGGGAATGTTGCCGAAGTCGCCGCCGGCGAGCGGCTCAGTGGTGACCCCGGCGTCGTGGATCAAGATCGCGTCGTTCCATACGTACGGTGCTTGCGATTCCCAGAGGCCCGGCTGCGGATTTCCCGGGCCCTGCCACGGATCGCGGGGAACCCACGTCGGCGAATGGGAGGCGACTTCGAAGTGGAGATGTGGCCCCCACGCGTATCCGGAGCTGCCGACGAGCCCGAGGAGCTGGCCCGCCTGCACGCTCTCGCCGACGTCCACGGTGAGCGAGTACTTCCGCAGGTGAAGGTAGCTCGCCGAGGAACCGTCCCCATGGTCGATGATCAGGTAATTGCCGTCGTCGGGCCAGGGGAAGCCAAGGTTGCGGTCGAATTTCCCGTCCTGCTTGAAGGACACGACGCCGGACGCGGCCGCGAACACGTTCTCGCCGCGATCCATTGCGCGGAAGGAGTGCACGCCGAAATCCGTGCCCGAATGGCCGTCTCCGGTGCCGTTCGAATTCATGTAGTCGTGGAACGGACCCGACGCCGGATCGTCGTCGGGGTAATTCCCGAGCAGGACGCCCTGGTTCATCGCGTGCTCGAGGGGCCACTCGAGCGTGGGGAACGCGTGCGATGCGGCGGGGGCGACGAGTGCGGCGATGAAAACCATCGCGAGCCGAAATGCGAGTCGGGTCGTCATCGGAGCGAGTCTAGCACGCCCCGCGCGGCGCCTTCGACCCTGGCGACGTGTGCACTGGGTTCGCCCGGGCCGGCGCTGCGCATCGTCCGTTGACCGCTCCCCGCTGCGATGGTGGAATGCGCGTCGATGCCGCCCGAAACGCTCTTCGCGACGCCCCCGCTCCTGGCGTGCGTCCCGTTCGTTCTTCTTCTGCTCGCCATTGCGATCCTTCCCCTGGCTGCGCACCGTTGGTGGGAGTCGAACCGCTCCAAGCTCTTCGTGAGCTTCCTGCTGGGCGCCCCGATCGCGCTCTTCCTCTGGTTCTTCGTGGACCACGGCGCCGACAAGATGATGCACGCGGGAAACGAGTACGTCGGATTCGTGGCGCTCCTGGGCTCGCTCTACGTGATCTCGGGCGGCATTCTGGTGTCCGGCTCGCTCGCGGGAACGCCACTCTCGAATACGCTGCTTCTCGGGATCGGTGCGGTGCTCGCGAACGTCATCGGAACGACCGGCGCGTCCATGGTGCTGATCCGCCCGCTGCTGCGTGCGAACGCGTCGCGGCAGAAGCGCGCGCACGTCGTGATCTTTTTCATCTTCTTGGTCTCGAACGTCGGCGGCTGCCTCACCGCGCTCGCCGATCCGCCGCTCTTTCTCGGATTCCTGCGCGGTGTGCCGTTCACCTGGACATTTATGCTCTGGAAGGAATGGCTGTTCATGACCGCGGCGCTGCTGGTCGTGTTCAACCTGGTCGATCAATTCTTGCTGGGGAAGGAAGAGGCGGCGCTTCCGGGCTCGCAGTTCGAAGAGCTGGAAGAGGCCGCGCGGCCGTTTCGCATCGAGGGACTCCGGAACGTCTTGCTCCTGGCCGGAGTGGTCGCGCTGATCCTGGCGCGCGGCACATTCTCCGACCTACTCCCCATCGCCGACGAGCATCACCGCCAGGATTTCGCGAACGCGATCCAAGTGCTCGGCATGATCGGGCTCGGGCTGGCGTCGCTGGCCATCACGCCGCGGCGCATTCGTGAGGAGAATCGCTTCACCTGGGGGCCGATCGGCGAGGTTGCATTCCTGTTCGCCGGCATCTTCGCCACCATGGTTCCCGCGCTCATGCTGCTGGAAGCGAATGCGCGCGCGCTTCCTCTACGGGAGCCTTGGCACTACTTCTGGGCGACCGGGCTCCTCTCCAGCTTCCTCGACAATGCGCCCACGTACCTCACGTTCGCTTCCGCGGCGTCCGGACTCCTGGGCACGAGCCAGGACCACCTGGGTCAGTTGATCGCTGCGAACGGAATGATCGATGCCGTGCCGATCTCCGGCGAGCTGTTGCTTGTCGCCATCTCGTTGGGCGCGGTGTTCATGGGGGCCAACACGTACATCGGCAACGGACCGAATTTCATGGTGAAGGCGATCGCCGAGGAAGCCGGCGTGAAGATGCCGACGTTTCTCGGCTATATGAAATGGTCCGGCGCGATCCTGATTCCGCTCTTCGTTGCGGTCACGATCCTGTTCCTGATTTGAGCGCTTCCAGCTCGAACATCATGTTCTCCGCGCAGAACAGGTACGAGAAGAACTGCTCGTAGCGCATCGGCCAGCGGTTCGCGAGCGCCTTCACGCCGAGCAATCTCCAGGGCTTCGGAAAGTTGATCTCGCGCTTGCGCAGCTTGAAGCGCGCCGCGCCGTAGGGATTGTTGGGGAATTCGCGCTCGAACCACAGGAACACGTTGGCACTGTAGCAGCGCACGTGCGTGGGATCGCTGTGCGCGTAGTAGCTGGAATAGTGCGGCGTGCGGATCCGCGCGATCCCCCCGGGACGCAGCGCGCGGTGGACTTCGGCGAGAACGCCGGGCAGATCGTACAAATGCTCGATGACGTCCTGCAGGATCACGAGATCGAAATGATTCGACGCCACCGGATACGGAAAGCGATTCAGGTCGTGCGCGACGTCGGCGTGCGCTCCCGGTGAAAGATCGACGCCCACGATCTCGGTCGCGAGCGACGCCTCGGGAAATTCCATCTTCTTGCGGCCGCAGCCGAGATTCAGGACGCGCATCGGGGCGGGGAGTCTAGCCTATAATCGGGGCATGCCCCATCCGGAACCGACCTCGACCGGCGAGTTCTTGCGACTTCTCGGCGGAGTCCGCGAGGGAAACCCCGCCGACCGGGAGCGTTTCTACACGCTGGTGTACGAGGACTTGCGGCGCATCGCCAGCCGTCACTTGCGCGGGCGCCCCACTGGAACCCTGGGCACGACCGCGATGGTCAACGAAGCGTACTTGCGACTCGCGGGGCCGAGCGAGATCTCGTGGCAGGACCGCGCGCACTTCCTCGCGGTGGCGTCTCGCGCAATGCGTCACATCCTGGTGGATCACGCGCGGCGGAAGCTGGCCGCGAAGCGAGGCGGAGGCGCGGGTGCCGTGGAGCTGGAAGAGCATCACGCTGCGGACGAGCCGCGCGTTCTGGAGATCCTGGAATTGGATCAGGCCCTGACCCGGCTCGGCGAGCTCAACGAGCGTCTCGTGCGCGTCGTGGAGCTTCGCTACTTCGGGGATCTCTCCGAGGAGGAGACGGCCCGCGTCCTCGGCGTGAACGACCGCACCATCCGCCGCGACTGGCGCAAAGCCCGGGCCTTCCTCCACCACTGCCTGCGGGACGTCGAGCCGGCCTAAAGGCCCCCGTGCGGGGCCGCCCCCCTTGTCCGGTTCCCGGCCCATTTCCCGTTTCTCCGGATGTCCGACCCCCGATCCGGAGGAGCCCCCATGAAGCCCATCGTCCGTGCCGTCGCCTTCGCCCTCGCCGCTCTCTTCGCCGCCCAGCCCGCCGCCGCGAGCAGACCCGTCGACGACTTCGAATTCGGCTCGTTCTTCGTCTGGTCGAACGGCCCCTACACGGATGAGGAGGTCGAGATCGGCAACCCGATTCACGTGCTCTCCGATTCGCGCCACGTCGTCTGCGATGCGACGACCGGCAGCGCCACCGCTTCGCTGAATCCCGGACTGACGTTCGACGATGCGGCCGAAGTGAATCTGGTCGGAGATGGACGCTGCATATTTCGATACGAATGGGACGAACCGATCGACCTCACTGAGAATGGTGCGAACGACCGCCTCGTCGTCGAGCTGGATGCGGGTGTCGTCGGCGGTCAGGTGGCGTTCTCCATCACCAACGAGGGCGCCGGAGAGGCGCAGTCCCGGACTTTGACCTGGGCCGGACATCAGAACGTCGTGTTCTATCTCGACGACTTCTTCACGGTGGACGCCAAGGAGGCTCTCACCCTCGCGGTCTGGTTCAACTCCCCGGCACCCACTGCCTTGTATCAGGTCGCGGACATCCGCCTCACCGCGAACGAAGTCCAGGCCGTGAATTACGAAGGGAATTTTGTCTCGATCCAGACGCCGCCCATTCCGACGCCTCCGATTCGCTTTCGTCTGTTCGATCTCGGCGGCGGTCGGCTATTCCAGGTCTTCTCTCGGATTCTCGACGTGCACGACGTGACCGGATTCGTGCCACCGATCCACGCACAGTGGGAAGAGACATCCGGAATGGGCGGCGAGATCGCTGGGATCTACTTCGAGCGCGCCGGAATCCAACCGGAACCATTCCTCCCGACCACGTTCCGACTCTCCTTCGACTTCGAGCATTTCGGCCTCAGTATTCCCGAGCTGCTCCATCCGCCGGATCCCATTCTGGGAGATCGCAGCCTCCTTCTCGAGTTTCCGGTCCTCGTGCGCGAGGCCGGCTCACGATTGGGAACCTCGAACACGCGCCTCGTCTTCGACGTGCACGAGGGTCAGCCGTTGCAATTCGGGGATGTCGCCGTCACGCCGGTTGGGGATGTGATTGCGGGCACACTGACCGGATTCGAGTTGGAGTTCTCGCTCTTGCCGACCGGCACCGTCGACCCCGACGAGAAGTACTTCGAAGCCACGTGGATTTCCGACTGGAGTCCCGAAGGCGGCGTGACGGGGGTGGCGGATTTGGCCCCGCTGCCCTCTTCCCCGCTCACGATCGTCGCCGCACCGAGCGTCACGCGCGCCGGCACCACGCTTCGCGCGAGCCGGCCGTTCGACGCCGGCGCCTCGATCGAGATCTTCGACGTGAGCGGGCGTGCGATTCGGCGCCTCCGAGGCATCGAAGGAACGCGCACCGTGGAATGGAACGGCAGCACGACGAGCGGCGAGCTCACCCCGGCGGGCGTTTACTTTCTGTCGGTCGAAGACGTGCGCGGCCGCTGTACGGGGCGGGTGACGCGCATTCGCTAGAAGCCGTCCGGATCGATTACCCTCGTACGGCGAACGCCCCTCGCGGGCGGGAGGACTCGTGAGCGGAATTGCCCCGGAACGCTGGCAAAGAATCGAGACGATCCTCGACGAGATCCTCGATCTTCCTCCTAAGGAACGTGGGCCGCGCCTCGAGCACTTGACCACCGGCGAAGAGGAACTTCGCCGCGAAGTGGAATCGCTCCTGGCGGAAGATGTGCGCACGCGCGGACCGCTCGATTCGTCGATCGACGAAGTGGCCGGAGATCTCCTGGGCGAAGCGGCGCCCTCCGCTGGCGAATGGATCGGGCGGCGCATCGGGGCGTACCGGGTGCTGCGCGAGCTCGGCCGCGGCGGCATGGGCGAAGTTCTTCTCGCCGAGCGCGCCGACGGGCTCTTCGAGCATCACGTGGCGCTCAAGATCGTGCGCGGGGAGACCAGCGCCGGAGTCGCCGAGCGATTCACGCACGAGCGCAACATTCTCGCGCGGCTCCGCCACCCCAATATCGCCTCGCTCTACGACGGCGGCACCACCGAGAACGGGCGGCCGTACTTCGCGATGGAGTTCGTCGACGGCGAGCGCATCACCGCGTATTGCGATCGACTGAAGCTCGACGTCGATGCGCGCCTCGCTCTGTTCGAGTCGGTGTGCCACGCGGTGCACCACGCCCATCGCAATCTGATCATTCACCGCGATCTCAAGCCGAGCAATGTATTGGTCACATCCGAGGGCGTGGTCAAGCTGCTCGACTTCGGGATCGCCAAGGTGCTCGACCCCGACGATCTCGCCGAGACGACCACCCAAGTGTTCATGACCCCGGCGTATGCGGCGCCCGAGCAGGTCCTGGCGCTGCCCACATCGACCGCGACGGACGTGTACTCCCTCGGCGTCCTGCTCTACGAGCTGCTCTCCGGGCAGAACCCCCACGGCGATACGTCGCGATCGCGGTCGGTGGAATTGGCGCGCGCGATTGTCGAGGACGATCCGCGCCCGGTGAGCGAGATCGCCGGTAAGCCGGTCCGCCGGAAGCTCCGCGGCGATCTCGACAACATTCTCGAGAAGGCGCTGCGCAAGACTCCGGAGGAGCGCTACGCGTCGGTGGAGGCTCTGCGCTTGGATCTGGAGCGCCATCGCCGTTCGCTTCCCGTGTCCGCGCGCCCCGCCACGCTTCGCTACCGCGTCCGGAAATTCGTGCGCCGAAACCGTGTCGGCACTGCGGCGGGAATCGCCGCGGCGGCTGCGCTCCTCATCGGAGTCGCCGGGGTCGCGTGGCAGGCGCGCGTCGCCTCGCACGAGCGCGATCGCGCCCGCGAGGAAGCGAAGCGGGCGAGCGCGGTGAAGGATTACTTGCTCGAGGTGTTTTCGTCGGTCGATCCGACTTTCGAATCCGGAGAGTCGATGACCGCGCTGCAGCTCGCGGAGCGCGGTGCCGCGCGCCTCGGGAGCCGCTTCGAGAGCGACCCGGCGATTCGCACCGAGATCTCCCAGGTTCTCGGCAAAGTGATGATGAAATTGGCCGCGTACGATCGCGCCGACACTCTCCTTACTGCCGCACTCCAGGAGCATCGGGCGTCGCATCGTATGCATGGCGTGGTCGAGACTCTGATGGATCTCGGCGAGGTCGCGCGGTGGCGCGGCGAGCTGGACGATGCCAGCCGCTTGATGGAGGAGGCCGTGGCGACGAGCCTCGCGGAGCTCCCACCGAATGATCCGCGGATCGCGAAAGCGTATGCGCAGCTCGCCATCGTGCGCAGCGACCAGAATCGCTTCGAGGAGGCGGAGGCGGCGATGGCCGAGTGCCTCCGCAGAACGCGAGCGACGTTCGGCCCCGGGAGTCTCGAGGAGGCGGAATACCTGACGAGCTCCGCCTTGGCGTACAAGGTGAGCGGGAAGAACGCCGAGACCGAGTCGGCTCTCCGCGAAGCGCTCGCCATTCACCGGGCGAAGGGGGGCGGTGAGAACGGAGTCACGATGTCCAAGATCCTGAGCGCCCTTTGTGACGTACTGGACGACCTCGACCGACTCGAGGAAGCGGAGGCCGCCGGCCGCGAATCGGTCGAGATCATGGATCGCGAATACGGCGAGATCGGCCACCCGGAGCAAGGCATCGTGCTCAGCAATCTCGCGGGCACGGTCCGGCGCTTGAACCGCCTCGCGGAAGCGGAATCGATGCAGGTACGAGCCATCGAGATCTTCAAGAAACACCTGGGGGACGAGCACTATTACGTTGCACGCCAGTACAACAATCTCTCGCTGACTCGAATGAGCATGGGCAACGTCGCCGGCGCCGAGTCACTTCAGACCGAAGCGATTCGCTTGATGAAGAAACAGCTTGGAGATCGCCATGCATCGCTCGTCTCCCCGATGCAGAATCACGGGAACGCGCTCTTGGATCTCGGGCGCGGTGCGGAAGCGGAGGCGCAGTACCGCGAGGCGCTCTCGATCGCCATCGAGACCTACGGCGAGACGAATTTGAACGTGTCGTATCCGATGCTGGGGATCAGCAGCGTGCTGCGAAATCTTGGACGGTACGACGAGGCCGAGCGGTACGCACGCGAGGCATGGGACATTCGTCTCGCCGCCGTGGGCAAGGGACACTCGCAGGAACTGAGCGCGCGGCTCTCGGTGGTGGGAGTGCTGCGACTGCGCGGCCGAACGAAAGAGGCGCGCGAGCTACTGGACGCCACGGTCGCCGACGCGCAGGCGGGACTTCCCGCGACCCAAGAAGTGTTGAAGAAGTGCGAAGCGGAGCGTGCGAAGCTCGATGCATCCGGAGGAGCTTAGTCTTTCAGCGCTCGTGAACGTCGTCGTCCGTGGCGGCGGCTCCAAGTCCGAGCCCGCCGATGCCGGCCATCGCCCCGCCGCCCATTCCCCCGCCACCTCCCCCGCGCCGGCCACCATCGCCATCGCCGCGTCCGCCGCGTTCGCGATTGGTGCGACCCGGTCCCGAGGGCGGGAGTTGCAAGCTCGCGGGGATGGGCTCGAGCCCGAGTTGGGTGCGCAAGTCGGAACGCAGCACTTCGACGAGGGACTGGAAGTCGGCAGGTTTTCCCTGCACCAGCGCCGTGGCACAGACAGCAGCGAGCTGCACTTGTCGAAGCGACCCGAACAGCACGATGTCGGACAGCGCTTCCTCGATCTGCATTCGGTCACCGTCCTCCCGCGGAGAGAACGAGCCGGCCAGAGATCGATAGGCGGCCACGAGCGAACGGAGCCGCTCCGACTCCTGGCGATTCTCGCGCTGTCGCCTCTGCTGGACGCGCTGCATCACGAAGACGCGAATCCCGAGCAGAAGGACGGCGAGACCGAGCGAAGTGATCAGCGTCAGGGGAACAGGATCGAGATTGGGGAGGCGCACGATCACCTTGCTGGGTATCGGGCTTTGGGGGCGAACGAGGTCAGCTTCTCACATTCATGACGCTTCCCTCGGATCGAGCACGTCGAAGCTCCTCGGCCAGGATGGGGATACCGAGATTGCATGACTGCACGCCTTGCACAACGCAGAGCTTCAGGACCTCCATGATCTCTTCGATCGTGGCGCCCAATTCGAGAGCCCTGGTGATGTGACGGCGGGTGCCAGGTGCATACATGTGTGTGTAGGACGCATCGAAGGCGATGCTCAGCAGTTCGGCGTCTTTGGCCGGCAGCACCCCACCGTAATAGGGAGGGACGGCAGTCGCGAAGTACTGATCGGTCCAGACCGGATCAAGCTCAAAGAAAGGATCCCACGCCGGGTTCCATTGGCCACTCGCCCGCATCTTGTCGCAAAACGGAGTCTCTGGCTTGCCGCGTTGCGCCGGTTTGATTCCAGCAGCCTTGGCTTCCTCCAAGAGAATGGGTGCGCCCAGGCTGCAGGAATGGAGTGCCCCTAATGCGGCAAATTTGAGGATCGCCAGAATCTCTTCGCGCGTCGCACCCGCTTCGAGCGCGGCGCGGATGTGACGGCGGGTGCCGTCCGCGTTGAGGTTCGTGCACGCGGCGTTCAGCAAAATGCCAATCAACTCGACGAGTTTCCGAGGTAGAACACCGCTAGTCCACGGGTTCGTGGTCATCTTCACGCAGCTCTGGGTCCAGGTTGGGTCCCATTCGGCCAACTGCGCCAAAGCCGGCCCCCAGGGGCCGGCTTGCTGCGCTTGATCGCTTCCTGAACTCTGGCCGGCCTCTACATCAGTGCTCATGTCGTCACCCCATTTCGTTCAACCAGCGACCTGATGTCACTTCTTCGTGGCCGATGTCGTCTCCGGTGGCACCATGCAGTAGGCCATGGGATGCGAATCGGACATCGCATGCGCGACGGCCTTGCTGCCATCGGTTTCCCAGACCATGAAGCCGCGGTCGTCGTCGCCGCGATTGGGCGGCATGCCGAGGTTCTTCAGCGTCTCGTCCACGCTGTTGTACCAGACGCCGATCTTCATGATCTCGCGCGCTTCCTTCGCGGTCGCGATCTTGCGGCCGAACCGCTCGGCGAGTGACACGATCGCCTTGAGCTGCTCGATCGTCGTCATGCGCTGACGCTTGCTGTTCCAGATGTTGTCCTCGATGCCGACCCGGCAATGCTGGCCCATGATGAGCGCCAGTGGCTGGGCGACCGCAGCGACCCGCATCGCTGCCCAGAACGTGACGATGGCACCCTGCGGCTGGCGTTGCAGCCAGTGCATCCAATCGTACGGATTGTGGCCGCAGCCGCCGCCCCCATACGTCGTGATATTCGTGTTCAGGGGCCCCATGTACGCGCCGTGGCGGATCAGCCGCTCCACGATCTCGAGCTGGTGCACATGCGCCAGCGTGAAATAGGGCTGAATGCCGGATTTTCTCAGGCGCTTCAGGTGCTCCAGGTAAAAGGCCGGACCGGCGTCGGTGTACATGCCGGCCCAGGCTGCCATCGCCTTCGGCTCTCTCTCGAGATGTGTTCCCCGAATATCATCGGGAGTCCACATCTGCGTGAGGTCCATCATGGAAGTGCCGATGGCCACCGTGACGGTCTCCGGCTTCGGCGTGATCTCCGCGAGCATGTGACGCGTGTCGTAGCTCAGCCACCCCACCTGCCCGTCGTCCTTGGGATGCTCGAAGGCGATCGAGCCGCCGACCTGGATGATCAAATCGGGCACGGCCTTCTGGAGGCGCTCCATCATGTAATTGAAGTGCTCGATTTTCGCCGTGAGGCGCCCGGTCGCGGGGTTGCGTACGTGCAGGTGCAAGACTCTGGCGCCTGCTTCGTAGCAATCCACCGCCGCCTGGACCTGCTCATCCCAGGTGACGGCGATGTCGGTCGTATCGCCCGGGAGCCACGACGGCCCATAGGGCGCCGCGGTGATGATCAGCGGCAGCATGTTCTCGGGATACAGTGAGTCGTCGTTGAAACGCATGAACTCTTTCTCCTGGTCTTGGTTTCTGGTTCTGGGCTAATCCTCTGGTTCGGGCGCAGGCATCGCCAATGGGTCCGCCTGCCAGATTGCGAAGATGTTCCCCTCGGGGTCGGCGACGACGGCGTACCAAGCCGTCTTCGGCACCGCGGCCTTCGGTCGCACCAGAACGCCGCCGAGCTCCAGAATCCGCTCGAGAGTTTGATCGAGCGACTGGACGTGGACGTAGTGCACCCAGCTCCGCGGCCCCGGAATGGGCCGGAACATCAGCCCTCCGCCGATGCTCTTGCGCCTCTCCGGGGGCGGTGTCGATGCGCCAGTAGTCGATGCCTGGCGCCTTTTCGATCTGCCACCCGAGCAAGGTCTGGTAGAACTCCGCGAGCCTCGCCGGGTCCTCGGCGTAGATCTCGAAGTGAGTCACTGAGCTGGTCATCTGTTTCTCCGAGTCTTCACTTGCGGACGCGACACCACCGCGAATGATGGCATGCACCAGGTCGACGTGATCGCGCTTCTGCGTCGCGCCAATCCCAAATGAACGAGTGGTGGCGCCGGACACAGCGAGGGCGGTGCACCTGCTGGATCGCCTTATACCACGAACGTGGAAGCGCTTGCTAATCGATCAACGGAGCGTGAGGAGAACTCGTCAATTCGATGTCCGCGCTGTACCAGATGGCGTCGGGGTCCACGCGAAGCGTATTCGTCTTCGTGTCGCACGTGAGGGTCTTTCCCCCCACCGTCACGGATTGCTGCACACCCGCGGGCACCACGAAGGCGGGGATCTTGTGGACCGGCAGCCCCACATTAAAGCCCTTTTCCTGCACGATGTTCTCCAGCAACGCGGGAACGTTCACCTTGTCGAGCACCCAGCCGCACACGCCGTGCTTCTCGGCGAGGATCGCATTCACGGCGTCCCAGGATGCCTGAGAAGGCTTCACTCGGATTCGCACTTTGGTCTCGGGGAAAACCGGCGTGCACACGATCTCATTCCCGCGCATCGCCAGCCCCATGCTTCCGGACACGACGTAGTCCGAGGGGATCACGCTGCCGGTCAACTTCTCGGTCACGTCCAGGTCGCCGCAGGCGGCGCCGCTCACGTTCTTGCCGTCCCACACGAAATGAAGCGTGGCCTCGCCAATCCCCTCGCTCACCGTGACCGGCAGCGTCATGAGCACCCGATCGTCCCCGAAGCGCAGATCAGGTTGCCCCGGCTGCAGCTTGCCGCGGATCGAGTGGATGTCGACGTCCAGCACGAACTCACCGATCTTGACGACCTTCTTCACCGACTTGGTGACGCGAGCGTTCAGGTTGGTCAGACCCAACGTCACGTTGTCGGCAACGTCGTCGAAGACGCGCACGATCACGCTGCGAATGAAGGCGGTCGGGATCGCCAATACCACGTCGCCTTGGGGGAGATTCCGAAGGTGCGGATCCGCGGCCACGAGCTCCGCCGCTCGGGCGCGCAGCGAGTCTTGCTCCGCCTGGAGCCCTTGAAGCTCGGCCCTCCACGATTGGATCTGCTCGGAAGTCGGCTTGCGGGAGCAGCCGGAAAAGACCACGAGCAGCGCGAGAAGAGCCGCCGGCAGCGGGTCGCGGCGCGCAATCACTTCTTCACCGCGATCCCGACGCCATCCTCGCCGCCCTCCACTTTTCCGACCTTGGCGTTGAGCGTGAGCCACAGCTTGCCGCCCGCCGCAAGGACCCGCTCTACGGAGAGGTCGAGCGGAACCACGAGCGAGTCGAGCTCGATCGAACCTTCTTGAATGGCCGGAATCCGGATGTTCTGGGCCAACGCCACAGGGACATGAAGAATGGGAAGCTCTTCCTGAAGTATGGCGCGCCCTTTCTCGGAGACGAGCTTCTTCCCCTCGGAACCGAGCACCTGGTCCAGAAGGCCCGCCTCCAAGAGCTCCACATCGTCGATGGCGATCGTCATGCTGAGTAAGTCGGTCGCGGGGTCGATCTGGACGGTGCCGAGACCTCCGATGGCGCGCACCGCGGTGCGATGCTGCGGCGTGGCCCGGCGATGAATGTTGCCCTCGATCGTGATGAGCGGATATTTGTCGCGCAAGCGCACCGTGGCGCTGTCCAGATGGACGACAAGACGCTTCCCGAGCGCGTGTTCGAACGGAAGCTGCGAGCGGAGGAGTCCGGCCAGGACCTTTTCGTCGATGCCGACGAGGAAGCGGTCGACCGGCACGAGAGAGCCGGCTTCGGCCTCCGCGATCAACTCGCCGATGCCCTGGTTCTGCCGCTGAAGCAGCGCCCTCTGCGCGAGGAAGCTCGTTTCCTCTTCGGAGGGGCCGCATCCCACGAGAAAGCCGGTGGCGAGTCGGAGCGCGATCGCGATGCCACCGAGACTCGATCTCACGCTGTCGATCAGAGGAACAGTTGGAAACGGGATTGGAAGAACTGAGTTCCTCCCTCGAGGCCGAAGCGATCCAGCTCGCCATATCCATAGACGAACTCCAGCCGCAGGTTGTCGGACAAGTGCCAATTGACCATCGGCGTCACTCGCCAGAACTTCCCGCCGTGGAACATTCCTGAGTCCAAGTCGATGTAGGAGACGGTGACCACTGCCTCCCACGCTCCGGGTCCGCCGTCGAACACCGGGCGCTTCGGGGACACCGCATTGAAGTATCCGCCGGCCGTGTTGTAGCCGCGCGTTTCTCCGGTGATGAGCCAGGCAGCGGCAAGGTTGCCCCCGTGAAAGAGCACGTTTCCGTCGGTTACCGGGGAGACATCCTGCCAGTCGTATTCGCCGCCGAACAACCACGGGCCCTTCCGGTAATACGCCTCGACACCGCGTGCCCGTGACATGGTCCGCTGGGAACTTCCCGGTGTCCACGACATAGGGAGCCAGGTTGTTCTCGGGCTTCGAACGCACCTGCAGCATGCCATCGTCCGGCTCCGCGTCACGGACCATGGCCGCAACGTGGAGAACTTGCTTGCTCTCCTCCGAGAGAATCGGAAGCCATCCGATGCGCGCGACTGCCTGGTTGTCGTAGGTGGAGAAACCTTCGTTCTCGGACAGCGTGTCGGTGAACCATCCGAGGTTCACAAAGACGCGGGGGGCCGGGTAATAGCCCATGTACCTCACACCGTCCGCGAGAATCGGGATGAACGCGTCCATGCCCGGTGATCGTTCCATCCCCCAGGGGTGGTAGCCGTTCATGACCTTCACCATCGAGTACCCTTCCTTGTCGCGCCCGACGAAGAATTGACCGGACAATTCCGGAACCCCGATTTGGAGGCCCGACTTGCGGAAACGCCACTCGTCGTCCTTGCCGTCGTACATGTAGCCCACGGTCCACGAGAGCGGCCGCTCGGTCTTGAAACGACCGCCGAAGATGAAGCGAAAGTCACGGAGATCGTGGCCGGGCTCCATCTCGAGCTGTTGTTTGCTTTCGTCATCCTGTGCGAAGGTGGCGAAGTCGTACAGGAAACCGATGCCCAGGCGAACCGTCGTGACAGGTCCATCGTACTCGTTCCATTTGACCAGCTTCCGACGCGGCGCCGGTTCAGGGGCCTCGGCGGTTGTGTCGATGGTCGAGTCGGGAGTCGCTGCACTTGAATCCTCGCTGCGCGAGGAGGTCGGCGCAAGCGCGAGGAGCAGCATGATGATTCCGGCGGCGGACAGGTTCGTAGGGAGCGCCATCGAAGGAGCCTAGCAGAGGACATCGAGTGCGTCGCGGGCGTAGTGATGGCCTGATGCCCCGCGACCGTGGGTGTCCGTCGGTGGCGGCCGCACGCGGTGACGCGTCGGCGCACCGGCTCAGTGAGTCGCGGCCTCGGAATGCTGATGCGCCGGAACGCCATCCCCATCGCGGGACAGGCGCCCGGACTCGATCTCCGGAATCGCCACCATCAGGACTTCGTCGATCGTCTCGGCGAAGAGGAACTGGATCTCGCGGCGCACGCTGTCCGGCACTTCGGCGAGATCCTTCTTGTTGTTCAGCGGAAGGATGACGCGCTTCATCCCTGCGCGGTGCGCGGCCAGCACCTTCTCCTTGATGCCACCGACCGGTAGCACCAGTCCGGTGAGCGTGATCTCGCCGGTCATCGCGGTGTCGGTGAGCGCGGGAAGCCCGGTGTAGACCGAGGCGAGTGCGGTCGCCATGGTGACGCCGGCGGAAGGGCCGTCCTTGGGAATTGCGCCCGCCGGAACATGGACGTGGACGCCGGATCCGCGAATCGTCTCCTTGACGATGCCCCAGCGCTCCGAATGCGACCACAGGTAGCTGCGCGCCGCCTTCACCGATTCCTGCATCACATCGCCGAGCTGACCGGTGAGCGTGAGCCCGCGTCCCTGGGGCAGCAGCACGGCTTCGACGTAGAGGACGTCGCCGCCCGCCTCCGTCCAGGCGAGCCCCGCGGCCACGCCCGGCGGCACATCCTTGCGCGCCTCTTCCGCGTGGAAGCGCTCGGGGCCGAGCATGTCGCTCAAGACTTCCGGACGAACGGTGACCGGATCCGTGCTTCCTTCCGCGAAGCGCACCGCAACCTTGCGCGCGAGCCGCCCGAGAGCGCGCTCGAGCTGGCGCACGCCGGCTTCGCGCGTGTAGCGCGCAATGACCTGCGCGAGCGTGTCGTCGGGGATCGTCACTTGTTCCGTCGTGAGCCCGGTCTCCTTGATCTGCCGCGGGATGAGATAGCGCTTCGCGATCTCGGCCTTTTCTTCCCGCGTGTACCCCGCCAGGCGCAGCAACTCCATGCGATCGAGCAGCGGCTGCGGAATGCGATCGAGCGTGTTCGCGGTGGCGATGAATAGTACCTGAGAGAGATCGAACGGCATGTTCAGGTAATTGTCGTGGAACGTGTGATTCTGCGCCGGGTCCAGGATCTCGAGGAGCGCCGACGCGGGATCGCCGCGGAAGTCGCGGCCGAGCTTGTCGACTTCGTCGAGCATGATCACCGGGTTCTTCACGCCGGCGCGGCGCACCGCCTGGATGAGCCGGCCCGGCATGGCGCCGATGTACGTGCGGCGATGTCCGCGAAGCTCCGCTTCGTCGTGCAGCCCACCCAAAGACATGCGCTCGAAGTTGCGGCCCAGCGCGCGCGCGATCGATTGCCCGAGCGACGTCTTCCCCACTCCCGGAGGCCCCACGAAGCACAAGATCGGCGCCTTCGCGGTCGGGTTCAGCTTGCGCACCGCGAGATGCTCGAGGATGCGCTCCTTCACTTCCTTCAGATCGTAGTGATCCTCGTCGAGGATCGTGCGCGCCTTGGCGAGATCGAGGCTGTCCTCGGTCGTCTTTTTCCAAGGCAGCTCGAGCACCAGCTCGAGGTACGTGCGGGTGAGCTGGTAATCCGGCGCCGCGGTCGGCAGCTTTTCCAGACGCGCGAGCTCGCGTGCCGCTTCCTTGCGGACGTCGTCGGGAAGGTCGGCCTTCTCCAGACGATCGCGCATGTCCTTGATCTCGGCCTGCTCCGGGCTGGTCTCGCCGAGCTCGTCCTGGATCGCCTTGAGCTGGCGGCGCAGCACGTACTCGCGCTGCTCCTTGGAGATTTCCGATTGCGCAGTGCTCGCGATCTTCTTGCGCACTTCCAGGACCTGCGTCTCGTGCACGAGATACTCGTGGATGAGGCGCAGCGCTTCCAGGCGCGACGGCGCTTCGAGAAGGTTCTGCCCCTTCGCGACCTCGAGGTTCATCACCGACGCGAGCAGATACACGAGATGCGCGGGATCCTCGATCTGGCCGAGCATGCGGCGCAGATCGAACTCGACCTGCGGCTGCAGCAGCTCACGTAGCTTTTCGGCGAGCTCGACCACGGAGCGATACCTGGCCTCCACTTCGGTGCCCTTGTCTTCGGGATCGGGAAGTCCGCGCACCTGCGCCGTGAGGTAGGGAGTGGTCTGCTCCAGCTCGCCGATCCACACGCGCGTGAGACCCTGCACGAGAAGGTGCACCGGCCCGCCTTCGTTGGGGCGGTCGGTGCGCTTGATCACGGCGACCGTGCCGATCCCGTAGAGGTCCTCGCGGCTCGGCTCCTCCACCGAGGCGTCCCGCTGCGCGACCACCACGACCGTCTTCTCCTCGCTGGCCAGCGCCGCTTCGACGGCCGCCACCGAGGCCGGCCGGCCCGCCGCAAGCGGAAGCACCATGCGCGGATACAGCACGCTGTTCTTGAGCGGAAGGACGGGAAGGGTCGTGGTGACGCCGGGCTTCACGGTCATGGGGGCCTCCTGTGGTGAGGAGGAAGATATGAAAGGAGGCGGGCGAGGAAAAGGGGGAGAGCCGAGTAGGAGGGTGGTGCCCTTCGACCGACCGCTTACGAGGCTAGGCAAAGTGAGATTTGACATCGATGGCCTCGACTTCAATCGCATATCAGCAGCTTGGCGGGAACGGAAGTAATATGGGCATGGATAGGCACAAGACACCATTGAGCCCCTGACACGGTATCGGAGAAATGGAGCCATGATCGCGGATGTCGTCGATCTGAATACACGTTCGCGAATAATGAGGTCCGTACGTCGCAGTGGCACCGCCCCTGAGTTGACCGTGAGGAAGATGCTTCGCGAGTTGAACATAGGATACCGAATCACCAACCGAGGGCTGCCAGGAACTCCTGACATTGCAAACCGCTCCAAGCGCTGGAGCATCTTCGTACACGGGTGCTTCTGGCACGGACACCGGAATTGCGAGAAAACCAAGGGCGGGCAACATGGAAGAATTCCTCTCGGAAATCGAGACTACTGGAGTCACAAACTTCGGGACAATCGAGAAGGTGGATGAGCGTACGAGGGCCCGACTGGCTCAGGCTGGATTCAGAGTCTTGGTTGTTTGGGAGTGCGAACTTCGGAACACAGCGACCCTAAAAAAGGCGCCTCCGTGGCCTTCCACGGCAAGCTCTTTCGGTGGGCGGGCTGGATGGCAGCGACCCACAAAAAGCATCGCAAGCACCAGTTCAATGTCGCTGGACTCTTCGCGGGGATTGGCGGCTTCGAGCTCGGTCTTGAAAGAACGGGAGGTTTTTCGCTACTACTTCTTAGCGAGAACGACCCCGCAGCACTCGCAGTCCTAAGGTGTCGGTTCCCCGGAATCCGTATTGACAAGGACGTAACAGCGTTGCGAGTACTTCCCAGCAATACCCATGTCGTGACCGCCGGTTTTCCGTGCCAGGACCTGTCTCCTGCTGGCGAGACACGTGGCTTGAGTGGCTCAAAGTCAGTCCTGGTTGAACATGTCTTCGACCTTCTTGCAAGGTCCGAATCCAGTACCCTGGATCATCCTCGAAAACGTACCATTTATGCTTCATCTTGAACGTGGTCGCGCAATGGACTATGTCATCGGTCGACTAGAGAACCTAGGATACAAATGGGCCTATCGCGTCATCGATACCAAAGCCTTCGGATTGCCACATCGTCGAGAGAGAGTATTTGTTCTCGCATCCCTAGATGTGGATCCCTCAGGAGTTTTCTTTGCCACGAATCATCCTCCTCGTGGTTCACGGGACCATTCCGGCAGGGCCTGCGGCTTCTACTGGACTGAAGGAAACCGCGGTCTTGGGTGGGCTGTAGACGCAATTCCAACGCTGAAAGCCGGATCGGGAGCTGGCATTCCCTCCCCACCAGCCGTCTGGATGCCTGACGGTCGCGTGAGTGACCCCCGGACATCCGCGATGCTGAGCGGCTCCAGGGTTTTCCGGCCAATTGGACCTTGCCGGCTGCGACTCTGCGTTCGTCCTTCCGTTGGAGGCTTGTCGGGAACGCTGTGCTCAGTGCCTGTAGCGAAGTGGATCGGAGAGCGTGTCATGGCAGACCATTACACTCATCGAGGCTCTCGACGGACCTTGTCCCCCCATGCCCCGTGGCCTCGAGTGCCTTCGGTTCGTTGCAGGGACGCTTTGCAGTTGACACTACCACTTGGCCAGTGTGTCGGAAAAGTGCATCACTAGCAGACTTTCTCCGGCACCAGACGAAGCCACTTTCCTATCGAGCAACTTATGGATTCACTGCTCGCTTGGGTAAGAGTTCCTGAGGTATTTTACCCGGATAGACTTGGGAGAGCTCTTGAGGAGCACCTTTCGTCAATTCGCTAGCGACCTGCCCGGGTCCCAATGACTGTAGTGGCCATGGTAGGTCTTCAAGTGTGATCGTTTTGATGGCTCTCTTCTACTGAAACACGCCAATTCCCCCGCCGCGTTAATCTGCGAGAGGCACCCTTCGCTACGAATGCTTCCAACATCACCAGACATGGATGCGTCTGAGGCTGAAAATTTGTATTCAATATTTTCCAGCATGACCTTCCAAACCAATGGGTCGTGATTCATGGACGGCGGTTCTCGCTTCCTGGATGTGATCGCCCCTTCGAAGGCGAAGTTGACTTCATAATTCTTCACCCTCAAGGGGCTATCTAGGACTCGAAGTGAGGAAGGGCAAGAGATTCGACGTGACATTGATGGCTGGCAATCCGTTCGACATTCCGATGGTAGGGTCGTCCCGATCAAGGACCCAGGAAGCCAAGCGCAACGTGGCATTCACGCAATCAATAAGCACCTGTCGAATAACTCTGTTAGCGGCCGTGCACTCTCAAAACTGTCATTGGGTTGGGGTGTTTGCTTCCCGGGCTTCTCCGTTACTCGCGATCTTGACCTCTCGCTCCCACGCCGTCGCATACTAGATGCGGCCGACCTTACTGTAATCGAGACTTCTATGGAGCGCCTCTTTGACGCCGCCGGTGTTACGGGCCCGCCACTCTCCAAGGACCTGCGGGAAGCATTTCTGAACTGCGTATACCCACTATTCAGACTCATGCCCTCACTTGGAGATCGTATCCGTGCCGAGGATCCAATTCTCCTTAGACTCACCGAAGAACAGACACGCGCGATCGAGCTCATTGACCGCATTCCTCGCGCCACTCTGTCCGGAGCAGCCGGCACGGGCAAAACGATCGTTGCCATGGAATTGGCCCGCCGGAATGCATCGGGAGGGACTGCGAGTTGAGTTCCTCTGCTTTAATCGTCCTCTGGCTGGGTCACCTGGCTAGCGCAAGCAATGGTTTCGACGTTGCTACGTTTCATAGCTTTGCTCGTCGACTAGTTACTTCATCTGGCCTTCCTTTTGTGGTTCCAGTGGATCTCACGGCACAGAACCGCTTCTGGGCCGATACGACACCCGAATTACTTCTTGATGCTTTGCAACGTATTCCTGAGGAGCGCTGGGACGTGATAGTCGTCGACGAAGCGCAGGACTTTCTTGAGAATTGGTGGATACCGGTTTCTGATCTGCTGCGTGACAACACAACAGGTCGCCTTCTGCTATTTTCTGATCCGTATCAGAATCTTTATGGAGGTGAGCCGGCAAAGACCCTAGGTCTGCAAGACTTCGCTTGAAGTATAATTGTCGGAATACTCGAAATATCGCCACGTTTGCCTTGGCACATGTCGGGCTTCATCCCGAATTCTATCCCCGCACTCCGGATGGTGCCGAAGTAGGCGTTGTTACCTGTTTCTCCGAGCGCGAGATGCTCGACTCGGTCTTCCGTCGAAGCTTGCATCGGCTGATCAGTGATCAAGGGATTGCTCCTGCGCGCATTGTCGTGATGTCACCACTGGCTGCATCTCACAGCGCAGTTTGGCGAGCGAAGAGATTTGGAAATATCACGCTTGTGGAACTCGGCACCCGCCTAGCCGCCGGGGAGGTACAGTTCACTTCTCTGCAGCGCTTTAAGGGGCTTGGAGGCTGACGTCGTTCTGTTGTGCGAGGTCAGAGATTCCTTTGAAGGATGCTCGGCGAGGCATCTCTATGTCAGGGAACTTCTCGTGCGCGGCACATTCTTGAAATTCATAAGTACGCTTGACCGGGCTACGATTGGATCGAAGGAGTCGATTCCTCGACTGTCAGTTGACTGCTCAGGTATCCCGATGCTCCGAAAAGGAAGTCGCGGCTCAATGCTCGGTTATATAGTCTGCAGGACGGTTCTCCGACGTGCAGGCAGGCCGAGTACAGGCTCCACCTGACCGACGGCAACCCGGGTCAAGTGGGCATCGATGCTCCCCACGTACGATGTCGTCGAAGACAATGTGCAGCCCTCGCTCGTAAACCGCCTGGAGGCCCCCAAGAACAAAGCCGCCTCGAGCCGCAGCATATACAAAGAAGCAAGCATGCTGAGGGATGAAGATACTCAGAGAGTGAAGCTGCCTCAACGCCTGCGTAACCGCGAGCCGTCGCATCACTCGATGTGACATCGAGTGCACGAGGCTAAGTAGATCGCGTCCTAAGGCATTGCCCATTTCCAGGTCCCACGGCGGAGGAACATCGGCACTTTCCAAGATCGACAGCCGCGCTGACCGTCTTTATCCGACGAGTCTCTCCACATCTTGTGTCCCCTACTCCTCAGCCATTGCGCGACTCTGCTCGGGTCGAGACGGACCAAGAGGGCCTCTGAGTCGGCCTGGTCGCAGTGGGGGGTAAGCTTGCCCTTCCGATCGCGGTACGGGAACCAGCTTCCTGAACCAATTGTCGCATCTCCTCTAGTGTAGCCAAACATTAAGAGTTAGAACTGGAAACCGATCGACCAAATCTACAGCCTCAACTCCGGCACCTTGCAGTGCTCTTCGATATTCAACATTCAGCCTATGGCTCGATGGTGATCCCGCGAACTACTCGGGTCCTTACGGTCTTCTGTTCGGACTTGAGCACGGCCAAGAGCTGTGGCAAGCTCAATCGCACCCTCCTCGCCCACCCTTCGGCGGGCATTGCTCAGTATGTCAAGGTCACCATCGGTGCTCGGTGCCAATTGTCCGTTCCTCATCGCCAGTTCGACCATCTGTCTCGCGACTGATGGCTCCAGCCCCTGGGCCTCAAGAGATGCCCGCAGTGAATCTTCTGAAGTTGCCCTTGAGAGGGGGTTCCTCTCTTGGCAGGAATCAATTACCCAACCCAGCACCTTCGTAGGACCATCGCCAGATTTGTATGCAGCCGCACTTGCGTGATCGGTGGATTTACGACGATCGCCGAACGAGGCGTGTAGACCGATGAAGCGCGATGCACGTTCCATGACACATTCCCTTGCCCACACTCGCACTTCACGAACCCAAATCCCATGCGCAATGCCATGCCGCACACCGGACAGTCAAAACGTATTTCAGAGGCTTTTGCTGTACCCGGAAATGTAATCCTCGCCTGGTGGTGAACCTTGCACTCTGGATAAAACGGTTCAACCAACCGCCCACCAGTGTGATAGCCAACAGAATGCAGCTGCGCCAAGGAAAGCGTTGTCCGCACTTGCAATTGTCAACTCGCTGTCGCGTCAAGCGATGGCATGACTTCCCGGAGAGCAGACTCTAGGATACTCGGAGCATCGAACGCCCTCCTGCGGGTTCAGGCACACTACAGTCAGATCACGTCCCCTCCGGATTTCATCCACCATGCCACCGTCATGCCCAACTGATGCCCAAGGAGCTCCTGCACATGCTCCAAAGCAAGTCGAATTGTGTTTTCGATCTATCATGAGTGGCTCCGGAGACATCCAGCCGTCATCTTCCCACACTTCCTTGCAGGTCAACTGTCTGCTGCGGCAGGAACCCGAACAGGATTTGGGAAATGCCCCTAGTCTCGACCATTCTTATCCTCGGATCGGTGCCGTCTCTTCAACATCTCGGAGCGACATCATCGGTTTTGCGCCGGGACGCAGATCGCTCGGCCACTTGCCTTCAAACGCAAAGTCATGGAGGTTTTTGTACAATGCGTCAACCCACTCCTTGAGCATCGCTGATCAAGTCGTCATCGTTTCCTGGCCGTAGACCGACGCGCTCATGACGTGTTCTACTTCGGCTTCGCGCGTAAAGTGCCCGCTGCTTGCATAGTCTCTTACGCGCTTGATGGTCGCAAGGCCCCCCTTGACTCTGGGCTCATGCACCTGAACAAGTCGAGACAGGATAATTCCTGGCAGTGTACGCCTAAGGACATTCCGACTCTTCGCGGTAATCGGAATCTCTTCAATGAACCTGTCCCCGTGGGTGACGAATTTGTCAAATGCACGAAATACTCCCGCCTCTCGCTCTCGTCCAATTTTCATCATCACGTATACAATTCCAGGAACCTGTCTTCCAATTCGTGCGGTGGCTTGAATAAACTCAGCCGTTGTCAAAGGTAATCCATATACGATCATTGTGTTAAGTCGCCCGATATCCACACCATGAGACATCATCGAGGAGGCCGTTATCACATGCAACCGCTGGTCGAGTTCGGCTTCCGGATCTTCGAGTCGCTTCAAGGTCTCACGGACTTCATCAAAAGGAGTCCGCCCCGTCAAGGAAGCCGTGTTGAGAGGAGAAACGGGTATCTGCGTTTCGAGTGATCGATTTACTGCTTCGACATCTCTTAATGTATTGCCGTACACGACAGTTGTACCGTAATGCGAGATTAACCAATCGCTGGTCGCAGGACAATTCCCAGTTCTTGGCTAAGGATCTCGGGGTGCTCTGCAATGGACCACACTATTTTCTGGACTTCGGTGACTGTGCGGTCAATCGCAAATTCGATCGTAACCCCTCGCGGAGCGACAGCCACGTATCTCCGAGCTAGTGCTCCCTTTCTCTTAAGCGACCAGAAGGAACCCTCGTCGGTCGGCCCTTGCAGGGGAAAGACACGACTCTTTCTTTTATACAAGACCTCAACCTGATTCTCTTGCCCGGAAAGGGTCGCCGACGAGGCTAAAAGCTTCGGCTTTCGGTCGCTAGCCTGAACTTCGAGATGGTCAAGGAGGCCCTCATAGTGGGCATCCATTGCTCCAAGTGAATCGCGAAGGAGGACCTTCACCCCCGGGTCGCTGGCGGGAGCCGCTGCGTCGAGCGTCGGCGCCGGAGGAACCGGAGTGGTCTCGGTCTCCAACAACCTCCACAACATCGGAGACTTCGGGGCGACGCTGGGCGGATACATCATCAAGGACCGGATCTGGTTCTTCGTCGGCGTCCAGCCCTCGTTCCAGCGCTACTCGTGGACCCGGCACTACGGCCAGACCCGGCTCGACGCCGGCGGCAACCCGGCCACCGACCCGACCACTGGCAACATCATTTACGACCCCATCGCCAACAGCGACCAGCGCCGCTTCAGCGACGAGAAGTCGGTGAACTTCATCGGGAAGCTCACCTTCCTCCTCAGCTCGGACCATCGCCTCAGCATCTCGGTGAACGGCACTCCCACCACCGGCGGTGGAGGAGCGTCGTTCCCCAACCGCGCCCCGGGAGCGTTGCAGGCGCGGAACGGGCTCAACGCCTCCGCCATCTTCGGAGGCGGCACCTTCAATACCCTGAACATCAAGACCAACGACAGCTCGTACAACGTGGTGGGGGAGCTCAACAGCTCCTTCCTCGACAAGCGGCTGCTCCTCGACCTGCGCTTCGGCTGGCACCACCAGCTCGACGAGGGACTGCCCGGTGACGGCAGCGAGTTCAACACGGGCGATCGCAGCACGCTCGCCGGGACGCCCAACTACGTCCTCCATCCCTCGATCCTCCGGAACATCGCCACCATCGACCAGGTGCCGGCCACCGTGGCCCAGGCCTGCACCGGCGCGGACGCCGACGTCCGCTGTGGCGTGCTGGGGTGGGCCACCGGCGGGCCGGGCTTCATCGAGCGCCTGGTGCTCGACTCCTACCAGGCCCGGGGGATGGTGACCTACCTCCTCAACGCGCTCGGGCATCACGTGCTGAAAGCGGGGGTCGACGGGAACATCGGCTACTACGAGCACAAGAAGGCCTACACCGGGCGCGACGCGTACAGCGAGCAACCGGAGGACACGGTGCCCGGACCCACCCGCGGGACGCAGCCGTTTGCGGTCTTCGACTCGCGAACCTTCGGCTACCTGAGCGCCCCCGACACGCCGGTGCTCCAGGACTTCGCCGACGCCAAGAGCAAGTCGACCATCATCGGCGGCTTCGTCCAGGACAGCTGGAGCATCGCCGACAAAGTGACCCTCAATGACTCGGGCTCCGCTACGACGCGCTGACCCTCGCCGGGGCCGACGGGGTGGTGCGGATTCTCGCTGAAGGACCAGTGGTCGCCTCGAATCGGGATCATCTACGACCCCACCCAGGCGGGCCGGGCGAAGATCTACGCCAACTACGGCCGCTACTACGAGCAGATCCCCCTCGACATCGCCGACCGCGAGCTGACCGTCACTCCGGGCCTCTTCGCCTGGCACGACTACAACTGCAACCCGCTGCAGAACGGGGTGGACTACTGCAACGCCCACACCCGCCGCACCAGCCAGGTCCGGCCGAGCCAGTACTGGCGCGTCAACGCCGCCGACCAGGTCCCGGTCGATCCCGACCTCAAATCCGCGGCCAACGACGAGATCGTCGCCGGGGGTGAGTACGAGATCCTCCCCAACGCCAAGATCGCCCTCAACTACACCTACCGGAACCTCGTCCGGACCGTGGAGGACATGTCCAACGACGAGGCCAACACCTACTTCATCGGGAATCCGGGCGAGGGCATCGCCGACACCTTCCCCAAGGCGACGCGCACGTACCACGCAGTGACGGTGTCGTTCACCAAGAGCTTCTCCGACCTCTGGCTCGCCCAGATCAGCTACAGCTGGGCTCAGCTCCACGGGAACTACGACGGGTTGTTCCGGCCGGAGACCGGGCAGCTCGACCCCAACCTCAATTCGACCTTCGACCTCAAGTCGCTTCTCCTCAACCAGGACGGCCCGCTGGCCGCCGACATCACCCACACCATCAAGGTGTACCTGGCCAAGGAGTTCGTGGTCCTCCCCGTGCTGAGCTTCACCGTGGGCGCGTCGTTCAACGCCAACTCCGGCCCGCCGATCAACTTCCTCGGAGCGCAGGTGCTCTACGGCCCGGGCGAAGCGTACATCCTCACCCGAGGCTCGGGCGGCCGGCTCCCCTGGGTGACGTCGTTCGACGCTCGGCTGGCGCTCAACTACCGGATCGGCAAGGACAGCGTGGTGACCGTGGGCGTGGAGGGCTTCAACCTCTTCAACTCCCAGCGACCGGTCCTGGTGGACAACAACTACACCTTCGCCACCGTCGGTCCGATCATCGGCGCCACCCAGGGCACGGTGCCCAAGCAGTATGGCGGAGCGCAGCAGCCCGACGGCTCGTTCGCCCAGGGCAACGGCTCGCTGCCCAAGCCGTTCTACGCCAACGGCGCCCCGGGAAACATCTCGCTCCCAGACCCGACCCAGGCGGTGACCGCCGCGGCGGTGAACCCCAACTGGGGAAAGCCGACGCAGTACCAGGCCGTCCGCACCTTCCGCTTCAGCGCCCGGTTCACCTTCTAGATGAACGGCCCTTTCCGAGAGGACGCATCGATGACCCTGCTTCGACTGACCGTCTGCGCCAGTCTCGCCTTCCTCGCCGCGTGCCAGAGCGCGGCCGAGGGCACCGTGCCTCATCCAGCGGCCGCCGCTGGGCGGCTACACCATGAAGTTCACGCTGCCCGGTACCCCACCGGCGGGCTGCGAGACGCTGCTCCCGTCCATCTTCGGGGACAACTGGCGGATGGACGGCTACTCCGATCGCGCGGTGTACATGAAGTCCGATCTGATGCTCTATCCGCAGGACGGCGGCGACCCCGACCCGGGGCACGCGGTGCTGGGCAAGGGCACCCTCAGCGAAGCGCCGCAGGACGGTATCTGCACCATTCCCGACGTGACCCAGATGCGGTCCGACACCGACCCGCTGGGGACCGGCGAGGCCGAGCTCGCCTACCACGCTCACGACATGCGCTTCTCAGTGGGGCGCGCTACCAGGGCTCGACCTTCGAGGCGCAGGTCGACGTCACCATCGGGAGCTGCACCGCGACCTATGACGTCCAGGCGCTGACTCCCACCCAGACCGAGGAACCTGCGTCGTCGACGCCGACTGCGATCCCTTCGCCGATCCGGCGAACGGACACCCGCTCGGGCTCGGGCATCAACCCCGACTACGCGGTGGCCTGCACTAAGGAGGACTGGGTGGTCACCTACCTCACCGGCGATCCCGACGTCGGCATCTGCTTCTTCACCAAGCCCTTCCCGGGGCTCAAGTAGGTCGGCCCATGGGCGGGAACGATCTGCTGGAAGGGCTCCGTGCGGTCGGCGAGCCCACCCGCCTCCGGATCGTCCAGGTATTGGTGGGCTGGAGCGGGCCACGCACCGGTCCGCTCCATCCCGCCGAGCCGGGGCTCTGTCTCTCCGACGTCGAGCTGGTGGTGGGGCTTCCCCACCCGCTGGTCTGCCACCATCTGAGGATCCTCAAGCGCGCCGGGCTGGTGGAGGCGGACCGGCGCGGGCGGTGGACCGTCTACCGGGCCCGGCAAGGACCCGGTTGGCGGAGCTGGCCGTCGAGTCTCCGGCGCCTCTCCACCCCCGCCCAGGACGCTCCCCTCACCAAGGTCGCCTGAGAGGGTGTCCGCCGCGCGCTTTTCCCGCGGCGGTCCTGGCGGGCGTGCCCTTGCACGGGGGGGCGCCTCGACCAGTCGGGCGATGACTCCTCGCGGCCCGCCCCTCCCCGACCACCCGCCGCGCCTCCGGCACCCCTCTGGGGGCACCCCTAGGGTCGGTGAGTTCCGGCAATCACATTGCATCTGGCTGGGATGGCCAGATCTGTCCGATCACCGTCCGCTGCGGGCCGGCAGGTTGCCCGGCTGGCTCTTACACTTCGATTTGCATGCAAACGCTCTTGCGAGCGGAGACGGGGGATTGGCGCACGGAGCGGCAGCGCCGGGTGCTGGTGCTGCTCCTCCCCGAGATGCACCTGCAGGATCTGGCCGGCCCTGTCCAGGTGCTCGACGGGCCTCGGCCCACAGCACCGGCTACCGCTTCGTCTACTGCAGCAGCTCCTCGCGCATTCGCTCCGCCCAGGGGCTGGTCCTCTCGGAGCTGGTGCCCTTGCCGGAACCGCGCCCCGACGACCTGGTCCTGCTCCCGGGGGTGACGGCGAGCTCGCTGGACCGGCTCCAGTGCCCGAGCGACTGGCTGCGCAGCGCGGCCACCGCCGGCGCGACCCTCGCCGCGGTCTGCAGTGGGGCCTTTCTCCTCGCCGCCGCCGGGCTGCTCGACGGGAGGCACTGCACCACCCACTGGGGGCTGGTGGATCGGCTGCGCCGCCTGGTTCCCCGGGCCACCGTGCTCGACGGGCGACTCTTCGTGGCCGACGGCAACGTCATGACCAGCGCCGGGATGTCCTCGGGCATCGACCTGGCCCTGGCCATGGTGGAGGAGCACCACGGGCCGCTGGTCACCGCTGGGTGGCCCGGGAGATGGTGGTCTACCTCCGCCGCAACGGCGACGAGCAGCAGCAGAGCATCTACCTCGACCACCGCACTCACCTGCACCCTGGTGTCCACCGGGTGCAGGACTTCATCGTCGCCCACTCCGACCGCAAGGTGACCCTCGGGCAGCTGGCGCGCATCGCGGCGATGAGCCCCAGAAACCTCTCCCGAGTCTTCCATCGCGCCGCCGGGGTGACCCCCAAGCAGTTCACCACCCGGGTGAGGATGCAGGTGGCCCGCGACCTCCTCCACGACCCGCAGCGGAGCCTCTCCAGCATCGCCGCCAGCTGCGGATTCGAGGGCGCACGGCAGCTGCGCCGGCTGTGGCAGCGCTCCTTCGGACTCTCCATCGCCGCCTACCGGGCGCGGACGGTCGCCACCCGCCGCCGGAACTGTCGAAGAGGAGGTCTGAACCCGTCGTGAGCTCCACTTGCATCGTCGTCCTGGCCCGCGCTCCAACGTGTTCCCTCGCCGGGAGGGGTCCGCGTCCTCTCGGGGATCCGCCGCTGCAGGCTCCACCAGCCGCGGGTGGTCCGAGCTGCGTCGCCGGGTGCTCAGCAGCCTGCAGACCGCGCTGCCCTTCACCTTCGGCTTCTTCGTCGGCCGTCCCTCGCCCGGAGCCCAGGTCACCGCGCTGGGCGTCGGCCCGGAACAGCTCCGCCTCCTGAGCCCGTCATGCCCGGCGCACCTGGCGCGAGCTGTGCGAGTTGCGCCTCCGCGCCGAGCGGGGCGTCCTCGCCGTCGACCCAGAGGAGGACGTTCCCCTCTTGAGGTTACTCCGGCTGGACCGGCCGGTGGCCGGACTGTGCCTCGGCTGGGCGGGCGAGGACGGCACCGCGCTGGTGCTCGCCCGGTGGAGGCGATGCCATTCGTGCTCCCCGAGCTGGAGCTGCTCCGGCTGGCGCTTCCGGTCCTCGCCTTGGCGGAGATGAACGCCGGAAACCTCGAGGTCTCCCTCGGCTCGCCCCTCACCTCGCGGGAGCGGGACATCTTCGAGTACCTCCAGCGCGGCTACAGCAACCGGCAGATCGCCCTGGTGCGTCGGGGACCTCGCCACTCACCGTGCGCAACCAGCTCGGCCGCCTCTTCCGCAAGGGTGGGAGTCGCCTCCCGGTCCGAGCTGGTGGGGCTGGCCTCCGCGCCCTGGGCGCGCGCCGGTGCACCGGGGCTGAGCGCATCGGGCTCAGCGGCGCCGGCGCTACCAGGTCGTCCAGCACCGCCCGGAGGCGGATCCGGTAGAGGTTGCCCAGACCGTTGTCCACCCCGCGCAGGCGCTCCACCAGCTCGCGGTAGCGGATGGGCCGGGTCCTGGGCTCGATGGGAATCCGCGCTCGCTGGCGAAGAGGAGCCACTGCCCGTCGTTGCTGACCC
>CAVRWY010000011.1:0-87755 GCA_963725045.1 uncultured Gemmatimonadales bacterium
GCTGGTTCGATTTGTAGGAGCGCGCGGCGGCGTTCGCGGCTCGATGCGTCAAGGCCGGAACCACGCGTTCCCGAACTGAATGTAGAGCGCGAAGTCATCCGGGCTCCACGCCACGTCGAATCCCATGTGGAGCCCGTACCGGCGTGCCAGCTCGTAGCGAAGTCCGCCACCGCCCGTCGTGATGGTCTGATCGCTCTCGACATTGTCGCCGTTGATCCAGGCGACGCCTTCACCGATGAATCCGACGGCGCTGATCCGCTGCCAGAACTGCCAG
Organism: uncultured Gemmatimonadales bacterium; assembly: GCA_963725045.1. Classification (GTDB taxonomy): domain Bacteria; phylum ARS69; class ARS69; order ARS69; family ARS69; genus CAVRWY01. The sequence continues at coordinate 275 of CAVRWY010000011.1, forward strand.
CGTGCTTCCAGCTCGAGACTGGCGGCGTGTTCCCCCATGTAGCGCATCATCGGTGCGCCTCGAAGGGCGATGTATGGCCGTGTGTAAAACGGCACGTCGTCGAAGCTGAACTTCGCCTGGAGTTTTGTTCCGAGGAAGAAGCGGTCCGACAATGGCTGATAGAAGATTCCAGTGGCGGCGATGTTCTCGAAATTCGAGCTGCCGCCCAACGCTTCCATGAACAGTCCGCTGTTGAGCTCGCCGTAGAAGCCCCGCGTGGGCGTGAAAATGTTATTTCTAGAATCGTACACGATCGTAGGGGTGAGCCCTCCGATGCGCGAGTCCAGCTCGTCCGGTGCGATCTGCGACGGCGGCGAGTCGTCGTCGAAGGAGACGTCGATCGACGCGAAGGCGTAGGACATGCCGATCTCGACCGCGGAAGTGCCGAGTCGCCGGCGCAGTTGACCCAGTCCGCCGAGCGGCTCGATCACGTAGTGGGCCGGATTGTCGTTCAGCGGTCCGTCGCCGATGCCATAGAAGTCGAGCTCGATCGATCCGTAGACGGCCGCAGCGAGCGTTTGGTATCGATCGTCTTGCCACGATCGGGAATCTCCCGCGAACGTCGCCCAAGTTCCATTTTCCGTGCCCATGCCCCCGACGAGCGACATGTTCGGCCGTCCGGGCGGTCCCCCGGCGGACGGCTCGTTTTTCTGAATGAACACGAGTGCGCCCGCGACCCCATAGCCCACTGCCGGCTCCGTGATCGGAATGAGCACGGGAACGAAACCATGTCCCGTGTCGAGGAATGTACTGATGTCGAACCAGCCGTCTTCGGGATCGATGAACTTCGGCGGGGAAGGGGGGGCCGCCGCGGCGGTCGAGTCGGCAGGCGTGACGTTCTGCTGCGCCGCACTGCGGCGACCCAAGCCAAGAGGAGCATCACCAAAGGGGGAATGCAGAAACCGTTTCGAATCACGAACTGCATTCCCGGGCTCGCGCGTCGCTTGCTCGCCTGCCGCAACGAACGCGGCGCATCTGTCCTTCGGCTACTTGCCCTTCTTGATCGGCTTCTCCGCAGGAGGCTTCGCCTTGGCGATGGCGTCGGCTCTCTGCTGATCCTTGTTCTTCGAATCCTGCTTCTTCTGCTTGTCCTTGGACTTCGGAGACTTGTCTCCCATGACGCACCCCCTCAGGTTCAGTGAGTCGAGGCCATGATCGAACGCGTGCGGACAATACCACCGCCGGTGGGCAAGTCCATACCTCCCGGACACCGGTGGTGGGCTAGACCCTCCACCCGGACACCGTACCCGTCATGGGCCTGGGGGACCGATCCGACGAAGAGGTGATTCGCCTCATGCAGCCAGGCGCGCAAACAAGGCGGAAGAACGACAATACGTAAGAGGGTGGGAGTCATGAGAAAGGAATACGACTTTTCCAAGGCGAAGAAGAATCCCTACGCATCGCGATTGAAGCGTCAGGTGACGATTCGTCTCGATCAGGGCACCGTTGAATACTTCAAGAGTTTGGCGAAAGAAGCAGGCGTCCCTTACCAGACGTTGATCAATCTCTATCTCCGAGACTGTGCCGCCAGTCGGAAGAAGCTTTCCCTGCAATGGAAGTCAGCCGCATGATGGGTACGGCCCCATCCGAACGTATGCTCCCGAAGCACCGTCCGCCAACGCATCCGGGCGAGATGCTGCTCGAGGAGTTCCTTCGTCCCCTCGGGGTGACACAATCCGAGTTTGCAGTTCGCCTTGCGGTGTCATTTCCGCGCCTCAACGAGATTGTCCGAGGGCGTCGGGGGGTCACTCCCGATACGGCACTGCGACTGGCGCGTGTGCTCGGCATGTCTGCAGGATTCTGGCTTGGACTGCAGCTCGATTGGGACCTTTGGCACGCGATGCGCGCGAAAGAGGCCCGGAAGATTTCCAGCCTGAAGCCGCTCAAGCGCACGAGTCGAGGGTAGTGCAAGCAATCCCACCACGCCGCGGGCCGGGGCGACGGCCGCCCCGGCTCTGTTGAGCAATTAGGCGGCGCTCAGAAGCAGGGATCCAAGGTCGTGTCGACCTGGGTGCCTCCGATGACCGTGTTGTTCAGTCCGCAGTCCTTCACCACGATCTGCGGTTCGTTGATGATCGCCGTGCAGTTCGACGACGTCGGCGTGAAGAATCCGAATCGCTCGGAGTCTCCCGCGAGCTCCACGTCGTACGCGGCATTGTTGGACGCGTCGTTGTGGATCATCTTGCATCCCATGGCGCCGTCGATCGCCAGATAGCCCCACTGATTGTCCGTGCAGTTGTTCCACTTCGCGATCCAGTCGGTCGCCGGAAACTCCGCTCCGATGACCTCACCGCCGGGAAGCATGCGTCTCCCATCGGCACCTTGCAGAAGATGAGGCCGACGAAGCTCCCATGGATGTGGTTGAAGAGCATCGTGCCTTTCTTGTCGCAGGCGAAGACTCCGAAGTTCGGTGCGCCCGCGATGTCGTTGGACACGATCGTGCAATTCTCACCGTTCACGACCTCGATGCCGTAGTAGCCGTCGGGTGCGCTCGTGATCGCGTTTCCGTAGATGGTGACGCGGTCGGATTGGTGGAGCAGGACGCCGATTTGGTGGCTCCGGATCTTGCAGAACCCGACTTGGGCAAACGGCGCATTCTCGAGAAGATCGCCGTGTTGCCGGAAGTCTGTTTCGGACGCAGATCGATGCCCCAAATGAGAACGCGCGCCGCGTTCTTCACGTGCAGGCCGGGCTCGTTGAACGTCGCGATCGGAAACGGATCGGTGTCCACTTCCAGAATCGCGCCTGTCTCGCCGATCAGGTTCACCGTCTTCGTGATCGTCACCGATCCCGACTCGGTGTGCATGCCCGACTTGAGGAGCACGATGCCGCCGTTGCCGGCCGCCGCGAGAGCGCCCGCGAGCGCATCCACCGATCCGGCGGGGACGATCACGAGAGATCCGCCGGCGCGTTCATTCTCCTGGATGAGGGCCGCGACGCCGCCATCGGGCGACTTCGCCAGATCCTCGTATCGCTTCGTTTCCGCGAGCACTTGCTCGACGCGCGCGTCCGCTGCGGGGTCTTCGAAGGTCGCTTCGGGAGCGGCCGGGTTCGAATCGTCGCCGCATCCGGCGACCAGCATGGCCGCGAGAAGCGCTCCCATCGATGTCATTGCAAAGCGCGTTCGCACTTGCAGGGGCTTCATGTCTAAATCTCTCCCGGGAAAGGGTGATGCTACAAAGTGCAGAGCCGCCCCCGGAGGAGACAGTCCCGGAAAATGGCAGGGCGCCTGCCTACCTTCAAATACGAGAATCGAGGGGGAATCCCGTCACAGGATCCGAGAAGATGTACGGCGTGGGACTGCACGGGTGAGCCATTTCGAAACCGGCTCGCTATACTCGCCCACCCGATCAGGCATGTGTATCGTCATCGGTCCCGCAAGGAAGTGGAGAGAACAGCGATCTTGATCTCGAGAAAGCTCACGAGCCTCGCGGTCATCGTCTTGTCCTTGGCGCGTGTCGCCGAAGCCGAGACCGCCTGCGGCCGCGCATCCCGATTCGGCTGCCCATTCCCTCTGCGGCCGTCCGTCCCGAGTACTCCAAGAGCCTCGACATTCCGCTCATGAGTGTGGCGGTCGGGACTGGTCGTCACCGGCGCGGCGACGGATCCGGATTTCCGGACAGTTCCAGGCGAGGGACTCGATCCGGCCGACATTGATCTCGAGATCGATGCGGATATCCTGGGAGAGATCGATCTCGAAGCGCGTACGACGAGCGACGTCCTGGTGAGCCTGCTGGTCGCTTCGCCGTTCATTCTGTCGTCGGTCTCGGCGCCCGATGGCTCGCATCTGCAAGCCCCCTGGATCGGGTCCTTCTCTTCGCGGAGGCGATCGGGATCTCGGACGGAGTTATGTTGATCGCGCAGAACGCAGTGTCACGTCCACGGCCGTACGCCTACTACTCGGATGCCGATCGACCGGAGGACGCGCACTACGACGTCACCCTGGAGCGCACCTTTCAGTCCATGCCTTCGGGGCATTCGACGTCAGCTTGGTGCGCGGCCAGCTTCACCATGACCGATCACTTGCTCACGCATCCGAACGCGAGCTGGAAGGAACAGGCCGCGGTCGGGTTCACCATGGGTTTGCTCGCATCGTCCACGTCCCTGCTGCGCGTGGAAGCCGAACAGCACTTTCCGACCGACGTGATGGTGGGCGCCGCGATCGGAATGGCGGGCGGAGTCCTGGTCCCGCTGTCGCACCGCTATCTCTCTGCCGAAGGCCGCGCCCCGATGCCGCCGAAACAATCCTGGCTCGCCTCGTTTCTTGGGAGCGGCGATCGCGACCGGAATCGTCATCTGCGTAGACGCTTTGTAAACACTCGCATCAGCGCCGGCAGCACGACCAGCGTGAGCACCGTCGACGAGAGAATGCCGCCGATCACCACGGTCGCGAGCGGGCGCTGCACTTCCGCGCCGGTGCCGGTGGCGATGCGCCATCGGAAGGAATCCGAGCGACGCGACGAGCGCGGTCATCAGGACGGGCCGCAGGCGGGTGCGGCATCCCTCGAGAATCGCGTCCTCGATCGGCCGGCCGTCGTCCGCGAGCTTGCGCACGAACGACACCATGACGAGCCCGTTCAGCACGGCCACGCCCGAGAGCGCGATGAAGCCGATCGCCGCGGTGATCGAGATCGGCATGCCGCGCGCCAGAAGCGCCAAGACGCCGCCGGTCAGCGCGAGCGGCACGCCGCGTGAAGACGAGCAGCGCGTCGCGTACGATTGCCGAGAGCGATCGCGAGAAGCGCCGAGGATCAGGAGCAGCGACAGCGGCACGACGACCGAAAGCCGTTGCGCGCGGCGATCAGGTTCTCGAACTGACCGCCCCAGGTGATCCACGATCCCGGCGGCAGCTCCACCGACGCGTCGATGGTGCGCCGCGCCTCGTCGACGAAGCTCCCGAGATCGCGCCCGCGCACGTTGGCCTGCACGACCACGCGTCGCTTGCCGTTCTCGCGGCTCACCTGGTTCGGCCCCTCCTCGAGACGGATGCGCGCGAGCATCCCGAGCGGCACGAACTCGGCGCGCCCGTGCGCGTGGAACGCGGGCACGGCGACGTCGCTGTGCTCGCGCGGCGCCGTCGACACCGGCACCGGCAGGATCTCGAGGCTGCAGATGTCGCGGCGCGCGGTCTCGTCGAGGCGCACCACGATCTCGAAGCGCCGGTCGCCCTCGAAGACTTCGCCGGCCCCGGTGCCCGCCAGCGCGGTGCGAATCACTTCCTGGACGTCGGTCGTGGTGAGCCCGAAGCGGCCGCCTGCGCGCGATCCACGTCGATCTCGATGCACTGGAAGGCCGGTGACTTGCTCGGTCTTCACGTCGGCGGCCCCGGGAATCGTGCGGAGCTTCGTCCTCGATCTCGTGCGCGGACTCCGAGGAGCGACTCCAGATCGTCGCCGAACACTTTGACGGCGACGTCGCCGCGCACGCCGGCGATCAGCTCGTTGAAGCGCATCTCGATCGGCTGCGTGTACTCGTACATGTTGCCGGGCAGGAGTTCGAGCTTCTCCTCCATGTCGCGCAGCACGTCGGCCTTGCGGCGGCGCGGATCCGGCCACTCCTTGCGCGGCTTCATGATCACGAACACGTCGGCGACGTTGGGCGGCATCGGATCGGTCGCGATCTCGGCGGTGCCGATCTTGGCGAACACGAGCTGCACTTCCGGAAGCGAGGCGAGCTCGGGCTCGACGTCGTGCTGCATGGGAATCGCCTGCCCGAGCCCTGTTCCCGGGAATGCGCAGCGCGTGAATCGCGACGTCGTCTTCGTCGAGCTGGGGAACGAACTCGCTGCCCGAGCCGCGTGGCGAGAAAGCCGGTGAGCGCCAGCACCACGACGGACGCGGCGAGAACGACGCCGCGCCGGCGCAGCGCCCAGCGGAGCGTGGGATCGTAGGCGCGCTGCTGACGCCGAAGATCGGGCTCGGCTTCTCGGAGACGCGCCCGCGCTGGAAGATCGCGACCACCGCGGGCACGAACGTGAACGTGAGAATCAGCGCGCCGCCGAGCGCGAGCAGCACGACCTTCGCCATGGGCACGAACATCTTCCCCTCGATCCCGCTGAGCGTGAGGATCGGCAGGTACACGATCATGATCGCGGCGACGCCGAAGAACGTCGGGCGCGCGACTTCGGCCGCGGCGGCGTAGGCCTCGCGGAAGCGCTCCTGCGGACGGAGGAGCCGTCCGAGCGCGCGCCTGCTCGTGCCGCGAAGCGGCGCATCATGTTCTCGACCATGACGACGGCGCCGTCGACGATGATGCCGAAGTCGATCGCGCCCAGGCTCAGGAGATTCGCGCTGATCTTGCCCTGCACCATGCCGGTCGCGGCGAACAGCATGGAGAGCGGGATCACCAGCGCGACCAGGAACGCCGCGGTGAAATTGCCGAGCAGCAGGAACAGCACGGCGATCACCAGCGCCGCGCCTTCGAGCAGATTCTTCTCGACCGTCTCCAGCGTCGCTTCGACCAGCTTCGTGCGGTCGTAGACCGGCGCGGCGACGATGCCCGGGCGGCAGCGAGCGGTTCACTTCCTCGAGCCGCTCGGCCAGCGCCTGCGACACGTTGCGGCTGTTCTCGCCGATCAGCATGAACGCGGTGCCGAGCACGACTTCTTCGCCGTTCTCGGTCGCGGCGCCGGTACGCGACTCCTTCCCGATGCCGACCGACGGCGACGTCGTTCAGTCGAAGCGGAACGCCGCTGCGCGTGGCGACGACCACGTCTTCGATCTCGGCCGGCGAGCGCAGCCGTCCCGAGCTGCTCACCAGGTACTGCTCGCCCTTGCGCTCGATGTAGCCGCCGCCCGCCTCGGCGTTGTTCGCTTCGATCGCCAGAATGAGATCGTGGAAGGTGAGCCCGTAGGCGATCAGACGGTTCGGATCGGGCGTGACGTGGTACTGCTTCTCGTAGCCGCCGATCGTGTTGACCTCGGTGACGCCCGGCACGGTGCGCAGCTGCGGGCTCACCACCCAGTCCTGGATCTCGCGCAGATCGATCGGAGTCGTACGGCGTGCCGTCGGGCTTCACGGCGCCGGGCTCCGCCGTCACGGTCCACATGAAGATCTCGCCCAGGCCGGTCGCGATCGGGCCCATCGCCGGCGCGTCGATCCCCTCGGGCAGCGAGCCTGCGCCTCTTGCAGCCGCTCGTTCACGAGCTGGCGCGCGAAGTAGATGTTGGTGCCGTCGCGAAAGACCACGGTGACCTGCGACAGGCCGTAGCGCGAGAGCGAGCGCGTGGACTCGAGACCGGGAATTCCCGACATCGCGGTCTCGATCGGAAACGTGACGCGCTTCTCGACTTCGATCGGGGAGAGTCCTTCGACCACGGTGTTGATCTGGACCTGGACGTTGGTGATGTCCGGGATCGCGTCGATCGGCAGACGCACGAAGCTGCGAATCCCGAGCGCGGCCATTCCGATCGCAGCGGCCATCACCAGCCAGCGGTTCTCGATCGAGAACCAAAGGATGCGCTCGAGGATTCCGGGACCGCCGCCGGGGGGCGCACCGGCGGCCGCGCGCTCGTGCGGTGCGGCGTCGTGTGCGGCGCCGGGAGAAGGCACGACGGCGTCGCCGCGATCAGTGGTCATGGTGCGCCTCGGACTTGCCGAGCTCGGCCTTGAGCAGGAACGCGTTCTCCACCACGACGGTCGCGCCCGCCTCCAGTCCGGAAACGATCTCGGCCAGCGTCCCGTCGGTGCGGCCGAGCACGACGGGCTGCAGCTTGAACGTGTCGGCGGCGGCGCGGAACACCGCCGGCCCCTGCTTCGAGCGCACGATCGCGTCCTCGGGGACGGCCACGGCGACCTGCGCGCGCTCGACGAGCACGCGCACGGTCACGAACAGCCCCGGCCGCCAGAAGCCGTCCTTGTTGGAGAGCACGACGCGCCCGTAGGAGACGCGCGTGTCCTGCTCGAGCAGCGGCCCGACGTAGGCGATCGCTCCCTTCCTGCTTGCGATCATCGCCCGAGGTCGAGTGCACGACGACCGTTTGTCCGCGCCGCACGCGTGCCGCGTTCTGCGGGTAGATCGCGAAGTCCACCCACACCGACGAAAGATCGGCGACCGTGGACAGCACGGTCTCCGGCGTCACCGTCTCGCCGACCGTGGCGTTGCGGGCGATCACGGTTCCCGACTGCGCGGCGGTGATCGCGAAGTCGGAGAGGCTCTCGTTGCTTTGGATCACGGCGAGCGTGTCGCCGGCGCGCACGTCGTCGCCCAATCGGTGCGACAGCGCACGCACGAGTCCGCCGAAGCGGGGCCGCACGTGCAGCACGCGCTCGTCGTTCAGTCGCACTTCCCCCGGCGTTTCGATGGAGACGTGGATCGTCGCGGCCTTGGCGATGCCCGTGCGAATGTGCGCCTTCTCGATCGCCTCCGGCTTGAGGACGACGCGTTGCGCTTCGCCCTCGTGGCCGTGCTCTCCTTCGCCGTGGGCATGGTCGTCGTGGGCTTCGCCCTCGTCGTGCGCGTGATCGTCGTGCGGCTTGCCCTCGTCGTGACCGGTCGCTTCTCGGGCAGGGCTGAAGTTGCCGTGCTCTTTCTCTTCGTGGGGATTGTCGTGCGCTGCATCTTCGTGATCATGCGCCGCCCCATCCTCGTGCTCGTGCGCATGGTCTTCGCCTTCGTGCGTATGCTCCGCACTTTCCTTCCGGCCGCATCCCGGAGCCAAAAGCGCCAACGCAAAGAGTGCGACGCCGGCGCTCGCGGCGAAATTCCATCGAGCGATCATGGCGTCTCCTCTTGGGGCACGGTTGCGCCCGTGATCTCGTCCAGCTCCGCGCGCGCGACCAAAGCGCGGCGGCGCGCGTCCACGGCTTGCGTCGAAAGCGCGGCGAGCGTCCGCTCCGCATCGAGGACATCGGTGAGTCGAAAGAGCCCCTGGGCGTACGCGGCCTGAGCCTCGTCGCGAACCTTGCGGGCTTCGGGGAGAAGCTCCGCATCGAGTGTGCGCGCCTCCGTCTCCGCTGAAGCAATCTCCGCGGTGAGCGCCCGCACGCGGGCTTCGGCCTCGCGACGCACCGCCACCAACTCCGCTTCCACCGCGGCGACCGAAGCCCGTGCGCTCTCTTCGCCCGCGGCCTTGCGATCGGCAATCGGAAGCGGCACCCCCACGGAAACGAGCGCCGCGAAATCCTCCGTCTCTTCGAGCCGGCGAACGCCGCCCGCGACGTCCAGATTCATCGAACGAGAGGAGCGGACGGCATCGATCTCACTACGCGCCCGTTCGAGGCGGGCCTGCTGAAACGCGACGATCGGGAAACGTGTCGACCTGCGCGATCAGCGAATCGGCGCGCGGGGCGGCGTTCGGCGAATCGAGTGATCCGGCCGCGCGATCGAAGTCCGGGGCGACAGCGCCCCACGTTCCCGCCAGCGTCTGGTACTCGATGGCCAGCTCGCGCTCGATGCGCGCGCGATCCAATCGAAGCGAGCCCGCTTCCACCGAAGCGCGCCGTGCTTCCACGGGAGACGCACCGCCCACGTCCACGCGGGCGCGGACCGCATCGCGCGATCGTTCGGCGAAGCGCTCGAGATCCAGCGTGAGGTCGCGCTCGGCCTGGAGCGCCAGCGCCTCGGCGAAGCTCTTGCGAACCGCGGCATCGACTTCCGCACGCCTGGCGCGCTGCGCGATGGCGGCGACGTCGCGGTCGCGCTCGGCGACCTGGACGCGCGCGGCACGCTTTCCTCCCAGCTCGAACGTTTGCGCCAGACGCAGCGAAGTCTCGGCGAGTCCGAAGCCGCCGTAGTCGCCGCTCCCCGCCCAGTTCTCGACGTCGAGCTCCAGCGTGGGATTGGGACGTGCGTTCGCTTGGCGGACGGCGGCCTCGCGCGCCAGCGACTCGTGGCCGGCGGCGGCGAGACGGACGTTGGCATCGCGGGCACGTCGCAGCGCTTCGTCGAGTGTGAGATCGCGCGCGAATGCAGGATCGAACGCGATGGTGAGCAACGTCACGGCGAACGCCGAGACGCCGCGAAGGCGGAGCCTCATAACCGAATCCCTTGGAAATGGGGGAACGCTTCAGAGAATTCGAAATGCGAAGCGGATTCGGATCAGAGACGAAGCGGCGAGAAGGAGGCGATCGAGCGAGGCCGTTCGCTTCGATGCATCGGAAGGTGGAAGGCGGAGACGGCGCTTGCGGCGTACACGAAATCGAGGCCGGCGACGAGAACCGGGGCCTGATCCACGCCAAGCTCTTCGGAACGATCCGGACGGAGCGTGGGAGACGCGCAGGGGTCGTCGAAGCACTCGGTCTCGTGCCCGCAGGCGGCATCTTCGTGGTCCGCGCAGAGATGCTCGATCCACCCCGCGGAACAAAGCCCGGGGGCGATCAGGACCGACCAGATCGTCATGGCGAGGAAGATGGCGGTTCTCGGCATCGCGTTCACTACTCTTTGCGGCCGCTACCCGGTTCCAGGGTTCGACCTGCGCCGGAAGGATCGACCGGGTCGCGGGCCAACCTCAAGAAGAATCCGCAAGACCGCTTGCCAGCGACCACTCTTGGAGCGCGCGCGCTCGATGGGTGGGCTACTCCGCCGAACGCTCGATCCGCCCCACGTGGAGCACCGGCGCCTTCAGATCGCGGAACGCGACCCACGGGCCCACGCGTGCGCAGCGCGGTGCGATTCCTTGCGGAGCTCCTTCGAGCGGGACGATCCATCGTCCGGCGGCATCTCCGACGCACAGGACGGAAACGACGGTCCCGCTCTCGTCCTCGATGCGCCGTGTTCCGATGAGAAGCGTGCCGTCCGACGAGACGCTGGCCGGCTCGAACGTGCCGCGATCGCGCCGCGCTCCGTCGGCGGTGGTGAACGGCTCCAGCACTTGGGTGAATCGGGATTGAACGCGGCCGTCCGGCTCGAGGACGGCGATCGATCCGAGACCTTCGATCGGAATCGAGTGCGCCAGCACGCGCTCTCCCTTGGGAAAGACGTCCACGACGCGCGCGCTGCCTTCGTTGACGCGGACGAGAGGAACGACGCGCTCCGTCGGCCATTCCGCGCCGACCTCGACGGCGGTGACGCACGTGGCGGGATCGGTGGAAGTCCACGGCACGTCCAGCGTGAGGAAGGTTCGCATCGGCGCCGCGCTCGCCGCCAGCGTCGCGTTCGCAGCGCCGTGTGCCGCGACCCATTCTTCCGGCGCGCGCGCCACCTGCCAGTTCGCCGCTCGGCTGGAGATGCGATACCAGATTCGGCCGTCCGCGCCCCAGATGGATTGAATGCCGCCGTAGCCGGCAGCGAGCGGCGTCGTTGTGCGTGCACGCAAGTCGCGCTCGGCCGGGCACACGAAGAGCGTGCGATCCGGCGCGCGCTCGCCATCGGCGGCGGGCGCAGACGCGGCTCCCGTGCTTCGCGCAATGACCGAGACCCACGTTCCGTCGGGAGACCAACCGACGCGCAACGGATCGGCGTCGGCGAGATGCCAGGGTGCAGCGTGTTCGGCGGACGGGTCGATCGCTTGCAGGGCGCGCGGTTCTCCCACTCCGGAGAACACGAGCCAGGACTTGGTCGGCGACCACGGCTCTCCGTCGGGGAGCTCGCCGGGGAACGCAGTCAATTCCACCCAGCGAAACGACGGCGCGTCGGTGGACCAATCGTCGAACGCGGCGACGCCTGCGCGCGAGTCCGCGGCGGCATCGACCGGCTTCGGCGATTCGTCGGCGTGCGCCGCTCCCGCGGCCAAGATCGTAACAAACAGGATGTTCTTCACGATCTCGAATATACTGCGCCGGGCCATTCTCCGGGAACTGTGCGATGCCAACGTCCTACGACCTCCTCGTCATCGGATCGGGACCTGCGGGGCAAAAGGGCGCGATCGCCGCCGCAAAACTCGGCAAGAAAGTCGCCGTCGTCGACAAGAAGAACCGAATCGGCGGCGTCTCCCTGCACGGCGGCACCATCCCCTCGAAGACGCTGCGCGAGGCGATTCTCTATCTCACCGGATTCCGCCAGCGCTCCTTCTACGGCAGCGACTACACGGTGATGCAGCAGATCTCCACGCGGGACCTGCGCGACCGTGTGAACACCGTGGTCGAGCGAGAGATGCAGGTGGTTCGCGCCCAGCTGCGCAGAAACCAGGTCGAGACGATCGACGGCTGGGCCCGCTTCGTCGATCCGCACACGATCGAGGTCGACGGGGAGAATGGGCCGCAGCGACTCACGGCGTCGTTCATCCTGATCGCCTGCGGGTCGCGCGCCGCGGAGAGCCCCGGCCTTCCGCTCGATTCCGACAAGATCCACGACGCCTCCGAGCTGCAGCTCGCCGATACGCTGCCCAAGGAGATGATCGTGGTGGGGGCCGGCGTGATCGGCATCGAGTACGCATCCATGTTCGCGGCGCTCGGGCTCGAGGTGACGATCGTCGAGGCGCGCCCCACGCTGCTCGATTTCGTGGACAAAGAGATCGTGGAGCGGCTGGTCGTGTACTTGCGCAATCTCGGCACCATCTTTCGACTCGGCGAGAAAGTGGTGTCGGTGACGCGCGACGATCACAATCGTGTCGTGGCGGTTCTGGAGAGTGGCAAGAGCGTGCGCGGCGACTCGCTGCTGTATGCCGTGGGCCGGCAAGCAAACGCGGACCGCATGAATGTGGAAGCGGCGGGGCTCTCCACGGACGAGCGCGGGCGCCTCACCGTGAACGAGCATCTGCAGACGGCGGTGCCGCACATCTACGCCGCCGGCGACGTGATCGGATTTCCGGCGCTCGCGGCGTCGTCGATGGATCAAGGCCGGCGCGCGGCGCGGCACATGTTCGGCGTTCCCACGAAGGATCTCACCGAGCTTCTGCCGCTCGGCATCTACACGGTTCCCGAGATCTCCATGGTGGGGAAGACCGAGCAGGAATTGACCGCCGCGAAAATCCCGTACGAGTTCGGCGCCGCGAAGTACGAAGAGCTGGCCAAGGGGCAGATCGTGGGCGAGCTGGTGGGCTACCTCAAGATTCTCTTCGATCCGAAATCTCTCAAATTGCTTGGCGTGCACGCGATGGGAGAGGCCGCCGCCGAGATCATTCATGTCGGGCAGGCGGTGATGGCCTACGGCGGCACCATCGAATACTTCCGCGACACCGTGTTCAATTACCCGACGTTCGCGGAGGCGTACAAAGTCGCCGCGCTGGATGGACTGAACAAAGTTTCGGGATGATGCGGGGCTCGGGCGGCCGCGATGACGGAGTCTGCGGTCCGCCGAAGCTCTACGGCAGCGTGCAGGTCAGATCGACGCTGCAGTCCCCGTTCGTGGAGTGGCACTCGAAGCATTCGTTCTGCGGAGTGGTCAGAACCGTGCGGTCCGAGGCCACGTCCTGCCAGAACCAATCTCCGAGCGTCGCGGCGGTGCCAGCGGGCTGTTTCACCATGACGGTGTAGCCGATGACCACGGTCCCGGCGGGATCCGCGTACTGCGTTTTCACCAGCGTAGTTCCCGCGGGGAGAGGATAGATCGCGTTCGCGTACTCGTCGGCAGATGACGGAGTGCAATGCACGCGGATTGCCTGCGTGTTGATGTTGCTTCCGTCGTGGCCGCTGCTGGCGCGGAGATTGCGGACCTCGGTGAACGAGGTCAGATAGTCCGCGGGGAATGCGGGTTGCTCGGGTGTCGGCGGGGGCGACGTGGAGTCGTCCCCGCACGAAACCAGATTGAGCGCCGCGAATGCGGCGATTGCTCCTCGGAAAGCCGAGCGAGCTCTCAATTCCACACCTTTCGGATGCGGTTGTTGTAGGTGTCGGCGATCCAGAGATCGCCCTCGGGACCGATGGCGATGCCGTGCGGGCGATCCAGGAACGCCGCAGTCGCCGGTCCGAAGTCCCCGCTGAAGTGCACCGAGCCATCGCCCATGTACGCGTAGTAGGTCCCCGCGAACGTCGTGATGACCCCGTTCGTGTCGACCTTGCGGATCACGCTGTTGTACGTGTCGGCAATGTACACGTTGCCCGCGTCATCCACGTCGACGTCGGACGGCGAATTGAGCTGCGCCGCCGTTGCCGGTCCGCCGTCCCCGGAGAAGCCGGCCATGCCGTTCCCCGCGAACGTATCGATGATTCCGGTCGCAACGTTGATCCGACGGATGGCGTGATTGGAGTAATCGGCGATGTAGAGTTGCCCGTTCGCGAAGGCCACGCGTCCCACCGGGGGAGCGGACTGTCCCGAGGGCATGTTCAGCTCCGCGTCGATCGCCGGACCACCGTCTCCAGTGTAGCCGCCGGGTCGCCCCTTGCCGCAGATCGTGTGGATCCACCCGTTGCTTCCGTTGATCCTACGAATGCGAACGTTGGCTTCGTCGGAGACGTAGATGTCGCCGTTCGACGGATCCAAGGCGAGACCCACTGGAAGATCGAGCTTGCAGCTGAGCGCGGGGCAGCTGTCGGCGTAGGCGCGGCTGCCGTCGCCCGCGAAGCGCATCAAGTTCCCGCTGCCCTGGTCGAGACGCATGATCTTCGAGTTGTGCCAGGCCGCGAGGATGAGCTGCCCGCTTCCGTCGAAGATGATGTTCGTCGGGTGATTCAGATTCACCTGGGTGGCGGGGAGGCCTTCCGGGGCATCCCCGATCGACCCCGTGCCGATCACGGTGTGGATCACGCCGCCTTCGATCGTACGCACGCGATGGTTGTTGAAGTCCAGGATGTGCGGAATGCCTTCCGGGCTGATCGTCAGATCGACGGGCGTGTAGAGCGCCGTCTGTGTGGGAGCCAACCCGTCCGGACTGAGCCCGGCAACTCCGTTGCCGGCGACCGTCGAAATGTCTCCGGGAGAAACCTCGGTGTCCTCGACCGGCCCCGTCGAGTCATCATCGCCGCAGCCGGCGAAGGCGAACATCGCCGCACCGGCGAACAGGATGCTGAGAACGACTCTTTCGCGAGAACGCGACATTTAGATCCCCTCCATGTTCACGCGGCGAATCCGGTGGTTGTTCTGATCGGCAATGTAGAGCCAGCCGTTTTCGTCGAAGGCGATTCCGGTGGGATTGTGCAACGTCGCGGCACTGGGCGGGCCGCCGTCGCCGGTGTATCCCACGACTCCCGTTCCGACGACGGTGGTGACGATCCCGGTCATCGGATCGAAGCGGCGAATGCGGTTGTTCAACTGATCGGCGATGTAGATCATGCCGTCCGGACCCACTTCCACGTCGCGCGGATTGTAGAGCGACGCGCTGGTGCCCACTCCGCCGTCGCCGCCGAATGTGGGGGAGCCGTCGCCGACCACGGTCTCGATGAGATTCGAGCCCGAAGTCCACGCGACGAACGCGATGATTCATCGTATCCGAGAAATAGAGGCGGCCCTGCGCGTCGAGCGCCACCGAGCCACCCGGAGGTGGGTTGCTTCCCGTGGGCTGGCTCATGAGCGCGGTGAGCGGGGACGCTCCGTCGCCGGCGAAACCGGCATCGGGGAACGGATCCGCGTCGGCGCCGTCGACGGCCGATCCCACGACGGTGGTGATCACGCCGTCCGGATCGATCTTGCGAATGCGCTGATTGCGCTGATCGAGACTGTATGTGCTGCCGTCGGGAGCGAGCACGCTGCTGGTCACCTGATTGTAACGAGTCAGCGCGTCGACGGGCAATCCGTCGCCCGCGAATCCGGGGCCGCGTCCGGCCAGCACGAGAGCCATTTCCGTCGTGGGATCCCATGTGCGCAGCTTGTGGTTGTGCCAGCACGTCACGAGGATCGTTCCGTCCGGATACTCCAGCATGTCGGTTGGATGATTGAGCTGAACGTTGGTTCCCGCGGTCCCCGGTGGCGTCAGGTCCGAAAGATCGTACGGGCCGTCGCCGAGGATCTCGTTCCCCATGACGGTGTGGAACGTGCCGTCGGTGCGCACTTCGCGCACGCGATGGTTGTTCCAATCCAGGACGTAGGGCGTGCCGTCGCTGGCGAACATGAGGTCGATCGGTTGATAGAAGCTCGTGTGCAGCAGCGCCTTGCCGTCGCCGTTGAACCCGATGATGTCGTTGCCCGCCCAGGTTTGGATCGTTCCCGCCGCGGGATCGTCGGGCAACCCGTCGTCGACAGGACCCGGTCCGCTGCTGTCGTCGTCGCCGCATCCGGCAACGAGTACTGCAACCGCAAAGAAGCGTCGTGATACGTCGAGACAGAATCATCGCGATGATTCCCCCATCGTCCTGAATTCTCGCCGGGTACGGGGTCGAGGACGCGTCGTTATGGCCCTGGACACGGGGGCGAGGTGTTGCCGCCGGTCGCGAGCCAGATTTCAGAGTGCGAGATCATAGCATAATCGGTCGGTCGGAGGGGTCCCGGTCGCCCCTCGCCGGCGCCATTCCGGCAAGGTGTTCTGGACTCGTCATCGGCTGGAGGGGGAGGCCCCCTGAAGATGGAACCTCCCAAAGGAAGCGAAACCCGGTCAACGAAGGCACTGGGATGGGGACCCGCCGGCGACACCGAGTGCGGCGGGGAGACGGGAGGGCGCCCCGGTGCCCCGGGACACGACTGCCGAACCGTCGAACCCCTAGAGCTCCACCACGAAGGAGACGGAGGTCCCGGTGGCCTCGCCCACGTTTCGCCCGTCGAGGGTGGTGAAGGCGGAGCCGGCGATTCCGAGCGTCGAGGAGATCCGGTAGTAGAGCTTTCCGCCGATCCGGAACATCTCCCCCCCAGACCCGGGAACGAGAAGGTGGGCTGGCCGAGGTCGTCGCCGCCGTCGGCCAGGGTGCGCAGCACGCCGATCCCGGCCGTGGTCTTCCCGTAGGTCGCGCCGAGCTCCCCGTAGAAGGACATCCCGTCCGGGGCGAGCTCGTTGCGAATGTCGTATCCGAACTCCGTGGACAAGTAAGCGCCGAGCAAGTTGGGCATCTCGAGCTGGTAGATGAGGCGAAAGAGCGCGTCGTTCGTGTTGTCGCCGATGGACACGAAGCGATTGGGATCGTACGGCGCCAGCGGCGCACGATACCCGGCGCTCGCCAGGAATCGATGATTGAAGCTGTCGCCCTCGAGCGACAAGAAGCGATAGCGCAGATGGAAGGTGCGGTCTTGAAGTCCTTCTTCTCGCTGCGGCGTCGGGCCGTCGGACGCGGAGCCCACGTAGGCAAGGTTCGCGGCGAGCGCGAGATTTTCCAAGAGACCGATGTCGATCCACAGGCTCATGGTTCCCGTCTCGACCTTGCCGAGCGTCGGATCGGAGATCAGGACGCCGCCTTCCCAATACTCGTCATAGGACTCGAACGTGTGCGAGAGCGCGACCGTGGCGTGTCCGGGGCTGGGAAGAAAGCCGTTCAGCCCCTGCGCGTGGACGTGGCCGGGGGCGATCGACGAGGCGAAGAGAACGAGCGGCACAAGGATCGCGCGCTTGGCCTTCGAGAACATTGCACGCCTTCGGGAAGGAAAACGATTCGGGGTACCGCGGAAGAAGTCACCATCGTAATCGACGCAAAAGTGGGCCGTCTATATGCGAAAGAGCGTCAGGGCGACAGGCGCACGCGCCGCACCACCGAGTTGTACGTGTCCCCGATGTAGAGATTCCCCAGCGCATCGAAGGCGACGACCGACGGGCCTCTCAAATTGATCGAGGCCGGCGGCCCCGAGTCCATCGCGTCCAGGCGCGTCCCCTCGAAGCCCGAGCCGACCACGGTGGAGATGATCCCCGCGGAGCTCACGCGGCGAATTCGGTGGTTGTTCGTATCGGCAATGTAGAGCGCGCCGTCAGGGCCGACCCGAGCATCGAGCGGCGCATTCAGCTTGGCGCCCGCGGCGGGGCCGCCGTCGCCGGAGTATCCCGCGGAGTCGCCGCCGGCGACGGTCGTGATCATTCCCGTCCCGTCGATCTTGCGAATCTTGTGATTGCCTTGATCGGCGATGTAGAGATCGCCCGTGGCCGCATCGACGCGGATGCGCATGGGCGTGGAAAGCCGAGCCTGCGCGGCCGGGCCGCCGTCGCCGTTCGCGCCCGGCTGTCCGTCGCCGGCGATCGTCGTAATGACGCCCTGCGCGTCGATGCTGCGAATGCAATGATTCGCGGTGTCCGCAACGTAGATGGGTGATCCGCCGGGCGCCACTGCCACGCCGCACGGCGTGTTGAGCTGCGCATCCACCGCCGGCCCGTCATCGCCTTCGTAGCCCGGCTGGGCCACTCCCGCGATCGTCCAGACGAGCGTATCCGTGTCCATGCGGATCACGACCGGCACGTGATTGCCCGCCAGAAACAGGCGGCCGCCGTCGTCGAAGCTCATGGAAAACGTGTGATGGAGCGCCGTCTGCAGCGCGGGAACCCCGTTCACGATTGCTTCGGACTCGACGCCGGTTCCCAGAATCGTTCGCACGATCCCGTCGTGATCCAGGCGGCGCACGCGGAAGTTGTTCCAATCCAGAACGAGCAGGCGATCCTCGGAATCGACGGCCAGATCGATCGGCCAGTACAGCGACACCTCCAGCGGCGTCGCTCCCTCCCCCGCGAAAGCCCATTCGCCGTTCCCCATGATGGTGCAGACCATGTTGGGGCTGTCGCAGTTCTCGATGGGATCGGAGTCGTCGTCGCCCCCGCATCCCGGGGCGAGGAGGAGGACAAGCGCGCAAAAAGTCCACGCGATCCGGTGCAGGAGGGACGTTCCGCGAAGCGGCCCCCGGCCGGCGGGCATCGATCGAATCATGCTCTGAGCTTCACCGAGGGGGTGGGTGGATGGGTCGAGAGGGTGCGTCATGGTCGACAGAGTTTACCACTCCGAGGTTCCCGAGAGGAGTCAGCGGGCGCCCTCTTTCGCGTCCAGCTTGGCGAGCGCGTCGTTCACTTCCTTCGTCCGGGGGTGGTCGGCGCCGAACGCGGCCGTGAGGCCGGCGCTCGCCGTTTGCAATTCCGCCCGCGCCTCTTCGTCGCGCCCCAGCGCGGCGAGTGTCCGTCCGTGGGTCGCGAACATGATCGCTCGATTCGGATGGCCCTCGGGGAATACCTTCGCCCCCAGTTCCATCGCGTCGCGCAGCGTGCGTTCCGCCTCCTCGTAGCGCCCCTGATCGAAGCGCGTCTTTCCCAGATTGTGCGACGCGATCACGAAGTCGGGATGCAGCTCGCCGTGGACTGCACGAAACAGGGGAATCGCCTCCTGGAATGCGAGCGCCGCTTCCTCGTAGCGCTGGAGCAATCGGTACGTCGAACCGAGATTGTTCAACGACTCCGGAACGGAGTCGTGCTCGTTCCCGTAGACCTTTCGAAAGAGATCGAGCGCTTCCAGGCGAAGTGCCAGCGCCTCCTCCAGGTCGCCGCGGGCCTGCAGAGCCGTGGCGAGAGAGCTCATGACCGTCGCGCGGCGGCCGCTCTCTGGATTCACTTGGCGATCTAGAATCGCGAGGGCACGCCGGAACGTCGCGATCGATTCGTCCAAGAGTCCCAAGTTGGCCTGCGTGCCGGCGAGATTCGTCAGGAACTCCGCGACGAGCGGATGCTCCGGACCGAGGACGCGCTCGCTCATGGCGACGACTTCGCGGTTCAACTCCAGCGCTTCCTGATTCTTGCCGAGATTCACGAGCACGATGGCCAGACGGGCCCCCGCGGCGCAGACGTCGTGATGATCTCCGGGGCGCGCGTGCCGGACGAGGTCGTAGCCTTCTCGAGCGAGAGCCTCCGCCTGCTCGAGCTGTCCGAGGTCCGTCTTGATCTGCGCGTGCGTTCCCAGCGACAGCGCGAGCTCCGACGATTGGTCGGGGTCTTCTCCCGCCATCGCGCGGCGAATGCGCACGAGCTCCGTGTACGTCGAGTCCGCTTCGGCGTAGCGGTTGAAGGTCGCCGCCATGGACCCCTTGAGGTCGAGATACGTGACGCGCAGCTCGGGACTCGCGGTCGAATCGAACCGAGCCGTCGCCTCGATGTTCTCGAGAAGCGACTCCGCGACGGCCTCTTGTCCGCGCAGCCCGTACATCATGGCGAGCTCGAGCCGGCTCTCCAGCGTCACCGGAGCGATGGCTCCTTCATTTGCTTCCCGAATTTGTACTGCGCGCAACAGGTGCGGCTCCGCTTCGCTGTAGAGACCAAGGCCCACGTAAGTCGAACCGAGTGCGTGTCGAACGCCGGCTTCGACTCTTGGTGACGCCGGCGGCGCGTCCTGCAGCTCCTGAGAGGCTCGATCGACGATTTCGCGAATGGTGACGTCGCGCCCCCGCGCATTGAGCTTGGGATCGCCGGCCGCGAGCATGCGCGCGAGGAAGTCGTTCACCGCGGTCGCGACTTCGGCTTCGCTGCGCGCCCGTTCCTCGGCGCGCTTCGCGCGAATGGCCTGCGTCGACGTCGTCACCATTCCCGCGACGAGCGCGAGGAAGACCGCCGCGGCCGCGCCCACGAGCGCGCGGTGCCGGCGCACGAGTTTGCCGAGACGGTAGATCGCGGTCGGCGGCCCCGCCTGCACCGGCTCGTGGCGGAGATGCCGCTCCACGTCGTCGGCGAACGCGGCCGCCGAGGCGTAGCGCCGCTCGCGATTCTTCTCCAAGGCGCGCAGCACGATCCAGTCGAGATCGCCGCGCAGCTCGCGCAGCTCCGGCGAGCGTGCTCGGCTTCGGCGGCTCTTCTTCGAGCAGGATGCGCTGCATGTCGGCGATGGACGCGCTGCGCAGCTTCTCGGACGCGAACGGGACACGTCCCGCGAGCATTCGATAGAGCACGACGCCCAGCGAGTACACGTCGGAGCGCGTGTCCACGTCGGTGCCGCGGGAAGTCGCCTGCTCCGGGCTCATGTACTCCGGCGTGCCGAGGAGCTCGCCCGACCTGCGTGCGCGGATCTTCGCCGTCCGTCGCAGCGGCGCGTCGCCTTGGCGATTCCGAAGTCGATCACTTTCGGGTGCGGCTTTCCGTCGAGCGTCGTGACCAGGATGTTCGACGGCTTGAGATCGCGATGGATCACTCCCTTGTGATGCGCGTGCTCGATGCCGCGGCACACGTCGACGAAGAGCTCGAGCCGCTCCGGGATCCCGAGCTTCGCGCGCTCGCAGAACGTGGTGATGGGCTCTCCGTGGACCAGCTCCATCACGAAGTAGGGCCGGCCGGTCTCGGTCTCGCCGGCGTCGAACGACTTTGGCGATTGCGGGATGATCCATGAGCGCGAGCGCTTGGCGCTCCGCGTCGAAGCGCGCGAGCACGGCGCGCGAGTCCATACCGGCCTTCAGGATCTTGATCGCGACGCGGCGGCGCACGGGAGCGGTCTGCTCCGCGGCGTACACGTCGCCGAAGCCGCCTTCGCCGATCTTCTCTTCGAGACGGTACGCGCCGATGCGCGACGGGCGGCGGCGCGGCAGGGACGTCGTCCTCGGCGTCGCGGCGCAGCAGATCCTCGAGCTCCGCGCGCAGCGCGGCATCGCCGGCGCAGTGCGCGTCGAGGAATGCGGCGCGCTCTTCCAGTGGAAGCTCGACGCACATGAGAAAGAGCGACTCGAGGCGGTGGTGGCGGCTGTCGGTCATCGCTGCGCCCTCACGCTTCCACTTCGCGCGCGAGCCACGCGCGAAGGAATCGCCAGCGACGCTCCACGGTGCGCACCGAAGTCGCCAGCATTTCCGCGCACTCCGGCAACGGTGAGCCCGGTGAAGAAGCGCAGCATGACGAGCTTGTGCCCCTCGGGATCTTCCTTCTCGAGCTTGGTGAGCGCGGCGTCGAGCGCCAGCATTTCCTCGGGCGCGCCGTCGATCGTCAGCGTGATCTCTTCCAGCGGGACGCGCTCGCGTCCGCCGCCGCGCTTCTCGCTCGCCTTGCGGCGCGCCTCTTCCACGAGGATGTCGCGCATCGCGCGCGCCGCCGTGAAGTAGAAGTGCCGCGCGCTCTCCCAGCCTTCGGAATGGCGACCGGCGACGCGAAGATAGGCCTCGTGGACGAGCGCGGTGGTTTGGAGCGTCCCGCCGGGGGGTACGCGCGAGAGCTTCGACGAGGCGAGGGAGCGGAGCTCGCGGTAGATCGCGGGGAAGACGTCGCGAACCGCGTCGGCATCGCCCTTCGCGGCCCGGTTCAAGAGCTCGGTGATCTCCGGCTCGCCTTCGTTCATCGCACCAAGTCTAGCACCGGCGGGGAGGGGCCGCCGCGGCGGCCGGCGTCGGGCTCGCGGCGCCCCCCGAGTCGTGGCGGGTTTCGGCGGCGGTTTTCGGCTGAAGGATCGAAGGCAGGGAATGGGCAAAGTTGCCCACCCCCATCAACCGAAAGAGAGGTCCACGATGAAACCGCTCCTGCGCATTCTCTTGGTGCTCCCCGTCCTGCTGGTGACGTCCGGCTGCTGGGACGCGATCGACCTCGGTGATCCGTTCGGCCCGGCCCCCGGGGAAGACGATGATGACGACGACGACGACGACGGTGGCTACGGCGACGTCTATCTCTTCGATGCCCCGCGATGGACGGTCGGCGGTCGATTCAGCCTCACCAGCACGCCGCCGTTCGACATTCGCGGCGTAGGCGTGGACCTGCCGGCGGATCTTCTGGTCGGGTCGAGCGATCCTTCGTACTCCCCGGTCGTTCCCCGCGACGAAGACGACATCAACTACCTGGGTCGCGCCGCCGTACGCGCTGTACACGGGGCAGATCGACGCGATCACGAATACGTATAACAACGGGCTACCCGACGAAGCTCGGCGATCTCGTCGTCATTCCTTCGCTCGCCATGTTCACCCCGCCGGACGAGACCTACCGCTTCTTCCAGATCAATCTGCAGGGTCCAATTCTAAAAGCGACCGGGTCCTACGAGGCGGGGCGCACACAAGTCGTGGGAATCGCGTTCGGCAACGGCACCGGCGGCTATGTCCCCATGGCACCGTACACGAACGACACGTTCGCCACTGCCCGCGTGTGGATGAAGGCGACCAAACATCCTACCTGGGACACCTGGCAGATGGATCAGCGCGACTGGCGGAACGGAAGCGGAGCGACGTACGCCTCCTCGATGCGGCTCCTGTTCCGCGACAACGCCGTGGTGGCCATGATCAAGGAGTCGGAGCTCGCCGACCTCGGGGTCACGAAGTTCCGCTGGGACGTGTACTCCTACACCACGAACGTGAATACCAACTGGAGCCACGACTACACCGATTGGGAAGATCTCGGCTGGGATTGAGCCGTCGCGGCGGTCGCCGCAGATCGTCCTCGGACGCGGGCCTCGGGGCTCGAAACGGTGACTGAATGGGGGCTGCTCGGCGGGGCGGCCCCTTTTTTCGTGGGGTGGCGCCCTCCACGCCATACGCACGGAAGGGGCGCAGAACCGTTGGCGGGTTTTCCGCCCCGTTTGCGGCTGAGGGATCGAAGGCCGGAACCAAACACGGTCGCCCATCGGCGGCCGGCGAGACCGGCAGGAAGCCGCGGAAGTCGCGGCCCGAAAAGACCAGAACCCTCACGAAAGGGGTCGATCATGCGAAACCGACTTCACACCCTCGTCGCCCTTCTCGCTCTGGGCGCGGCCATGGGCTGCGGCGACGACGGCGACACGATCATTGGAAGCACGGGCGGGATCCTGAACAACAACGACTCGTTCCCGGCGTCCTCCATTTTCAGCAACCAAGTGTGGGCGGAAGGCGGGGCGTTCAGCCCGACCGGCACGCCTCCGTTCGACATCCCGGGAAACGGCGCGGATCAGCCCATCGGCGTTCCTCGGCCGAGCAGCAATCCCGCGAACGGCTCGCTCATCCCGTACGGCTTCAATGAGATCAAGTTCGTGGCCTTCGCGACGTACGCGCTTGCTCTGGATCAGATCAACGCGATCACCGGAGCGATCAACAACGGTAACCCGACTGCTGCCGGCGATCTCGTCGTACTCCCGTCGTATGCGACCGGCACTCCCGAAAACGAACGCTACCGCCTCTTCCAGATCGCGCTGAACGGAGAACTGGTGCCGCCGCCCCCGCCGCCTCCCGGTGCGCGCTCGTCGGAGCCGGGACGCACGCAGGTCATCGGCATTGCGTTCGGCAATGGAACCGGCGGCTACGTGCCCGTCGCGCCGTACACCGACGACACGTTCAAGGGTGCACTGGTGTGGATGAAGGCGACGAAACATCCGCTGTACGAGATCTGGACCATGGATCAGCGCGATTGGCGGAACGGAAACGGCGCCGAGTACGCGTCGTCGCTGCGGCTTCTCGTTCGCGGCGGCACCGCGGTGGCGATCATCCGCGAGTCGGAATTACAGGCGATGGGAGCGACGCAGTTTCGCTGGGACGTGTTCTCGTACACGACCAACGTGGACACCGACTGGAGCCACGACTTCACGGATTGGGTCGCAATCCCGTAACGCGTTGCCGAAGCGCCAGCTCGAAAGCGCCACGAGGGGTCGGCTTCGAAGCCGGCCCCTTCGTATTCTTCTGAACGGACTGCGCGAGAACGTGAAGCGGTCGCGATCGAGGAGACGCGGCTGCGGGCGATGGCGGACAGCGTGCTCTCGCTGCTTCCTCTCGCGCCCGATGCCATCTCCAAGCTCGGTCTGGAACGCGGGCAACGGGTGCAGGGCTACTTGCATCGCGACAGCACACTCACTGGAGAGCGCATCTACCTGGTCGCGAACAAGGGAACCTATCCGCCCGACAGCACTGGAGTCCGGGTGGGGCTGACGCTGCGGGACTAGGATTGCGCCGCCCGCAGAGCCCTGCTCGTCCCGACCTTCGCGATTCGAGACTGCCTTCATAGATTGCTCCTCCGCGTGAATGGATCGCCTTCGGGAGGTACCCGGCCTCCGGACCTTTACGATTCTTCGCAAGGATGCGATATTGGGGAGCGGTCGGTGCCCAAGACCGAGGCTTCTCTCTACAGGGAGGAAGATGGAGCCGTTCCGCTTCGGAACTGGCTCGACGGGCTTCAAGCGAGGGCGCAAGACAAATGCCTGGCGTCACTCAGGCTTCTCGAGGCCATGAGCCACGAACTACGAAGGCCCGCGGCAGACTATCTGCGGGATGGGATCTACGAGATTCGGATCCGATTCGGGAGAGTGAACCTTCGGATGCTGTACTTCTTTCATGGCAGGAGTGCCGTGGTCTCTCACGGATTCACGAAAGAGAGCCGGGTCCCGGAGAGAGAGATCGACCTCGCCAATCGAAGGAGGCTTCGCTTCGAGAGGAATCCTTCGAAGCATGCCTTTCGAGGGGAGTGACATGGCCAGAAAGCATCGCTTCGAGTCGCCTGCGCTCCGCCATCTCTATGACCGGTACATCGGCGACGACAAGGCGCGGCAGGCGGTCTTTGAAGATGGCGTCGCGAATGCGCTGATCGCGCGCGCCCTCTACGACCTGCGCATCCGTGCGGGCCTGACGCAGAGCGCGCTCGCCAAGAAGATCGACACGACGCCCTCCGTGATCTCCCGCCTCGAGGACAGCGAGTACGAAGGCCATTCGCTCGCCATGTTGCGCCGCATCGCCGCTGCGCTGGGCCGAACCGTGGAGATTCGTTTCGTGCCCCGGCCGGTCCCTCGCCGAAAGCCGTCTCCGACTCGAAGCGCGGCCCGAACGAAGGTCCGTCCCCGTTCGACAAGGCGTCGCCCCGGCGCCTGATTCTTGACTCCTCCACGCCCGTTCCGACCCCTCGCCTCATCGCCAGCCCGCGCAGTATCATTCCGCATCCGTTCCCCTTCGACGAGCCGCGCCATGATTCGAACCGCCTCGCCGTCTCCTCTCGATTCGTTCCAGCCCGCGGTCCGCCGCTGGTTCGAGGAGCGCCTCGGGGAGCCGAGCCCGCCGCAGCAGCGAGGGCTGGCCGCACATTCGAAGCGGGCGGCACACGCTGATCGCCGCGCCCACCGGCTCCGGCAAGACGCTCGCCGCATTCCTCTGGGCGCTCGACGGGCTGCTCCGCCAGGGGGATCGCCTCGCCGACGAGACCCAGGTCCTCTACGTCTCGCCGCTCAAGGCGCTCTCCAACGACGTGCAGAAGAATCTCTCGGGCGCCGCTCGCCGAGATCCGCGCGCTCGACCCGGCGCTTCCCGAGATCCGCGTGCTCGTGCGCACCGGCGACACCACCGTCCAGCGAGCGCGCCTCCATGATGCGCCGCCCGCCGCATGTCCTGGTGACCACGCCCGAGTCGCTCTACATCCTGCTCACCAGCGACGGCGGCCGGGCCATGCTGCGCACGGTGCGCACGGTCATCGTCGACGAGATCCACTCGCTCGCCCGCGACAAGCGCGGATCGCACCTGGCGCTCTCGCTCGAACGCCTGGAAGCGCTGGCCGGGCCGGTGCAGCGCATCGGACTCTCCGCGACGCAGAAGCCGCTCGAAGCGCGTCGCGAAGTTCCTGGTCGGCGTGGACCGCGAGTGCGCGCTCGTCGACGCCGGCCATCTTCGCGCGATCGATCTTGCGGTCGAGGTGCCGCCCTCGGCGCTTTCCGCGGCGTGCTCGCACGAAACCTGGGACGAGATCTACGAGCGCATGGCCGAGCTCATTCGCGAGCATCGCACCACGCTGCTCTTCGTCTCGACGCGCAAGATGGCCGAGCGCCTCGCCGCCCGCCTCACCACGCGCCTCGGCGACAACCAGGTCACCTGCCATCACGGGAGCCTCTCGAAAGAGCGCCGCCTCGACGCCGAGCAGCGGCTGAAGCGCGGCGAGCTGCGCGCGTTGGTCGCGACCGCGTCCATGGAGCTGGGGCTCGACATCGGCGACATCGATCTCGTCATTCAAGTCGGCGCGTCGCGCTCCATCGCGACGTTGCTGCAGCGCGTGGGCCGCGCCGGCCACGGTCCCGCGCGTGTTCCCAAGGGGCGCATCTTCCCGCTCACCGACCGACGAGCTCGTGGAGGCGGCAGCGCTGCTTCGCGCGGTGCGCGAGGGCGAGCTGGATCGCACGCCGCAGCCCGGCAACCCGCTCGACATTCTCGCGCAGCAAATCGTCGCGGCCTGCGTTCCGGAACCGTGGGATGAAGCGAAGCTCTATGCATTGCTGCGGCGCGCGTGGCCCTATCGCACGCTGGAGCGCGGCGAGTTCGAGGGCGCGCTGGCGCTGCACACGCAGGGCCGCTACGCGCTCCTGCATCGCGACGGCGTGCACGGGACGGTGCGCGCCACCCGCCGCGCACGGATTCGCGCGATCACCGGCGGCGGCGCCATTCCCGACGTCGCCGACTATCAAGTGCGCCTCGAGCCTGAGGGCACCATCGTCGGCACGCTCAACGAAGACTTCGCCGTGGAATCGAACGGCGGCGACGTGTTCCAGCTGGGCAATGCGTCGTGGCGGATCCTGCGCGTCGATTCGCGCGGCGGCACCGTGTGGGTCGCGGACGCAGCCGGCGCGATCCCCACCGTGCCCTTCTGGCTCGGCGAAGCCCCGTCGCGCACGCGCGAGCTCTCCGCGATGATCGGCGCGGTGCGCGAGGCGTTCGCCGGCGAAGTGACCGCCGGCCATCCCCGGACTCCCGGAGGGCGGCGCGACCCAGATCGCGGAGCACATGAAGAGCGGCGTGCAGGCGCTGGGATGCTTGCCCACGGCGCGGCGCGTCGTGGCGGAGCGCTTCTTCGACGAGAGCGGCGGCATGCAGCTCGTGATCCACGCGCCGTTCGGCGGGCGCATCAATCGCGCGTGGGGGCTCGCGCTCCGCAAGCGCTTCTGCCGCGGCTTCGGTCAGGAGCTGCAAGCCGCGGCGAACGAAGAAGCGATCATTCTCTCGCTCGGTCCGCAGACCAGCTTTCCGCTCGCCGACGTGTTCGACTTTCTCCATCCGAACACCGCGCGCGACGTGCTCATTCAGGCGATGCTCGATGCGCCCATGTTCACGAACCGCTGGCGCTGGAACCTGACGCGCTCGCTTCTTCTGGCGCGCACGCAGAACGGCAAGCGTGTGCCGGCGCCGCTCCTGCGCATGCGCGCGGACGACATGCTGGCGCAGGCGTTTCCCGAGGTCACGATGTGTCCGGAGAATCTGCCGGCGGGGAGCCTGCCCATTCCGATGGATCATGCCATCGTGCGCCAGACGATCGAGGATTGCCTGCACGAGGCGATGGACATCGACGGGTTTCTCGAACTGGTGCAGGGGCTGCGCGACGGAAGCATCGAGCGGGTGGCCGTGGACACCGCGGAGCCGTCGGCGTTCGCGCGCGGGATTCTCGCGGCGCAGCCCTACGCATTCCTGGACGATGCGCCGCTGGAGGAGCGACGTACGCAGGCCGTCGCCGCGCGGCGCACGCTGACCTCGCGGGACGCCGACGAGATCGGCGCGCTCGATCCGGAAGCGATCGCGCGCGTTCGCGAGGAGGCGTGGCCCGACCCACAGAATGCGGAGGAAGTGCACGAGGCGCTTCTGTGGATGGGCTACGTGACGATCGACGAAGCGCGCCCCTGGGCGGGATGGCTGGAGGAGCTGCGCATTCAGGGGCGCGTCGTGCTCGAAGGCGAGCGCTGGTTCGCGGCGGAGGCCTCGCGCGATCCGCTCGCCGTGCTGCGTGGCCGGCTCGAAGTGCTCGGTCCCATCGTGAGCGACGATCCGCTGCTGCTCCAGCTGGAGACGCAAGGTGTGGTGCTGCGCACCCGCGTCGATGGTTCCCAATGGTGGTGCGACCGCCGTCTGCTCGCACGAATTCATCGGTACACGATCGATCGCCTCCGCAGCGAGATCGCGCCGGTGAGCGCCGCGGAGTTCCTGCGATTCCTGGCCGCGTGGCAGCACGTGGACGATGCGCATCGCGTGGAAGGTCCGCGCGGCGTCGTTGCCGTGGTGCGCCAGCTCGCGGGATTCGAGATTCCCGCGGCGGCGTGGGAAGCGAGCGTGCTCCCGGCGCGGGTGCGCGGGTATCGCCGCGAGTGGCTCGATCAGGCCACCCTCACCGGCGAGATCGCCTGGGGAAGATTGTGGGGCGGAGGCGCCAGCGCGATCCGCACGACGCCCATCTGCCTCGTGCCGCGCGAACATCTCGACGAGTGGACTTCGCTCGCGGGGGCGCCGGCCGCGGAGCGCACCTCGGCTGCGGCGGCCACGCTGCACGCTGCCATCGCTGCACGGGGCGCGCTCTTCCCCCAGGAGATCGCACGCAACACGCGGCTCCTTCCGACGCAGGTGGAGCTCGCGCTCGCGGAGTTGATCGCGCTCGGGCGAATCACCTGCGATGCGTTCGCGGGACTGCGCCAACTCATCGTGCCGCCCTCGAAGCGGCGCCGCCCCGTGGTGACCGTGGGGCGTTGGAGTCTCTTCCGAAGCGCCATCGAAGACACGGCGGGCGCCGCGGCACCCGACGCCGACCTCGTGGAGATGGTCGCGCGCCAGCTCTTGCATCGGACGGGAGTCGTGTTCCGCCAGACGATCGCGCGCGAGAAAGCCCCGATTCCCTGGCGTGATCTGGTGCGCGTCTATCGCCGACTGGAGCTCAAGGGAGAGATTCGCGGCGGGCGGTTCGTCGCGCGCTTCTCGGGCGAGCAGTACGCGCTTCCGGAAGCGGTGGAGTTGCTGCGTGCGGTGCGCCGCCGCGAGCCGGCCGCCCCGATCTCCGTGGCCGCCGCGGATCCGCTCAACTTCCAGGGCATCCTCACGCCCGACGAACGCGTCTCACCGCAGACGCGCCGGCGCGTTCTGGTGGGGTGACTGCGCGCGACTACGCTAGGGTCTGCTTCGCCGACGCAGCGCGGCTAGAAAGGTCGCCGCTCCGATGAGACCGAGCGCCACCACGGTGATACGCCCGGCGTGCATTCCTTGGGGAGAGGGGGAATCCGCTTCTCCAACGAAGAGGAATCCCGCCCACTCGGGAGTCGGACGACCCGCGGAGATCGCAGCGACTTGGGCGCGCTGCAAGGCGACATCGGGCGGCTCGCGCTCCCCGAGATACGACGAGTAGAACGCATCCATGAGCTGCATCGTGGAACGATCGGGAGCGACCCACAGCGAAAGTAGGAGGCCCCGCGCTCCAGCGTGGAGGAACGCGCGGGTGAGACCGAGCACGCCCTCTCCGCGCTCGATCCGCCCGCGTCCCGTCTCGCACGCCGACAGCGTGACCAAGTCGGCGGGAATCCGCATGGCCAGCACTTCGTGCGCCTGGAGAATCCCGTCCTCCGCGGAGTCATCGTCTTGCGCGAGGAGGATCCCCGAGAGCATCGGCTCACGCTCATCGAGAAGACCGTGCGTCGCGAAGTGAACATGCGACGCACGGGCGGCCTCCGACTTCACCGTCTCTTCGCGGGCGTTGCTTCCCGTGAGTAGCGTTCGGCGACGAAATCGCGCGGCGACCTGGCGGGCCTCTTCCTCGGCGTAGGGGAGCTCCCCGAAGCTCCAGCGTGAGGCGTCGCGCTGTTGCGCCAGGATCGCATCGCTGCGAAACGTCGTCGGGTTGCCGACGGCGAGAATCGACTGCGAGCGAAGGCGCCGCTCTGCGCGCAGCGTGCGCTCGATCGCCCCGACGGAAGGAACGTGAGCCACCGCGTAGCGCTCGATCAGGAATCGTCGACCATCGTGCAGGGACGCGAACGGAAGGTGAAGCAGCGGTCCATCGGGCGAGACGAGAAGTCGACCGCTGTGGCGGCAAGTCGGACGCGACCGGAGCGATCAACCATTCGTACAGCGCGCGTGCCGCCGCCATCGAGCTATCCGCATTCGCCACGCGCAGCGCATCGACGAGGACGGTGATCTGGGCACTTCCCGCATCGATGCGCTCGAGGCGAAAGCGATCCTGCCCCATGAGAAACACGAAGCTCTCCTCGTCCCCGACGACGTATTGCAGGAGAGTTTGACCGTCGCGCAGGACACGCGTTCGAACTTCAGCGACGGACAATGGAGGACGACTTCCGAGAAGCGCACCGAACCGTGGATCGCGCGCTCCGATCTCGTCGAGCAGCTCGCGATGCTCGCGCCCCGCTCGAGCCACCAGCGTCTCGAGCGAGTCGCTGGATGCTCCGTTCCATGTCTCCGAGGAAGCGGCACGCGAGAGAGCGCTCTGCAACTCGGCGAGCCGCGCCGCCAGCTCACGTTCTTGCTCCTGAAGGTGCCCCGCAGACGTTCCCGCAACGACGCGCATTCCCGACAGTGCGTCGACGAGGCCTCGGGCCCGTCCGGCTTCCGAAACTCGAAACGCCTCTTCCTGAGCCCCGGCTCGCGAGCCCTCCGCGCCGAGCTCGTAGAGGACGGCGACACGCTCGGCGAAGAGCGAGGCATGAGCCGCGATCACACCGGTTCTCGCCGCCTCTCCGCTCTGATGTCCGCGCATCTCCTCGACGAGCGCAATCGCCTCCTTGAGTAACTCGTCGGCTTCCTCGCGTCGCCCAGCCTTGCGGAGGACTCGGGCGCGCTGCGCGAGCGCGTCGACCAGGAGAGGCTGCGAGCGGTACGCGCGCCCGCGGGCGATGGACGAATCGAGCAGAGCGAGCGCTCCGCCGACGTCTTCGCGGGCCGCGCGGACGCCTGCGAGTGCGCGCTCGGCCTCGCCGAGAAGGAGCGGGCTCCCGCTCGATCCAGCCACATCGCGAGCCCGCTCGAGCACCGACTCCGCGGAAGCGAGATCGCCCGCCTTCATCTGCATCTTCCCGAGAGAAGCGAGAAGCTCCACCTGGACGGATGGAAGTTTCTGCGATTCGACGAGGGCGATGGCCTCCTCCAAATGCCGGATCGCTTCGTTGGTTCGCCCGAGCTCCGCTTCCGAGTGCGCGAGATCCTTCAAGACCACGGCGATGTGTCGCGGCAAGCCCGCTTTGCGAAACGCGGCCAGTGCTTCCTCCAGGTGAACCCTCGCGTCTTCCGGGCGTCCGAGCGACTGGTACGTTTCTCCGATCTGCGCACGAAAGACTGCTTCGAGATCGACGATGCCCAAATGCGTCGCCGCGGTGAGCGCTTCGCGTTGAATCGCCAGGGCCTGCGAGTACCTTCCGAGCTTGGTGAGGATCGACGCCATCATCAAGCTCGCGTTCAGCTCCGTTCGGTGCGCCAATGTCCCGGACGACTTTCCGAGGCGTATCGCGGCATGGAGATCCTCGAGCGCGCCTTCACCGTCTCCGAGCTGATCCCGAAGCGCACCGAGATTCACGAGAAGGCTGACTTCGGAAGACGTCATGGCGCGTGTTCGCGCGAGAGCAAGACCCTGCTCGTACTCGTCCCTGGCCGCACGAAGATCGCCGCGCAAACGGTGGTAGCTCCCGAGCACCGTGTGCGCCCAGACGACCATGTCGTGGTCGGTGAGCGTTCGCGCTTTGGAAAGAACCTCTCGGTAGATGTCGGCCGCCTCGGGGGCGCGGTCCTGTTCCTGGAGTAACATGCCCAGTGCGGCGAACGCGCGCTCTTCCGCGACTGCGTCGTCGATCGCGCGCGCACGTTCCCGTGCGATCTCGAAACGACGGCGGGCCCCCTCGAAATCCCCGACCGCACGAAGAGCCCGTCCTGCTTCGTGAGCTCCGCGTACGGAGAGAAAGGGGTCGCCGGCCTCCGAGACCGCGGCGTCCAGCTCGGCGACAGACGCCGCAGCCTCGCGGTGGCTCCCGCGATCGAAGAGCTCCCGAGTCGCGGCGAGGCGCGACCAACCGTGAGCCACGACGCGGGCGCGCTCCGGCGGGAGCGACGCGTGCTCGCGCACATCGCGGAGCGCCAGCGAGTCACCGAATGCTTCGAACGCGAGCTGCGCCACCGTGCGTGCATGACCGAGCGCGGAATCCGCCGCGTCCTCAGTCCCGGTCGTGCTCGCGGTCATGGATTCTTGAAGAAGCCTCTCGACCACGCCGATCGTGGCGAATCGTTCGTCGCGCACGAGCGCGAGGGCGGAGTCGCTTTGGTCGGCGGCGAAATGACGCAGCAGCTCCGCACGCAGTTCTGTAGCGGAGCGCCCCGACGCGACGGAGACGACGCCGAAGACGAAAGCGACGGTCGCGAGGATCCCGTTTCGGAGCACGTCACCGCGGGAGTCGCTGGAGGAGCCGCCCCGCCTCCTCCGACCATTGTCCACCTCCGGCCCGGAGGTCCTCAAGGACTTGTCGAGCCGCCGGAATCTCTCCCGCGGCGAGGTGCGCATTGGCGAGAGCCCAGGTCACGCGCGGACGATCGTCCGTCGAGGCGGTGCGCAGCGCATCGCGAAGGAGCCCGACCGCTTCGTCTGGTTTCGCGCGTTGCGCCTTGCACAATCCGAGCGCATAGAGAGCCCGGGTCGACGTGGAATCTCGGGCGAGCGCCGCTTCGAACCAGCGCTCGGCCTCGTCGAATTGCCCCAGGTTGTAGCGGGTTGCCCCGACTTCGAGGGCCTCCTCGACGGCGTTCGGAGAACCGGGCGCACGCAAGAGCCCGGTCGTCTCGAGCTCGTTCGGAAACGTCGCGAACGAGCGAACGTCGGCGCGATCTCGCGAGACGAGCACGACCGCCGCGAGCACGGCCGCCGCCACGAGTGCCGGAGCGAGCGCGCGATGCCCGAGCCACGAACCGAAAGCCTTCCTCGCCCGGTGCGGATCATCCGAGGCGGCTCCCGATCGGAGAGCGTACAGAAACCGTTCGCGTCGATCGCGAAGGGTCGCGGCGACGATCGAGCCTCGCTCCAACTCTGCGAAGCACGAATCGCAAGTCATCGCGTGGGCTTCGAACCGGTCTCGCTCTTCCAGGGAAAGTCGGCCCAGCTCGTAGAGTGCGAGCAGCCCTTTCCAGCCGTCATGGTTGCCGTCTGGCATCCCCGACTCCCCGCGATCCGTCACTTCAGTCCACGTCCTTTCCCAACTTTTTCTCCGCAACCGAATCTCTTGCGCGACCGTTCCTCCCGGGGCCTCCAAGGAATCGCAAGGAAACTCCTTCTCCGGAAAAAGGAGGTGTGCAGATCTCTCCACTCCGGGCTCCGGAAAGGAGTCTTTCCATGTCGACCCCAATGATCTCGTCGTGCGTTGCCGCGATCCTGTCTCGCGCCCTGATCTCGCTGCCTCGCTCGCCGATTCTGCTGCGCCGCACGCGAAACCGCGTTCCAGCCGGCATTCTGACTCTGGCCGGCACCATAATGCTGTGCGTCACGCCTTCGATCTCTCCGGCTGCGGACTTCTTCGTCCCATCGGGAGCCACTCCGACGCTGCAGGATGCGTTGGACGACGCCGGGGTGAGCATCGATGTCGACAACACGATTCATCTCTCGTCCTCTCCGATCATGGGGACGTACGCACTGGGTGGCGAGTTCAACGTGGACCGGCGTCTCACGATCCGCCCTGCGGACGGGATCATGCGAGTGAGCATCGTGGCGTCGACGTTGAACACACCGGTCTTCACTCTCGCCGGGGCCGCCAGCTCGGATCAGGGTTACATCACGCTGCAAGACTTGGACATCCTTCGGACCGGGAGCGGAAGCGCCAGCCATCTCGTGGTGATCCAGGGAATGTCGCACGTGACGGTCGAGCGCTGCCGCATCGGACTCAATTGGACGACCCCGGGTCCGATCGGATTCGCCAACCTCCGCATCTCGTATCCGGTGGAGGTCGTCGTCCGTAACTGCATCCTGTTCTCGCTCTTCACCGGGAACTTCGACCATGCGATCTACGCGTCGAACTTTCCCGATCCAGCGAGCTCGCTCTATCTCTACAACAATCTCGCGGCGGACTATCGCCTGTCCGGAATCCGAATCAGCGACCCCGCAGCTCCCGCGGGCGTGCTCCTCGTACTGCGCAACAACGTCGCGGCGAATCATCCGGCTTTCGCTGCCGAGCCGGACGGGTACCGGAGCGAGATCGGGCCCGCGCCCACCGTGCTCACGAGCCACAACGCCGTGTTCGCCACGCCGGGATTCGGCGAGACGACCGCGTTCGGCGTGTCGATCGCGGGCGTGGGCGGCGGCACTTTCGTCGGTTATCCGCGCGCCGCGATCGTTGCGGCATGGGTCGCAGAGGCCTGGGCTCTCGCGCCTCCGTACGACGCGAACGGCAACTTCTTTCGCCTGGAACCGGGCGGGCCTCTGCACGACGCCGAGTCGGACTTCGGGGTTACGGTCACCGACGTGTTGCCGGATGCGGCCGACATCGCGGTGACGAACGACATCGAGCGTCAAGGGCGCCCGGGAGGTGCTCCGAACCCCCACACCGACCGCGGTCCCGATCAGATCGAGCCGAGCTTCGCAACTGCGGCTCCGCACGGAGGAACTACCGCAGTCCTTCTGTCGTCTCGAGTGGGACGGAATCCCGCACGGGAGCTCTCGGTTCACTTCGAGACTCGAGCGGCCGGCCGTCTCTCGTTTGAGGTGTTCGATCTCGCCGGTCGGCGGCTTCATCGGAGCGACCGCCACGTCTCCGCACAAGAGGCGGGCGATTTAGCGTTCATCCGCGTCCCCGGCTCGGGCCTCGTTCTGTATCGCTTGCGTCTCGATGCCGGCGCCCGTGGAGTCTTCGAACAGCAAGGGAAGGCCGTCATCGTGAAGTGACCCCGAGCGATTCGAGGTGCCGGAGGAGCTTCTCACGGCATCGCGAGATGCGGCTGTACGTGGTCCCGATGGGCTCGTCGCCGAATTCTCTGCGGATCTCCTGCGCGTCTCTCTCTCGCAGGAGGAGCGCGAACACCTTGCGGCACTCCTGGGAGGTCATGCGGAGTGCCTTCGCAATCGCGTCGGCGAGATCGAAGCGTTCGGTTTCGCCGGCCGACGCGAGCCCCACGACGTCCCATGCCTGGACCGCGAGCGTGTCGCGGGCTTCCAACTCGGTGCGTCGACGCTTGAGATGATTGCCGATCTTGTGGTGCAGCACGGTGAACACCCATGGCAGAAGCCCGTGCGAAAGATCGGCCTCGCGATACTTTTCGATCACGGTGCGCATCGTATCCTGCGTGAGATCCTCGGCGAGCGCCGGATCCCACATTCGCTTTCGAGCGAGCGCGAGCACACGGTCGCGCAAATACTGAAAGAGAAGGCTCTCCGCCCCGAGCTCTCCTCGACGCGCGAGCCGAAGCGTCTCCGAGAGCGACTTCTCGGGCTCTTCGCTGATGGCAGTCATGATCGCCACCCCCGTCCTGGGCCGCCGGAGTCTAGCAGTGCCCGGTGGACGGCACCCGCTCGGGTGCCCGTGGAATTCGGGCGTCGTGCCGCGGGAGCGTTCGAAGAAGATCGTGCCTGTTCGAGGACTGGGTCCTAGACTTGGCGAGAGCCATGGATCCATCCCGCCGCAATCGACGACAAGCTCGCTCGTGAACGACCGCGAGTTCCTGCGTCATGCCGTGGCGACGCTCGCGTATCGCGCGGCGAAAGCGTTGCGTGGAGCGCCGGCGTCGTTCGCGGACTTTCAGCCGGGTCCCGCGTCGAAAACCGCCGTCCAGATCGTGGCGCACATGGGCGATCTGTTCGATTGGGCTCTGTCGATGGCGAACGGCGCACCGCAATGGAAGACCGCGACGCCTCAGCCGTGGGAAGCGGAGTGCGCGCGCTTCTTCGAATCGGTGCGGCGCTTCGACGACATGCTCGCGTCCGATCGCGCGCTGGCATACGAGACGACGCGCCTCTTCCAGGGACCGGTCGCCGATGCGCTCACCCACACCGGCCAGCTCGCGATGATGCGTCGCCTCCACGGCGCGCCGATCAAGGGCGAGAGCTACAACCGCGCGGAAGTCGTGACAGGACGCGTCGGCGCGGAGCAGACGCCGCCCGATCCCAAGTTCGAGTTCGACTGACGGCGTGGCTGCGGCCGCCCGCGACTCCTCCTACGCCCTCAGCAGCCGAAAGGCGTGCATCCATCGATTCTCGCGGAAACCCGGAATGCACCAGAGCTGGCAAAGCGGCTCGATGGCACGCGCGGCCACGCGGGTTCCCATGTCGGCGGGCTCCCAGCCGAATTGCTCGAGGATCCGCGCGACTTCCGCTTTCGCCGCCGCGTCGTCGCCGCAAATGAACATGGTCGGCTTTCCGCCGGGAAGCGACGGGTTCACCATCAGTGCGTTGCCAACGGAGCTGAACGCCTTCACGAGCTTCGCTTCCGGAAATGCCGCCTGCAGATTTTCGAGGAGGGACGAGTTCGCCTCCGTGAAATAGCGAAGCACGCCATCGACGGGCGGTTCCTCGGAGATGGGATTCGTCGTGTCGATGACGAGCTTCCCCTTCAGATTGTCGCGTCCCGCGAGGCCGAGCGCTTGCTCGGCCGCTCGCCCCAGGACGGCGAGCACGACGCCTTCGCCCCACGCGGCCACTTCCGCAAATGTGCCGCTCGCAATCCCCGTCGACGAAGCGAACTCCGCAAGCTTCGCAGGACTTCGACTGCCGATGCGCACGTCGTACCCGTGCTTCTTGAAGCCCTTCGCCAGAACCTGTGCGACCTGTCCCGATCCCAGTACGCCGATTCGTTGCATGACCGCCCCGCTGATTTCGAGTTTCGTTGCAAATCGAAGGGCCGACCTTTCGGCCGGCCCTCGCTTCGTGTCGCGTCTTCTAGGTACGGGTCGCCGCGCCCGGCGACCAGATCCGTCGCTTCGATCTACCGCAGCAGCGTTCCCTTGATGGTACGAACGTCGCCCGCGGCTTCGATCCGGAAGAAGTACACGCCGCTCGTCACCGAGCGACCTTGCGAATCACGGCCGTCCCACTCCACCGAGTTGCGTCCGGCTTCCACGCTGCCGTCCACGAGCGTGCGGATCGCACGTCCGGTGACGTCGAGCACGGTGAGCCGCGCCTCGGTCCGCGCGGGGACCGCGAAGGAGAGACGCGTGACTTGCGCGAACGGATTGGGCTCCGCGCGAAGCACGAGCTCCTCGCGGTCTCCGCTCGCCACGATCACGTCGGTCGACGTTCCCGGAGGCGCTTGCGTGTCGAGCAGGAACTCCATTTCCGCGCCGGGCTTGAACAAGCCCGCGATCGCCTGCACTGCGACGGGCGCCTGGTCGGAGTCGAAGCGGAAGTTGAACATCTTCTGCGCCGAGATCGGGTTGGTCTTGAGGGAGCCGTACTCGTCGCTGGACCACGTGACGAACCCGTTCGAGACGTCGGCGATCCAATCGTTGCCGCCGTCCGGATCCGTGTCGTGGAATCCGACGTTGGTCACGTTCGCATTGTTCACGG
Source organism: uncultured Gemmatimonadales bacterium (assembly GCA_963725045.1). Lineage (GTDB taxonomy): Bacteria > ARS69 > ARS69 > ARS69 > ARS69 > CAVRWY01. The sequence goes on from CAVRWY010000011.1 coordinate 38,120, forward strand.
GAATCTTGAACTCGCGCACCGCACGGTCCGAGCTGCGGTTGTAGCACGCGTACTCGTAGTGCCACTGACCGCCGCCCAAGTCCGTGACCTTGGTGGCGAGCATGAACTGTCCGTCCCCGGGTGCGGCGAGCTCCGTGTCCATCTGATCGCCCCAGGTTCCGATGACCGATCCCAGAATCGGAAGGATTCCCGGGCCCATCGTGTTGAAGTCCCAGCCGGTGAATCCGCCGACCCAGCTCATGTTGCACTCGCGCCAGCCGATGTTGTTGATGATGAACGTGTCGTCCTTGACGTAGTAGATGCCCTCGTAGAAGTACTGCGCGCCGGGCAGGTCGAGATCGGCCTCGGCGACTTCCAGGCGGTGGTTCACGCCGTTGGGCTCGTTGCCGAAGTAGCTGCGCTGGCAGTCGACCGGAGTTCCGTCGAAGGTCGAGCCGACGCATTCCCATTCGCCGCTGTGCGGGTTCACTTCGGAGCGCGCGCCCAGGTAGTACTGCGACGCGTTGTTTCCGACGGAGTAGGTGTCCGAGCAGCCGACGCCCAGGTACGTCCCATTCGAAGGATTCTGGCAGGGTGTGCACTGGCTGTTGGAGAGCGCGAAGAAGCCGTGCTTGGACCAGCTCTGTCCGATCATCTCGAGGCGATCGTTCATGAGACGGAACAGCGCCATGCCGATCGTCGGATGCCTCTCGTCCATCGGCGCGCGCCAGGGCACGTCCAGCGTTCCCACGTTGCAGGACGTGGTCGCGAGCGAGAGCCCGAGCATCCCGTTCGGGTAGGTTCCCGTCCGGCCTTCCCAGTCGATCCCGTAGAGCTCTCCGAGCTTCACGTCGACGAACGGCGGGTGTCCGCCCGGCTTGTCGATGAGGTCTTCTCGTTCGGTGCGGATCAGTGCGGAAGAGAGACGCACTTCGATCGTGCCGATGCGACGGCCTTCCAGCGCGGGCTCACCCAGGCGCCGCGCGTATTCCGCGGACATGACCAGATCGCCCATGTTCACGATGAGCGTCCCGGTGGGCTCGTCGAAAATCGGGGTGGCATTGCGAACTTCGAAGAGCGAAGGGCCGCTGCCCGAGGAGATCTTCATCCAGTCCGCGTCCATCGCGGGATCGAGCTCGATCTGGAAGTCGTAGAGGAACGCCGGCTCGACCGCGGCGCCCGAAGCGGCGAGCGTAAAGCCGCCTTCGTGCTGGAGCAGGAACGGCTCGCCCGAAGCGAAACCGAGGAAAGCGCCGTTCTCCACTCGGAACGGAGCGTTCTGCACGTTCGTCGCGAGGAAAGTGCGGGTCGTGCCCGACACCGGAATGCGAACACCGTCCTCGAGCGAAGCGGTCTCGCGCACGTGAGCCGGAACGAGGCCCATGTGCTCGAGCTTTCCTTCTTCGAACGCGATCGAGGTGACCGCGTCGGTCACGCGCCAGACGTCGGCGATTGCGGGAGAAATGCCGGAGAACGCAAGGAGTGCGCAACCTCCGAAGATCCAGAATGAGGGGGAACAAGGACGCATGAGAGTGCCTCCGAAGCTGGGTGGTTCCTCCCGGCGGACGGCAGGAGGAGGCGGAAGAACTCCAGGATCCCAGATCTCGGCCCTCGGAGGCAAGTGAGGAGTTCGATCCAGGGCCTCTTCACAGGCCGGCGAGCCCGGCGCGGGGCCTCGAGGGGCTTGCCATGGGGGTGTCGGGCGGACAAAATGGGGCGATTCCGAGAGGGGGAGCTCCCACGATGGACATGATTCTCCTTCCGGGTGGAGTCCTGCGCGCGTCGGTCTGGGACGCGGACCTCAAGGAACCGGTCATGCGAGACGTGACCGGAGATCTCCCCTGCTTCCTTCGCGGGCTCGTCACCATTCACGATCGGGTCACTCTCAAAGACGTGTTGCTCCTCGCCGAGCATCACCGCGAATTCCTCGTGCCTCTCTTCACCGAGCTGCTCGACGAATTCGTGGAGGAAGTGAAGCAGCCGGTCACGCAGGAGGAGGTCTGCGACCTCGACTACCTCGAGGTCCAGTGGGAGTGCTATCTGCAAGGCAACCGGTTCGATCTCCAGCCCGTTCTGGTGGGACGAAACCACAAGGACTCGCACGTGTATTCCGTGGAGGCGGTCCCGACGAACTCGATGGGGCATCTTCCCGTGCACCTGGAGCCGCGCTTTCCGATCGTGATCGACGACGGATTGGGCTTAGTGACTCCCGGGGCCGAGGCGTCGATCCGCGAGTTCCGCCGCGAAGTGCGGCGGGAATTCACACTCTACGACGTGTTCGACGCGGTGCTCGCCGAGATCACGTTTCACGGCGATCCCAGGGAGAGAGATACATGGTGGCGCGAGATCGGAAGCCGGGAAATGGACGGGGGAGATGCGGGGGAAGAATCGTGATGGGACTGCGCGCGACGAGAGTCGCGGCGCTGTTGGTATTCACCTTGGCCGGCGCGGCATGGGCGACATCGCCGCCGGGGCCATTCGGAACCCCCGAGGACGAAGCGGCGATCCACCAGCTCGTCGTCGCCTACCAGGAAGCGTGGAACAAGAAGGATGCGAAGGCGATCGGCGACTTGTTCGCCGTCGACGCGGACTTCTCCAGCATCTACGGCCAGAGCCTGCACAGCCGCGCGACGATCGCGGAGAAGCACGGCGTGCTCTTCACCGGTCCGCAGAAGGAAAGCCAGCAGACCCGGCCCAAGAGCGAAGTGAAAATTCGATTCCTGAGACCGGACGTTGCATCCGTCGACAGCATTTCCGAGATCGTGGGCGTGATTCGCGGCGACGGAACGAAGTCGTCGAGTAACCGCGCGCTCACGAACTTCATTCTCGTGAAGAACGAGAGCAAGTGGGAGATCGCGATCTTCCACAACATGCTCCTGCCGGCCATTCCCACCCAGATCCCGCAGGCGCCGACCGCCCCGACTCCCGGAGCTGTGGGCGAGTGATGCGCGTCTAAGTCCGCGCGTGGAACCGAACGTCCCGGCTGCAAAATTTCCCGAAGTGCTATCGTGACGCGAGATTGGCCCCTGGACCCATCCATGCTCGAAGAGGCGACTGTGAACGGACGATCTCTCGTTTTCAGCCGCTGCGATCGTTGCAATGGCCGGAATCGCTTCCGCGGCGGAGCCCGCGCCGTCGGATCTTTCGACGATGCCTGCGCTCCCCGTCATCGAAGGCATCGATCTGTACCACCGCGTGATCTCCACGAGCTCGCCGGAGGCGCAGAAGCTCTTCGACCAAGGCCTCTTGATGATGTACGCGTACAACCATCAGGAAGCGATCGCCCGGTTCGAGCGCGCCGCGGTCGTCGGCCCCGACGCCACGATGGCGTATTGGGGGAAGGCGCTCGCCCTGGGACCCCACATCAACAACATGGCGATGGACGAAGCGACCACGAAGGCAGCGCTGGCGACGCTCGCCGAGGGGAAGAAGCACACCACGCGGGCGCTGGACGTCGAACGCATGCTCTTCGACGCGCTCGAGACCCGCTACGCGCTTCCCGTGCCGGAGAGCCGCGCGCCGCTCGATTCCGCGTACGCGAACGCGATGCGCGCCGTGTGGCAGGCCAATCCCATGGACGACGACGTGGGCGCTTTGTACGCGGAGTCCCTGATGATGCTGCGCCCGTGGGATCAATGGGCGCCCGATGGAACGATCCAGCCGGGCACCCAGGAAGTTCTCGCGACGCTCGAAACCGTGATGGCCCGCTCGCCGAACCATCCGCTCGCGAACCATCTCTACATTCACGCGGTCGAAGCGTCTCCGAATCCGTTTCGCGCGGTGCCTTCCGCCGAGCACCTGCGCACGCTCGTGCCCGGCGCGGGCCACCTGGTGCACATGCCCGGGCACATCGATCTGCGCATCGGGCAATACGCCGCGGCGATCGAGACGAATCAGCGCGCCGTCGCCGCAGACTTGAAGTACGTCGAGCAGGCCGGGCGAACCGGCTTCTACAACGTCTATCGTGCGCACAACTATCACTTCCTCACGTACGCCGCGATGTTCGACGGACAGAGCAGAGTCGCCATGCAGGCGGCGCGCGATCTCACCAAGGAAGTGCCGCTCGAAGAGGTGCGCAAATTGCCCGACGCCTTGGACGCCTTCATCGCGACGCCCTATCACGTGATGGTGCGATTCGGATGGTGGAATCAGATCCTCGACGAGCCGCTGCCGCCCGCAGACCTTCCCGTGACCACCGCGTTCGCGCATTACTCGCGCACGGTGGCGCTCGCTGCGCTCGGTCGCGTCGACGAGGCGGCGAAGGAGATCGAAATCTTCGAGAACGCCACCACCAAGGTGCCGGAGTCGGCGTACATCGGAAACAATACCGCGCTCACCGTGCTGGGAATCGCGCGCCGCATGGCGCAGGGCGAGCTCGCCTATCGCCAGGGGCGCTTCGACGAGGCCTTCGCCAATCTGAACGACGCGGTTCGTCAGGACGACGCGCTCCGCTACGACGAGCCGTGGGGTTGGTTTCAGCCGGTGCGCCATGCACTCGGGGCCTTGCTCATCGAGCAGGGAATGCACGAGGAAGCGGAAGCGGTCTATCGCAAAGACTTGGAAATCCACCCCGGGAACGGATGGGCGCTCATCGGACTCCTGGAATGTCTTCGCAAACGCGGCGCGATCGATCTGGCGAACAAGACCGAGGAAGAGCTTCGTGCGGCTTGGGCACGCGCCGACCTGCTCATCACTCGGTCGTGCTTCTGTCGGAGAAGCTAGCGTTTCGTTTCAAGAGTCGGACGCGTTCATGCAGGACAGTCGAGACTATTCCGGCTTCTTGATCTTTCCGCCGGCCTTCGCGCCTTCGAACTGCAGCTGGATCGTGACGTCGTCGCCGAGCACGGGAGATGCCGTCGGGCAGCTTGCGATCGAACGGAAGTCCGAACTCGCTGCGCAGGATCGTCACCTCTCCCTCGATCCCGATGCGCGTGCCTCCGAACGGATCCGAGCGCGGTCCTCTCGCCGTGAACGGGACCGACACTTCCTTGGTCACGCCGCGCACGGTGAGCGATCCCGTCGCGACCCAGTTCTCGCCGCTCTTCTCGACTTTGTTCGCTCTTGAAGCTCGATCTCCGGGTAATTCGTCGCGTCGAGGAGCTGCGGTCCCTTCACCGCGTCGGTGCGCGGCTGGTGCGTTGCGAGAACTCGAAGACCGGAATCTTCACGTCGATCGCCCAGCCCGACCAATCCGAAGCGTCCACCTTCACGGTCCCGGTCAGCTTCCCGAAGATCCCGCCCAGTCGCGCGAGGCCGTAGTGGTCGACGAGCACGATCGCTTCGCTGTGATACGGGTCGAGCTGCCAGTCCTCGACCACCGCACGCGGCCGGGGAGAAAACCGGCGCGGCCAGAGCGGCCAGGGCACGGCGAGGACGAGGGCTCGGGCGACGAGCGCGAGATCGAGAGAGCTTCATTCGAGACTCCGTTTCGGGGCGGTCGGGGATGGAACGAAGGATCCTACGGGGCGGCGATGGCCGGTGTCGAGAGCAGATGGATGAGGTTCCGCGCCATGATGGAAACGAATTGCGTGCCCATGTCGGGATGGTCTTCGACGACGTCGTAGAACGTGTCCAGGTGCGATCGAAGTGCGACCACGTCCGTTTCGCACACCGCCGTGTACCAACGCGGCTCGTCGCAAAGTCGCTCCAGATTCCCGAGCGGGTAGCCTGGGCCGCAGCGGAAGCGGGTGAGTCCTCCTCGGGTGGTGCAGATCACACGCCCCGCAATCAACATGTACGCGTCGCCGCCGCGGTCGCCCGCGTTCCATATCGTCGTGCCCGCCGGCAAACGGACTTCGTCGCTGTAGCGAGCGAGGTCCACGACCGCATCCAAGTTGGATCGACCGAAAGGGCGTGGTGGGGCGGCGAACGAATTGAATGCGCTCCACGAGGTCGGACGTCCGCCCGGACCAATACGGCGGCTTGCCCTCTCCGGGCGCGAGATACGCACCGTCGGGGATCTCGCGGCGGGATTCCAGCGTGCGCCGAGCGAGACGGCGCACCACTCGTTCGAGTGCGGGAAAGCTGTCTTCCAGCCTCTCGATGAATGCGTCTCGTCCGACCTCGAGTGTGAGCGTTTCTTCCTCCGCGGTCGCCTCCATGCCTTCCTTCGTGCCGGCGATCATCGCCAGGAATCCCGCGTCCTCGCGCGGCCCCAGCGTGGCCGGAGCGCGGTACTCCGCACCGACCGCACGCACGCTTCCCTCCAGAATCACATGGACCGCCGGGGCGGGCTCTCCCGCGCGGAGAATCTGCGCACCGGGACGGAAGCGGCGCTCGACCGCGATCTCGGCGAATGAGGTGACCTCTTCCGAGTCGAGCTCTTCGAGCGGCACGAGCGTGCTGAGAAAGAGCGCGCGCTCGTACGGGCCGACGAAACGCAGGCTCTCCGTCATCGCACCGCCCCTTCGGCCATCCTCTCGACGGCAAGCTCGAACGTTTGCGAGATCACGCCGGTCGTGCGCGTGCGGAGCTCGTCCAAGCGAGGCGCGAAACGGCGAAGCCCGAGATTCCCCGCGATGGCACCGGCGAGACACTGCAGCGCCGCGCCCCCCTCGCGCAGGATTTCGTCGAGAAGCGGCTCGATCGGTTCCGCCGGCTGCGGCGCGGCCGGCGTGGCCACGGGGTCGATCATCGCCACCAGCGCCTCCCGCGTCGGCGGTCGAACGACGTGCTCGAGAAGCTCGCGCACCGAGGCCCGCGCGCGCGGATCGCCGCTATGCGAGCCCGCGATACATTCTCCGGAAGTCCTCGCGCGGATGCTTCAGCTGCAGCAGTCGGAAAATGCGCTCGAGCGCATTGGCGTGTTTCTCTTCGAGAAGCTCCTTGAGAAAGGCGATCGCCTTCGCGGTGGGAGAATCGCCGTCGCCGGGTCCGAGCTCACGCGGCTCCGGTGGCGACACGCGGCCCAATCGCGCACCCCATTCGAGGGTGAGCGACGCATCGCGGAGATTCGTCTCCACCGCGCGATCGAGCGATGCTTCGTCGAGCCGGATCGACGGGTGATCCGTGCGCAGCCGTCCGAGCGTGCGGACCGTCTTGTAGCGCGTCACGCCGTCGTCCTCGATCAGAAGATGCGCGAGGAGCGCCGTCGCCGCCTCCTGCGGATCGAAGCGGGCGATCGTGCGCGGGAGCTGGCGGCGCGTGCGCAGCGGAAGCGTGCGCTCTCCGAGCGCTTGCACGAGGAAGTCGAACGCCGGCGGACCGATCGCGAGCAACGCGGAGCGCGCGTCGTCGCGACTCACTCGGGAGGGAAGCATCGCCACCAGGCTCTCCAGGTGGGCGGGGTTGGGCGCGGCGCGCATCGCGACGGCGACCTCGCGGGACACGCGCGGATCGCCGGAGTTCGCGAGCAGCACCAGGATTCCGTCGAAGCGCGCGGCGGGCGCGCGGCCGATCGCGCGCGCCAGCGACTGCTTCGCTTCGGCCGAGCCCGCGCGGATGAGCGTGTCCAGAATCGATTCCACGCGCGGATGGAGCGGCCCGCCTTCGGAGAGGAGTCCGACGATCGCGGTGGCGCGCACTTCGGGGGAAGCATCGGCGACGAAGCGATCGAGAAGCGCTCGGCGCTCCGTTCCCGCAGGGGTACGCAGGAGCGCGGCTTCGCGAACCGCAGCATCCTCGTGCTCGAGAAGATGGCCGAGCAGGCCCAAGTGATCGGTGCGTCCCGCGGCGTCGAACATGTCCAGCGCACGGCGCACGACCGCGGGCGACGGATGGTAGAGGATGAGCGCGGGAACGAGCCGCGTTCGGTCCTTCGCCGCCAGGAGGTCCAGGGCGGCGATGACCTCGCGCTCGTCGGGCTTGCCGAGCGCGGCGATCAGCGTCTCGAGCGAGGCGAGATCGAGATCGGGGAAGTCGAGCCGCGCCCGTGCGCCGTGCGACTGCAGCGCTTCCCGGAAGAGATCGAAGTAATGGCGATGGAGCCCCTTCGCGACCACGATCCACGCGATGCAGAGAAGACCGACGAGAATCGCGAGGTGCACTTCCAGAGAGCCGGGCCACCTGGCGAATGCGGAATGCGCGCTCATTCCGCCGAGGATGCCGACCGATGCGAGCGCCTGACCGCCGCGCTGTCCGAGCACGTCGACCAGGCTCTTGATGCTGGCGCGCCACTCCCCCGGAAGAGGGACGTACAAGACTTCGATCGCGGTGCGGTGCAGGGAGTGGCGCAGCGTCCCGTCGAATCCTTTGAGCAGGATCGCCGCGAGCACGCCGCCGCCGATGGCGAGCCACAACGAGCTTCCCAGGAGAAGAGCGGGAAGGAACGCCAGCACACGGTCGGCGCCCCAGTGACGCGTCATCCATGCCACGATGGTGAGCTGTGCGATCAGCGAGAGGCAGTTGAACACGAGATACGCGGTGGCGAAGATCCACCCGAGCTGGTTCGAGGCGAGCTCGGCGGAGGCGGGAGCTCCGGCGGCGTTCGCGGGATGCATCACCACGTTCTGGATCGTGCTCTTGAAGATGAAATCCGCGAGAGTCAGCGTGATCGTGGAGAGGAGCACGAGCGCCGCGAGGCGCTTCACGTACGGATGTCCGAGGAAGCGGCGCGCGGCGGCGGCGGTGATCGGTGCATCGTGAGGCCGCTGGCCGACGCCATGACCACTTCCGCCGGGCCCTCTCGCTTTCGAAGGAGCAGCGAGCTCACCGCGGTGCCGACCAGGATCCCCGAAGCGAGAAGCAGAAGCGCGCGCGTTTCCAGGCGGCCGATCGCGAGCTGAGCGAGCCATCGACCCGGCAATGGCGCCGAGAATGCTTCCCGTACCGATGACGGCGAACAGTCGCTTCGCCTGCGTCACCGTGAACGCATCGCCCATGAGCACCCAGAACTGCACGACCGAGAGCGTCGAAAACAATCCCGACCAGACGTAGAACCCGTACAGCGTCCACGTCCCGCTGCTTCCCACGAGAAGCCAGAACACGAGTGTGAGAATCGCGGAGACGACGAGCCACATCGCCAGCACGCTCCTGCGTTCCCAGGACCTGGTGACCCCCAGGCGGAGCGTGGAGAACGGAATCGCGATCAGCGCAATCCCGAGATACACGAGCGGCAGCCGGCGCGCGTCGATGCGAGCGAGGAAGAGGGCATCGCGCGAGGTCTCCAGAAGCGCGTGCGCCGCCATGATTCCGAACAGCACGAGGAACGCGCCGATGGCGGGGCCGCGTTCGCCCTCTCGGACGTCCGCGATCGCGAGCTTCATCGAGCCGGCTCGCGCTCCGCAGCTTTGCGCCCGACGAGTGCCTCGATCTCGTCGCGCCGCTTCGGGACCGACGCCGTGAGGACTTCGGGATCCCCGTTCGTCACGGCGATGTCGTCCTCGATGCGTACGCCGCCGAAGCCGCGCCCGCCGTCACGGGCGAGGAAGCGCTCGGCCCGATCGAAGTCGCAAGCGTCGCGGAATCGCTCGCGCAGCTCGGGTCGGCGGAGGATCGCCGCCACGAAGTAGAGGCCCGGCTCGATCGTGATCACCATTCCCGGCGTCAGATCGAGATCGATGCGCAGCATGTCGGTGCCGAATTCCGTGCTGCGCGTCCGTCCCGGATAGAGGATGCGGTCGCCGAACACGCGGAGATCGTGGGTGTCGAGTCCGAGGAGATGGCCGACCCCGTGCGGAAAGAAAAGCGCGTGCGCTCCGCGCTCCACCAGGGAGTCCACGTCCCCGCGGAGCAGCCCCATGTCCACGAGATGCTCCACGCTCGCGTGCGCCGCGCCGAAGTGCACGTCGCGGAAGCGCGCGCCGGGACGGGCGAGCCGGATGGCCGCGGATTGTGCGGCGAGCACGGCGTCGTACACCGCGGCCTGCGCGGGGTCGAAGCGCCCGGAGACGGGCCAGGTGCGGGTGACGTCGGCGCCGTAGCCGGAAGGAGCTTCCGCACCGGCATCGACGAGCAGGAGATCCCCCGCGCGCAGCACGCCGTCGTGACGCGGATTGTGGAGAATCTCGCCGCGCGCGGAGAGAATCGTTCCGTACGCGGAAACGCAGGCGTGGCGCGCACACGTGAACTCGAACAGTGCGGCCAGCTCCTGCTCCGACGCGCCGGGGCGGGTCTGCTCGGCCACGGCCATGTGCGCTTCGGCGGTGACGCCGGCGGCACTGCGGATCTCGGCGATCTCTTCCGGCTCCTTGCGCATGCGCAGCGCCGCGATCGCATCTACGAGGGCAGGCGGTCCGATGCGCGAGGCGTCGGTGAACACCAAGTCCTGGCCGGTGATCTCGCGCGCGATCAGGGTCGCGAGCGGATCCGCGACGGCAAGCGCATCCACCGTCCGACCGCGCAGAATCCCTCGCACGCTTTCGCGAAACGAGCCGAGCGCGTGCACGCGATCGACGCCGTGCGCGGCGGCCACTTCCTCGAAGGAGGGGGAGGGTCCGTTCCACGTCGCATTTTCCACGGAGCGGTCGGGAACGAAGAGCGTGACGGATCCGTCACCCGGATCGAAGAGCGCCGCGCTTCCCGGCTCGGGGGGATCGAAGAAGAAGAGAAAATTCGAATCCGCCCGGTACGGAAACGTCTGAAACGGGGAATTCCTGGGGACCTCGCTTCCGGCGAAGAGCAGCACCGGACGCACCAAACGATCGAGGAACGCGCGGCGCCGGCGGCGGCGAAAGTCGAGCGAGAGCATCGCGCGAAGAATACGGGATCGGGACGGGGGCGGCGAGGGGGCGGCGGGATGGCGCGGAGATCGGCCTCAGCCTCGTCGTGATCGGCTCTCTGTCGGTCTCGGAGCGGAAGCGCGTTGGTGAGCTTCGGAGCGCGCCGGCGGCTGGGACGGCGTTGCGAACGGCTCGGGGGAAGGCACGGGGACTGGAGCCGGTTTCGGCGCGCGCGCCATCGTGAGGACCAACCATCCGCCGAACATGAGACACGCCGCCATCGCGGCATGCGCCGCCACGCGATGGACCGCGGCGATCTCCTCCGTGTGCCGGAGCCAGCCCAGCGTCGCCAGAATGTAATTCCAATCGTGAATCGGCTCTCCGCCGCCCGGTGTCACCAGGTGCAGGCTCTTGGCGACCGCGTCGCCGGCGTACGTTGCGACTTCGAAGAGATTCACCGAGAGCCAGCCCGCGCAGAACGCGATCGCGAAGTAGTCGCGCTGGCGGAGAAACATCCCGGCGGCAACGAGCGGCGCGACGCATTGCACGATCGATCCGCCGAGCGCCCCGGCGACGTCCCCGAACGAGTTCAGCAGAACGTGCCCCAGCTCGTGGATGCCGAGATCGATCCCCTTGAACAGAGATTGATACAGAGGATCTTGCCCGTGCATGACCCACACGAACGCGAGGTAGACGAGCACGGGAACGCGAACGATCCAAAGTCGCCCGGCGCACCAGGAACGGGCGTCGTCACGGATGCGGGCGAGAAAGGAGGGGAATTTCGGCGCCATGCTCTCGAAATCGGCTGGAGCGCGGGAGGGCTTGAGGGCCGCCGCCTGGCCACCGCCGCCCTTCCGGCTTGGGGTGAGCCCGCCGAGGCCGCGCGATATTGATCGCTGTCGATATTGACGGACGTCGATATCATGCGTAGCTTGCGTTCCAAGGAGCTGCCCCATGCCCACGCCGAGAAACGTCCGCCTGGCCTTCGTCTGCGTCGAGAACTCCTGCCGGAGTCAGATGGCGGAAGCGTTCGCGCGCCGGAGCGGAGGGGACCGCGTCGAGGCGATCAGTGCCGGATCGCGCCCTTCCGGAGTCGTGAATCCCAAAGCCGTGGAGTCCATGCGCCGGCGCGGGCTGGATCTTTCCACGCATCGATCGAAGTCGGTCGACGAGCTGGCCGGCACGTTCGACGCGCTCGTCACCATGGGGTGCGGCGACGCGTGTCCGCTCGTTCCGGCGAAGCGCCGCATCGATTGGCAGATTCCCGATCCGAAGGAAATGGGCGCCTCCGACTTCGACGGCGTCCGGGACCGCATCGAAGCGGAGGTGCTCGCCTTGCTGGAGGAGCTGCGATGAAGACGGGAACGAGCCGGGTCGATCGCGCGGGAAGCAAGCACCGTACAAAGGCGCACGCTGACTCCTCTCCGGCCGCCGTGCTTCGCGCGCTCGGAGATGAAACCCGCCTGCAGATTCTGGAGAGGCTCGCTCAAGCGGGGGACTCTCTTTGCGTTTGCGACATCGAATGTTGCTTCGATCTGTCGCAGCCCACGATTTCTCATCACGTCAAAGTGCTCCGCGACGCCGGTCTCGTGACCTGCGAGCGCCGGGGCAGCTGGGTTCACTGCGCGATCGACGTGAACGCGCTCGAGCGGGTGACGGCGCTCCTTTCGCGCCTCACGCCGCGTGCCACAAAGAAGGGAGTTCGATCATGAACAAGGACGAGATTCTCGAGACGGTGCGACGGACGTATGGAGCCGCAGCCACCCAGGTGCTCGAAGGCAGCGCGGGAGGATGTGGGTGCGGATGCGGGAATGCCGCGCGCGCGGGGAGCGAGAGTGCGGGAACGGCCGTCGAGGCGTGCTGCGAGTCTCCGGTGACGCGGAATCTCTACGACACCGAGCAGGAAGGGGCGGTGCCTGCCGATGCCTTGCGAGCCTCGCTGGGCTGCGGCAACCCGACGGCGCTCGCCGATCTCCATCCCGGCGAAGTCGTGCTGGACTTGGGTTCGGGAGGCGGGATCGACGTGCTGCTTTCCGCGAAGCGCGTGGGCCCGGCGGGTCGGGCGTACGGGCTGGACATGACCGCCGAGATGCTGGAGCTCGCGCGCAAGAACCAGAGGGAAGCCGGAGTGGCGAACGCGGAGTTTCTCGAGGGAACGATCGAAGCGATTCCCCTTCCCGACGATTCGGTCGACGTGATTCTCTCGAACTGCGTGATCAACCTCTCCACCGACAAAGCGCGCGTGCTGCGCGAAGCATTCCGCGTGCTCAAGCCCGGAGGACGCTTCGCCGTGTCCGACATGGTGTTTCCGGAAGAGCCGCCTCAGGACTTGCGCCGTTCGTACGAAGCCTGGGCCGGATGTGTCGCCGGCGCGCTGACCGTGCGGGAGTACGAGGAGAATCTTCGCGGCGCGGGATTCGTCGACGTTTCGCTCGAGCCAACGCGGACGTTCGAAGCCAGCGAAGTGGGCGCGACGCTTTGGAGCGCATTCGTTCGTGCGAGGAAGGCCGCGCCGGGCCGATGATCGAGCGCGCCGGCCCCGGAGATCTTCCCGCGATCTCGGAATTGCTGAAGGAAGAGTCTCTTCCGGAGGCCGGCGCGGACGTGTCGTTCTACGTGGCGCGCGAGAACGGAGTCGTCGTGGGCGCCATCGGGCTCGAGGGGGAGACCCAGGATGCGCTGCTTCGCTCGCTCGTGGTGGCTGCGAAGCATCGAGGCCGCGGTCTCGGGAAATCGCTCGTGGCTCGTGTGCAAGACGAGGCGTCGCGGCGCGGGACCCGCTCGCTTCACCTGCTCACCACGACGGCGCAGGAGTTCTTCGCGCGCGAGGGCTTTCAGGTGGCGTCTCGGGAGAGCGCTCCCCCGTCCATTCTGGCGACGGACGAGTTTCGCGTGAGCTGTCCGGCGAGCGCCGTCTACATGCGTCGCGAGGTTGCGTCTCGGTGACCATGCCTCCGCGACTCGGAGCATTCCTCGCCATTGTGTTCTGGGGAATCTCCTTCGTGGCGACGAAAGCGGCGGTCGGCGAGATCTCGCCGCTCACGCTTGTGGTTTTGCGGTGCGCGATCGGGGTCGCCATTCTGCAAGGTCTGCTCGCGGCGCGCGGCCAATCGTTCCTGCCTCCGCGCGATTCGTGGGCGGCGCTCGCGGTCATGGGCTTCGTGGGCGTGTTCTTCCATCAAGTGCTGCAGGCGATCGGGCTGACCATGACCAGCGCGATCAACACGGGTTGGCTCATTGGGCTCATCCCCATTTGGTCGGCGATTCTCTCGGCGATTTTCCGGAACGAACGCTTCGGCGCGATGCAGATCGCGGGGCTCTTGCTCGGATTCGCCGGCGCGCTTCTCGTGGTGACGCGCGGCAATCCGGCCGGAACGAACTTCTCGTTGCCATCGACGAAGGGTGATCTCCTGATTCTCGCGAGCACGTTGAACTGGGCGATCTACACGGTGATCGGACACGGCACGATCCGCCGACTCGGCGCACTGCGCGCCACCGCCGCGGGAATGCTGTTCGGCTTGGGGATGCTGCTTCCGTTCTTCTTCGCGCTTCAGGGGTGGGACGAGATCGGAAATCTCACCAGCGTGGGGTGGAGCTCCGTGCTCTTCCTCGGGATCGGGAGCTCCGCGCTCGGCTACCTCTTCTGGTACGGTGCCCTCGAAAAGATCGAGGCCGGGCGAGTCGCGGCGTTCATTTATATCGAGCCGCTCGTCACACTCGCTGCGGCGGCGCTTCTGCTCGGCGAGCCGGTGACGGCGACCTCGGTGATTGGGGGAATCATCGTGCTGGCCGGCGTGCTGTTGGTGCAAAGGAGAGCGCGATGAGCGCGGAACAGCCCACCGGTCCCAAGAACGCGCGCGGCCCCATCTCCCGGGAGGCATTCGAAGTGCGGCTCGCGGAGCTGTGCTTGCGCCGCGGCGGGCCCGGATTGCCGAAGACGGGAGCGGACCGCGCGCTTCTCTTCAAGAGTGTGACGATCGCCATGGCGGATGCCGGCGCTGCCGATCACGCGCAATCCGAACGCGAGATCAACGAAGTGCTGAAATCTTGGCTTGCCGACGTCGGCTGCGGTGTCGAAGTGGATCACGTCGCGCTACGCCGTGCGATGGTGGATGAGGGCTGGCTCGTACGCAGCGCGGACGGGCGCGAGTATCGCGGCGGGACCGGCACGGGCGCGGCGACCGCGCAATTCGATCCGGCAATCGATGGTGTCGATCCTCGGGACGTGATTCGCCGCGCGATCGAGACCGCCGCCCAGCGCAAACGCACTCGGAGCGGCGGCTAGAACACCGGAGGCGCGTCCACGCTCTCCGTCTGGAACTCGACTCCGCCCCAACGCTTCGCGATGAAGTTGTAGATCATGATCATGAGCGCGAAAGCGACGTAGGCCAGAGCGCCGTAGATGAACGGGAAGAAGAGCCAGAGAATTGCGGGGAGCGACTCGTCGACCGGCTCGATCAGGGAGAACGCGATGCCGAACGGCATCATGATCAGCGCGATCAGTGCGTAGATCAGCGCAAGCGTCTTGCTGGTTTGGTGGACGGAGACCCTGGCGATCCGCGACTTCATGGTCTTCCTCCGATTACTTCAAACTCTTCTTCAGAAAGTCCCGCACCTTTTTCCAGGCGTCGCCGGCATTCTTCTCGTCATAGATGGGATTCGACGGGTTCGCGAACGCGTGCTCGGCTTCGTAGCGATAGATCTCGTGCTCGACGGTCGCCTTCGTGAGCGCGGCATCGAACGCGTCGACGGCCTCGGGCGGAATCCCCTTGTCCAGGTTGCCGAAGATCCCGCATACGTGTGCGTGGATCTGCATGAGCTTCTGCGGATCGTCGATGAGATGGCCGTAGTAAATGACGGCGGCGTCGAGATCCGGCTCTGCGATCGCGGTGCGCAGCGACCACCCGCCCCCGAAGCACCACCCGATCGCTCCGGTCTTGGAAGCGTTCACGCGCTCGTCGGTCTTGAGGAACGTGTGGGCGGCTTTCAAAGTCTTCATCGCCTTTTCTTCGTTCACGCCCTTCATGAGCTTCACTGCCGTGTCACTGTCGGTCGCGACCTGTCCTTCGTAGAGATCGACGGCGAGCGCGGCGTAGCCTTCGGCGGCGAGACGATCGGCCCAATGTTTCATGTGATCGTTCAGGCCCCACCATTCCTGGATCACGATGAGCGCGGGAAACGGCGGCTGCCCCTCGAAAGGAAGAGAGAGGTAGGCCTTTCCGCCGGCCAGATCGACCATCGTTCCGTGAGAGATCGACGGCCGCGTCCTTCGGAGCCTGATGGAGCGCTTTGAATTCCTCTTCCGAAATTCCTCCGTTCCACATCGGGGGCGATTCCACTTTCGCAGCGGTCTTGTCGTCCTTCGCTTCCTCGGCGCCGGACGACGGGGAGCCGATCGTCATGGCGAGCATGACGAGAAGGGTTGCGAGCGCCGTGGCGACGGGGTTCCTGTGTTTCATTTCGAGTTCTCCTTCACAGCTCGAGCGAGCTCTTGCAGCATCTTCTTGCCGTCACCGAAGAGAAGGAGGGAGTTCTCCGCAGCGAACAATGGATTCACCACGCCGGCGAAACCCGGCGCCAACGTGCGCTTCACCACGACGACGGTCTGCGCGCGGCCCACGTCCACGACGTCCAGTCCCGCGAGCGGACTCTGCGGATTCGTGCGCGCCTCGGGGTTCACGACGTCGTTTGCGCCCACCACGAGCGCGACGTCCGTTTCCCCCATGTGCGAGTCGACGTCTTCGATCTCTTTCATCTCTTCGTAGGGAATGTCCGCTTCCGAAAGAAGGAGATTCATCTGTCCGGGCATGCAACCGGCGACCGGATGGATCACGTAGTCGACGACGGCACCGCGCTCGCGAAGAAGATTGGCGAGATCGCGGAGCGCGTGCTGCCCTTGCGAGACCGCGAGCCCGTACCCCGGAACGATGACCACGCGGCGCGCTCCGTCGAGAACCATCGCCACTTCTTCGGGCGACGTGGACTTCACCTTGCCCGCGTACGGATCGGGCGGCCCTTCGACGGCGGGTGCGGCGGTCGTGCCCCCGAACGCGACATCCGCGAGGGAGCGACCGACTCCGCGCGCCAAGATTCCGGCGAACAAGAGTGAGCTGCTCGCGGAGAGTGCTCCGCCGATCAAGAGTGCGTTGTGATGAAGCGCGAAGCCGCACGCGAGAACGGAGAGGCCGGTCGCCGAGGCGAGGAGCGCGGTGATCACGGTCGGGTCGGCGCGCATCGTCGGCACCAGAAGAAAGCCGAAGAGAAACGAGAGCACGGCGAGCGCGAAGTCGACGACGCCGGGAACCGGGCGAATCAAAAACACGATCCCGAGAATGAGCGCCAAGGCTCCGATTGCGAAGATGCCGTTGCGCGAGGAGAGGCCGGCGGCCGTCATGGGCATGCGGCTCGTGCCCTGGAGCTTGCCGACCGCGGAGGCACTTCCGCCGAATGCGGCGGCCCCGCATGCGATTGCGAGCGACACGCCGATGCGTGTGATCACGATCGCGCCGAGGCCGAGCTCGTCGAAGCGCACATCATCGTGGCGGAGATGCACGATGTCGCGGAGCGCCGCCGCGGCGACGAGCGCGGACGCGAGCCCGCCGAAGCCGATGCCGGTGACGACCAGCGAATGCGCGGATCGGAGCGCAATCCGCTCGCCGACGACTCCGCCGATGCCGGCGCCGAGTGCGATCGCCAAGAAGAAGAGGAGCACGTCGAAGCCGCTGGTGGTGGCGGTCGCCAGGATGAGCGTCACCATTCCGATCGCGATCAGGGTGACGCCGGAGAGCGCGGTGCGTGGATGCGCGAGATTGCGCAGACCGAGAATGAAGAGAACCGCGGAGACGATCGATGCGAGGAGAACAGCCGTTTCGCCGGCCAGGAAGCGCGCGTCCAACGTTACTTTCTCTTGCGGCCGGCGTGGAGCAGCCGCTGTCCGACGACGAGCGCAGAGGCGATCTGGAACGCCGCCAGAAACGCGGCGAAGAAGCCGAGCGAGCCGCGTCCGGGATCGCCTCCGAACTGCAGAAGAAGCGCGGCGCCTACAACGACCACGCCGGCGACGGCGGTGACGCCGGCCAGAAACGGAATGTGCAGCGTCGGCGGCACGCGCGCCAAGATCTCCCATCCCACGGTAAACGAGAGCATGAAAACCGTGAGGAGAAGAATGAGGTCGTGAATCATGCGCGCAGCATCATCGCCGAAAGGGAAGGCGCGCTGCGGATCATGACCGAGCGGGCGCAGCGAGAAGATCGCGCACGCGCGCGTTCACGATCTCGCCATCCTTCGTCACCATGACTTCTTTGGTGATCTCGTCGTTCATGTCGAAGCGGACGGCGCCGTCCTTCACCAGATGGAGCAGGAACGTGGCGACATTCTTCGCGTACATCTGGCTCGCGTGAGTGGGGATGTCGGACGCGGGATTCGTGGGGCCGAGGATGGTGACGCCCTGGTGCACCACGATTTCGTCGGGCCGGGTGAGCTCGCAATTGCCCCCGCGCTCCGCGGCGAGATCCACCACGACGGAGCCGGAACGCATGCCTTCCACCATTTCGCGGGTGACGAGGGTGGGCGCGCGCTTGCCGGGAATAAGAGCGGTGGTGATCACCACGTCGGAGCCGGAGACGACGCGCTGCATGAACTCGCGCTGTTTGCGATAGAACTCTTCGCCGAGCTCTTTTGCATACCCGCCTGCGCCTTCCGATCCCTTCGTATCGAGCGGCATCTCCACGAACTTGCCACCCAGGCTCTCCACTTGTTCTTTCACGACTGGGCGCACGTCGTACGCTTCGACGACGGCGCCGAGCTTCTTGGCGATGCCGATTGCTTCGAGGCCGGCGACGCCAGCGCCCATGATGAAGACTTTCGCCGCCTGCAGCGTGCCCGCCGGAGTCATGAGCAGCGGGAACATCTTCGGCAGGGTGTTCGCGGCCAGCATCACACCTTTATATCCGGCGATCGTCGCCATGGACGTGAGCACGTCCATGGATTGCGCGCGCGAGATTCGCGGGATCAGCTCCAGCGCGAAGAGTGTGGCGCCGCGCTCGGCGAGAATGCGGGCTGCGTCCGGGGCGCCGAGCGGATCGGACATGCCCACGAGGATCTGACCGCGGCGAAGGAGCGGGAGATCGGAACGGCCGGCTTCGGGATTGGCGCCGAGCGTGCGCACCTGGGCAACGAGGTCGGCGCGGGCGAAGAGATCGGCGCGGGAGGACGCGATCTGCGCGCCCTTCTCGCGGTACTCCGCATCGGTTGCACCGGCGGGGAGACCCGCGCCCGCTTCCACGAGAACTTCGAGCTTCGCCTTCGTGAGCGCAGGGACGATGCTCGGCACGAGCGCGACACGACGTTCACCGGGGAACGTCTCGCGAGGAACGCCGATGATCATTGCGAGAGCCTAGCGGAATCCGGCGGCGGCGTCCACGAACGCACTGAAGATCGCGCGCTCGAAGGGGCGGGTGCGCAAGAGCTCGGGATGCCACTCGAGCCCGAGGAGGAAGCGCTCGCTTCGCGGCGGCGGTGGCGCCGGCGACGCCTGCGGCGGGGCGGCCAGCTCGAATGCTTCGATCACGCCGTCGGGAGCACGCGCCGAAACCACGAGCCCAGCCCCCAGGCGCTTTGGGGCCTGATGATGCGCGCTGTTCACCGAGAGGGATGCCGCGCCGACCGTTCCGCCCGCGAGCGCATGCAGCCGAGTGCCGGGCGTCACCACGATCGGATGCATCGGCAGATCGGGATAGCGGCCGGCGTGCTCGATCGTGTCGCCGACTTGCGCAGGAATGTGCTGATGCAATGCTCCGCCCGATGCTGCGGCGAGCAACTGACATCCGTAGCAAACGCCGAGCACGGGATGCGCGGCACCGGGCGCGAGCAGCGCTTGCACGAGCGCCCAGTCGAAGGCGAAGCGCTCGTTGGCGATCGGCTCGTGCGTGGGAAGCGGATCTTCGCCGTACACGCGAGGATCGATGTCTTCGCCGCCGACGATCACCACGCCGTCCGCAATGTCGAGAATCTGCGCGACCATCGACGGATCGCGCATCGGCGGCACCTGCAGCGGCAGCCCACCCGCCTCCTCGATCGCCAGCGCGTACTCCTCGAAGAGGAAGACCATCGTGCGACGGTCGCGGCGGACGTCGGAGGTCAGCGCGATGACGGGCCGAGGCATGGCAGCTCCGGGAGAAAGGTCGGCTGAAGATAAGAGGAGTGCCGCGGACTGTGAACCAACCCAGCGTCCTCTCGAGCGTCCTTGTAATGCCTCCTCGAACGCGGTCCCCCCCGCCTGTAGCCCCCCGCTCGAGTCACCCTTGGGATTATCGACAGTCGATACTTGACATAACGATATTCAATAAGTATTGTATCGATCATCGTTACGTCAGCCGGAGGTAACCCACATGGAATCATCGCCCAAGGCTCTCGTCCTCTCGAGGAGGGCTCTGCGCCTGGCCGTCGCCGCCACCGCCATCTATGCGGGGCTGCTGGTCAGTCTGCTCATCGCCACCCTCGTTGCCCGGGACTTCGTGTTCACCGCGCTCGGCGTTCCGCCCGAGCAGCAGCGGGATTCGCTCGTTCTCGGCATGCGACTCATCATGGTCGTCGGACTCGCCGGTGCCGGGATCCTCTTCTTCATCCTTCAGCGCCTGTTCGAGATCGTCGACAGCGTCCGCGTCGGCGAACCGTTCATCGTGGAAAACGCCGGCCGCCTGCGGAAGATTGCCTGGGCGCTGCTGGTCGTCGAGCTTTCGAACTACGTGGTCGGCGCCATCTCCGCCGCTGTTTCGACGGAGACGCTGCCGCTCGACCTCGGGTGGGGAATCTCTCCGACGCGATGGATCGCGGTGCTCATGCTCTTCGTGCTCGCCGGCGTGTTCGAGCATGGTGCTCGCATGCGCGCGGATCTCGAAGGAACCGTCTGATGGCGATCGTAATCCGGCTCGACGACGTGTTGCATGCGCGACGCATGACGCTCACCGAGCTCTCCGAAAAAATCGGGATCGCACTGCCCAATCTCTCGATCCTCAAGACCGGGAAAGCGCGCGCGATCCGGTTCTCGACACTCGAGGCGATCTGCGGGGCGCTGCAATGCCAGCCCGGTGATCTCCTCGAGTTCACTCCCACCGCCGATCGCACGGCAGGAACGACATGAATCCTGGGTTCGATGCGGCGCGCGCGCGATTCCTCGCGCGCATCGGCGGTGTGCTCTACCTGTACATCATCGCCGTCGGAGCCTTGGAAGAGATCGTGGTTCGCGGAAAGATCGTCGTGCCCGGTAACGCCGTGGCCACAGCCGAGAACCTTCGCTCGCTCGGATGGCTTTGGCGACTCGGCCTCGGCGGGGAAGTGACGCTGCTCGTTGCTGCGACGATCCTTGCGCTGATCTTGTATGTCCTGCTCCGACCGGTGAGCCGCGACTTGGCGTTGCTCGCCGTCTTCTTCAATCTCGTGTGCAATGCGGTCGAGGGAGTCGCCGCCGTGTCCCTGTCGAACGCGCTCGCCCCGATCAGCAAGACGTACGCAACGGCATTCACGCCGGAGCAGGCGGGGTCTCTCGCGTTGCTCTCGATCCGAGCGCATACGGCGGGTTTCAGCATCGCGCTGGTGTTCTTCGGCGTGGAGTGCCTGATCCTCGGATTCCTGATCCACCGTTCCGAGTACATGCCGAAGTGGATCGGCCGGCTGATGCAAGTGGCGGGCGTCTGTTATCTCGTCAACAGCTTCACCTGGCTCCTCTACCCGAAATGGTCGGGGGTGGTGTTTCCAGCGGTCGCTGCGCCGATCGTCATCGGCGAGCTCTCGCTGGCGCTGTGGCTTCTATTGAGAGGCGTTCGAGCTGACCGATGGAGCGCCAGGGCGGAGCGCGAACGAGCAGTCGGGCGCGCATCGGCAGAGGCATTCGGGTAGAGTCTGGATGTCTCAATGAGACGTCACGCGGGAGACATGCCGCTGCATTTCCAGCCGAGGGACCCCGACTTCGAGCAGCGTGTGCGCTCGAGTTTTGCTCGTCAGGCCGCGATGCGGACGCTCGGCGTCACGCTCGAGCGCGTCGCGCCCGGCGAAGTCGACTTGATGATCCCGTTTCGCGCCGATCTGACGCAACAGCACGGGTTCCTGCACGCGGGCGTCGTCACCGCCGTCGTGGACAGTGCGTGCGGGTATGCAGCACTGACTCTGATGGAGCCCGGCGTCGCGGTCCTCAGCGTCGAGTTCAAGATGCAACTCATTGCTCCCGCCCGCGGTGCATCGTTCCGCGGGCTCGGCCGAGTCGTGCGAGCGGGTCGCACGCTCACCGTCGTGGCGGGCGAGTTCCGGGCTCTTGCGGAGCCGATCGGAGCAGCGGCGGCCGAAGGCGAGGTGGTCGCACTGTTGAACGGAACGATCATGGCGGTGCGCGATCGGCCGGAGCTGGCCGACTGAAGCGAACGAGGTGTGACGTGAGCAAGCTGGATCAGTTCGCACGTTGCTCGGTCACGGCGTTGATCTTCACCTGTGCCATGTTTCCCATCGGTGCAGGCGCGTACACGGGTGGACCGATCCGCGCGAAGCTCCACGGCCTCGAGCCCAACGAGAATCGAATCTACTTCCGACTCGAAGCATTCGATGAGACCGGGAGCCCGCCCGAGGAGTACTCCATCGATCTCGGATCGCCGACGTCGCCTGAAGCGATCCGCCGCCCGGAGCTCGAGCAGCAACGCACAGACTACGGGAAGAGCATTCGGAATCCCGATTGGGATGCTTTGGTCGATCGATTGGTTCACCTGAAGGCAGTACCGGATTTCGATCTCTCGCTCGCCGTGACGAGCGACAGTCTGGGCCCGGTTTCCCCGGACTGGAACACCACCCGCTTCGAGCTTCGTGTAACGCTTCGGTCCGGCGGCCTCTCCGCGAATGCGCGCCTGGATGCGGTCTGCCAGCCACTGGTTCGTGTCCGTGCTCTCTATGAGATCCCGGGGCGGCCGGAACTCCTGGCACTGGTTTCGTACATCGGCCGGGTCCAAATATGCGAAGAGGTCGACGTCCCGCTGATCCTTCGGCCGGATTCGAGGTGACGCACTCTGTGACTGCGACTCGACTCCGCGACCTGCGAGTCTCGAGATCGGCGGCGATGACGCGACAGTTCGGAGTCTGGTCACGCGTATGACACGTTCCCTGCCGGTCGCGGTGCGCGCCGTCACAGTGGGGATCATCGTGGGCGCTGCGGGCACCTTGCCGTGGGCTGGGCTCGCGTCTGCGAATCTGAAGTACGGATCAAATGTGCCGTGGTCGGTTCCGATCATGGCCGCCTATCTGTGGCTGTATTGGCGCTACTTCGTGCGTGGATGGGGCTGGCCGCAGTGGACGTCCCAAACCCGGCGGACTGATTCCCGCGCCAACTCCTTGCCTGGGGAAATTTGGGGAGCGGCGCTCCTGGCGGGGATGCTGGGCCTCGTCAGCGTGCTACTGCTTCAAGGAGTCTTGGGTCGGCTCTTCGTGCTCCCTGCACAACAAGAAATCGATCCGTCAAAGTACTCGCTCTTTGCGGTATTTATGTGGACCGTGATGGGCGCGGTCGTTGCCGGCGTGGTCGAGGAAACAGCGTTCCGTGGCTATCTCCAGAGGCCCATCGAGCGCCGGCATGGTCCCGTCATCGCGATCCTGATCACGGGAGCGCTCTTCGGCTTCGTTCACCTCACGCACCCCGAGGTCGGTCTCGCGTTGCTGCCGTTCTATATCGCCGCATCGGCGGTGTACGGAATGCTCGCATACCTCACCGATTCGATCTGGCCAAGCCTCGTTCTGCACGCTGGGGGCAACATGTTCAGCACCTTCGATCTCTTTGCGCGCGGGCGATCGGAGTGGCAGCTGTCGGCGGATCCCGCTCCCCTCGTGTGGGAGTCCGGACCCGATGCGATGTTCTGGGGGAACGTCGTCGCCTTCGTCATCGTCGGTGCGCTCGCGGTGATGGCCTACCGTGGACTGGCGAGTGCTGCGCGTGAGGCCGGTCGCTGAACTCGCTTTCGAATTGCCCAATGCTCGCTTATGCTCGAGCTGCCGTATGCCAACCGGGAAGCTGGAACCCCAACTTGCGACCGTGCTGCGCGAAGGTTACTCGCGCGCGGACTTCGGCCGCGATCTCGTCGCGGGTGTCATCGTTGGCATCGTCGCGTTGCCGCATTTCGCTGGCGTTCGCAATCGCGTCCGGTGTCCGGCCGGAGCAAGGCCTCTATACCGCGGTCATCGCGGGATTTCTGATCTCGGCGCTTTCGGGGAGCCGCTTCCAGATCGGCGGGCCGACCGGCGCATTCATCGTCATCGTCTACGACATCGTGCAGCGCCACGGCGTGGACGGGCTCGCCATGGCGACGCTGCTCGCCGGGCTCATCCTCATCGTGATGGGGATCGTCGGCCTCGGGCGTGTCATCAAGTTCATTCCG
The DNA here is from genome assembly GCA_963725045.1 of uncultured Gemmatimonadales bacterium. Lineage (GTDB taxonomy): Bacteria > ARS69 > ARS69 > ARS69 > ARS69 > CAVRWY01. Next base: position 62,103 of record CAVRWY010000011.1, read on the forward strand.
TATCCCGTCACTGTGGGATTCACGAGCGGAATCGCGCTCATCATCTTCGTGACGCAAGTGCGCGATCTTCTCGGATTGCAAATGACGCACGTGCCGCCGGAGTTCTTCGACAAGTGCGTGGAGTACGCACGAAGCATCGGCACCACGAGCGGGTATGCGGCCGCACTCTCCGCGATCGCGATCGCGATCCTGGTGTGGTGGCCGCGGGTGTCGCACCGTGTGCCGTCCCCGCTCGTGGCGCTGCTCGCAACGACGGCGCTCGCGCATCTCTTGGGGTGGCCGGTCGAGACGATCGGGAGCCGCTTCGGCGACGTGCCGAATCGTCTGGCGGCGCCGCATCTGCCGAACGTGGCCTGGGCGGATCTGGGGCCTCTGCTCCGCCCGGCGCTGGCGATCGCGATCCTCGCGGGGATCGAGTCGCTGCTCTCGGCGGTGGTCGCGGATGGCATGACCGGCACTCGCCACCGTTCGAACATGGAGCTGGTGGGTCAGGGCGTGGCCAACGTGGTCTCGCCGATCTTCGGCGGGATTCCCGCGACCGGCGCGATCGCGCGCACCGCGACGAACATCAAGAACGGCGGGCGCACGCCGATCTCCGGGATGGTGCACGCGGCGACGCTCCTTCTCATCATGCTGTTCTTCGGAAAGTGGGCGAGCGCTTGTGCCGATGGCGAGCCTCGCCGCGATCCTCGTCGTCGTTGCCTACAACATGAGCGAGTGGCGGCTCTTCAAGAAGTTGCTGCGTGCGCCGAAGTCCGACGTCGCCGTGCTGGTCACGACGTTCGGGCTCACCGTGGCCGTCGACTTGATGGTGGCAATCGAAGTGGGCGTGGTCATGGCGGCGCTCCTTTTCATGAATCGGATGGCGAGCGTGACGGAGGCCGGCTTCCTGAAAGGGGCGACCTCGGCGACGACGAAGAGGACGTGAGCGGAACGCGGAGAGTGAACGCGGAAGAGGTGCCGGAAGGCGTCGAGATCTTTCACATTACCGGGCCGTTCTTCTTCGGTGCGGCGGACAAGTTCAAGAATGCGATCGCGCAGATCGAGAAGCCTCCGCGCGTTCTTGTGTTGCGCATGCGCGCCGTAACTGCGATCGACTCGACGGGGTTGCACATCCTGGAAGAGATGGTGAAAGAGGTGAAGGGCGCCGGCACGGTCGTCCTGATGTCGGGTGTGCGCCCGCAGCCGATTGCAGCGATGCGCAAGACGGGATTGCTCGCGATGGTCGGAGAAGAGAACGTGTGCGCAAATGTGGATGCGGCGTTGGCGAGGGCGCGGGGGATGAAGTGACGCCGCCGCCTGATCCGAAGAGCGCGGCGTCCAAGGACATGAGCGATGATGAGCGGGGGCAGATTGTGGCCGCTATCGCACGCGACAGCGCTGATTTAGTGCGGCGTCAGACGGATGCGAGGGGATTCGCCTACGAGATCAGTACGAATGTGACGATGGCCAGGGGCTGAATTGATGTTTCGTAGGACGCGGTCTAACCAACGCTTGAACGCCGTCGTCCTCGTCGAGGGCGAGAGCGACCGGATCGCGGTCGAGACGACTCGCCGTACGCCGGGGCCGGGACCTCGCAACGGAAGGCGTAAGGGTGGTCTCGGTCGGCGGCGCCCATGCCCTCGAGCGCGCGCTGCAGACGCTCGCATTCGAGCGCGTCGCGGGCATCTACGACCGTGGCGAGGAAGCGGCGGTCCGGCGCGCGCTCGAGCGCGCGGGAGTCACGCCCGATGGCTTCTTCGCATGCGACCCCGACCTCGAGGGCGAGCTCGTGCGCGCCCTTGGCCCGGAGCGGATGCTCCAGCTCATCGAGGAGCGCGGACAGCTCGCCGCGTTCCGCATCTACCAGAAGCAGCCGGACAAGCGCGGGCTCCCGCTGGATGCCCAGCTGCACGGCTGGTTGCACAACTGGAAGGTGCGCTACGCCGCCGCGCTCGTCGACAGGCTCTCCCCCGATCGTGTGCCGGCGCCGCTGGACGGAGTCCTCGCCCGCGTATGAATGGTTGGAAACGCGAGCTCGCAGACTCCGCGAGTCGTTGGCTTAGCCGACCAACTGGGCATTGAGCGTCAGACGTCGACGGAAGGCAACGTGGTCGCTTCGGACGCTGTCCAACTCCGGTTTGCAGCAGACACTGCCCTCACGTTCGCTCGGTCGGAGCAGCTAAAACCTGGTACGTTCGGCGGACAAGGCACTCATGCATCGGAAGGTTGAGAGGACGCTTTCAGTGGAGAACGACTGAACGCCAAAGTGCTCGAACTCGGTCCGACGATCACAACCAAACAGAATCGGGAGAGTGGTATGTCCAGGGCAACGCCTGAGGAAGTCCTCAAGTCAATCGTCGAGGGAATCAACGCGGGCGATTTCAGCTCTCTCATGCCTCTTTATGAGCGTGAAGCTGCTTTCGCGACTCAGCCGGGGACCCTCGCTCGCGGCCCACAGGGCATCCGTGAAGCGCTGGCCGGGTTCATTGCGATGAAAGGCACCCTCGATCTCAAAGTGACCAGGGTCCTCGAGGCAAGTGATCTGGCCCTCGTCGCTACGGTTTGGTCGTTCACTGGAACGGGGCCTGACGGGAAACCGGTGAAGCTGGCGGCAAAATCCGCGGATGTGCTGCGTCGTCAGACGGACGGCTCGTGGCGCCTCGTGATCGACAACCCTTGGGGGACAGACTGACTCCCTGAGACCCACTCTGCGACCAACGAGCGGTGGGCAAGTCGGAGTAGAGTGGGCATCGAGTGCGCCGATCGTGGCTGAGCGGCATGTCGTTCGGATACCGGCGCCGCCGAGATGCTGGAGCCAAGGTAGGACCCATTGCCAGCTTGGATCGACATCACCGTTCCCCTGCACGATGGTCTCGTGCCATGGCCGGGCGACCCGCCTTTTCGAATTGAGCGCGTGTCCGATCTCGAGCGCGGGGACTTCTTGTACGGTCTCCTCCCTTTCGATGAGTGCTCATGCCGGAACACACATGGATGCGCCATTCCATTTTCTACGGGGCGGCCATGGAGTCGACGCGCTGCCCATCGAGGCAACCGTGGGACCAGCGCGGGTCCTTCCGATTCGCAGCACTCGCCTCATCACTTCCGACGAACTGCATCCGTATCGGATTCGCGCCGGCGAACGGCTGCTGTTCAAGACGAACAACTCGACACTCGATCGAAAAGCCGACAGCTTTTTCAAGGACTACGTCGCGGTCTCGCCCGAGGCGGCGAGCTATCTGGTCTCTCGACGCGTGCGCGCTGTGGGGATCGACGGTCCCTCGATTGGACCTTCCGATGAGGATATGGCCGAGACACACCGGGTTCTCATGAGAGCGGGCATCTGGATCATTGAAGGGCTCGACCTCAGTCTCGCACCAGCGGGTCCCTGCGACCTGGTCTGCTTACCATTGCACATCGTCGGTGCGGACGGCGCCCCGGCGCGTGCGATCCTCCGGCCTCGGCCTCGGTGATCGTGTCGTGCGGTTGTTCCAGAGCTCGGCCATTCGAACGTAGCGACAGCATGATTCAACGGCGCCACGGTCGTAGCACCGTGTACACCGGCACGGCCGTGATGCTCTGCCGTGCGACCGTGATCAACTTCCGCTTCGACAGCCAGCTCAGCCCCTCCTGGACCGACCGCTTGGACAAGCCAACATCCTCTGCGATGTCCATCAGCGCAATCTGAGCTTTCGTTTCGCCGCGCCCATGGCTGCGCGCCAGAGGTACAAGTAGACCAGGAACGCCGACGGACGCCGGTCGTGGCCGACGAGATCGCGCATCAGGGCGTCGAGAATGTAGGCGTCGATGGCGACGGTGGTCATCAAAGTGCCTCCAAGTGGCTATGGCAACCAATGCTATACTAGTTACTTCACGCGTTGACGGCAAGCGCGCGTGTGCCGATCATTCTGTTCGCGCGATCATGGTGACGCGCGCATCACGGAGACGACGGCATGATCAAGGCGATCAAATTCGCGAACGTTCCTGTGACGAATCAGGATCGGGCGCTGGAGTTCTATACGAAGAAGCTCGGGCTTCGGGTGATTACGGACAGCCCATTCAACGACAAGCAGCGTTGGATCGAGCTCGGCATCCCGCGTGCGGAGACGAAGCTCGTGCTGTTCACGGGGCCGGGGCAAGACAAGTTGATCGGCGGGCTGATGAATGTCACGTTCTCGGCCGACGATGTCGTGGCCACGGCGAAGGAAATGAAGACACGTGGCGTAGAGTTCGTACAGGATCCCCAAAAAGCTGACTGGGGCACGTCCGCGATCTTCAAGGATCCGGATGGCAACCAGTTCGTCTTGTCCACGCCGTAAGCCGTCCAATAACATTGCAGGTGCCCAAAGGAGGAAGACGACCATGAAGAAAGAGCGAACGAAGCGAGAACAGCCGACTCGGGGGCGCATCCAGACCCGCAACGTGAATTACACCTCGGGCAAGGGTGGTCGCTCCATCAATGCCGAAATCTATGACGCGTCCAAGCGGGCCATTCTGGAGAGTGTGCCGAAGGGGAAGGAGGGCATCACGTTCCCGGAACTTCTCGCCGAGGTGAGCCGGCGCGTGCCGAAACGTTTGTTCGCAGGCAAGAGCGTGGCCTGGTATGCGACGACGGTGAAGCTGGATCTGGAGGCGCGTGGTCTCATCGCGCGGGTGCCCGGCGCGCGGCCGCAGCGCCTTGTGCGAAACGGATCGGCGTCATGAGCTGGAAGCACATTCTCATCGGCGCCTTCCTTGTCCTCGTGACGAAGGCCGCGGTCGGAGCCATTTTCTTCGGCCTGGTGTTCCCCGACGTACACGAGGGCGCCTCGACCGTCTTTCGGGCGGAAGGCACGGAGAACCATGGAATCGCCATGGTTGGCTACGTCGCCTGGTCCTTTGCATTCTCCTTCATTTTCGCGCGTGGCTTCGAAAAGCGTGGCTGGCTCGAGGGTGTGCGCTTCGGGCTCATCGTCTGGCTGCTGTACTTCGTCCCCATGACGCTGGGGATCTACGGTTACTTCGTCGTGGGCCGTGAGTGGACGTTCTCTGCGCTGATCTCGGGGCTTGCAGAGTCCTTGGCATGCGGAACCGTCGCCGCTCTCGTGTTCCGCAATGCTCCCCTGAAGACCGTCGCAGTGGCGTAGCAGGCTCAGGATGACACACGAAATGGCGCTACTGGTCGGGGTGGTTCTCGCAATGGCGGTGGGGCTGTTCGCGAGAGCCTCAGGACTGGACCGTGATCGTGCCTTCTATCCGACGGTGGCGATCGTGATCGCCTTCTTATATTCTCTCTTCGCGGTCATCGGAGCATCAACGCGTGCGCTTGTTCTCGAGTCGCTGGTCGGTGGAGTTTTTCTTGCGGTAGCAGTATTCGGCTTTCGATCGTCGCTGTGGCTTGTTGTGGTTGCGCTCGCTGCACATGGTGTGTTCGATCTTGTTCATGGCACGGTCGTTTCCAATCCAGGTGTTCCAAGTTGGTGGCCGGCGTTCTGTCTCGCGTACGATGTCACGGCTGCGGGGTACTTGGCATGGCTGCTCACGAGCGGGCGTATCCGAGCTACAGCCTAACTACGGCTTCTAGCCGGCAGACGGTGCGCCTCCATCGGGGGGATCGTAAGCAACCCGCAGTTGCGACCGGGTGACGTGGAATCGTCGCAGCCGCGCGACGCACACTGAGGCGTCATCGCGCAAGGCCACTCACACCATCCTCAACTCCTCGGGCGGATGTTCTGGTTGTGGTGGAAGACGTTGTCGGGGTCGTACGTGGTCTTCACGTCGACGAGCCGGTCGTAGATGGAGTCGCCGTACGCCTCGCGGACCCGGTTGGGGTCTTCGTCGCCGCCGAGGAGTTGACGTTAGACGCCTTCGCGGAAGCGGTCGAGTGCGGCAAAGAACTCCCTTGTCCAAGCGGTGTCCCGTTCGCCGAAGTCTTCGCCGGGCCGCCACACGGCATCGAGCGTGATCGCGTGCGACGTCTGCCGGTTTCCGAACGCCGTCGCGCCCTCGGCCACTCGGCTCACCGCTCCTTTCAAATGGAACATTGCCACGTACGATCGCGGCGACGAGCAGCGAACGCGTGCTCGACGATCACATCGATGAGATCGTCGCGCAGCTCGGGAAGGTGGGTGGACTTCCAATAGTAGTTCCAACCGTGGACGACGGTGGAGTCGAGAGCGCTCTGGAATCCCACGTACGGCTTGGGCCCGACCAGATCGAGCAGGGGAGTCCGCAATGCGCGGAGCGGGCGGAGTACCGGCTCGCCGTCTTCGATCGGCCCCGCGTAGCAAGTGCCGATCGTCACGACCGGACGCCAGTGCAGATGCTCGGGGATGACCGGGAGCGGCGGCGCGGTGCCGAACCTCACGACCGTGCCGAGCTCGTCGGGAGCGTCGCGGATGAAGTCGCGGTAGAAGCGCAGCACTTCTCCGGCGTCGCTCGCGTCCCAGAGGATGGGGCCGGCCAGGACGATGGGCCCGACGGAGTGGAGGCGGAACTCGAACGAGGTGACCACGCCGAAGTTGCCGCCGCCACCTCGCAATGCCCAGAACAGGTCGGGGTGCTCGTCCTCGGATGCGCGCAGCAGCTCGCCGTCCGCCGTCACCACGTCGGCGGCAAGGAGGTTGTCGACCGTGAGGCCGTGCTTGCGCATCAGCCAGCCGACGCCACCGCCGAGGGTGAGCCCGGCGACTCCGGTGTGGCTCACGATTCCGCCGGTGGTGGCCAGACCGTGCGCTTGCGTTTCGTGATCGACGTCGCCCCACAGCGCACCACCCTGCACCCAAGCCCTGCGGCATCTGGGATCGACGCGCACGCCCCGCATCGCCGAAAGGTCGATGACGATCCCGTCGTCGCAAACGGCGGTGCCCGCCACGTTGTGGCCTCCTCCTCGTAGCGCGATCTCCAGATCGTGGTCGCGGGCGAAACGCACGGCCGCGACGATATCGGCGGTCCCAATGCATCGAGCGATCAGGCGTGGACGCCGGTCGATGGCAGCGTTCCAGACTGCCACGGGCGGTGCCGTAGTCAGCGTCGTCGGCACAAATCAGCCGCCCTCGGAACCCGTCGATCTCCACGACGGTGCGCCCTTTGCTGCTGCGGCCGACTTCCGCGGGCTCGTCGGTGTCTTCATCGGAGTCCTCCTCTCTCGAGGCCCCCATCGGACCACCGCGGACCACCCACCCTCTAGTCAATAATCTGTACTTCACAACCGAAGGCGCGAGCGTAAATTGAGGTCGTGAGAACGTACGGCCAATACTGCCCGATCGCCCGTGGCGCGGAGATCTTCGCCGAGCGCTGGACACCGCTAATCGTCCGCAACCTGTACCTCGGCTGCGGAAACTTCAGCGAGATCCTCGAAGGTGCGCCCGGACTCTCCGGCACCTTGCTCTCGCAACGGCTCAAGCAGCTCGAACACTTCGGCATCGTCGAGTCGGCACCCAAATCCGACGGGCGCGGGCACCACTACAAGCTCACGTCCGCGGGCCACGACCTCTTCAAGGTCTGCCAGACGCTCGGCGAGTGGGGTGCACGTTGGCTCGAGATCGCCCCTGAGAACCTCGATCCCTTTGTGGCCCTGTGGTCGATGTGCAACGCGCTTCGCCGAGAGCGGCTCCCGGATCGACGCGTCGTCATCCGCTTCGACTTCACCGGCCGCCCGCGTCGTGAACGCTATTGGCTCCTCATCGAGCGTGGAGACACCGAGATCTGCAAGACGTCCCCGGGCCTTGACGAGGACCTCTGCATCACGGCGGAAGCCGAAGCGTTCGTCAAATGGCACGCCGGCCAGCTCACCTGGGCCGAAGCCACGCGGGAGAACCGCATCCATCTCGACGGCACCCCCTCGCTCGCAAGAGCCTTCCCAACCTGGAACGCCCGCAGCATGTTCGCCCACATCAGGCCGGTTTCCCGCACCGCCAAGAGCCCTGCACGGTGATGTCCTCAATGCGGTTTCCCACTGGGGCACCGCTCGGTCCCCCCGCCCTCTTTGAAACTCGGAGTGCTCGACGGTCGTATGGGAAAATCAAGACGAGGCCTGAGAGGACGAGCCGATGTCGATCAAGACCATTTTCGCACCCGACTTCGTGCGATATGAGGGCGTGAGACCGATCAACGTCTACGCTCTGAGACTCTTCTACTTCCTGATGGCGGCGTTCGTCGCAACGGACGCATGGAGAACCATCATCACGCACGAAGAACCCTGGGACCGTTCAGGGCCATGGCATTCTGCGTTTGGGCAGCGTACCCAACGCTGGCGGTTCTGGGGCTGATCCATCCCCTGAGAATGCTGCCCATCATGCTCTTCGCGATCGCGTACAAGGGACTTTGGCTCCTGATCGTGGCCTATCCCCTGTGGCGGGCAGGCACGCTGGTGGGCTCACCCGCCGAAGTGATGACCAGGGCGTTCCTCTGGACGCCATTGCTCATCGTCGCCATTCCGTGGCAGTACGTATTGCGGAACTACGTCATGTGGCCGAGGAGAACCCGCTCGCCGGAGGACTCCCTCGGCACTCGCGCTGCGGTTGCTGCGCACGGTCGCCGAGTGAGAAGCTAGCAGTATGCCTGATCGCCTCCCCAGCCTTGTTCTCCTTGTCGGCTTCTGGATTCCCCCCGCCGTGGTTGGTTGGACGGCGGCGAAGGCCGCTCATCGAAGCACTCCTCGTCGCGGCCTCGGACTCACGTACGCAGTGTTGGCGACTTTCGTCCTGGCGTGGTCTGCAGCTTGGTTCCTCTTCCAGATCCACCGCATGCCGCCGTACATCCCCGGTTCAACCCGCGATCCAACGTATGCGCCACCGGAGGCCGTCGCAGGTCTCGCCATCGTCGCAAGTGCCCTGGTGCTCCCCGGCAGCGCGATCGCCTGCGCACTGGCGTTTCGCAGCCGCTGGCGGGCGCTCACACACACGTCTGGTGCGCGTGCATCCGTCTAAGTGTTTGCTCGGCGATCGCAGAAGCGGAACACGAGTCCTATGTCGCTCGAGTTGAAGACGTGCCGAATGAGATTGGTTTCGGGCACGCAGGCGCTGGCGGAAGCGGAGCTTTCGGAACTTGGGAAACTGGCCGACCTGTTGGGGGCCTCAATCCCTCCGTCTTGGCCACCGGAGATCTTGCGAGAGGTTCTGCCAACGTTTCTCGAAAGCTGTCGCCGAATGAGAAACTACGGCCCCTGGACTCTCGGATGGTATGGAGTCCTGAAAGAGGACGATACTGCTGTTCTCTGCGGCAGCGTCGGGTTCAAGGGGCCGCCCAACACGCAGGGCATGGTCGAGATCGGGTACTCCGTCATCCCGGAATACCAAGGGCGAGGAATTGCGAGCGAGATGGTGGACGCTCTCTCCAGATGGGCTCTCTCTTGCCCAGAGATCCAGCTCGTTGAAGCGGAAGTCTTGACGGACAATCCGGCCTCAATGCGCGTGCTCGAGAAGGTCGGCTTCACTCAGTCTGGGCCAGATCAGTCTGGTGCCGTGCGCTTCCATCTTTCGGAGGAGAGCAAACAAGCATGCAATCATCATTGAGGTCAGAGTTGTCTCGAATCGTGAAGAAGAAGCGAGAAGCATGCTCCGCAACATGATCGTGCCGAAGGCCAAAGCGGACCGCGGCTTCGCAGCTGGCTACTGGCTTCGGGCGCTCCACGGCGACGTACTCAGGTCTGTTCAGCTCTTCGACACCGAGGCGCACGCTCTCGCGAAGGCCGACGAGATTCGAGCCCAAGGTCCGCCGCCCGGGGCACCGGTAACACTGATATCCGCCGATACGTACGAGGTCATTGCTCAGGCGTGAGACGGTGACGCAGGTGCAAGTCTGGTCCTTACGAACCACTGCAGGAGGAGTGTTCCAGTGAATCCAAACAAAGCCCTTTGGGAAAAGGGCGACTTCACTCGCATCGCGGAGAGCATGCGAGAAAGCGGTGACGCACTGGTTGCGAAGCTCGGCATTACTAAAGGGCTCCGCGTCTTGGATCTCGGCAGCGGCGACGGGACGACCGCGTTGCCGGCGGCGAGACTTGGAGCGGACGTGCTCGGCGTCGACATCGCACAGAACCTAGTCGAAGCCGGGAACCGGCGCGCCCGGGAGCAGGGCCTTGCGAACTGCCGATTTCAGGAGGGCGATGCGTCCAACCTGCACGAGTTGAAGGATCACAGTTTCTACCGACCCACGAGTCTACGAAATACCGGGGTTGAAGCCGATGTCCGACGAAGAGTACGCTGCCGAATCGGACCGTGTGAAGGTCTTCCAGTCCGCAGGTGATGGAATCGATTCTGCTATGACTGCGGACTCGAGATCACATTCACGTACGGGTATCGACTCGTGGACGGAAAGCACCAGGAGGATGACGCAGTCACATCCGAAGTCTCGAACACCGACTGATAGACACTTTTGACGTTGGGATGAGGACCTGGCCTTCTAACAACGGCATGCAGCGGACTGCGCTGCGTGCCGCGGCTGAACGGCAGAGCGTTAGACGGCTGGAGCACGGCATGGACACCTCCCAAGAGTCGCCGGCGGACGGATACGAATCCTTCTATCGGGAGTTCGACTCGTCGTTGATGCGTCAGCTTCGTCGCGAAGCCTACGGAGAGGACATTGGCCAGCATTCCTGGGTGAGCGCCGAGGAACTGCGCGGGGACATTCAGCGCCTCAAGCTGTCGCCTTCCAGCCGGTTTCTCGATCTTGGCTGCGGACCCTGCGGCCCGCTGACCTTCATTCTCGCCACCGTTGGCTGTCACGGTACCGGTGTGGAAATCAGCCCATCGGCTCTGCAGGCCGGACGCAAGCGTGCGGCCTCACTTGGCATCGAAGCCTTGCTCTCGGTTCAAGAGGCCGATCTGAACGAGCCACTTCCGTTCGAGCCCCGCTCGTTCGATGCAGCAATGTCGCTGGACGTAGTACTCCATCTTCGCGACCGCTTGAAGCTCTTCCACGAGGTTGCGAAACTGCTACCGCCCGGCGGAAGGTTTCTGTTCACCGATGCCGGAGTGGTAACCGGTTCTGTCTCGAACGAAGAGGTGCGCAAACGCAGTGTCCACGGCTACACCCAGTTCGTTGCCGCAGGCTGGAACGAAGGGCTGCTCGAATCTGCGGGGTTTCGGCTGATCGAGACCGAGAATCGAACCATGAGCGTGCTCAAGAACGCCAGCGGCAGGCTGGCGGCCATGCAGGCGCATCGAGCAGAACTCGAACAAGTCTCGAGCGCTGCTGACTTCGAGAGTCAGCAGGACTATCTCGAGACCGTTGTCGAGTTGTCGCGCAGGGGAGCCGTGTCGCGCGTCATGTACCTGGCCGAAGCTCATGCACCAACAGCGGGTCTAATCCGGCCACCGACCACCCGGGGCGGCTCGCATGGCGCTGGGCGCTGGTACTGAGCACGACGGGTCCCGCAAGTCTGATGGTGGTCGATCCCGATGGGAATCCGATCCTCATCGACCAGCATGTGCCAAGGCCTCAAGAGTGAATTCGCGCGTGGAGGGATGAAATGGCAACCATTCGATATATGGTCGGTGATGTCGAGCAGTCGATCGCCTTCTACACACGCTCCTTGGGATTTAAGCTCGAGGAGCAGATGAGCCCGGCCTTTGCCAGAGTCTCGAGAGACGACCTCACGCTTTGGCTCGCAGGCCCGCCGAGCTCGGCCGCTCGCCCAATGCCGGATGGCCGGCGGCCGGAACCCGGCGGATGGAATCGTTTCGTCATCGAAGTGAAGGATCTTGTTTCGCGCGTCGCCGAGATGAAGAAGGAAGGCATGCGCTTTCGCAATGAAGTCGTCTCTGGCCCTGGGGGCAAACAAATCCTACTGGAGGATCCAGACGGCAATTTGATTGAGTTGTTCGAGGCTGCTCAATAGTCTGGGGCCAGCTGTGAGTGGCGGAGTCGCTCGCTTGAAGGGTCGATTGGAATGATCGCCATCGTATGGGAGTTCGTCGTCAAGCCAGAGTCGCTTTCCACGTTTCAGCAAGTCTACGGGCCGAGCGGCGATTGGGCAGCGCTCTTTCGTCAGTATGCAGGTTACGAGGGCACGACACTCCTTCGAGACAGCGTGGCGAACACGCGCTACCTGACGACCGACCACTGGGAGGACCTCGCGCTGTTCAACCAGATGCGGCAGAGCAGCCAGAAGGAGTACTCTCGTCTGGACAGCATGTGTGGCGCACTCACGGTGTCGGAACGCGAACTTGGCGTCTTCACCGTCGCGTGAACGCGGATGTGCTCCAACCGCTGCACAAAATGAACCGGAGGGTTCGGCCGAAGAGTGGAGGTCATCCACTGAAACAAGCAAGACTGGCCGCGCTCATCCTGGCAGGTTCGCTATGTTCCGTGAGCTGCGGACCGAAGCGCGAGGCTCCTCGCAGCGACCAGCCACCAGAGGTTGCTGCTCCGGAATCGAGCCTGGCTGAACGGGCGGCTGCCAAGCGCCGTCCCGCCATGCCGGGTCACGCATTGGACGCCTACGACATCGAGGAACTGCAGCGGCGGGGGCTGACCGACCCCATTCCGCAGATCATCAGCAGTCTGATGTCCCACGGCGCGATCATCCCGCAAGCGGGAGTGTTAGGCGGAACAATGGGGTTCTACTCGGCAGAGAGCATCCATGTTCTCGATGACAGTTGGGTGTACGCTGAATTTGAGGATGGTCACATTCAAGGGCGCGGCATATTCGAGTACACAATTCAGGCCGACAGCACGATCGCTTGGAAGGTGGTGTTGGCTACAAAAGCTGAGTAGCGGTCGCCGCGGCATGGCTTCAGATTCGTTCGCGCATGGCGTTCGGCGGGCCAAATCGAGGAAGGAAACCTCATGAACGGGATTCTGGCATTCGTCGCGCTGGCTTCGCTTGGCGCGGTCCCCGTGCTGGCCGACAGTCCCCGATCGGATTTTGAAGACGGGACTTCTCAAGGTTGGACCATGCCGCCTCCCTCCATCGGGATATTGTCAGTCGTGTCGGGTGGGAATCCGGGGTTTTGCTTGGCTGCTACCGACGGCCTGCCGAACGGGGCGCCCTTGCTTGCACGGGCGCCTGCTTCTTTCGTCGGAGATCTGACCGGTTTCGATGCGATTCAATGGGATGAGTTTGTTCTCGACTACGGCTCGGACACGGTGCTTCCCACCTCCATACTCCTTCGCAGTTCCGCTGGAGCGATCTGGACAAGCTCCGGCGCGCTCGTAGGAGTTGGTTCGTGGAACATGAGGTTTGCACCCTTCGTGGAGACTTCGTGGATCCACCGAGCGGGGTCGGAGTCATTTGCTGACGTGCTCGCAAACGTCGAGGCGCTTTTCATATCCATGGATACGTCATACCTCGAACTCAGCGCGCTCGAGTCCATGGTCGACAATGTCGTCCTAATTCCTGGGAAGACACCGGGGCCCCTGAGTTGACCAGTGTGAGTTGGGGTCGCGTCAAGTTTGCTTTTGCAACGACGCGGTAGCGTCGCGCGACATCGCGCATCGCGCATTGACCATCTCCCGCCGCTGAACGGCGGCGTTGGGCTTCGAGTGGAGGGGATGCCATGGCAACCGTCAGATATATGGTCGGCGACGTCGACCAATCGATCGCCTTCTACACACGCTCCTTGGGATTCAAGCTCGAACAGCAGATGAGCCCGGCCTTTGCCAGGGTCTCGAGAGACGATCTCACGCTTTGGCTGGCGGGCCCGCCGAGCTCGGCCGCTCGACCAATGCCCGATGGGCGGCGACCAGAACCCGGCGGTTGGAATCGGTTCGTCGTCGAAGTGGAGGATCTTGCTTCACGCGTCGCCGAGATGAAGAAGGAAGGCATGCGCTTTCGCAATGATGTCGTCGTCGGTCCTGGGGGGGAGCAAATCCTGCTCGAGGATCCCGACGGCAATTTGATCGAGTTGTTCGAGGCTGCGTAGTCCTGTCAGGCGCCGACCGAAGTAGTCATGGCTGAGCGACAACGCCGGCCCGCACTCTGAGGAGAGGAATGTCCGACGAGTTCGCCAATGTCTACGAGGACACTGCCCGGGCTGAAGCCTACGCCGGCTTGGAGTACCCAGGTACCTACTACCTCGCCTTTCGCGACCTTCCCACCATCCTCCACCACCACGTCCGTGGAGATCAGGCCCTGGACTTCGGGTGTGGCACCGGGCGCTCCACCCGCTTCTTGAGAGACCTCGGGTTCCACACGGTGGGCATCGACATCGCTGAGGCCATGCTCGCCCAGGCTCGCGAGCGTGACCCGGGGGGCGTGTACCGCTTGGTTCCGGCCGAGACGCCACCCCCCTTGGCTGCCGGGACCTATGACCTGGTGCTTGCGGCCTTCACCTTTGACAACGTCCCCACATTCGACAAGAAGGTCCGGCTCTTTCGTGCCCTCCGAACCTCGCTGACCCCACACGGTCGCATCGTCATCATCGTCTCTGCCCCAGCGATCTATCTCCACGAGTGGGCCTCGTTTTCCACCCGTGCCTTTCCAGAGAATCGCGCGGCGCGGAGCGGCGACGTCGTCCGCATTGTCATGCTCGATGTTCCCGACCGCCGCCCGGTCGAGGACATTCTCTGTACCGACGAGACCTATCGGGAGATCTTCGACCAGGCCGGCCTGACTGTGATCGAGGCATATCAGCCACTCGGCCTCGCGAGCGAGCCCTATGCCTGGATCAGTGAGACATCGGTTGCCCCGTGGACCATCTACGTGCTGGAAGCTCCGCGCCCACTTCGTGCGCGGGCGAACGACGTTCCGCTGATGGCGACTGAAGTGTTCGGGTTCCTCGCCGTTGCCTCGATGGTCATCATGTATGCCCTCGAGAGCGGTCTCACGTCTTCGTCCTGGGGTTCGCGGTGCCCTGCGCCGCGGCTTCACTTTACGCGGTGCTCATCCACTCGTGGCCATTCGCCGCAGTCGAAGGCGTGTGGGCCGTGGTCGCGTTGTGGCGTTGGGTGCGGGTCCGTCCTCGAACCGTGGAATGAAAGCGACTATGAACGAGCAAGTCCCCGAGGCTCCGGCAACGGCCGCTCAACCCATATCCGTGGTGACCCGAGTGGCCTTTGCCGCCTCCCCCGCCCAGGTCTGGGAAGTGCTCATGTTCTACGAAGAAGTCGGCCAGCCCCCGCCCCTCCATCTGCGACTCCTCCTCCCGGTTCCCATTCGCACCGCAGGCCGGATTTCCGAGGTCGGAGACGAGACGATGTGCCTGTACGAGGGAGGACATCTTCGAAAGCGGATCACGCGCATCGCGCGCCGGGATCTGTACGAATTCGAAGTCGCGGAGCAGGCGCTTTCCTTCGGAGGAGGTATTCGACTCTCCGGCGGGCGCTTCGCATTGCGCGGGCTTCCCGACGGCCAGACGGAGGTCTCCCTGGAAACCCGCTATCGCACCACCAGATCGCCGCGCTGGCTTTGGAAGCTGTTCGAGCGCATGGTTTGCCACTCCTTCCATCGCCACCTCATGGGCTCGATGCGCCGCAAGATTGAATCCGTGTAGGGAATCGATATGCACGATGGAATGCCGCCACATTGGTTGATTCGCGGAGCGGTCGCCGCGGTCTGGCTCTACGAAGGACCTGTGGTGCAAGTTGCTGCGCGGCGAGCCACGGGAGCTCGAAGTCGTGAGCAGCGGTACCGCGCTACGGCCCGCGCTTCGGAGTCCCTTTTCTCCTGACGCTCGGGGTGGTGGAGGTCGCCATCGCCGCCTGGGTCCTGATCGGGGTCGAGCCGGTCCACTGCGTCATCGTGGAAACGGTGCTGCTCGTTTCATTGAACGCCAACGGTTTGATTTGGTCGCGGCACTTGATCCACGATCCGCGTGGTATGGTGGTGAAAAACTTCGCCTTTCTCGTTCTGGCCTGGGTCGCCGCCAGTCTTCCCCCGGATAAGGTTCCATGAGCACCGCAGTCAGTTTCTGGGAACGCGGCCGGCTCGATGCACGAGGCGGCCTCCAGCAAGTGCTGTTCGGACGTATGTATGAGGACGCGTCAATCGAGCTCGACGCGTTTCGATCGAGGAGCCGCGTCATGTGCATCGCCTCAGCGGGGTGCACCGCGATGAAGCTCTCTCCGCACCATGAAGTCGTGGCGGTCGACATCAATCCCGTGCAACTCGCCTACGCCGAGCGGCGCTTTGACGGCGACCCGGGCTTCCGTGGTCGAGCGGAGCACATCATGGACTTCATGCGGTCTTTCGGCCCGCTGGCCGGGTGGCGGCCGTCACGGGTGCTCGCATTCCTCGACCTCGATGAACCCGGCGAGCAGCTGGACTACTGGAAGCGGGAGTTGAATACCTGGCGTTTTCGCAAGGCGGTGGACGGACTCTTGTCGGTGTCGGCGCTGCGCTCGGTGTACGCACTTCGCTTTCTCAACTGTCCTTCCAAGGCGATTGGGATCCGTGATGCGAGGACGGATGGAACGCTGCTTCGCACGGCACTCCAACCGGCGCAATCCGTACGCGCGTTCTCTGTTGCTTGGCGAGTTGTCGTTCGAGCCGCCGGCCCCTCAGGCCAAGGACATTCGCCTCGTGCATGCCGACGCCGCAGGGTTCTTGGAGAACGAGCCCCCCGCGAGCTTCGACGGGTTCACGCTTTCGAACATTTTGGATGGAGTGGACGACACCTATCGTCGAAGGCTCTTTGCCGCAATCAAACGCGCCGCGGCACCGGGGGCGATGACTGTGCTGCGCAGCTTCGGCGATGCGGATGCGAGATCCCCGGCGAATCGCGCCGCAGAGGATCGGGCGATTCTCTGGGGCAGCGTGCTTGTAAGGTCCGCTTCCGAGCTGTGAGCGGAGCTCGACCCGCGGTGAGTTGGGAGAGGTCGCGCGTTTCAGGAGGGGTCGATGGAATGATCGCCATCGTATGGGAGTTCGTCGTCAAGCCGGAGTCGATTCCCACGTTTCTACAGGTCTACGGGCCAAACGGCGACTGGGCAACGCTCTTTCGACAGTATGCAGGTTACGAGGGCACGACACTCCTTCAAGACAGCGTGGCAAACACGCGCTTTCTGACGATCGACGCCTGGAAGGACGTCGCGCTGTTCAACCAGATGCGACAGAGCAGCCAGAAGGAATACTCTCGCCTGGACAGCATGTGTCGCGCACTCACGGTTTCGGAACGCGAGCTTGGCGTCTTCAACATCGCGTGAACGCGGACGTGCCGGCTGCTGCGCGCCGGACTCGACTATCGGGGCGATGACCGGTTCAGTGCTGCAGCGGCGCGGACGAGCTTCTTGAAAGCATCCTCATCGATTTCATCCCCCTCATGAAAGTCGATCGCGCGCCGGACTTTCCCCTCGAGGCTGGAGGTGAATAGTCCGGACGGATCCTTGAGCGAAGCGCCCTTGGCGAAGGTCAGCTTCACGGCACTCTTGTAGGTCTCGCCGGTGCAGATGATCCCATCGTGAGACCAAACCGGAACGTTCCACTTCCACTCCTCGACCACCTCCGGGACAGCCTGCTTGATGAGAGCGCGGAGCACGCGAGAGCGTCTTGCCCCTCCAGTCGTCATACTCTTTGATCCTCGCGTCGATCAGCCGAGAAGGGGATTCGCCCTTGGTCGTTGTGCTCTTCTTCATAGCGATTGCACCTCTTCGTTGTGCGGCCAGCCGCACGTTCAGTCGTGCGTCGCCGCTGCGCCACTTGGCGGCATGCGGCAGCACGAACAAGTACAAACCGGTGAGCAAGAGAAAGGCGAGCGGAAGAAGCGGCGAGTAGGTCAACAAGCCCGGAGGCTGCTCTGCTTTTCCTGCGGCCAAGGCGACGAAATTGGCGATGACCGTCAGCGTGAAGGCAATGGACACCCAACGATGAATCTGCCGAATCCATTTGTTCCAGTTCATTGAGATCCTCCCGAGTAGGTCGACGAGCTTCCCGCCCATCATCTTCCAACCGTAGCGCGCGCCGCCGAAGTTCTGCTTTTGGTCCGGTTTGAAGCCCGACTGCACGAGGGACAGGCGCGTGCCCGACGCCGTCGGCTCGAGTGTGAAGGTTACGATGGTGTCGATGGCCATGTCGCCGACGACCCACGTGTAGCTGAGCTTCCGTTGCGCTTCGATCTCGAGAATCCGGCAATTGACGATGCCGTCCCACCCGGGGTGCGGTTGCGTCTTGAACGTGAACGCGGCTCCCGGCTCGAGCTGGAGATCGATCACGGGCAGGAGCCACTCCGCGAGCAGCACGGGGTCGGTGAGCGCGCGCCACACCTTCTGCGGCGAATGATGCAAATCGAATTCGAAGGAGATGGAATCGGTTTGCGATGGGGCGGTCTTGTCGATGGGGTTCATTCGTCCATCTTCTCCAGCAGGTCTTCGAGGCGATCGATGTGCTCCGTCCAGAAGGCGCGGTAGTGCGCGATCCAGTCGATGAGCGGCTTCATCCCGCGCGACCGGACTCGGTAGTAGACGCACCGCCCCTCGCGCCGGGCGTTCACCAGGCCGGCGTCTTTCAACGTGGCGAGGTGCTGCGAAACCGCCGGCTGCGAGATGTCGAAGCGCGCCGTGAGGTCCTTCACCGCCGCTTCGCCCCGCGTGAGCGACTCGAGGATGGCCCGGCGGCTGGGGTCGGCCAACGCCTGGAAGACCCTGTCTTCGACCATGGCTGCGCTCATGCCTAACGTATAAGCAAAGGCTTATTGGTTGTCAAGCCCCCCTCGCGCCCGCGGCGGAACGGCGGTACGTTCAGGGCGGCAACGGGCGTCCGGAAATCGAGGCAGGAGAGATGGCAAGTAAGCGTCCGACGACGATCGCCGAGTACATTCGGGCTGCCCCGCGGGAGGGCCAGCCGCACCTGCGCCGGTTGTACGCGATTCTCAAGAGCGTGGCGCCGGACGCGGAGGAGGTCGATCAAGTGGGGAGTCCCCTTCTTCGTGGAGCCCCGATTCCTGTTCTCGTTCTCCGCGCACAAGGCACACTGCAACTTCGCGCCGACAGCGGCGGCGCTGGAGCGATTTCGCAAGGAACTGAAAGCGCACCAGACGACCAAGAACTTCCTTCAGGTTCCGTACAATGAGCCCCTGCCTGAGGATCTGATTCGCAGGATCGCGAAGTCCCGTCTCCGGGATGTGCGTGAACGTAAAGACGACGCTTTCTGGTAACTGAAGGAATCACAGTGACGCTCACACGCAGCGACGCGCACCCTCGATCCTCGAACGACCCCGTCATCGACTGGCTCCTCGATGCCGACCCGTCGATCCGCTGGCAGGTCATGCGCGACCTCACCGACGACGCCTGCGGAGATCGTCGCGGCCGAGCGGTCGCGCGTCGCGTCGGAAGGATGGGGCCCGCGGCTGCTCGATCAACAGCGCCCCGACGGCCAGTGGGGCGATGGCGTCGCCACGCCGTTCTGGTGGTCGAACATGTACACGCTGCTGTTCCTGCGCGACCTGGGGCTCGACCCGACGAGCGCGCGCGCGCGAACGGCGATCGATCTCGTTCGCGACAACGTCACCTGGGGACCCGAGTTCGGAGACTCGCCGTTCTTCGAGGGTGAGGTCGAGCCGTGCATCAACGGCCGCGTCGTCGCGCTCGGCGCGTACTTCGGCGAGCGCAGCGATCGACTCGTCGATCGCCTGCTGAGCGAACAGCTCGCGGATGGCGGCTGGAACTGCGAGGCGGAGCGCGGCTCGGTGCGCTCGTCGTTCCACACGACGATCTGCGTGCTCGAAGGGCTGCTCGCGTTCGAGACGGCGTTCGGCGCCACGTCGGCGGTGACGGACGCGCGGAGGCGCGCGCAGGAGTATCTCCTCGAGCGTCGTCTGCTCCGAAGGTTGTCGACCGGCGACATCATCGAGCCGACGTGGACGCAGTTCGCGTTTCCGACGCTCTGGCACTATGACGTGCTGCGCGCGCTCGACTATCTGCGCGCGGCCGGCGTGAAGCCGGATGCGCGCGTCGAGGAGGCCGTCGCGATCGTGCTCGAGCGGCGCCAGGACTCCGGGCGCTGGCTGCTCGACGTGCGACACCGCAACACCCTTCACGAGGAATTGGCCGGCACCGTCGGAGAGCCGAATCGTTGGATCACGTTGCGCGCTCGCCGAGTGCTGGACTGGTACGCAGGCAGGGCGACAGCATGAACGCGAAGGATTCAGTCCTGATCAGTGGCGCAGACTGTGACGCTTCGACACTTCGTGCCCGAGGATGCACCCAAGGCGTTCGTGATGAGTCAAGAGCCGGGAATGCGCATGTGGCTTCCCGATCAGGTGTATGAGAGTGAAGTGGGCGCGCTTGCGGTGCTTCGGTCCCTGATCGAGAAATGCAGCGACCCCGGAAATCCATCGCTCGCGCCCTACGTTCTTGCGGTATGCCTCAATGACTCCGAGGAGCTCATCGGACACGTCGGGCTTAGCCCGCTCGATGGGCAGACCGAGGTCGGCTATGCAATTGAAGAGAGACACCAGGGTAGAGGGCTTAGCATCTCAAGCAGTCAGGGCAATGTCGGAGTGGGCACTGACGCGCTTCGGTCTGCCGCGAATCCTTGGGGTCGTCGCCACCGACAACGCCGCCTCTTGCAAAGTCTTGGAGAATGCCGGCTTCGAGCTCATCGGAGAATCGATGGGCAAGCTCCACGGCCGATGCGGACTTGTGCGAACGTACGAGATCGTGCGCTAAATCTGTGTACTGCCCGAGCGGGGCTCGCGGCGAAGCGCAGTGCGAACAAATCATTGGAGTGTCCCATGCATCGCGACACCATCATTTTGCATGCCGGCTACCGTGAGAATGATGCACCAGGCGTTTTCTTAGAAGGTCCGCAGTTTTCCGCGACGTTTACCACGCCAGGATCTCCGTCCGACCATCGATACACCTACGGCAGATTCGACAATCCAACGTGGAGCGCATGGGAGCGCGCTCTTGGAGCGCTGGATGAAGGGGAAGCCGTGGCGTTCGCATCCGGCATGGCCGCAGTGTCGGCCGTATTCGGGACGGTGCTGAAGCCGGGCGATGTCGTCGTGCTTCCCTCGGACTCGTACTACACGACGCGACTCGTCGGGTCGGGTTGGCTCGAAACGATCGGAGTGCGCACGCGCCTTGCGCCCACGCGCGGGAATGCCCAGATGGAGTTGCTCGATGGAGCACGGTTGCTCTGGATCGAGACGCCGTCGAACCCGCACCTCGATGTGTGCGACATCGAGCTGCTCGCGAAGGCCGCCCGCGAGCGCGGCGCGCTGGTCGCCGTCGACAACACGACCGCCACCGGCTATCTCCAACGTCCGTTGCGGCTCGGCTGTGACTTTGTCGTCGCCTCCGACACCAAAGCCATGTCGGGACACAGCGACTTGATCCTTGGACATGTGACCGTGCGCAATTCCGAGCGGCTCAACGCGCTGCGCACGTGGCGAACGCAGCATGGAGCGATCCCAGGCCCGATGGAGGTCTGGCTGGCGCATCGTTCGCTGGCAACACTGCCGCTCCGAATCGCCCGGCAATGCGCGACGGCCATGGAGCTGGCACGATTGCTTTCCGCCCATGCCGCCGTGAGGGCAGTGCACTATCCGGGCCTACCCGACCATCCCGGACACGAGATCGCACATCGTCAGATGGACGCATTCGGCGGAGTTGTCAGCTTCGATCTCGAGACGAAGACTCGCGCCGATGCCTTTCTGCGGTCACTGACCCTGGTCCGCGAGGCGACCAGCTTCGGCGGCGTTCACTCGTCTGCGGAACGGCGTGCCCGATGGGGCGGCGACGCGGTCAGCGAGGGCTTCATTCGGTTCAGCGCCGGGTGCGAAGCGACCCAGGATCTGTTGGCCGACGTTGCTTCAGCGCTCGATGCGCAGCGTTAGACCTACCGAACCATCGTCACCCGCGCGGTTTCCGCGCTGCCGTCCTCTCGCCGGAGCTCCAAGAGGTAGATCCCGCTCGCCAAAGGCGACGGCGCAAGAGAGAAGAGCGAAGCGCGCGAGGGTCCGGCGGGCAGTGTTGCGAGATGGTGACTCGCTAGACACCGGCCGGTCACATCGAAGAGAGACAACGTGACGTCGCCGGCGGTCGGTGACGTCCAGGAGATCTCTCCCGCACCGCGTGTGGGATTCGGAGAAAGAGCCAGCGAGACAGTGGTGCGGCCGGCGTCGGAGACCGACGTCGCCCCCTGCGGCGTGAGCTTGAAACCGCGCGGGCTCACGAACCCGTTCTGTGCACCGATGCAAACGATCTCGCCGTTCTCGTTCACGGACTCGGCGGAGAAGAGCGTCCAACCCGATCCGGGAGGAATGAGATCGTTGAGGTCATAGACGGTGCCGTCCCGCCACACGAGCGCGCGGCTGTCGCCCGGTTCGCATTCGATGGAGAGGCAGATTTCGCCCACCGCGACGCCCTGATCGTTCACGTCCTTGAGGCGCACATACTCGCCGAATGGCGGATCGGGAAGCGGCGTGGGGTGCAGAGTCTGCGCGTCCCAAATCACGGCGACGATCTGCGAGAAAGAGTCGAAGCTGCCGCCGCAGATCGTTCCTCCCTCACTGACGTTCGTGGCCCAGGCGTAGTCACCACCCATATCCTGTAATTCGGTGAAGCTGGCCCCTTCCCACATCATTGCGTGCCGCTCGGGCCAAACGTCGCGCTGGCCGACCGCACGGCCCGCGCCGTTCACGGCGACCGCCCAGCTCGTGCCGTTCGCACCGGGAAGCGTGGACGGAACTCCGTTCACCCAGCGCACCGCGGTGACGTCGGTGCTGGAGATGAGCGAGACGCCGACGGCGACGCCCGCGTCGTCCACGTCGTAGGCCTCGCTCGCAGGCTGGCCGGGAAGCGGCGGGAGCGTCTGCCGTCCCTGCGGCGTCCACAGCGCGCCGCGCATGCCCGCGGCGACATCGTGTCGTCCGGCGATGAGCCCCGTGGCGGAGATTCCGCGCGCCTCGCTCCAGCGGCCGTTGTCGCCGATGTCGGTCGGCTGCGAGGGAACGTTCCAAAGGACGGCGTGATGATTCTGCACGCCGACGGCTTCCTCTTTCCAGGTGCGTCCCACGGCTCGGCCGGCGTCATCCAGATCGTGCACTGCGGTGAGTGGGAAGAGGGCGGGAAGCGGTTGCAACAGCTCGATGTCGTACGCAGGCTCTTCTCCGGCCAGCGCAACGAACGGAAATAGGACGACGGCGGCCGCCATCCGGCCGCAAGCTCGACGGTTCGGGAAGCAACGGTTCACGGGGGCCTCCGGTCACGAAAGGGTGAAGGACCACATTCTACGAAGTCGCGCGGGGCCGAATCCAGCACGGACTCTTGGTCTCGAAGGGAGGCAGCGAACTAGCGGTTGCAGCATTCGGAGGCCGAGTGTGAAGCTCACTTCCGTTGACGAACGCTTGGAGAGGGGAGTGAGTGCTTGACTGAGAGTCGCTGCGATAAGTCCCTCTCGCGGGCGGTCGAGGTCGTCGTGGCGCTGCTCCTGCTGGCTCAGATTGCGCTTCTTCCGGCACCCCGCTCGGACGGGCATCTCTTGAGTGGCGACGGGGGCTACTACTACCTCTACATGCGTTCCGCACTCTTGGATGGCGATCTGGACATCGCGAACGACGTGACTCTCTACAACGCCCGCGTGCCAGCGGAGTCCACCGCACAGCTCCACGAATACTATTTCTATTCTGTCGGGCCTGGCCTGCTCTGGTCGCCATTCTTTCTCGCCGGGCACGCAGTGGCTCGTCTCGCCAGGACCTTGGGGGCGAACGTAAATCCGGATGGGTTCAGCTTCATCGAAGAAGCGTTCGTCGTCTTTGCGAGCGTCGTTTACGCTGCATTGGCTCTCGTCCTTCTTCGGCGAGTGACGGCTCGGCTGATCCCCGACGGCCTTCCGGCGGCAGCGGTCGCTGGCATGTTTCTCGTCTCGCCGGCCGTTTACTACGTCATCTTCGAGCCGACGATGAGCCACACGCTAGAACTGTTCGGAGTCGCTCTTTTTTTCTGGGCATTGTTCGGTCGACCCCTCCGGGAGAGACGCGACTATCTTTTCCTCGGTGCCGCTGTCGGACTCATGTTCCTGGTGCGATGGCAAAATTTGACGATGCTCTGCGCTGCCGCGCCTCTCGCCTTCGGCCGTCCTCCGTTCGATCGTCTCCGCCCTTCGCGAAGAAATGTCGTTGCGTTCATTGCTGGGGCCGCCTCGGTTGCATGCCTCCAACTCCTCTTTTGGCAAATCACGTTGGATGTCTTCGTGACTATCCCCCAGGGCCCCGGATACCTCACGCCATTCAAGCCGCATCTTCTCGAAGTCCTATTCTCGACACAGCATGGTCTCCTCTCGTGGCATCCAGCTCTCGTGATCGGTCTCGTTGGCCTCGCGTCCCTGCGCTTCAGGTTTCTGGCCCTGTCGCTCCTTGCGGCGTTCGTGCTGGATCTCTACGTTTGCAGCATCGTGTTCGACTGGTGGGGCGTGGACGCATTCGGCATGCGCCGCATGGTCGGAGCGCTGCCGATCTTCGTGCTGGGGTGTGCGGCGGCACTCGCAGCCGTCCGCATGAGCCGGTGGCGAGCTTGCTTGTTGGCATCGCTTGGGTTCTTTGCGATTTGGAATGTCGCATTCATGGTGCAGTATCGGCTCGGTCTCATCTCGTCGAGGGACCCGCTGACGTTCCGCGAGCTGATCGTGGATAAGTTCCTCCTGCCGGTGGAGCTGATTCGGAGGTTTGTTTCGTGACGCCGGTTCATTCTGCCCAACGAGCGGTTGCAGCCGATAGTGGTCGGTCCACCGCTGAACCTCATCGTGTTCACCGCCCTATGGAGATGACGTGACCATGCAGACCCTGATGAACGACGACGATCGGGCGGCGCTGGTGCAGCGTTTACGCCGTCTGCGGCCGGAGGCGAGAGGAGCATGGGGTTCGCTCGATGCTCCGCGCATGCTCTGTCACGTTGCCGATCAAATGCGCGTGGCACTGGGCGACCTCGACTCCGTCCCGCGTCATTCGCTCCTGATGCGAACGCTCGTCAAAGTCATCGTCGTGCACACGCGTCTCGAGCCGCCGCCAGGAAAGATTCGGACTGCGCCGGAGATGCTCATTTCGAAGCCTGGTGCCTGGGAGTCGGATCTCGCCTCCTGCGAGCAACTGGCCGCGCGGGTTGGTACCGGTGCCGCACGAGCAGTTCATCCGTCGTTTGGTCCGCTCACTCCCGAAGAGTGGGGCAAGCTCTGTTGGAAGCATCTCCACCATCATTTGCGGCAGTTCAACGTCTGATGGCGCGGCACGCCCCTCGGTTCGTGAGGCGGGACTGAAACATTGGGATCCGTCGGCGCGTATGCCGGGCACCACCCGTCTCCACCGAGGTTCGATGTTCGAAAAGCTTCTCCCACGGCACATCGACAATTCCTTCCGCGGGCCAAGACTTGCCGTGTGGCTCTTTGTGCTGATCCTGCTCATGAAGACCGCCCAAAGCATCGCCATTCTCTTCGGCGGGGCGTCAGTGATCATGGGAGCCGACGGGGTTCCTCTCGACACGTACTCGTCCCCGGCAGCCCAGACGGTGGTTTCCTTATGGGCGCACTTGGGATTCTTGCGACTCCTCATCTGCCTACTTGGTCTCCTCGTCTTGATCCGAGCTCGCTCACTGCTGCCGTTCATGTTCGGGCTTCTTGCGTTGCATGACGTGGGCAGGCTCGTCGTCTTTCATTACCTCCCCATCGTCCGAGTGGGGACACCGATTGGTCCCACCGTGAATGCGCTTCTCATGGCGTTGACGATCGTGGGATTGGTTCTCTCGATCCTGCCGAGGCGCAGTCGTCTCATCCCGCAGGACGGCAGGTAGGCAAATGGCGCTTCTGGAAGTCTTGCGAAG
>CAVRWY010000012.1:0-7935 GCA_963725045.1 uncultured Gemmatimonadales bacterium
CTCGCGCTTTCGATTGCGGCGGGCATCGTGGGCCTGCGCCGCGGGGGGCGTTGGCCGGAGCTGTCGCGCGCGCCCATCGCGGCGGGGATGGCGGCGGTCGCGTTCGCGCTGGCCGCCTGGGCGGGACTTGGCGTGGTGCCGCCGCTCGAAGACCAGGACATGGAAGTGCAGGGGACCGCGTACGGTCTCGTCACCGAGCTGAAGCCGTTCTGCCTCACGAATCGCGGGACGCTGTATTTCTTCGCGCACCCTCCGCTGCTGCATGTGATCAACGCGACCACGTTGACGCTCGCCGGGGATTTGGACGCGGTGCGACCCGCCTACGATGCGGCCGTGGCCGAGCGCGCGAAGCTCGCGCCCGAGCAGTTGCGCGGGAGTGTGGCCCGCGCGATCCGCGCGTTCACGCACCCTGAGCCGCGCCCGGATCGCACGCTGGAGTGGGCGCGCACCGTGTACGGCGGATTCACGCGTGACCCGGCGCTTCTGGGAACGCGGGCGCCGAACTTCGTGTTCGCGGCGCTGCTCGCCGCGCTCACCTGCGCTGCGCTCCGTGCGGTGGGAGCGGGCAGGATGGACGCGGCGCTGCTCGCGCTGGTGCAGGCCACGCTCCCCGAGATCTTCGTGCGCTCCGGCTACGGGGGATACTTCGCGCTTTCCGCGGCGACGTTTCTCACGGCGTCATGGCTCGCAGTGCTGGGATCGTCGCGGTCGTCGTTCGTCGCCGGCGCGCTGGCGATGCTCACGAATCAGAAGAGCGTGATCGTCGGGGCGGCGTCGCTCGCGCTCGGATTTGCGCGCGCGCGTCCGCTGATCCTGGGAATGATCGCGGGCGGCGTTCTCTTCGCCGCATGGGGACTCTCGATCGCCCCCGAAGAATTCGTCAGCGATCATCTTCGCGAGCACGGAGTGTCGCGTTTCCTCGAAGCAGGCGGCGAGGCCTCGCCGGTGGCGCCGGCTTCTCCATCGTCGCCGGGCGCGGCTGCCCCCACCTACCTCTCGCGCATCGGACTCTGGCTCGAGTTCGCACGTCACTACGGTCCCGGATGGTGTCTGGCCGTCGCGTTCGCGTTCGCCGCGACCGGACGGCGGGTGCTGCGCCGCCGCCCGGCTTCCGAAGCCGACGGTCTCCTCGCGATCGCCTGGGTGTGGGCGATTCTGGGAGCGCTCCTCTTCACCTGGACCGATTGGCGCCAGACGAAGCATTTGGCGAAGCTCATTCCCGCCATGACGATCGTCCTCGGCGCGCTCCTGGCCGGCATGGCGCCCCGCGCGCGCATTCTTCTCCGGGTTGCGCTGGGCCTCTCTCTCGCGTGGAACGTGGTCTGGATCGTGCGGCTGGCCCGCGACTTCACCGCGATCTCGCCGACCCCGCTTTGGTGAGTAGCGCCCCGCGCGGCGCCCGCGATACAATGCGGGCGATGTCTCCCGAGATGCACGGCAGATCCGGCCCGCTCGCGATCGACGTCATCATTCCCGTCTACAACGAAGAGAAGATCCTTCCCACGTCGATCGGAACGCTGGTCGCGTTTCTGCGCGAGCACATGCGCATCCCCTGGCGCGTGCTGATCACCGACAACGCCTCCATCGATCGCACCGAAGAAGTCGCGCGCCGGCTGGCAGCGGAATTCCCCGAAGTCGAGTACCGCCGGCTCCCGCAGAAGGGGCGCGGCGGCGCGCTCAAGACGGTGTGGCTGGAGAGCCCGGCAGACTACGTCACGTACATGGACGTCGACCTCTCGACGAACTTGGCCGCGTTTCCGCAGATGATCGAGCGGCTCGCGAGCGGAAGCCCCATGGTGATCGGCTCGCGATTGCGCCGAGGCGCGGACACCACGCGCAGCGCGAAGCGCGAGATCCTCTCGCGCGGCTACAACGTCATCGTGAAGATGTTCTTCGGCACGCGTTTCACCGACGCGCAGTGCGGCTTCAAGGGAATGCGCCGCGAAGCGTGCCAGCTTCTCGTGCCGCACGTGAAGGATCGCAAGTGGTTCTTCGACACGGAGCTTCTCGTGCTCGCGGAGAAGTCGGGCCACTCGATCGAAGAAGTCGCGGTGAGCTGGATCGAGGACTTGGACACGCGCGTCGAGCTCTTGAAGACGATTCGTGACGATCTCGCCGCGCTCGCGCGGCTGCGCGGAGAGATCGGACACACGCTCGCTCTCATTCGGGACCAAAGGCACGCCTGAGCATGGCCAGCGTCGCGGTTCTCCACGCTGCGGCGTTGGCGTTCCTTCCGCTCGTCGGCGCGGCGGCGCTGATTGCACTCATCGCGGCGCCGGGCGGCGGCTCGTTCGGCGACGTCGTGCTGCTTCCGCCGGAGCCGATGTCGCGCGGGCGCGAGATTCTCGCCGCGCTCGCCGTCGCGCTCGGGTTCCTCGCGACGTTCCTCGCGCCCGGGATGCTGGCGCTTCGCGCATTTCGAATGAGAATGCCGAACGCCACCGCGGCGGCGCTCGCTGCGTTCACGCTTTCGAATGCGCTGCTCGCCGCGGCGTGGATCGCGGCGATGACGATCGCACCGGGGCAGGGGGGACGCACTTGTCTCTTCCTCACGATCGCGTCGGTCGACGTGGCGCTGCTTTTTCTCGCGGTGTGGACGGCGCCCGAAGCGCCTGCGCTCGCGCCGCTTCCCGTGGGAGAGCGGTGGCGCGACGTCGCCATTCCCGCGGCGGCGATCGCGGCGCTTTTCGTCGCCGGGATTCTCCTCATGCCGGGGAAGCTGCGCATCGAAGCGCTCGAAGGCGACGCCACCGAAGTCCTGGGATTCGGCGCAAGTTTATTTCAGGGCGGCGTGCCCAAATGGGATCTCGAATCGGGCGCGTGGGGCTTCTATCCCACGTTCGTATTCGTCGCCTATCCCGTGTTCTTCGTGCTCGCACTCGCCGGAGTCTCGGAGGCGGCGGTGCGTCTGCCGGCGCTGCTTTTTCTCGGCGTCATGCTGCTCGCGTGCATCGATCTCGCCCGGCGCGGTCTTGTGCACGCGACTCCCGCGTCGCATCCCGACCATGCGCTTCCATTGCGCCGCGTACTTCCTCCCGTGCTCGCGGTTGGATTGCTCTCGATGTTGGTCGGTGCGTACTACGCCGGTTACCACCCGTTTCACGGCGACTTGGGGTGCTCGCCGCTCGAAGAGTGGATGGTGACGGGCTTCGCGCTGATCACCGTCGTGCTCGCGCGCGACGGCCGCGCCGCGCTCGCCGCGCTCGCCGCACTGCTCTCGATCCTCACGTTTCCTTCGGGACTTCTGTGGGTGGCACTCTTGGGCGGTGCGGGATTCGTCGCCGGTGGGGCAGCGCATCGCCGCGCGATTCTGCGCACTGGGGTTTGGCTCACGCTTTTCGCCGCCCTGGCCGCCATCGCGATCTTCCTCCACGCGCGCGCCGACGGCTCACTCGGTCCCATGC
Source organism: uncultured Gemmatimonadales bacterium (assembly GCA_963725045.1). GTDB lineage: Bacteria > ARS69 > ARS69 > ARS69 > ARS69 > CAVRWY01. Next base: position 3,405 of record CAVRWY010000012.1, read on the forward strand.
TCTCGGAGTGGAAGGCGAAGTACTTCGCGGGGCGCGCCGATGTCGCGGCGGAGAGTCCGCGCCGCGCATGCTGGAAGCGCTCGGTTGGTTCGCGCTGCTCTGCGGCGGCATTCCGCTGCTCGCACTGCCGGTCGCATTCCTGCGCCGCGACCCGATCGCGCGCTGGCTGGCACTCGCCACCGTTCTCTGGGTCGGCTTCTTTCTGCTCTCGCCGGCGAAGAACATCCACTACTTCATGCCCGCGGCGATGCTTCCCGTGGTCGTCGCCCTGCGGCTCGCCGCAGCAGGCACGTGCTGGCGCTCGCGCATCGCGCCGGTCCTGCTTACGATCTCTGCGCTCGCCGTGGTCGCGCTCTCTTGGCCGAAGCGAGTGCCGCCCTATACCGCGGACCGTGAGCTGGGCCGCACCACGCTCTTTCTCGCGGTGAACGAGCGCCAGGCGGTCGACATGGCGAACGTCATCTACAGCCTCACGGTCCCGCTCTGGAAATGGAAGCGCGGCGATCCCTGGTCGATCGGCCCGCACACGTGGGTGAAGTACGCGGACTTCGATCCCGCGCCGGGCAAATCCTACGAGTTCGCGCTCTCGCAGGGAGCGCCGCCGGATTCCGCGTGGATCGAGATCACGCGCGCGCCGCTTCCGGGCGGCGGCACCACGGTTCTCTCGTCGCCGCGCGGCCGCGACGCTGGCGCGCGTGGCGCGATCGCACGTTTCCCCTGCGCCGCGATCTCTCGGTCGATTCCGACATGGGGCCGGCGCCGTAATGTCCGCGTCCTCAGCGGTAGGTCGCTTTGACCTGCCCCCATGTCGCGGCCCTCAGCGAGACCGGAGCGACACATCCATTGGAAGCGGCGACTCCGTCACACGGGATTGAACCGTCCGACGCAAATCCCGTATAGAAATTGGCGAGCCAAAAGTCCACCGGGAAGTCGTCGTTGCAGTAGTGCGCACAGTTCCGGTCGGAGATTGCCGAATCGGTGAAGCAGAGGCTTCCGCCGTTTCCGCTGGAATCGAGCACCACGATCTCGGCGATGACGGGGGGATACGATTGGCCACATTCGGGGAGCACCAGTGAAGGGGATGTGATCGTCCCCTCATTCAACGCCCCATTCAAAGGGATGAGATCGACGACTTCGAGATTGCCGGAGAACGAAAACTCGAACCGATCGTAGCCGCCGCCACCGGGAGAGTATCCGCCGACTCCGACGAAAAGCGACCGAACCCCAGTCCAGGGCATCGCCGGAGAGCCCATCGTCCCATCGGACTCAGTGCTGATGAACGTCCACGTGAACGGGTGGCTCACGACGATTGGACCTGCGCACGCGATGTAGCCGGCCAAAGAAAGAATGAGCGACAGCGGCATCGTGTCCCGTTCCTGTGGGAATGCGTCCTCGGACGACGAACCACGACCATGCTATCCAGCGCCGGGCACCGAATGCAAGCTTCCTGGCGCCCTTGCCCTGCGCCGGACAGCCGCGGCGCCCGCTCTTGCGGAAACCTACGCACGGCGGCACAATGCTCGTCTCATGACCAACGGACGCGGCAACTCCTGGCTCCCGGCGCTGATCATCGCGCTGGGTCTCTTTCTTGGCTTGGGTGCGATCGGCCGCGCCGTGAAGGAGCTGCGCGGCGCACGCAGTGCAGTCACCGTGAAGGGCTTCGCGCAGAAGCGCATCACCTCCGACTATGCGATCTGGAGCGCGAACGTGGTCGTGCGCTCGCCGACCATGGCGGACGCGTACGCGCGTATGGAGCGGGACATCGGAAAAGTGCGCGGCTATCTCTTGCAGGAGGGTGTCGCCGAAGCCGATCTCTCGGTCTCTTCGGTCATGATCAATGCGCGCTACAAACAGACCATGACCGGCATGGCCACGAACGAGATCGAGCTGTTCGAACTGAATCAGAACGTGTCGGTGAAGTCCGCCGACGTCGCGCTGGTGGAGAAGATCGCCAAGGGCGTGACGTTTCTCATCAAGGACGGCGTGGAGCTGCAATCATGGGAGCCGGCGTTCCACTACACGAAGCTCGACGATCTCAAGATCGAGATGCTCGGCGGCGCCGCCGCGGACGCGAAGCAGCGCGCGCAGGAGATCGCATCGAAGAGCGGGGCCAAGATCGGCCGGCTCTTTTCCGCATCGCAAGGCGTTTTCCAGATCACCCCCGTGTACTCATCCGAAATCTCCGGCGAGGGATGGCTCGACACGTCGTCGATCGAGAAGACGATTCGCGCCGTCGTGACCGTGAGCTACGAGGTTCATTGAATATGAGCTCTCCCTATTCCAATCCGGCGACGGACGCGACGACGAATCCCGACGCGTACATTCGCGCGCTCTTCGAAGCGCTCGGCGAAGACGATCCCTTCGAGGTGCAGTCTGGACATGCGGATCGCATCGAAACGGCGATTCGCGGCCTCTCCGATGCGGACATGCGCCGCCCCGAAAAGCCGGGCAAATGGTCGATCGTCCAAGTGCTGAACCATCTCGTCGACACGGAGATGGTGTACGGCTGGCGCATTCGCATGATCGTCGCCCAAGAGCAGCCGCCGATCCAGAGCTACGACCAAGATCTCTGGTCCGAGAAGCTGCGCTCGGACTCCGGCAGCGGCAAGGAGCTGCTGGAAGAGCTGCGCGTATTTCGTCGCCGCAATCTGCGGCTGCTGCGCTCGCTCAGCCCTGCGGAAATGCAGCGATGGGGAAAGCACGAAGAGCGTGGCCAGGAAACGGTGGATCGCCTGTTCCGCATGATCGCGGGACACGACCGAGTTCATCTGCGTCAGATCGAACGGATCAAGAAAGCGCACGGTCTCGCATGAAGGGGAACAGCATGAAGTCGTTTCGTCGCGCCGTTCTCGGGCTCGCCTGTGCCGGCTCCCTGGCATCGGTGGCGTTCGCCGTCGTTCCGCCCTCCGAGCCCTCTTCGGAACTGGAAGTGGTACGGGGCGCGATCGCGAAGCGGAATGAGGAGCTGGCCGCGGCGCTCGCCAAGGGGGACGCCGCTGGGATGGCCGCGCTCTACACCAAGGATGCGGAGCTCTTCCCGCCCCAGCAGCTGCTCGTGCAAGGACGCGAAGCGGCTCAGGCGATGTGGGCCGGCGCCGTTGCGACGATGAAGGGGCTCGAGCTGGTGACTCGCGAGATCGACTTGCACGGGAATACCGCGATCGAGACCGGCATCTACTCCGCGGTGGGTGCGGAGAAGGAAACGATCGAACGCGGGAAGTACCTCGTGGTGTGGAAGCACATCGACGGACAATGGTATCTCCACCGCGACATCTGGAACTCCACTCCCTGAACACCGTCCGTCTCGCCCCCGGGCGCGAGAAATCCGTTCGCAATCGACATCCTTGGATCTTCCACGGCGCCATCACGGGCCTGGAGGGAGATCCGGGCCACGGTGAGAGCGTGCACGTCACCTCTGCCGACGGGCGCGCGCTCGGCGTCGGGGCGTGGTCGCCGCAATCGCAAATCTCCGTGCGCATGTGGAGCTTCGATCCTGAAGAAGAGATCGACGCCGCATTCTTTCGGCGGCGCATCGATGCGGCAATCGCGCGGCGTGGGGATGCAGCGCGCGCGCCCGGACAAGCGGTGCGCCTGGTGCACGCGGAGTCCGATGGGCTTCCCGGACTTCACGTCGATCGGTACGGGGAGTTCCTCGTCGTGCAGATCCTGGCGGCGGGATGCGAGCGCTGGCGTGGGGAAATCGCGGCGGCGCTGGAGGCGGCGATGTCGCCGCGCGGAATCTTCGAGCGCTCCGATGCCGACGTGCGCGGGAAGGAAGGGCTCGAGCCGCGCACCGGATGCATGGCCGGGGAGGATCCGCCCGCGCTCGTCGAGATCCAAGAGGGCGCGTGCCGCTTTCTCGTCGACGTGCGCGAAGGGCACAAGACCGGCTTCTACCTCGATCAGCGCGAGAATCGGATGCGGGTGGGAGAGATAGCGCGCGGCCGCGAAGTTCTGAATGCCTTTGCGTACACCGGAGGATTCGCGGTGCACGCGCTCGTGGGCGGCGCTGTGCAGGTAACGAACGTGGAGACTTCCCTTCCATCGCTCGAGCTCGCCGAGAAGATCGCGGAATTGAACGGCGTCGCCGATCGCATGGAGCTGATAGAAGCCGACGTCTTCAGCATGCTGCGTCGCTACCGGGACGAAGGTCGCTCGTTCGATACGATCATCCTGGATCCGCCGAAGTTCGCGGAGTCGAAGGCGCAGGTGGAGCGAGCGGCCCGCGGATACAAGGACATCAATCTGCTCGCGTTTAAGCTGCTCCGTCCCGGCGGTACACTCTTCACGTTCTCATGCTCGGGACTCATGCCCGCCGATCTGTTCCAGAAGATCGTCGCCGATGCCGCGCTCGACGCGCGCCGCGACGCTTGGATCGTGCGGCGCCTCACGCAAGCATCGGATCATCCAGTGGCGCTCGCGTTTCCCGAAGCGGGATACCTGAAGGGGCTGGTAGTGCGGGTGGGGTAGATGTTCTCCGCCCGTCCACTTGCACGCTTCCCCGCTCCAGCCTAACCTCGGCGCAGGAGGG